>JANRKQ010000139.1:0-35219 GCA_033763395.1 Myxococcaceae bacterium
GCAGCGGCCAGGCAGCGCTTGCGGCTCGAGGACCGGCCGTGAGGGGCCCAGCAGTGCGGCGCTCACCCGAGTGGGTGAATGGTCGCCGTCGTACCCACCCCGTCGGGCCCAGGCGTGTACGTGATGCTCAGCCCGGTGAGCTCGAGCGCGCGGGCCGCGACCTGCATGCCCAGGCCCTCGCCGCGCCGGGTCGTCGACCGCACGCTGGCCTCGAGCCCCGGCCCGTCGTCGGAGACCTCGAGCCGGAACGTGCCGCCCCCCGGCTGCAGCGTGACGCCCACGTTGCGCGCCCCGTGGGTGATGGCGTTGTGCGCGACGTTGCTCACAGCGCGTTCGATCAGGGCGCGGTCGGCCTCGAGCCACACGGGCTCCTCCGAGAGGCCTGCCTCGAGCGCGACGCCTGCGCGTCGAGCCAACGGCATCAGGCCCGCCACGATGCGGTCCACCACCTCGCGCAGGTCGAAGCGCAGCCGGCCGGGCGTGAGGCCCCCCTGCTGCAGCCGGGCCTCGAGGCGCAGGTTCTCGACCAGCTGCTCCAGCGCCGGCAAGTCAAAGCGCTGCGCGAGCACCAGAAGCACCTGGAGCAGCTGGAAGACACGGCGGTGGTCCTGCTCGGCGCCCTGCCCCACGCGGCCAACGAAGACGGCGGAGCAGCCGTCGACCCGTTCCCGGGCGTTCCCTGGCGCGTCACTGCCGTGCGCTCGGCGAGCTGACGAACGCGTCGGTCCACGGCGTGGCGGTCGAGGTCGCCAGCACGATGGCGTCTCCCACCAGCGGTGAGAGCAGGAATCGATCGTTCACCGTCACGCCAACCGTCTCGGCCGTCACCCGGAGCGCGGACAGCCGCTCGACGTCGTTCGTGAGCGCCGGCCCCGCCATCGCGAAGCCCGTCGCGCTCGGCGAGAGACCAAAAACGAGCGGCCCCGAGTCGACGTCACCTCCCCGGTCGACGCCAGCCGGCCACTCGCGTACGGCCAGCGCTCCGAATGGGAGTTCGGCCCCGAAGACACCAAAGAGCCGCTCGAACTGCTCCCGCGCTCGCCCGTCGTCCACGAACGAGAGGAAGTACGCCGTCCACGCGGCGCCGCTCCCACGCGCTGGCTGGCCGGGCGCGAACACGAACAGACCGGTCTCGGCGTCGAGGTGATCGCGCTCGAGTCGCTCGACGAAGCGCCGCACTTCGGGATCCTCCGGTGCGCCCTGACATCGCCGGAGCAGCGACAGGCCGGCGATCGCCACCAGGTTGTCGGGCACGTAGATCTCACCAGGGTACGTCTCGAGGAGGGGGGACGCCGCGAAGCGGCTCGAGAGCCCATCGGCGATCGGCCCCACCAGCGGGTGCGGCGCGTTCCCCACCAGGCACGAAGCCCCCAGCGCCCACGCGACATGCCCGAGGACCCCCACGTGCCCCTTCGAGCCGTCGAGCGACTCGAGCGCGTCTTCGTTCCATTTCGTGGTGTCGAACGCGCGCACATCGGGTTTCAGCATCAGCTCGAGCCAGCGGGCGATCTCGACGCGGCGTGCCGGAGCGTCTTCCGGGTGTCGGAACGCCAGGTTCGCCGAAGCCGCGATGGAGAACGAGTGGATCACCAACCACCACTCCCCGTCGAACGGGGCTCCGGGCGCCAGCCCTGGCCCGTCATGGGCGTCGATCCGCGCGCCGAGCACCTGGAGCCGCGCCGCGGGCCGTTCGCTCCGGAGCGCCACCGCGACCCGCAGTGGCATCGCCACGGCCATCAGCCCGCCCAGCACGACAGCCCCCTTCCATCGGCGCATGACGAGCAGGCTGCCAGAGCTCCCGTGCTGCGTCGTCGGCACCATGGCGAGCGGTCGGGACTCGGGTCTGAACGGCTCGTGGGCCGACGACGAAGGGCCTGGGCGACGACGGTGCGCCCATCCGTCACCGTCACCTCGTCGCGCCGCTCACGAGCGACGGCGCCCCGATGGAGCTTCACCACGCGCTCGAGCTGCTGCAGCTGCCGCCTCGTCTGGCGCGGCGATCAGCACCGACGCGTTCCGATGGGATGCCCATGGGTGTCCAGGCGGTCTGCGGCCCACCCTACGACGGGCGGGCGAGCCCCCGTCGCCTCGTTCTCGACGCCAACCCGCACCTCCGACGCACGGCATGCGGCTGCGCGGCCAGCCACCCGTGCACGTCCGAGCAGTCCGTGCCCGTGGTGCACTCGTTCCCGAAGCCAACGTCGTGAGCCCAACCTCGGTGCCACCGTCCGGTGCGTAGACCTCTGCGCTGCTGCAGGTCGCACCGAGACGACGAGGAGTCAAACCGGCTCCGCCGGCGGCTCGTGTCGAAGAACGGGCTCGACGCCCGGTGGCCGGCGCCTCCGTCAGCCCAGCTCGTACACCGCGCACTTGAGCGCCGACGGCTGGGTGAAGTCGACGTCGCTCGCGCCGAAGTGCCGCACGAGCCGATGCGTCCGCGCGCCGAGGCCCCGCTGGACCTGAGCCTCGAAGACGGCCGGCGTCATCGCCTCGACGTTGCACATCGCCAGGACGAGCCCTCCGCGCGCCACCACGGGGGCCGCGGCCGCGACGAGCTGGTGGTAGTCGCGCCCGGCCGAGAACCGGCTCGACCTCGTCGTCGCGAACCCCGGCGGGTCGAGCACCACGAGTTCGAACGTCTCACCCTTCTTCGCGAACCGCGCGAGCCAGTCGAACGCATCGCCCGCGATGAAGTCGTACCGGTCGACCGGCAGCCCGTTCACGCGCAGGTTTTCTTCGCCCCAGTCGAGCACCTTGCGCGAGGCGTCGACGTTCACCGCGCGCGCCGCCCCACCCCGCCGCGCCGCCACGCCGAACCCGCAGGTGTACGCGAAGAGGTTGAGCACCCGCCGGCCCCGCGCCTCGGCCTGCACGAAGGCCCGGGCGTCACGCGCGTCGAGGTACAGGCCGACCGACAGCCCGTTCGCCGGGCGGATGACGAACCGGGCGCCGAGCTCGAGCGCTTCGAGTGACTCCACCGAGATGCCCGCGATCGGCTCCACCGGCGCGAGCTCGTCTGGCCGCTCGTTCGCGACGCGACGCGCCTCTCGAGGGCGGAACTTCACGTAGACGGCACGCAAGTTCGCGAGCTGCATCAACGAGGCGCCGAGCGTCTTCGCCTCGTCCGGGCCCACGTCCCGATAGAACGACAGCACCGCGACGTCGCCGAAGCAGTCCACCGTCAGCCCCGGCAGCTCTCCGTCGATCCACCGGAAGCACGTCGTCTCGGCCGGCAGGCGCGCGCGCCGGGCCTCGAGGCACTTCGTCAGGAGCGCGTCCACACCGCCTCGATGGCCTTCGCCGCGTCGCGCTCGAGCGCCAGGTGCGGCGCCGCGAGCAGCTGGCCTTCACGCACCACCACGCGGCCGTTCACGATCGTCCACGCGGCACGCGACTGGCTCAGCTGCATCAACAGGTGCGGCGTGATGTTGCCGGCCTCCTGCGCGGGGATGAAGTCATGCACCACGAGATCGGCGAGCGAGCCACGATCGACGCTGCCCGACGGAAGCCCGAACACCATCGTGCAGAGCTCCGCTGGTCCACCGACGAGGAACGACGCCATCAGGTTGTCCGGGTCGAGCATGCGGCCCGAGCGCGCGAGCGTCATCACGCCGGTGAAGCTGGCGGTGAGCTCTTCCCAGAGCGTACCGCTGCCGCCGGTGCCGAGCCCCACCAGGTTCTGGCTCAGCAGCACCGCTTCCATGCCGAGCGCCGAGCCTCCTTCCAGCGTGTGGGTCAGCCTTGGACTCAAGGCGATGAGCGTGCGGGTGCGCGCGAGCCGTTCGGCCTCGGCGCGATCGATGGCCCGGGCGTGCGCGCCCACCGAGGCTCCACCGAGCAGCCCGAAGGCCTCGAAGCGATTGACGATTCTCGTCTGGTGGCGATCCCACGTCAGCGCGAGATCCTCGTCGCTCTCCGCCATGCGGAAGTGCGCGCCCACGCCGAGCTCTTCCTTGAGGCGGCCCACCCGACGCAGCAGCTCGTCGTCGGCACAGAACGAGGCGGCCACGCCGAGCGAGCCCCTCACGAGCGGGTGCCCCTTCATCGCCACGACATGCCGCGCGTTCGCCTCGACCTGCTCCGGCCCGGCGACGGCGTCGAGGCTCGTGGACGCGTGGCTGTTGAGCAGCCGCGCTCCGAGCCGCTCGGCCACCTTCGCCTGAATCGAGAGCGCCGCCTCGACGCACCCCGGCGCGTGCAGGTGCTCGACGAAGAACGTGGTACCCCGCAGCAGCCCGCGCGCCAGCGAGGCGGCGGTGATGGCCTCGACCTCGGAGGGCGTCAGCAGCGCGTCGGTCTCGCCCTCGACGCGGTACCGCTCCTCGAGCGGGCGCAGCAGGTGGTGCCCAGACCAGGGAGACACCGCCGCGCCCACCAGCCGCGTGTGGCAATCGATGAGCCCCGGCGTCACGAGCCGGCCGTCGCACTTCACCGCCCAGTCACCAGGACGCACCGGCAGCGCGTCGTCGTCGGTCACCTGGGCGATGGTGGGGCCGTCGATCAGCACGGCCATGCGCGTTCGCACCCGGCCGTCGGCTCGAAAGAGACTGCAGTCCTTCAGCAGCAGGCGGCCTTCCACGCGAAGGCGAGCCTACCTGCATTCCGCACTTTCACCGCAGCAACGGCGCGGGCGTCGACGTCACGGACGCCGAGGACTTCTTGACGGGCGCTTCGCGGCACTTGCAGCGCTCGGCGCGAGGCACATGGCCCAGCACCTGCTCGACGTGCGCACCACAGCCGCGCCAGTCGGGTTTTCCACATGTGGGACAAGTCACGGCCATGCACATGGTGCGTCTCCTCGGGGAATGAGTGCCGGTGAGAGGCGCACGCCCCGCGGGAGGATTCAGTTCGACGGCTTCTGCGCCGGCTTCGGCATCGCCTTGCCGCGCACGACGAGGTTCGAGAACCGGCACTGCAGGTTGCGGCAGCCCAGCGCCACCTTCCCGGTGCGCCCGCCGAGCTGCGCGAGCGACTTGCGCGAGATCCGCTTGCCGTCGACGAAGCCCTCGACGTTCACCTGGCCGTTGCGCAGGTGCTGGAGCTGGAGCCGCATGCGGAACTTCGAGTGGGGCACCGTGACGTGGTCTTCCATCATCTGGTCGACCTGGTCCTTCGCGCTGTTGCCCACCACCTCGGTGCCGTCGGGCGTGAAGTAGCGCCACATGAGCCGCATCTCGTCGACCGGCGGCAGGCCCGGCACATCGGGAATGGCAAAGAGGCTGACCTGCGTGTCCTTGATGCGGAAGGAGAGCTCGACGAAGCGCTGGGCGTCGTTGTCGAGCGGGGGGAACTCGGGCGACAGCGGCTCGTACTGCACGTCGACCTCGGCCTCGAACTCGTCGCTCGCGTAGTACCGGTCGGCCAGGTACGCGCGGGGGATCACCGTCACGGGCCCTTCGGGGTCGGTCACCTCGCCGTACTGAATCGCGGTGAGGGCGCCGTCATCGAGCGCCCAGTGGCCCGCATGCGCGCTGATGCCCTCTCCCCCCTCGGCGCTCGCCGGGCCGAACGAGATGGACAGCACGCGGCCCTCGTCCTTGCGAGCGGCGAAGAAGGTCTCGTCGGTGTCCTGGTACCAGGCGGGCGCGCGCGTGGGCGGCGGCGGCGTCTTCGGCACATCGGAAGGCCAGAACCGCGCCCCCAGCGCCACCAGCAGCAGCGCCCCCAGCACGAAGACGGCCACCTTCCACCCACCGCCGGGCTCTTGAACGAAGGAGCTCACCCGGCTGGGCACGCCCGATGGTCGCTTCGCGGGCACCACACTCTCGGCCGACTCGATCAACGACTCGAGCGCGTTCGCCACCTCGAAGGCCCGGTGGGGGCGCTGCTCCGGCTCGGACTCGAGCAGGCTGCCCACGATCTCGTCGATTCGAACGGGCAACCCCTCGACCTTCTCGGAAGGCAGCTTGAACCGGCCCAGCGGCAGCTCTCCGGTGAGCAGCTCGTAGAGCAGCACGCCAAGGGAATAGAGATCGGCGCGGTGGTCGACGTGCTTGGCGTCTCGGCGCTGCTCGGGCGCCATGTAGTTGACGGTGCCCATCGCGACGGCCGTCGCCGTCAGCGCGATGTTGCGGTCGCTGTCCTTCATGCCGGCCAGGCCGAAGTCGGCGATCTTCACGTGCCCGCGCGGGTCGACCAGCACGTTCTCGGGCTTCAGATCGCGGTGCACCACCTTCTGCTCGTGCGCGTAGTCGATGGCGCGCGCGAGCTGCACGACGATGCGCAGGGCCTCCTTCGTCGACAACCGCCGTCCGGTGAGGAGCTCGCGCAGGTTGACGCCGGGCACCAGCTCCATCGCGAAGTAGTAGTTCTGGCCCGCCTGCCCGCGATCGATGATCTGCACGATGCCCGGGTGGTTGAGGGCCGCGAGCGCGGTGGCTTCTTTCTCGAAGCGCGCGACGAACTCGCGGTCCGACGAGAACTTCGCGGGGAGGATCTTCACCGCGACCAGCCGGCCCAGCGACACCTGGCGCGCGCGCCACACCTCGCCCATGCCGCCTCGGCCGAGCAGCTCGACGAGCTCGTACCCGGGGATCGAGGGAGACGGCTCGGCGATCGACGTGTGCTCCGCCGCGGGCGGCAGGCTGGAGCCGAGCGGCACGTCGATGCCCGACGGCGGCGGAGGCGGTGGCGGCTGGGGCGACCGGGCTGGCGTCGTCTTCGCCTCGGTGGGGGCGAGTGAGCGCACGTCGGTGCGGCGCACCTCGAACCGAATGCCGCAGGTACAGGTGATGGTCTGCCCGCTGACGAAGACCGAGGTGTCGTGCGTGCGCCCGCAGTTGGGGCAGTTCTGCGAGACCGGGTGGCGGGTCTGCCGCGTCACGGCCGGCCCGTCACGCGTCCTTGAAGCCGAGGATGCGGAAGGTGGGCACGCCCTTCTCCTTGCCCTTCACCTGCATCACCGACACCGGCTCGACGATGAAGCCGGGGCCCGCGCGCCGCACCGTCGTCTCGGTGGCCAGAATCTCGGAGCTCTTCGCCAGCCCGCACAGCCGCGACGACACGTTCACCGAGTCGCCGATGGCGGTGAACTCGTGGCGCTCCGTCGAGCCGATGTAACCGACGACGGCCGGGCCGGTGTTGACGCCGATGCCGACCTCGATGGGCTTCTTGCCCTCCTCCTCGCGGTTGCGGTTCATCGCGTGGATCTCGTCGAGCATCTCGAGGGCGCACTTGAGCGCGCGCGAGGCATCGTCGGGGTGGGTGATCGGCGGGCCCCAGGTGGCCATGACGCAGTCGCCGATGAACTTGTCGAGGTTGCCCTCGTACTTGAAGATCACGTTCGCCATCGCGGTGAAGAACGTGTTCAGCATCGCGACCGTCTCTTGCGGGCTGTCGGCCTCGGCCATCGAGGTGAAGCCGCGAATGTCGGCGAAGATGACGCTCACCTCGGCCAGCCGGCCGACCCGCAAGAGCTCGACCTTGCCCGACACCACCGCCTCGGCGACGGCGGGCGCGAGGAAGCGTGACAGCTCGGCGCGGGCGATGGCTTCTTTTTCGATCTTGCCGGCGAGGTCCGCGTTCTCGAGCGCGATGGCCGCCTGCGACGCGATGCCCGCGAGCACCTTGAGGTCCTTCTCCGAGAAGGCGTTGGTGCGCTCGCGGGTGTCGCAGAACAGAATGCCCTTGAGAACGCCCTTCGACAGCAGCGGCACCGCCATCGCGGAGCGAATGCCCTGCGCGACGATCGACTCGGACGACGAGAAGCGCGAGTCGAGAATGGCGTCGGCGGTGAGCACCGCGCTGCGGGTCTCGGCCACGCGCTTGAGCACGGTCTCCGAGACGGTGACCTCGACCTGGTCCTGCTTGCGGCGCTTGATGGCCTGCGGGTTCAGCTCGCCGTTGTCGTCGGTGAGGAAGATGACGGCGTTGTCGGCCGCGAGCAGCTGGAACGCCACGCCGAGAATCTTGTCGAGCAGCGACGGCAGGTCGCGCTCCATGCCGACGAGCCGGTGGAACTCGTTGGCGATGCGCAGCTTCTCGTAGTCCTGCTTGAGCGTCTCGACGTCGGACAGCTTGTCGGCCGGGCGGAACTCGGCCGACTCCATCTGCGCGACGGTCGCCAGGAACGCCGGCATCGAGTGGGCCGACTGCACCACCGTGACGCCGGCCTGCGAGGTGGGCGTCTGCCCGGCGTGATCGCTGCCGGACATGAAGACGAGCCGGCTGTTGCCCAGGGCGATCTCATCGCCGTCCCGCAGTCGGAGCTCACGAATCTTCCGGCCGTTGACGAAGGTGCCGTTCGACGAGTTGAGATCTCTCAGCAGGAACGTCGCGCCCACCCGCTCGATGACGCAGTGCTCTTTGGACACCTCGCGGTCGACGAGGCGCAGCGTGTTGTTCGGGTGCCGCCCCAGCGAGGTTCGCTCGGCGAGGGGAAACTCGCCCTCTTTGCCGTCGGCGAACTTGCCCTTGAGGCGAGGCCCCTTGAGCGTGCCGAGGGAGTAGACCTGTGCAGGCTTCGCCTCGGCCTGAGCCGCCACATTCGTCAAGGGAATCGGTTGATTGGCCAAGCGCATGAGACCCTAGCAGAGAGATCCTCGACGCAAAACGAACGACGCGTGTTGCCTGGGAGAACGATGAGCCGAACCCCTTCGTTCCGCGGACGCTTCGATCACTTCAAGAGATGCAGCGGTGTTGCGCCCGCCCATCGAAAAAGCCTCACGTCGACGTGCATCGACCCCTCCCTCGTTGCTACCCAAAGGGTCGACATGCCCAAAACGTCTGCCGCCAGCCGCGCCGTCGCCTCCAAGTCCCGGACTTCCTTGAAGAAGCGACCTGTCGCACGCCGAGATGTGCGGCGGACGCCGCGCGCGCCGGCGGTCACTGCGCCCGTGAAGGTGGGCGCGGCCGAGCGGCGCCAGCGGCTCCAGGTGGCGCTCGACGCCAACCTCGGCCAGGGCGTCGGCGCTGCGCCCGTCATCACCCTGCCCGTCGCGGGCCTCGACGTGAAGGTGGCCACGTTCGGCCAGCCTCGCCCCTTCTGGCTCCTGCGCACCCATGGGCTCGCCTTCAAGGCGGGCGTCGAGGTGGCGCTGCGTGTGCCGCGCGGAAAAGACGAAACGCAGCTCCCACCGTGGGTCGCGCCCGTGCTGGAGCGCCTCATCGCGCACGCCCACGAGAAGCGGCTCTCGGCGGGGCAGATCGTTCGCTGGCACCGGCCCTTCGGGGAGGGCGCCGAGACCGAGCTCGAGGCGTTCGCGATCGGGGTCGACCCCCTGTTCGGCACCGTGCAGACCCCGCACGACGCGGTGCCGGTGCTGCTGGCCGTCGGCATCACCGGAGATGAGGAGCGCCTGGTGCGCGAGTGGAGCCCGCACGCGCTGCTCGACGTCCTCTCACGCCTCGACCCCACGGTGGCGACGACGCTCGACCGGCCGTCCCTGCTCGCCTCGCCCCGCGCGCGCCTCGCCATCGAGCACCGGGTGGAGAAGGAAGGCTCGTCGATGGGCGTGCTGCAGGCCCGGGTCTCGGCCGCGAGCGTGGCGAAGAACACCGTCTCGTGGAAGCTCGACGCCGAGTCCGCCGGCATCGTGGTGAGCCTGCTCAAGGGGCGCATCGGCCACCAACGGCCGTTCCTGGTGAAGTCCGACGACTTCGAGGTCGAGCTCGCGCCGGGCGACCAGCCCGCCATCTCGGTCGACGGCCATAAGGCGAGCCTCAAGCTGAACCAGGTCACCGCGCGGAACATGCGCGCCACCTTGAAGGCGCGGCCTGGCACCTACTCGTGGGAGACCTTCCCCAACTTCACCCTCGAAGTGGTGCAGTGAGGCATTCCGGGCGGCGCTGAGGTACACGCGCGCCCATGAAGCTCAAGCAGCGGCCGGAAGACTTCTCGGTGAAGGAGTCGTACCGCTTCGACGAAGACATCGACGGGCGCTACCGCGTCTACCTGATGGACAAGCAGAAGCTGTCGACCTTCGACGCGGTGGCCCGCATCGCGAAGAAGTTCGGCCTCAAGCCCGGCGCGGTGAGCTTCTGCGGCCTCAAGGACAAGCAGGGCCGCACCGAGCAGCTCATCGCCGTCGAAGGCGTCGACGTCGACATGCAGGACCCGGACTTGCGGCTCAAGTTCCTCGGCCGCGCCGCCGAGCCCCTCACCGCCGCCAACACCACCTCGAACCGCTTCGCCGTCACCGTGCGCCAGCTGCGCGAGCAGGAGCTGCAGGACGTCACCATGGCCGTCTCGGAGGTGGGGCGGCTGGGGGTGATCAACTACTTCGACAACCAGCGCTTCGGCTCGATCAAGCACGGGCAGGGCTTCATCGCGAAGGATCTGCTCAAGGGCGACTTCGAGCGCGCCCTGCGCAACTTCATGGCGGTGCCCTCACCGCTCGATCGCACCGACGACGCGAAGGTGAAGGCCTTCTGGGCCGAGCACTGGGGCGACTGGCGGGCGCACTGCCCGTACCAGACGGCGAACACGAAGTACGCGCGCATCCTCCACGTGCTGCGCCGCGCGCCCCGCAACTTCCTCGAGGCCTTCCTCACCATCGACTCGAAGTACCGCGCGCTGCTCCTCTTCGAGTTCCAGTCGTACCTGTGGAACGAGTCGGCCCGTCGGCTGCTCCAGCTGGTGCTGCCCCGCGAGTCGCTCTTCGTCATGCCGTACCAGGCCGGCTCGCTGCTCCACCACCGCGACGCCAGGCCCGAGCTCCTCGCGTGGATGCGGCAGGCCACCGTGCCGCTGCTGGCGCCGGCGACCACCATCGCCGACCCCCGCGTCAAGGAGGCCGTCGACTGGGCGATGGGCAAAGAGAAGCTCACCCTCGAGCAGCTCACCGTGAAAGAAGCGCCACGCCTGCTCTTCTTCAAACACGAGGAGCGGCCCCTGTTGGTGCAGCCGCAGAAGCTTGTCATCGGCAAGCCCGGGCGCGATGAGCTCAACCGCGGCTTCATGAAGGTGAACGTCGCCTTCACCCTGCCTCCCGGCAGCTACGCCACCCTCGTCGTCAAGCGCCTCTTCCACTTCGGCGTCGAGCAGCTCGAGCGCGAGGCGAAGGAGCGCCCCACCCCGCGCACCCAGGCTGGTGAGGGCCCCGACACTGGCGACGGCCCGGACACGCCCGCGCAGGTGGCCCGCCAGGACAAGGGCCGGCACCGCGACCGGCCCCGCCCCACCGATGCGCCGGTCGGCTTCCGCGCCCGCCAGCATCAGAAAAAGCAGGCGAAGGCGGCCGCACGGGCCGCACAGCCGTCCAAGTAGCCGTTTTTCTTGAAGTCCCATCCATCCGGGGGCGGGCAATGAGGGTGGGGGCGGCCCGTACTGTGGGGCGTGAATACACTGGCGACCCGGGCCCCCTCGCTGTCGATGTCTCTGTTGGGGATGACGGCCGATACCACCCAGCCGTGGCTTGATGAGGTCCGTCGGGCGCGGCGGGGTGACTCGTCTGCCTTCGCGGCGCTCGTGCGGGGCCTGCAGCGGCCCGTCTTCGGGCTGTGTCTGCGCCTGTTGCGCTCCGAGGCCGAGGCCACCGAGGTGGCGCAGGAGACGTTCCTGCGGGCCTACCAGCACCTCGAGCGCTTCGACGAGACGCGGCCGTTCGATCTCTGGGTGCTCACCATCGCGCGCAACCTGTGCCTCGACATTCTGCGGCGGCGCCAGAAGGTCCAGACCGAAGACGTCGAGCCCCACGCGCCGACGCTGGCCTCGCACGAGCCCACCAGCGAAGAGCTCGCCATGGCGAGCCAGCAGCGCCGCTCACTCGAGGACGCCATGGCCACCCTGTCGGACGACGACCGCGAGGTGCTCGCGCTCTATTACGTGCAGAAGCGCACCACGAAGGAGATCGCCGTCATCATGGGCGTCGCGCCCGGCACCATCATGGCGCGCCTCTTCCGCGCCCGTGAGAAGCTGCGCACCCGCATGACGCAGGCCGAGCAGGGGGCCGCATGACGACGCCGATGAACGACGACGAGGCCGAGCTGGCCCGGCTGCTGGCCGAGGCCGCGCCCGATCCCCTCGAGCGCGAGGCCCTCGCCGAAGCCCACCGGCAGCTCGAGAAGGATCTGCTGCGCCTGGCCGATCCGCTCCCGCCGGCCGACTTCGTGTCGTCGGTGATGGCGAAGGTCGAGGCCGAGCCCAGGCGGGTGTCGGCGGCCGAGGTGCGCAGCGCGGTGCTGATCGCCGTGGTGGGCCTGGCGGCGTCGGCGCTGGCCTTCGTGCGCTCGGGGGCGTCGGCTGACGGCGTGGCGCTCCAGCTCGCGCAGGCCCTGGTGGCGACGCGCGAGGTGCTGGTGGGCTTCGGCTCGGGCCTGGCGGCGGTGTGGCGCACGGCCGGCCTGCCGCTGTCGGTGGCCCTGGCGGTGGTGGTGATGGTGACCCTGGTGGGGCTGCGACGGCTGGTCGCGCCCGAGAACTCGAAGGTGGTGGCGTGATGATCTCGTCGTTGCTCGTCCTGGCGCTGGCTGCGGCGCCGACCGTCTCGGTGCAGTTCGACGGCCCGTTGAAGCAGGGCCTCACCACCATCGCCCAGAAGGGCGGCCTCAACGTCATCGTGGTGGGCGCGCTCGACGAGCCGGCGCAGATCCACCTCACCGACGCCTCGCCCCAGGAGGCCCTCGAGACGGTCGCCCGCGTCTACGGCCTCGAGGTGACGAAGCAGGGCTCGCTCTACGTGCTGCGGCGCGCGCCAGCGGGAGCTCCCGTCGCGGTGACGCCCCCGGCCCCCCTGACGCCGACGCCGCTGGTGCCTCTGACGCCGCCCGGGTCGCCGACCCCGACGGTGGCGCCGACGCCGGTGGTCGCTCCGACGCCGCCCGGGGCTCCGGTTCCGATGGTGGCTCCGACGCCGCCCGTGGGCCTGGCCGAGCCGAAGACGCCCGAGGCCCTCGAGGCCGAGCGTGAAGCCATCGAGGCCGAGCGGGAGCGCGTCGAGCGCCTCACCGAGCAGCTCGACGCCGAAGCCGAGCGGAAGGCCGAGGCCCTGGCCGAGCGAGACGAGGCCGCGGCGCGGCTGGCCGAAGCCAGGCAGGAGCACCTGTCGGCGCGCGCCCGCAACGGCGAGCTGACGTCGACGGGCGGCCCGGTGGTGGTGAAGGCCGGAGACACCGTGAAGAACGCCGTCGCCTATGGCGGCCCGGTGGTGGTCGAGTCCGGCGCGCGGGTGTCGGGCGACGCGGTGGCCTTCGGCGGTGACGTGGTGCTCAAGGACAAGGCCGAGGTGAGCGGCGACGCGGTGGCCTTCGGCGGGCGGGTGCTGCGTGAGGGCACGGCGACAGTGCGCGGCGAAGAGGTGTCGTTCGGCGGCTCGGGCATCGCCTCGGCCATGGCGGCGCACGCGGTGAAGGCGAACCAGGCGGTGACGCCGGCCGATGACGACGAGCGCTCCCCGCTGTCGCTGGCGACGTTCCTGGTGCAGTTCGTCGTCTTCTTCGTCTTCGGCTTCGTGTTGATGGTGCTGGCGCCGCAGCGCATGAAGGGCCTCGAGGCGGCGGTTCGGACCCAGCCGGTGGTGTCGGGCGTGGTGGGCTTTTTGGCGCTGCTACTGGCGCTCCCGCTGACGCTGTTCCTCCTCATCACCATCATCGGCATTCCGGTGGCGGCGGTGATGTGGCTCGCGCTGGCCTTCGTGGTGCCGATGGGGCTGGCCGCCATCGCCAACGCGGTGGGCACGGCCATGCCGCTGGGCCGGGTGCGCCGCACGCAGGCGATGGTGCTGGCCGTGGGCCTCTTCACCCTCCTCGTCGCGATGCAGGTGCCGGTGCTGGGGCCGCTGCTGATGTCGCTGGCGGTGTGCGTGTCACTGGGCGCGGCGCTTCGCACCCGGCTGGGCGCGATGCCCAGGGGGCTCCCCGTCGCCGATTCCGTGCAGCAGCTCGGGGTGTGACGCTCCCGCTCGGGTCTGGAACGCCGGCCTCCACGCCCCTCCTCCGGAGGAGCCCGGTCGCTGCGCACTACGCCTCCAGCGCCCTCAAGCGCGCGTCGCGGCTCAGCCTGGCGGGCGAACCGTTGCGTCCGGGGGCTGGTTTGGGCGACAACCACGGTCATGCCCCGCGTCAACCAACGCCCTGCCAGCCCCACCGTCGCTCGCCCCACCACGCCTGACGCCCCGAAGCCACCGGCCTCCACGTCGCCGGGCACGGCCAGCACCACGGGCGCCTGGGGCACTCGTGGCTCACGACCGGCCCAGCGGCCGGCCCTGTTGTCCCGGGTGGCGACGATTCAGACGCCCGACACCCAGGCGCTCGGCCCCGCGAAGCTGCCGTCGAATACCATCGCCGGCGTGCCCGTGCGGTCGGCCACCGAGTTGCAGTTCCAGGGCCTCACGGGCGCAAATCCCCTCATGACGCGCACGCTCGACGTTCGCTTCGGCAAGCTCTCGCAGCCGCAGTTCGACGCGCTCAAGCAGGAGTTCGGTGGGCTGTCGCAGGTGAAGTACGACGCGGCGCGCGAGTACACGGCGATCGACTTCCTCCCACCGGCCATGCAGGGCCTCGTCGGGCGCGACCTCGACCCCGGAAACCCGGTGAAGGTTCCGGACTCGGCGCGCTTCAACACCCAGATGAACGAGGGGCTGGGCGACCGGGGCGACCTCGAGATCGGCTCCACGCCCAACTGCCACGTCACCGCGTGGGAGATGATGCGCGCGTATCAGAACCCGAGCTCACCCCACGTGCACCTCATGTACGGCGACGCGCAGCTCGCCGGGCCCGAGTACGAGAACGCGGAGCGCTTCCAGTCGCTCGGCAAGGCCGCGGCCGGCGAGACGCCCGCCTTCTTGAAGGACCTCAAGCCCGGTGACGTGGTGGCCTTCCGCCAGGACGAGTACACGCTGCTGCACTCGGCGGTGTACGTCGGCGGCGGGCTCTTCTTCGAGAAGCCGAACACCGAGTCGGATCAGTACGACGAGTCGCCCTACCGGCTGGTGACGTACGATCAGGCCGTGGCACCGATCGCCGAGTTCCTCGGTGGACCGCCGTCGGCCGAGGCGCTGCGGCCCCGCGGCGCGCTGCCCCCGGGCACTGAGGCGTTCAGCACGGGCGAAGACGCGCAGAAGTTCGAGGCGTGGGCCGCGAAGAAGGGCCTGTCGGTCGGCAAGCAGCTCGTGCGCGAGATGGAGGTCGGCATGGGCGGCGGCATTCGTGGGCTGCACTTCAACGCCGTCGAGACCCGCCGCGTGGAGATCGGCGCCGACGGGCGCGGCGTCGTCCGGTGACCTTCCAACGCCTCGTCGAACCACCGGCCCGGGCGCCGCTGCTGCTGCGTCCGCTGCTCTGGCTTGCCCGCCGCATCACCGGGAAGGATCCCCTGCCCGGCCGGCTCCTGGCGTGGTTCCCGAGGGGGGCCGTTGGGGTGGGGATCTTCGAGGCCACCGCGGCGGGAGCCCCGGGCGATCTCGATGGCCGCTCACTCGCCGCCGCGCGCATCGTCGCCAGCGCCGTCGCCGGCTGTCCCTTCTGTCTCGACATGAACGCCGCGACCTGGAGGCGGGCGGGGCTGACGGCGAACGAGCTCGAGGCGCTCGTCAACGCGCGCATGGAGGCCCTCACGGCGATGGGCCCTCGCGTCGAGGCCGCGGCGCGGTATGCGGACGCGTTGAGCCGAACGCCAGTCGTGGTGCCAGCCGAGGTGGCGGAGCAGCTTCGACGACACTTCTCTCCGCGAGAGATCGTCGTGCTGGCCTCCACCATCGCGCAGGTGAACTTCTGGTCGCGCTTCAACCAGGGCCTCGGCGTTCCGTCGGCAGGGTTCTTCGACGAGTCGGTCTGCCGGCTCCCCGCTTCCGCGTGACGGCCGCGACGAAGGCATGGTGGAGTCCACCCATGCGCACGCTCCTCTTCGTCGTCCTCGCCCCGGCCTCGATGGCCCTGGCCCAGCAGGTGATCGTGAACGACGCCCCGTCGGCGTCCGAGCTGGGCCGCTACCAGGTGCTCAAGGCCAACGAGCTGACGCTCAAGCTCGACACCCAGACCGGCGTCACCTGGAGCCTGTGCCCCCACCCGAAGAAGGCGGGCAAGTCGACCTGGTGCCGGTTCAACGCCAACACGCTCCCGGCCGGGCCGTCGGGGCGGTACCGCATCGCCGAGGCGTTTCAGATCATGCTGGTCGACACGGTGAGCGGCCGCAGCTGGGGCCGCTGCGAAGACCCGACGCCAGAGAAGCGCCTGGGGTGGTGCCTCATCGAGGACTGACGGCTCACGCCGTCGCCTGCTCGCCGCGCGGGGCCGTCAGCAGCGCCTCGAGCTGCGACTGCGAGCGCGCGCCGACCAGCAGGGACTTCACCGTACCCCCTTCGACGACCGCGACCGACGGGGTGCCCATGACGTGGAAGGCCTGCGCCAGCGGCAGCGCCTCGGCGACGTTGATCTTCACGACGGCGTCGGTCCCCATCGCGTCGATGGCCTTCGACATGGGCCGGCACAGCGCGCAGGTCGGGCTCCAGAAATAGACCAGCAGCCTGGGGGCCAGTCGCTGAGCCGGCGACAGGAACGGCTCGAGCTCGGGCACCTGGCGGCCGCGCACCCGGCGGGCGAGCACCAGCGGCACGGCCTGGAGGGCCATCAGCCCCACGACGACGATCACGACGAGCCAGGCTGCCCAGTTCATGACCAGCCAGATGCAGGCCCGGCCCGGGAGGATTCAGACCAGCCGCACGTAGTCGCGCTCCATGAGGCTCACGACGGCGGTGCACACGACGAGATCTTCGACCGGCGAGTGGTCGAGCGCGCCCTGGAGGGTGCCCCAGTTGATCACGAGCTGCAGCACGTCGAGCTCATCGGGCGTCAGCTCCCGCAGGGGCGGCGTCATCGGCACCGCGAGGGTCAGCGTGGCGTCGGCGGCGGGCAGGTTCGGCTGCACGCGCCTCAGCTCGTCGAGGTGCCGCAGCGCGTCCATCAGCAGGTGATCGGTCGACGAGTCGAGCTCGACCATGAACGACTGGTTGTCCGGCGGCCGCAGCTCGAAGTCGCCGGTCTCCCAGCTCATCACCCGGTTGAAGCTCTTCTGCGGGCCCAGATCGTGGTTCTCGTCGATGACCGCGTAATAGACCTTGCCCTGGCGCAGGTAGACCTTGGCCTCGCGCTCGGCAGTGACGACGAGCACGCCGTTCTTCTTCGAGGTCGAGAACATCTGCAGCAGGTCGACCAGCGGAATCTCTTCGAGCTTGCCGGTCATCGCCGTCTTGGTCTGCTTGGCCGACTGCTGGGCCGCGACCTGCTCGAGGTTCTGCTTCACCTGCGCGTCGGTCATGTCGAGGCTCGAGCCCGCCTTCACGAGCTTGAGAATCGAGGTGCCGATGAGAATGCGGTCGCCTTCCTTGATGCGCGACGGCTTCAGAATCTTCTCGCCGTTGACGAAGGTGCCGTTCGTCGACCCGAGGTCTTCGATGTTCAGCTTGCCCTGCGCCCAGGTGATCTTCGCGTGTTTGCGCGAGACCATGTCTTCGACCAGCACCATGTCGAGCTCGCTCGACCGGCCGATGACGCAGGGCTTGTCTGCCTTGAGAGGAAACTCTCCGCCCTGGTACTTCCCCGAGATGAATTTGAGTGCGTACTGATCACCCACGATGGGAACTCCTGCCGGCAGGGGTCGTTGAGGCTGCAGCATCACCCAGGCTGCCCGTCATTCACAGTGTCTTTACCGATGTCGCGGACCAGGCCGAGGTACATCTCGGCGCTCTTGTTGCCAGGGCTCCGCGCAAGCACGTCTTCCCACATCTTGACAGCGTCTGCCTTGCGGCCCGCCGAGTAGAGGGCGATGCCGTAGTGAATGCGCCCCGGCAGGTAGTTCGGGTTCACCTGGAGGATCGCCTCGAACTCGGCGAGCGCTCCCGTGAGATCGCCCAGATCCCGCAGGCAGTCTGCGAGCTTGAGACGAATGTCGACGAAGGTGGGCCCCAGGCCGAGGGCGCGGCGGTACTCGACCACCGCCTCCTCCAGCATGCCGGCGGACGAGAAGACGTTGCCGATGTCGGCGTACATGTTGGCGATCTTGCCCTTCACGTACGGGTCCATCTTGTTGGGGCTGGCGCGCTGGCGGCTGATGGCGGCCTGGTAGACCTCCTTCGCCTCGCGGTACTTCCCCATGTCGTTGTAGATGACGGCGAGGTTGAGGGCCGCGTCGGTGTACGCCGGGTTGATGCGAAGGGCCGCCTCGAAGGCGCGCTGCGCCCGGGCGAACTGCCCCTGGTCGTGATAGATGACGCCCAACATGTTGTAGACGTCTGCGAAGGACTGGTTCCGCTCGACGACCTGCGTCAGGTACTTCTCGGCGTCGGCGAACTGCTTCTTCTCGAAGTAGCCCCGCCCCAGGGTGAGCGTCTGTTTGAGCGCGTCGTCCATCGAGAGCCTTTGCGGAAAGGGTGGCTGCGTACCCTACAAGAGCCCACGCGGAAAGGAGAACTCTCCCCGGTCGTCCTCGGTGAGTGACAGGCGGCGGGTGCCCTTCTCGTCGATGGGGCGCTCGGGCAGCGCGCCCGTGAGGCGAAAGTCCTCGGCGACCTCGACGCCCTCGCGCTCGGAGCGGATGTACCAGGCCTCGACGGTGAAGAGGCGGCGCTCGAGGCGACGGAAGAGCTGGGCGCGCTCCACGTCGAGCCCGGGCGCGTCGGGAATGGCGGCTGCCTGGAGGGCCTGCCGGCGGCGCTCGAGCGCCCGGAGGATGGCGAAGAGCCTCGGCGCGGGGCCGTCGACCAGCACCCAGCCCTCGTCGCGCCGCGCGAAGCGCACCTTCTCGAGGCCGAGGGAGCCCACGGCGACGGCCCCACCGACGGTGCCCGTGAAGTCGAGCGTGCCCGTGACGACGGCGCGCTGGCCCGAGGCATCGACGACGACGGACAGCCGCTGGTAGCTCACCTTCGAGCCCACCAGGCGCGTGCGCTCGTCGAAGACGGTGCCGGGCGTCTCCAGGCGCTTGAGCTGGGTGATGAGCTCGTTCTCGGGGCCGGCGGCGACCCCGAGGACGCGCTGGCCGAACACCGCGACGACGAGGACGAGGGCCGCTGTCGCCGCGACGAAGCCGACGACCTTCTGGCCCTCTGGGCTCATGGCGCCGGAGCGGGCGCGGGCGCCGGCGCCGGCGCAGGCAACGACGTGAGCAGCTTCTTCGCCTTCGGCACGCCCTCGTCCTTCGGGAAGGCCTCGACATACGCCGCCAGCACCTCCCGCGCGGCGTCGGGTTGTTTGAGCGCGAGGTGCGCGTCGTAGAGGCCAAAGGCCACCTCGGCGTCGAAGCCGATGCCCGCGAAGCTCTTGCGCACCACCGTGAGGCGGTTGATCACGGCCGGCCACTTCTCGCGGCGCGCGTAGAAGTCGGCGACGTACAGCTCATGCTTCGCGAGCCGGCGCTTGACGTCGGCGGTGATCTTCTGGGCGCGCTCGACGTGCTCGGACCTCGGGTAGAGGCGCATGAACTCGTTGAGCGCGATGAGCGCGCCCTTGAGCTCGACCTGATCCTTCTCGATGGCGGGCGGGAGCAGGAAGAAGTCCGACGGAATGTCTCTGAAGTGGGTCTCGGCGGCGCGGAACGCGGCGTAGTCGACCTTCGGGTGCGTCGGGTGGAGCCGCGCGAAGTTCTGGTACCGGTCGCGCGCCTCGACGTACTTCTCCTGCTCGTAGGAGCAGTCCGCCAGCTTGAGCTCGGCCTCCTTCGACGCCTCGAGGAACGGGAACTTCGTGCGGGTGAACTCGAAGTACTTGGCAGCCTCGACGAAGTTCTTCCCCTCGAGGGCCTCGTTGCCCTTCTTCAGGTTCTCGTCGGCCTCGGTCGAATAGACCGGGTCGTCGTTGCCCGAGAAGAACGAGCTGACCGACGCACAGCCGGTCGAGGACAGTACGAGCGCGAGGACGAGCCGACACATGACGGGCATGGTGCCTAGCAGAACGGGGCAGGCGGTGGGTGATTCCTCACGGCGCCCGACGGGCTCGCTGAGCGGCGTCTGGAGGAGATCGATCGGCACCTCGGCCTGGACGGTCGGCAGCAGCAGGAAGCCCTCAGGCAAGGCCCAACCACACCCTTCACGGGGGCTCCCTTCGGGCGGATCGCCCGCGGCGGAGGTGGTGACGAGAAGAAGGGCGAGGCTGAGCGCGCGCACGTCACCAGCAGGAATCAACCGCAGGCCCGGGCGCTACAGCGCGACGTCCAGGCCGAGGAGCCGGCACGTGTTCTTCGCGCAGGTGAGCGCCACCTCGTCCGCGTCCAGCCCCTTGAGCGCGGCGATCTTCTTCGCGGTCTCGGCCACGTAGCCCGGCTCGTTCTTCTTCCCGCGGAACGGCACCGGCGCGAGGAAGGGGCTGTCGGTCTCGACCATCAAGCGCTCGACGGGCACGAACTGCACCGCCGCCTGGAGCGCCTCGTTCTTCTTGTACGTCACCACGCCCGAGATGCTGATGAAGAAGCCGAGGTCGAGGTAGCGGCGGGCCGCGTCGGTGTCGCCGGTGAAGCAGTGGATCATGCCGTCGTGCACACCTTCGGAGCGCAGCACCTCGACGCAGTCTTCGTGGGCGTCACGCACGTGGATGACGAGGGGCTTCTTCAGCGCCTTCGCGAGCTGACACTGGCGATGGAACGCCTCGAGCTGCTCGGCCTTCGGGCTGTGGTTGTAGAAGTAGTCGAGGCCGGTCTCTCCCACCGCCTTCACCTCGGGCAGGCCGCACAGGCGCTCGAGGGTGGACCAGTCGTCGGGCTGCGCCGCGGCCGCGTCGTGCGGGTGGAGCCCCATGGTGGGCGTCAAGAAGTCGGGGTGCGCGCGAGCGACGTCGAGGGCGAAGCCGAAGTCGCCGGGCTTCTGGAACTGCCCCACCACGACGGCGTGCACCACCTGCTGGGCCCGCGCCCGCGCGACGACGTCGGCGGTCACCGGGAAGTCTTTCGGCTCGAGGTGGCAGTGCGCGTCGATGAGCTTCACGGAGCGAGCTCCTTCACCATGTCGGCCAGCTCGGCGCGCGAGTCGTCCGACTCGAGGGGCACCGTGGCCAGCGCCTGCTTCGCGCGCGGGGCATCGAGCCGGAGCAGCCCCTCGGCCACGTCGAGCCGCACGTCGTCGGGCACCAGGGGCTCCGAGAGGACCGGCTCGAGCACGGGGAAGACCGAGGCGTCTCCGAGGCGACCGAGACCGCGCGCGGCGGCGCCCCGGCAGTCGTCGTCCTTCGTGGCGAGGATCTGGAGCAGCCGCTCCTTCGCGCCGGGCGCCTTCACCTCGCCCAGCAGCTCAATGGCCATCGCGCGGTCCATCGACCAGCCCTTCGCGGCCCGCTTGAAGAGGTGCTCGACGCCGTCCGGGTCGCCCAGCCGCGCGAGGGCTCCGGCGAGCTGCGTCTTGTCGAAGGCCGGGAGGAACCAGCCCTTGAAGACCTTCTTGAGCGCAGGCACGGCGTCCTTGTTGCCGAGCTCGGCGAGCGCCGCCGCGGCCCGGAAGCGCAGGTCGCCGTCCTCGAGGGCCTGGATCAACGTCTCGAGGCCCGCCGAGTGCTGGAGCGCCACCATGCCGCGCGCGGCCTCGAACCTCACGGGGAAGAGCTCGTCTTCGAGGGCCACCGCGAGCGCGCCGCGCGCCTCTGGGAGCGCGAGATCGGCCAGCCGCCCCACAGCTTCGACCCGCACGCGGTGCGCGGTGTCCGTCATGTTGCGCACCAGCACGTCCTTCGCCTCGGCGGGCGGCAGCACCTCGGCGGCGAGCGCGAGGCCCGCCACGCGCACCTCGACCTGCTTGTCCGTCAGCAGGCGCACCACGTCGGGCGCGAAGTCGGGCAGCGCGTCGTCGGGCGCGTCGGCGGCGGCATCACAGATCGCCTCGGCCGCCTCGGCCCGAATGGCCGCCGATGACTCGCGCTCGAGCGTGAGCAGCGCCTGCTCACGCGTGGCTCGCCATGACGTCGCCGCGGTCACTTCACCTCCGCGCCCGGCGGCACGTCGCCCGGGTCGAGCAGGATGAGGTCCTTCCCGCCCTTCCCTGCCGTGAGGATCATGCCGCGCGACTCGATGCCCTTGAGGGGCCGGGGCTTCAGGTTCGCCACCACCACCACGTTGCGGCCGGTGACGGCCTCGGGCGTGTAGGCCTCGGCGATGCCCGAGACGATGGTGCGCGGCGCGCCTTCTCCGAGATCGACCGAGAGCTTGAGCAGCTTGTCGGCCTTCGGCACCTTCTCACACGCCAGCACCTTGCCGGCGCGCAGCGACACCTTCGTGAAGTCGCCGAACTCGATCTCGGACGGCGGGGCCGCGGCGGGCTTCGGCTCGTCCTTCTTCGCGGGCTTCTTCTCTTCCACCGGCACGGTGACGATGAGCGCGTCGACCTGCTCGGCCTCGAGGCGGTTGATGAGCGGCGACGGCGCTCCGAGCTTCAGGCCGCGATCGAGGAGCGGGTACGCGGCGCGCTCGATCGCCTTGAAGGTGAGCCCCACGCGGCCGAGCTGCGCCGCCAGCCTGGCTGCGAGCTGCGGGACGATGGGGTCGAGCAGCGCCGTCAAGAGAAACACGACCTCTGCCGCTTCAGAGAGCGCCTGGTGCGCGGCCCCGCGCGTCTCGGGCGCCTTCAGCTTCTTCCACGGCTCGTGCACCGTGAGGAACTGGTTCGCCGCGTAGCCGATCTCGAGCACGTGCTTCACCGCCGTGCGTGAGTCGAAGCTCAAGAAGGCGTCACGAATGGCGCCCACCTTCGCGAGCGCGCCGTCGACGAGCGGCTTGCCGAGCGCCGGGTCTGGGGCGGCGAGCTGCCCGCCGAACTCCTTCACCAGGAGCGTCAGCGTGCGGTTCGCCAGGTTGCCCAGGTTGTTGACGAGCTCGGCGTTGGTGCGCTCACGGAACTCCTTGAGCGAGAGATCGATGTCTTCAGGGCCGTTGCCGAGCAGCGACGCGTAATAGAAGCGCAGATAATTCGGGTCGAGCTTGTCGAGGTACGGGCGCGCGTTGATGAAGGTGCCGCGCGACTTCGACATCTTCTCGCCGTTCACCGTGAGGTGACCGTGAATGTGCACGCGGGCGGGCCGCCGGAGCTGCGCCACCTTGAGCACCGCCGGCCAGAAGAGGCAGTGGAAGTAGACGATGTCCTTCCCGATGGTGTGGACGATGCGCGTGTCTTTCGACTCGTCCCAGAAGTCGAGCGCGCTCTGGGCCTTGCCCGTCTTCTTCGCCCACTGCTCGGTGGCGCCGATGTAGCCGATGGGCGCGTCGAGCCAGACGTAGAAGAACTGGTTCGTCTCTCCGGGAATCGGAAAGCCGAAGTACGGCCCGTCGCGGGTGATGTCCCAGTCGGCGAGGCCCTTCTCGAAGAACTGCCCGAGCTGCGCAGCCGGGCCCGGGTTCATGAAGGCCGGGTTGCCGATCGTCTCTTTCAGGAAGTCGACGTGCTTCGAGAGCAGGAAGAACGCGTGTGACGACTTGCGCCACTCGAGCGGCTCTCCGGAGATCGCGCTGTACGCGTCTTTCAGCTCACGGGGCGTGTAGGTGGCGTTGCAGTTCTCGCAGGCGTCGCCGTACTGGTCCTTCGTGCCGCAGTTCGGGCAGGTGCCGCGGATGAAGCGGTCGGACAGCCAACGGCCGGCCTTCGCGTCGTAGGGCTGCTCGACGTCCTTCTTGCCGATGGAGCCCGCTTCCTTCGCGCGCCCGTAGATGAGGTTCGCGTAGTGCTGGTTCTCGGGCGAGTTCGTCGAGCCGTAGTGATCGTGGCTGATGTGGAAGTCGCGGAAGACCGAGGTGTGCTCGTCGAACCACTTCGCGACGAAGGCCTCGGGGGTGAGGCCCTGCTTGAGCGCGTTGAGCTCGATGGGCGCGCCGTGCGTGTCGTCAGCGCAGAGGAAGAGCACGTCGGCGCCGGTCGAGCGCAGCGCGCGCACGTAGATGTCGGTCTGAATGTGCTCGACGAGGTGGCCGAGGTGCACCGGGCCGTTCGCGTACGGCAGGGCGCAGGTGACGAGGGTGCGGGGGCTCATGGTCAACGCTCCTGCTCGCGGCGGATGACGTGCATCTGGGAGTCCCACGCCGCCGCCTTGCCGCAGAGGGTCCAGAAGAGGCGCTCGAGGACGAGTTCCTGCCCGCCGAGCTTGAGCGCGAGATCGGCTTCGGCACAGGCGACGAGGGCCCGCAGCAGGTCCTGACGGCCCCACTGGGCCGCGGCCTGCATGCCCATGAACGAGGCGTATGGGTGCGGCACCTTCACCTTCGCGGCCTTCGCGTCGGCTTCGATCTTCGGCCACAGCCGCGCCTGGAAGTCGTTGTAGTTGCGCGGCGGCTTTCCGCCCGAGAGCTGGATCATGTTCTCGAACGAGGTGAGCAGCCGGCGAACGATGCCAGTGACGGCGCCGTGAATGGCGAGGGGCGCGGTGCCCTGGGCGATGGCCTCTTCGAGGTACTTCATCGCCCCGTCGAGGTTGCGCTTCTGGAGCGCGTCGGAGAGCTCGAAGTAGTCCTCCTCGCGCGCGTGGCCGACGAGCAGCTCGACGTCCTTCTGGCTGATGGTCGGGTTCGCCGAGTGGAGCGCGAGCTTCTCGAGCTCACTGGCCAGCAGGCGGAAGTTGGCGCCCACGCGGTCCTTGAGCGCGTCGAGCGCGCCGGGCCCGAGCTTCTTCTTGTGGGGCCCCAGGGCCTCGGCGACGAACTGATCGAGATCGAGCTTGTCGAGCTTCGCGGCGACCTTGAACTCGAGGAAGGTGCCGTGCTCCTTCACCAGCTTGACGAAGGCGCCCTTGGTCTCGAGCTCGGTGGTGGCGATGACGAGCACCTGGCCCTTGCCCGGCTTCTTGGACAGCCAGTCGTTGAGCACGGTGTCGTCGCTCGAGGGCGCGCTGACGTTCTCGGCGACGCAGAAGGCCTGCACGTCCTTGAGGAACTGCACGTCGACGTCCGCGAGGATGATGCCGAGCTCTCGGTCCCAGTCGTCGGGCTTGGGCGCGCCTTCGCGCGAGGGATCGAGATCGCCCACGCCCCACCCGGCCCGCGCGGCGATGGCGAGCACGCGGCGCGCAGCGTCTTTCTTGCGGTTGCTCTTCCACGACTCACGGGCGCGGCCCAGCGCGTCGGCGCGGC
This sequence comes from Myxococcaceae bacterium, assembly GCA_033763395.1. Lineage (GTDB taxonomy): Bacteria > Myxococcota > Myxococcia > Myxococcales > Myxococcaceae > Xiheimicrobium. The sequence goes on from JANRKQ010000139.1 coordinate 24,962, forward strand.
CCTTCTTGGGCGCGAGGAACTCGGGATCGCGCAGGAAGACGACCTTGCGCCCCCCGAACATCGGGAAGGTGGCGAGCTCGGCGGCGATGTCGCGCGGCGAGGCGGTGTCGAGCGTGACGCAGTTGAGATCGGCGGCTCCTCCGGGCACCAGCTTGCCCAGGAGCTTCTCGGCCGCCTTGCGCACGAGGAACTCCTCCCCCAGCAGCAGGTAGGCCGGCGATTCGTTGCCCGCGTCGAGGTCGTTCAGCGCGTTGTCGAGGTCGTCACTCACGGCCCGGCGTTCTTGTCATGGAGCCGGCGGCTTGTCTTCGCCCGTGACGGGCTCCAGCGAGGCGCGAATCAGCGGCAGCAGGTGCCCGTCGCCCAGCGCGGTTGCCCGTTCGCGTAGAGCACGACGTTGCCGTCATCCTGGACGGCGAGCAACGCGTTCGGCGCGCCCGGTGTGCGGCTCGACCAGAGCGGGTTGAGCGCCGGTCCATAGAGCACGAGGTTGCCGTCGCCCTGCATGACGAGCGCGCTCGAAGCCCGGCCCGCGGTGCGCGACGACCAGCGCGCCACACCCTGTTGGTAGAGCACCACGTTCCCGTCGGACTGGTGCACGAAGGTGAAGCGGCCGTCACACGAGGTGACGGACTCGTTCGGTCCGAGCGCTTCGTTGGCTCCCAGTCGGCCACAGGCGCGCGGCGTCGGCGCCACCGGTGGCGGCATCGGAGCGGGAGGCGGCTGCGTCACTGGCGGCTGCACGGGAGGAGGCGTCGCCACGGCCGTTCCCGTCGCCCACAGCACGCGGCCTGTCGGCGCGTACAGCACGACGTTGCCATCGTCCTGCACGACGAGCCGCGCGCCGCCGTTGCCATGGGTGCGCGTGTGCCAGAGCGCTCGCTGCCCCGGCGCGTACAGCACGAGGTTGCCGTCCCCCTGCATCGCCAGCGTCGCCGTCGCGCGGCCGTTCGTCCGGGTGCTCCAGAGCGCGCGGCCGCCGTCGTAGAGCACCACGTTCCCATCGCCCTGGTGCACGAAGGTGAAGCGGCCGTTGCAGCTCGACACCGAGGCGTTGACCCCGAGGCTCGCGTCGGGCGCCAGCACGCCACAGCCCGTCGCGGGCGGCTGCACGACCGGCGGCGTCGGGGGCTGCACCGGGGCCGAGGGACAGTGCCCGCGCGCACCGGGACGACGGACGACGGCGAGGTGCGTGGGCACCGGGCGCTCCCGCCCGTCGGAGGGCACGTTGACGATGCGCCCGTTCACCACCATCTCGCTGCTCCCGCCGCCGTCGAGGTTGAGCGCCCAGTGCGCCCCGAGCGACACCATGAAGTCGGCCGCTTCACCGCACGTCATGCCCAGCCGGCCCTGCGCGGGCGCGCGGCCGTCGACGACCACCATGAAGAGCCTTCGCTTGTCGGCCGACAGACCGAGCAGCGTGCGCGGGTGCTGCACCGAGCAGGTGTACTCGCCGTTCGGCAACACCGCGTGCTGAGGCACGCCATCGTGCACGAGCGTCAGGAGCCCCGACACGACCTCCTGGTGGCCAGGCGCGCGCGCATACGCGGTGTGCATGTGGATGAAGTCCGCGAGCCCGGGGCCAAACACCGCCTGGCCGACGTCGCCTTGATCGGCCCTGCCGAAGAACTGGCCACCGCTCGCCGAGACCGACGGGGCGCCGCTCCATGAGTGGCCGCCGTTGATCGCCACCAGCGCGCCGACGCGCGATGCGAAGGACGACACCGTGCGCGTTCCGTCTCCCGGGCCCGTCGCGCGCAGCTCGAGGCCGGCCTCGCACAGGTCCACTTCGGCGACGTGAATGCTGCGGCCGAACCCACGGAGCGGCCGGTACGTGAGCTCGCTGCTCACCGACTCGATGGGCTCGTCCTCGGGAAGGTCGCTCACCGACCCGCCGCACGCCCCGTCCAGCGCTGCACACCCCACCAGAAGGTTCGCTCGCATGACGTGACTGTGTAGTCACGGTATGTCAAGCACGTCTCGACGGGCCCGAAGACCGTCACCGCGAGGCGACAGTCACCTGGCGTTCACACCCTCCGAAGTTGGGTCAGAACTGGGCCCAGCCCGGCACGCGCGGGTACGGGATCGCGTCGCGGATGTTCTGCAGCCCGCAGAGGTAGACGATGAGGCGCTCGAAGCCGAGGCCGAACCCCGCGTGGGGCACCGAGCCATAGCGACGCAGGTCGCGGTACCAGCCGTAGTGCTCCGGCACGAGGCCCATCTTCTTCATGCGCCCATCGAGCAGGTCGAGGCGCTCCTCGCGCTGGCTGCCGCCGATGATCTCGCCGATGCCGGGCGCCAGCACGTCCATCGCGGCGACGGTTTTCCCGTCTTCGTTCATGCGCATGTAGAAGGCCTTGATCTGCTCCGGGTAGTTCATCACCACCACGGGCCGGCCGACGTGCTCCTCGGTGAGGTAGCGCTCGTGCTCGGTCTGCAGGTCCTTCCCCCACTCCGGCGCGTACTCGAACTTCTTCCCCGACTTCTGGAGGATCTCGATCGCCTTCGTGTAGTCGATGCGCTCGAAGGACGAGTTGATGAACTTCTCGAGGCGCTCGATGACGCCCTTCTGCACGCGCTCCTCGAAGAACTTCATGTCGTCCAGGCGCTCGGTGAGGACCGCCTTGAACACGTACTTGAGGAACCGCTCTGCGAGGTTCGCGTCGTCGTTCAAGTCCGCGAACGCGATCTCGGGCTCGATCATCCAGAACTCGGCGAGGTGCCGGGTGGTGTTCGAGTTCTCGGCGCGGAAGGTGGGCCCGAACGTGTACACCTTCGAGAGCGCGAGGCAGTAGGCCTCGACGTTCAGCTGGCCGGACACGGTGAGGTAGGCCTCCTTGCCGAAGAAGTCCTTCGAGAAGTCGATCTTCCCGGCGTCGGTGCGCGGCAGGTTGGCGAGGTCGAGCGTCGACACGCGGAACATCTGGCCGGCGCCCTCGGCGTCGCTGGCGGTGATGATGGGCGTGTTGACCCAGAAGAAGCCCTCTTCGTGGAAGAAGCGGTGAATCGCCTGCGCCGCGTGGTGCCGAACGCGGGCGACGGCTCCGAACGTGTTCGTGCGCACACGCAGGTGCGCCTGCTCGCGGAGGTACTCGAGGGAGTGCTGCTTCGGCGTGATGGGGTAGTGATCGGGGTCGTCGACGAGGCCAATGACGTGCACCTCGTCGGCCTGGATCTCCATCGACTGGCCCTTGCCCTGACTCTGCACGAGGGTGCCTCGGGCGATGACGCTGGCGCCCGCCGTCAACTTGAGCACGCCGTCCTGGTAGTTCGGCAGCGAGCTGGGGGCGACGACCTGCACGGGGTCCTGGCTCGAGCCGTCGTGCACGTTGACGAACGAGATGCCAGCCTTCGAGTCACGGCGGGTGCGGACCCAGCCGCGGATCTCGACCTTCGTGCCCGCGGCGACCGAACCGTCGAGGGCCTTCTTCACGCTGATGAGGAGCATGGTGCGCGGGGAGTTATCGCTCGCCCGCAGCGCTCACAAGCACGACGTCACCGGGGCGCTTCGGCCAGGAGCCCCTGGAGCTTCGAGACGAGATCGTCGACGGCGCCGGGCCCCTTCACCGAGCCCTCGATCTTCTTGCCCGTACCCTTGCCGTCGGGCCCGACCGCCGCGAAGAGCGGAATGAACTGCGACTCGTAGCCGGCCATCAGCAGGCGCTCGGCGTCGACCTGCGCGTCGAAGGCGACGAGATCGATCGCGCCCAGCTTGCCGGTGAGCTCTCCGCGATCGACCGCCTCGTGGAAGAAGCGGCAGGGCTCGCACCACGAGGCGCCGCAGTACAGCAGCACCTGTCGGCCCTCGGCCTTCGACCTGGAGCGCTGCGCCGACATGATCGTCGCCACGTCTCCGTCGATCGGCGGCGTGAGGAAACGAACCGTCGCGGCGGGGTCGATGGTCGGAGCCGCGGCTTTGGTGCAGCCAACGAGGAGCAGCGCGAGGACGAAGAGACGCATCGACGACACCCTACCAGCCTGCGCGCCGCCTGACCGCCAGCAGCAGGAGCATCAGCGCTGACACCGGGGCATCACCAGCGCCGCGCCCGCAGCCAATGGGCGCCAGCTGGCCAAGCCAGAGGCAGGCGCCTGGGTCTGGGCAGGCAGCTGGAGAGCCCGGCACTACCAGCGACGGAGGCTCCCTGCCGGGAACGTCCACTCGGGCGTGACGTACTCGGCGTCATCGGCCGGCGCTGGAAACCAGGGGTCGCCATCGGACTGCTTGAGCACGTGAACGTTCTGCGCCGGCATGTACGACTGCCCGAGCAGCACGCGCGCGACACCCTGCGCGTTCTTCGCGACGTCGAGGACGATCACCGCGTGGCCGGGGAAGCCGCCCTTGATGACCACGTCGCCAGGGCTGAGCTCGGCGGCGGGCCGCTTCTTCAGCTCCTTCTCGAGCGAGCTGGTGCCGGCCCAGATGAACACCGTGTCGAGGTACTGGCGAAAGCTGGCGCGTGAGGCGTCGGGCAGCTTCGTGGCGCTCCACACCAACGTCGCACCCCTGGCGGCAGGTCGCTCGCCCTTCGCCCAGCGCGAGAACGGCATGGGAGCGCCCTTCCCCGTGTCGTTGAACGAGACGTCCTTCGCGCGGCCGGCGCCGTAGAGCCACTCGGCGCGGAGCCGCATCACCGCGTCGGCGCACTGCTGCAGATCCTTCGCGCCGACGTCGAGATCGATCACCGCAGCGTGGACGTCCTGCCGGCCCTTGAGCCGCCCCGTGTGCAGCCGCACCGGCGTGCCCTCGGGCAGCAGCGGCAGGCCGCGGAGGAACGCACCGAAGCTCCCGGGCTCGACCTCGACTCGCGTGAACCCGGGCGGTGGCGTGAACCGCTCCTCGAGCCGCATGCCCCCGTCGACGCCCCAGCCGTACTGCGCCAGCACCACCGCCACCAGGCTCACCATGCCGTCGCCCTCACCGCGTCGAGCCGGGAAACGCCCGCTCGAGAATCGTGTCTTGATCCGCTCCGCTCTTGCGCGCGGCCTCGACGTCGAGGCCGAGCCCATGCCCCCGTCCGACACCTTTGAACTCGACGGTCGTTCCCGTCCAGGAGGCCGACGACGGACACGCCGGCAGCTTGAGCGGCCCCCGCAGGCGCTCGCACGGCATCGCCTGGCTGTCTTCGTACGGCTCGCCGTCGTCGATCACCGTCTTCACCACGCGCAGCGTGCCGCCTGAGGACTCGAGCCGCTGAACGAGCGCCAGCCCAATGCCGAGCGCCCTCTCGACGTCCTTGCGCGACCGCGTCTCGGTCCACGGCTCGTCTCCGCCACGGGAGAACGGCAGCCAGCCTGAGGTCTTGAGCTTCGGGCGGGCGAGCGTTTCGGCGTCGGCCGCGCTCGTGCGCGTCGTGCCCTGGAAGACCTGACAGTGGGTGGTGTCGCAGACGGGCCTCGAGCCGTGACGCTCGCGCGTGTCGGCGTTGTGCGAGACGACCCGCAGCAGCGCCGCGCGTGGCTCACCGACGATCGACGCGTCTTCCGAGGCGAGCACCCCGGTGACGTAGGCCAGCCGCGTGGTGCGGAAGAGCACCTCGCTGCCGGTGCGGGCGCGGCGCTCCTTCTCGGTGGCCGTCACGCCAGGCGGCGGGACCCACGGCGCAGGAGGCTCCCGTCGAAACACGCCCGCGTACGGCCGCCCGTCGTTCATCTTTGGCAACCGCACCTCGAACGGGGCCGCCAGACACACCAGCGGGCCCTGGAGCATCTCTGCGAGCGGCCGCCACTCGGGCGCCAGCGGCGTGGGGGCGCCGTCGACCACCCGAAAGCCCGCGCGCTCGCAGCGCACGTCGACCTGCGAGGGCGTGAGCAACGAGAAGACCTGCACCTCGACGCCGTCGCGCGCGCCGAGCCGTCTGGCCTGCGCCACCACCGTCAAGAACCGTTCGACCACCTGCCGCGGCGCCTTGCCGGGCACCGCGAGCACCACCACCACGTCCTCGAGGACGCCGACGATCCACCCGATGAGAGGCCGCGAGCCACCGTCCCGCACGGTGCCTGTCTTGGTGGCGATGCCCGCGAGCCGGTCGGACTCGGGAAGCCGCGACAGCGTGCCCTCGGCGGCGTTTCGCTTGAGCAACGTGATGACGTCGGGCCGCGCCTCGGCGAGCGCGCGATAGGCCGCGGCGAGCCCGAGCGGAGAGAGCTGCAACGTCGAGCGCAGCCCGATGGCCTCGCTGATGTGCTCCGGCAGGCGCGACAGCCCCACCGACTCGAGCACCGCGCCCCAGGGCCCGAAGCGCTCCACCCCGGGCTGCCGCTCGGCCCAGTCGAGGAACCAGCCATTGCATGAGAGCAGCACCGCCTCGGGCGCGCGCATCGTCCCGGGGAGCGCGTCGCCACAGGCCCACTCTTGATCGCCGATGCGAGGTGACAACCCCGGCGTCGTCGCCGCGCCCGCGACGAGGAACGGCTTGAGCGTCGAACCGAACGGACGCGCCTGCGCGATGTCTCCACCCGAGAGGAGCACCTCACCGGAGTGGCGGCTCATCACCACGAAGGCCTCGGTGCCAGCGCTCGCGTCGAGCGACATGAGCGCATCGACGGACAGCGGCGTCCATCGGGTGGCGCCGTCGCACGCCTCGAAGCGCCTGGCCAGCACGCGCGGGAACCGATCGCCGGGCCCGAAGGACTCCACCAACAGCCGTGCCAACGCGCGTCGAGCTGGCGGCGTATCGAGCGTCTTCGACGATGTCAGCACCTTCGCCGCGTCGGACAACGACTGATAGTCACCCTCGCGCCACGCGCCCAGCTCGCCCGAGGTGGCCACCGCGAAGGCCTCGTGGAACAGCGGATCGGCCGTGGCCGTCGGGCAGGCCTGCAAGAGGAACTGGTGGGCCAACTCGTGGGCCAGGGCCTGGCGCTCCGTCGCCGAGAGGCTGCCCTCACGCGCCTGCCGCAAGAGCACCCGGCCAAGCTCGCTCAGCCCCGCCGTGCCGGGCGCAAGCCGAGACCGCTCGATGACGATCGCGACCCGAGGCGTCGGAGCGGGCCGGCCGCGGTGGGTCTGCCAGGTGACGTCAAGAGCTTCCCACGCCTCGATGGCCGCGCGCTGCACCTCGAAGGCCGGTTCGAGCCCAGGCGCGACCGTCACCCGGGGCACCGCCGCGAGGACGAGGAGCAGCGCGCCCACGGCTCACTTCACGATGCTCAGGCTCGCGCTCGACGTCCGGGCGCTCGCCTGACTCGCGTACATGTCTTCGAGCGTGGCCGGCGGCGCGACGTACGTCCCGGGGAAGTTGGCGCGCAGCACGTAGCCGATGACGCGCGGGCTGGCCGACCAGAACGCCTTCTCTTCGAAGTACCAGGTGATGCGCTCAGGCGTGTACGCGCGCTTCTTCAGCGCCTCGTGCGTCAAGGGCAGGCTGAGCGGCGCGCCGCGGTACACCTTGTCTTCCTGCAGCACGGTGAAGCCGGCGGGAATCGCGTCTTCCAGCACGTAGTACGCGCTGCGAATCGAGCGCCACCGGTCCTCGTTGCGCGCGTCGAGGGTGAGCTCGACGTACACGTCTTCACCCTGCTTCACCGGGCCCGAGAGGGGCACCTTCTGATCGCCCTTCACCGCGAAGTACGCGCGCTTCACCGACATGCCCGTCTCCTTCGCCTCGACGTTCGCGAGCGGAATGCGCACCCGCGCCCGCCAGGTGGCGACGCCATCGAACGCGCCCACCTTCAGCTGGCCGGCGCTGGGCTCGATGGTGGCGGAGAGGCCGAAGCCCGCGGGCACCAGCTCGGCCGTCGAGCCCTCGAGCGACGGCGGCGACAGCTTCTTCATCGCCTTGATGTCGCGCTCGATGAGCCACTGGCTGTGGAGCAGCGCCGTGCTCCGCTCGAAGGTGGACAGCGACGGATCGGAGAGCAGCTGCAGCACGCGCGCCCGGGTGCGATCGACGTCGACGTCCTTCTTGCTCGCGGCGTGCGCGAGGATCGCGGTGAAGCCCACGTTGCGCAGCGGGTAGCGGAAGAACGAGTCATCGGGGCGGAAGACGGCGTTCGAGATGACGCCCTTGCGGGACTCGTCGGCGAGCGCGGCGATGCGCTCCTTCACTTCGGCCTCGTTCGCCACGCCCGCGTGCTCGGCGGCCAGCACTGCGAGCGCGAGGCCGTACAAGTCCTCGGGCTTCGCGGCGCCCACGAGCTGCCGCACCTTCGCGGCCTGCCTCGGCCCCTGGAGCCGCGCGAGCACGTAGGTGCGGGTCGCCTCGAGCGAGGGAGGGACATCGGGCCGCGCCTCGAGCCAGGCCGCGCTCTCGGTGAGCCGTGCGTCGTTCTTGTCGAGCAGCCCGGCCTCGGCCGCATAGGCGAGCCCATCGAGCGCGATGAGCGTCATCTCGAGCGAGGGCTCCTGGTAGCCCGAGAACCAGGTGAAGCCGCCGCCCTTCACCGCCATGTCGAGGATCCGGCCGGTCCCCTGCACCGAGCGGCTCTTCGCCTCGGACAAGAGCGTGAGGCTGTCCTTGTCGAGGGTGTCGAGCGCCTTGAGCTTCTCGAGGGTGCGGTACAGCGCGACGTTCGGAACGGTGGTGGCGACGAGCTGCTCGACGCAGCCGTGCGGGTACGTCAGCAGCTCACGCGCGTTGCCGAGCGCGACGTCGACCATCGAGGGAGCCAGGGTGAGCCGGCTCGACAACACCTGCGCGCCCTTCGGCACCTCAAGCTCGAGCGAGCCGCCTCCGACCGACGCGACCGCGACGTCTTCTTCGATGGCCGCCGGCAGGACCGCCAGGCGCTTCACGTCCGAGATCGGGTCGCCCAGGCCCTTCGCCTTGAGCCCCAGGTTGAAGTCGCCCGCGCGCACGGCCTTGAGCTCGACCGGAACGATCGCCTCGCCGCCCTTCGCCAGCGTCAGCGTCTCGGTCTTCGCGTCGAACGCCGCGGCGCCCTGCCCCTGGTACTCGAGCGTGACGGTGCCCTGGCCGGGCCCGTTCTGCCCGGGAGTCACCCGAATGGAGCCCGTGGCGACGTCTCCTTCGCGGAGGAACTGCGGCACGTTCGCGGCCACCACCAGCGCGCCGCGGGTCGCGAACTCGGAGCCCGCCTCACCGAAGCGCCCCGACGCATCGACGGCGACGGCCGTCACCGTCCACAGCGTCTGCATCGAGTTCAGCTTGAACGTCACCGAGGCGCGGCCATCACGATCGGTCAGCACCGACGGGTTCCAGTAGACGGTGTCGTCTTCCTTCTGGGGCTTCGTCGGCGGCTTCACCGCGGCGAACTGGCGACGCGGCAGGCCGGCGAGCTTCTGCGCGATGCGATCGCCGTAGCCGTAGCCCTGGAACTCGCTCGAGAAGAACGTCGACACGTTGTCGCGCCCCACCGGGTAGAAGAAGTCGACGATGCCGGGGCGGAATTCGCTCTGGAGCGCGTACACGGCCTTGTCCACCACCCCCACCGACACCTGCGCCTGCACGGGCCGCCCCTGGTGATCGGTGACCCGCAGCGTCAGGGTCTGGGTGGTGAGCGGCGCCGCCTCGGGCCGTTCGGCGTTGACGGCGACGTTCAGGGTGCGCTCCTTCGGGACGATGCGGAAGCCCGCGATGCGCTCTTCCCACCGGCCGCCCGCCGACGGGTACGCCAGCGCCGCGTACACCGCGCTGCCGAAGCGCCGCTCGATGGGGAACTTGTAGACGACCGTCTGCCCCTTCACGGTGAGCTTCTCGGTCTTGAAGATGCCGGCGCCGGTGAGGGTGATCCACACGGTCCCCTCGTTCGCCTCGCGCACACCCCAGCCAGTGGGCAGCAGGCCGACGACCTCGGCGGTGTCGCCCGGCTGCATCGCGCCGCCGAGCGCCTCGAGGGTGAGCGTCGGCACCTGCATCACGGCCTCTCCGCTGCTGCCGAGCACGAGCGTGGTGGTCGCGCCCGTCCACGAGAGGCCCTTCTTGTCCTTCAGCGTCACCTGCGCCTCGACGACGCCCGGCCTCTCACCCTTCACCTCGACGCGCGCGACGCCGTCATCGCCGGTGGTGAAGTCCTGCTTCGTGAGCGCGGTGGTGGAGCCATCGGCCGCCAGCAGGTTGAACTGCACCTCACCCTTCGTCGCGCCGTACGACTTGCCCGACAGCGTGGTGGCCCGGACGGAGAAGCGGGCGACGTCACCCGGCCGCACCACCCGCTGCCGCGCGAGCACCGTGCCGAGCAGATCGCTCTCGGCGAGGAAGTAGGCCTTCGACGCGTTGGCGAAGGTGCCCTGATCGTCCTTCGCGCGCACCGACAACGAGTAGCGCCACGGCTTGCGCGCATCGCCCGTCTCGAGCGC
>JANRKQ010000140.1:0-37710 GCA_033763395.1 Myxococcaceae bacterium
CACGCGGTTGATGTCGCCGTTGCTCTGCGCGCAGGCCGCGGCGAAGAGCGAGAGGGCGGCGGCGGCCAGCCATCGTGCGTGGGTGGACTGCTGATTCATGGTGCCTCCGGGGCGGTTCGACTGCAGGTTCGACGAGGGTGAAGAGAGGGACATGGGGGACTCAGTAGGCAGCGCCGAGTGAGACGATGAGCGAGGTGTTGTTCGAAGCGGCGTCGATGAACGAACCGATGGGCGCCCGCGGCACCCACACACCGTTGACGTTCACCATCGGGCTCTGCAGCGTGAAGGCGTAGAGGTCGATGTTGTAGTGCTCGTTGAGCTGGTACGACGCGCCGATGAAGGCTCGCGTTACGTCACCCGAGCCCAGCCCCCCCTGGGCGACCGGCTGACCGAATGAATCCAGAGCCTTGGGAATCGTGGGATCAGCGAGGTTGTTCGTCGCCGCGTAGTTCCACACGCGGGTGTACGAGTAGCCCGCGAACAGGAGCAGGTTGCCTCCCGTACGCCAGTTCACCGAGCCGCCAATGGTGCCGCTCAGGGCCTGGTTCATGCCCACCACCGAGGCGAGGGGCTCGTCTGGGCGGCCGATCACCAGAAGGTTGCCGAACGGGTCGCGGTTGCCGCTCGCAGCCGTGCACGGCGTACCAAGCCGCATGCAGTCGGGGTTCACGACGCCCTGGGCCGCCCGGGCCGCCGTCGCGCCGCCCGAGAGGTTGAGCCGGAAGTCGAAGCCACCCTTGCCGACCTTCACCGAGCGGGTGACCGCGCCGCCGAGACCGAACGTGAAGTACGTGCCGCCGGTGAACGACTCAATCGACGTGGGCAGCACCAGCAGCGCCGAGGGGGTGAAGGCGATGCCAGTGACCTTCTCGCGGAAGAAGCCAGGGGCCACGAGGCTGATGCGCGCGTCCTGCGGGAAGAAGCGCCGACCGTTCGGCGTGTCAGGCAGGGTGTACTCGTAGAACGCGAAGAGGCGCGCCGACGCGGCGAACTTCACGCCCTTGATGCCGAAGAGGTAGGTCGCCGAGACCGACGGAGCCCCCACCAGCGACGCGTACTGCTGCGGGTTCACGAACGTGCCCGTGCCCAGGTAGTGGTCGAGCCCGAACGCGAACTGGAAACCGGACTGGTTGGCCTGCTCTTCAGGCGTACGCGCCTGCACGGCGTTCGCGAGGGCGTTCTGCTGCGCCGGCTGCGCCGCGGCTGCAGCCTTCGGGTCCTTCTTCGGGTCGGCCGGGGCCGCGGGAGCACCAGCGGCGGGCGGAGGCGGCGGGGTCGAGGGCGCGGTCTGCGCCACGTCGTTGGAATTGGCCGGAGCGGCAGCCGTTGAAGGCGTATCGGCCAGCGCCACGACGGGCACCAGGGCGACGGCAAGCAGGGCAGACGAGAGACGCTTCACACGGACCTCCGAGAACAGCAGGGCGACCGCATGGGCAAGTTCCGTACCCCCGAACCCATGCCGCGTTTCCCCAGGAAAATCAGCACCCTTGATTCCGTCTGCACCCCGCGCGGTCGCTGTGGGTCTGGCAGTGCGCCCAGTGAGCGTTAGCGATCGGGTCAGCTGAAACGGGCGAATCGACAACAAATCGTCACTCCGGTGTGTGGGTCGCACACATGTGTGAAAAGGACGTGGCGGCCTAGCACACGTGTCGAACGGCGATCAATGCGTCGACCCTGCCAAGGTGTGTCATCGACAAACCCGAGGTCAGCCCAGGCGCTCCGTGGCCAGAAGCCGGGCCAACCGCTCGGCCTCGACCCGCAGCATGACGGTCTTCTCCCCGGTGAAGGTGACGGCACCCGCCGCCGCGTCGCGGCTCTTGCGCACCCGCTTCACCGGCACATAGCTCACCTCGCCGCGCGGCTCGCCCTTGAGGTCCGAGTGGTGGAGCGCGAGGTGGGCCGCGTCGAGCATGGCCTCTTGCGAAAGCTCGGCCGACTTCTGGAGCGGCACCACCACGTGCGCGCCAGGCACGCCGCGCGCGTGGAACCACACGTGCCACGGCCGGGCGACCTGGAAGGTGAGCGAGTCGTTGTGGGCAGCGCCGCGGCCGACCCAGATGGGCTGACCGCCGTGGCCTTCGTACACCCGGTAGGGCGGCAGCGGGGCCTGGGCCGACGGCTCCTTGCGCGCGGGTGGGAGCGGCTGTTCGGCCGGCGCCGCTTCGAGCGCGGCGAGCTCGGCTCCAAGGCGCGCCTGCTCGCGGTCGAGCTGCTCGAGGCGGATCTTCGCGAACGCCATGCCCCGGGTGACGCGGCGGTACTGGTGAAACCGGTGCTCCTGTTCTTCCTGGGGCGTGCGTGAGGGGTCGAGGCGCACGACGTGCTCGACGATGGCGCCGTCGGCCCGGTACTCCGGCAGCCGCACCTCGGTGAGGCCGCGCGTCAGGCGGAAACGGTTCTGCGCCAGCAGCTCGCCCTCGAGGCGCAGGCGCTCGGCCTCGGCGCCGCGCTCGAGGTCGGCGCGCACCTTCTCGCGCGTGCGGGCGAGCCGCTTGAGCTTCGCGCGCACCGGGGCCACCCGCTCGTCGAGCCAGCGCTTCTGCTCCTGGCCTCCAAAGAGCGCCTCGGCGGCGTGCGTGAGCCGCAGGTGCACGTGGTCGCCCGACAACCGGCTCTCCTGTGCACGCACCTCGAGCTCCGCGGGCGCCGTCCACGTCGAGCCGGGCCGCACGCCTTCGCGGAACGGCCGTGACAGCGCCATCACCTTCGCCTCGCTCGTGACCAGCGCGACCCCGGGCGCGTCGCCATACTCGAGCACCAGCGCGCGACGCACGGCCACCCCTTCGCGCTCGCCGCCGAAGTGCGCCACCAGGAGCCGCCGGGCCTCCACGCTCTCGACGTCCAACACCTCGAGGCCCACCAGCTCGCGCCGCAGCACGCTCTGCCAGGCCGGCGGCACCTTCGGGTTGGGCGGCCGCCGCTCGACCGCCGACACCCGGCTCGCCTTCACGTCGCTGCAGAAGAGCACCGTGACGGAGCGCCCGGGCACGCGCAGCTCGACGTACACCCGGCTGGGCGTCGGGCAGGCCACCTGCTGCACCACCGCGCCAGCGAGCTCCCGCTCGAGCTCCTTTGCCACCAGCGTGGCCTCTGTGGGGCGCATCGACATGACGTCACTCCCGGCTCGGCGGCGCCAGCGACCGGATGGTGTCCAGCGAGAAGGGCCTGGGCGGCTCGAGCTGCGCGTAGGTGCACGATGACGGGCTCCGGTCGTCGCGCCAGCGCAGGAAGGTCGACGCGTGACGGAACCGCGCGCCCTGGAGGTAGTCGTACCGCACCTCACACACCAGCTCGGGTCGCAGCGACACCCAGGTCTTCTCGGCCTTCGGGTTCCACCGGCTCGGCGCGTCGGGCGTGCGGCCCTGCCCGAAGCTCGTGCCCTCGACGTAGGGCGCGAGCTGCTCGACGAGCGCCTTCTTCTCCTTCGCCGTGAAGCTCGAGGTGTGCCCCACGTGATGGAGCACGCCGGCCTCGTCGTACAGCCCGAGCAACAGCGAGCCCACCGTGCCCGGCGTCTTGCCCTCGCGGTAGCCCCCCACCACGCAGTCGGCAGTTCGCCCGTGCTTCACCTTCACCATCACCCGCTTGCCGGGGCTGTAGGGCAGCTCTTCTCTCCGGGCGATGACGCCGTCACAGCCCGCCCCTTCGAAGTCGACGAACCAGCGCTCGGCCTCGCGCGGCTCGCGGGTCTGCGGGGTGACGAAGACGCTGGCGGTGTTCTGCACGTGGCGCTCGAGCAGCGCGCGGCGCGCGGCATAGGGCCGCTCGCGCAGGTCGTCGTCTGCGAGAACCAGGAGGTCGAAGGCGACGAAGCTCGTGGGAATCTCGAGCGACAGCTTGTTCACACGCGACGCCGCCGGGTGCAGGCGCGACTGGAGCGCCTCGAAGTCGAGCCCTTTCGGCCCGGGGAGGATGATCTCTCCGTCCACCACGCAGCGCTCGGGCAGCGCGGCCTTGAGTGACGTCACGAGCTCGGGGAAGTACCGCGCCAGCGGCCGGCTCTCGCGGCTCGACAGCTCGAGCGCCTCGCCGTCTCGAAAGACGAGGGCGCGGAAGCCGTCCCACTTGGGCTCGTAGCGCCAGCCGGGGCCCGCGGGAATCTCGTCCTGGGCGTGGGCCAGCATCGGCTCGTACGGCGGTGCGAAAGGGAGCGGCATGCGAGCGGCACCGTAGGCGACCAGGCCCCCAAAAGGCTTCGCCGAAGAGGCGCGGCGTTCGACGCGACGTGGCCAGTCCAGCTGACGGCGTGGAACTGGAGCCGCGGCGCGATGTCGGGCGAGCCATGGACGTCCGACCGCACCTGAGCCCGCTCGCCGAAGTGCTCGCGCTGGTCGCGATGACGGCCCTCCTTCCGATGGACCTGGTGGGTCCGTCGTCCGGGCTTCAGACCGCGGCCCTCACCCACGACGACCTCGAGGCCGCGTGCTTCACGCCGGCCTGTACGTTCCGGGTCTCGTCGCGGCGCCTTCAGCGAGCCGACCGGCGGGGCTGTGCCACCGCCACCTCGATGGACCACGCCGACTGGGCGGCGACCCTGGCCGCGCTCCGGGACGACTTCGACCACGCGTCAGCCTGCCTGCTGTTCGTCGACGACGACGCGCCCGTGCAGGAGGTGGTGCGGCTGCTCGACGTGGCCATCGGCGCGGGCTTTCCCTCGGTGAGCGTGGCGCTCGATTCCCCGTGCCGGGCGGGGGCGCACCCGTGAGGGCTCCAGCGCTTCACCTGAGCCCGCTCGCCGAAGTGCTCGCCGCCATCGCGCTGATGTTCGTGGGTCCGGTCGACCTCGAGGGACCCCCGCGTGGGCTGCGGGTGACGACTGACGCAAGCGCCTGCTCCGAAGAAGCACGTCCGCCCGTCGAGGTGACGCTCCACCTCACCACCCGGGGCCTGCGCCAGCTCGAGGCCCGCGGGCGTGCTGGCCCGAGCCTGTCTCTCGAGGCGGCGCTCACGCTCACCCGCGCCGAGCACCCCGGCGCGCGGAGCCTCGGTCTGCGCGTCGACGATGCAGTCGAAGTCGAACAGCTCGTCTCGGTCATCGATCGCTTCGTGGCGGCGGGGTTCGACGACCTCCGCCTCGCGCCGCGCTGAGGCGACACCTTGCCAACCCTCGGGTTTCCGGGGCCCCGGTTCCGTCACCTGCCCGTGACTGCTATGCGGCGCGCGTTCATTCTTGCCTGGAGTCGCCCCATGACCGCCGCCGTCGCCATTCCCCCGCCGATGCCGCAGTCGCAGCTCGACACCGTCGTCTCGCGCGTGAAGGAGAACGCCGCCGCCTTCGCGCGCACCAGCATCGACGAGCGCGTCGCCTTCCTCCGGCAGCTCCGCGACGGGTACATGCGCATCGCCGAGGAGTCGGTGCGGCTCGCCTGCGCGTACAAGGGCGTGCCCTTCGAGAGCCCGGCTTCCGGGGAAGAGTGGCTCGCAGGCCCCATGGTGACGCTCCGGGTGCTGCGGCTCACCGAGCACGCGCTGACCGAGGTGAAGCAGTACGGCGCGCCGCGCGTGAAGGACTCGTGGCTGCGCGAGCTGCCCGACGGCCGCCTCGCCGTGCGCACCTTCCCGTCCGACCCGTTCGACTCGGTGCTCCTCGCCAAGCACGTGGGAGAGGCCTACATGCTCCCTGGCGTCACGCGGAAGAACCTCGCCGAGCACCAGGCCGGCCACTACCGCAAGCCGCACCAGGGCCGCGTCTGCCTCGTGCTGGGCGCTGGCAACGTCAACGCCATTCCGCCCACCGACGTCGTCTGGAAGATGTTCGCCGAGGGCACGGTGTGCGTGCTGAAGATGAACCCCGTCAACGCCTACCTCGGGCCCCTCATCGAGCAGGCGTTCGCGCCGCTGGTGGCGCGCGGCTTCTTCGCGGTGGTGTACGGCGGCGCGGAAGAGGGCGCGTACCTCGTCAACCACTCGGGCATCGACGAGATCCACATCACCGGCTCGGACAAGACACACGACGCGATGGTGTGGGGGCCGCCGGGGCCCGAGCGGGAGGCGCGGAAGGCGAAGAACGAGCCCCTCTTGAAGAAGGACGTCACCTCGGAGCTCGGCAACATCTCGCCCGTCATCGTCGTGCCGGGCCCGTGGGACCAGGGCAGCCTCGAGTTCCAGGCCCGCAACGTGGCCGGCATGGTGTGCAACAACGCGAGCTTCAACTGCAACTCGGCCAAGCTGCTCGTCACCACGAAGGGCTGGAGCCAGCGGCAGACGTTCCTCGACCAGGTGGCGCGGGCCATCGGGACGGGTGGCGTGCGCTCGGCGTACTACCCGGGCGCGACCGACCGCTGGCGCCAGTTCGTCGAGGGCCGCAAGAACGTGAAGCTCATCGGAGCGCCGCAGGAGGGACAGCTCGCCTACGCGATGCTCACCGACGTCGACCGGTCTGACGAGAACGACCGCGTCTTCACCCAGGAGCCCTGGTGCACCGTGCTGTCCGAGACGGCCTTCGAGTCGAGCGCCGTGGCCACCTTCTGTGACGAGGCCACGCGCTTCGTGAACGACAAGGTGTGGGGCACGCTGGCCGCGATGGTGCTGGTGCACCCGAAGACGATGGAGAACCCCGCCGAGGCCGACGCCGTCGAGCGCATGATTCGGGAGCTCAAGTACGGCGCGGTGGTGGTGAACACGTGGGCCGGCGCCGTCTTCGGCCTGGGGAACGCACCGTGGGGTGGCCACCCGAGCACGACGCTGTCGAACATCCAGTCGGGGCGCGGCTGGGTGCACAACAGCTTCCTGCTCGAGGACGTCGAGAAGTTCGTCCTGCGCGCGCCGGCGAAGAACTTCCCCATCTCGCCGTGGTTCCCCGGGCACCGCACGCAGCACCTGCTCGGCCGGCGGCTGACCGAGTTCGAGTACGCGCCGTCGTGGCTCAAGGTGCCCTTCGTGGCCGCCGCCGGCCTGCGCGGGTGACCGACGGCTGTGACATGATGGAGGCGCCATGGAAGCGCTGAAACATCGACCGAGCCCTCCCCGACGGCAGGCGGCGCCCGAGCGGATGCGGCTGACCCGCGCGCAGTACCACCGGCTGGGAGAGGTGGGGCTGTTCGAAGGCCGCCGCGTTCAACTCATCGAGGGAGAGGTCATCGTCATGGCGCCGATGGGAGCCGACCACGCGCACCCGTTGATGGAGCTCAACGAGCGGCTCCTGCGAGCGCTGCCAGCCGGTTTCAAGCTCAGACCGCAGTTACCGCTCCTGCTGGGTGACGAGAGCGAGCCGCAACCAGACTTCACCATCGTCGCGGCAGGTGACTGGGACTCGTCCGAGAACCCGAGCTCAGCGCGCCTCGCGATCGAGGTGTCCGATTCGAGCCTGGCGTTCGACCTTGGTCGAAAAGCGGCCCTGTACGCCCGCTTCGGCATCCCCGAGTACTGGGTGCTCGACGTGAAGGAGCGCGCCCTCATCGTCCACCGCACGCCCGGCGCGACGAAGTACCGCTCGGTGAAGACGCTGAAGGACCTGTCGGCGGTGTCGTCGACCGCCGTTCCCGGGCTCACCGTCGACCTCCGCCACGTCTTCGCGCGGCGGCGCTGAGCGGGTCAGGTCGACGCCAGCGACGTGGTGCTGCCCCTTCGACGAAGCCACGCTCCCCCCACGCCCCGACGAGCGCGAGGCCCCCCGACGTCACGACGGGAGGCAGCAGTGCGCGGAGCCAGGGCCGTCGGTCGCTCACGGCATCGACGCGCCGCGAATGTCGTTGCACGACAGCCCACTCGCGGGCGCGCAGTTCTGGCCGATGAGGCAGCCTCCAGCCCCGTTGAAGTCGACGCAGCGAATCGACTTGCAGTCGTCCGACGTCACGCAGCGCTTGCGCGAGATGCTGCACTCGCCGCCCATGCACGACTCGGGGGCGCAGTCGCTGTCGACCTGACAGCTGCAGAAGCCCTGCTCGTCACCCTCGTCGACGGCGCAGCGCCCGGCACAGAAGCCCATCGCCTCTCCGGGGTTCTTCGCGCACACGCCGCCGCGCCGGCAGTCGGTGTCGTCCGTGCAGGGCAGCTGCTGGTTGATGGGGCACGCCGGGTTCGAGCGTGAGCACGCCCACTGCGTCAGCACCACGATGACGTCCTGGCAGGCGTAGCCGCGGGGGCACGACTGGCCCTCGCTGCAGTCGGCTCCGCAGAAGAAGTTGCCCGGGTTGCGGGTGTCGATGAGGCAGTAGTTGGGCCCGCTGCCACACACCTGCAGGCCACCCGCGCCGATGACGCAGTTGTCGCAATAGGGGCGCAGCCGCGTGTCGTAGTCCGAGTAGCACTGCGCGCGCGGGCCGGCGTCGGGCTCGGTGGGCAGGCCCGCGTCGGGCAGCACGCCACACTGCTCGCCGAAGGCGCAGAAGTCGCTCGAGGCACAGAAGCCGGGGTCGCACACGCCGATGCGGCAACGGGCCAGCGCCTCGGGCGTGGTGCCGGAGCAGCTGCACGCCACGTCTCCGCAGCGGCACGACACGCCGTTGCAGTCGCCGTTCTTGCGGCAGCCCTGCACGCAGCTGCCGCGGCGGAAGTCACACACCTCGCCCAGGTTGCACTGGAGGTCCGACGAGCAGCGCCCCCGCGGCACGCACTGGCCCACCGAGGTGTCGCAGTACAGCGTGGCGTCGGGGCAGTCGGCGTTCGTCGCGCAGCCGGCCCGGTCCTGACAGAAGCCCAGGCCATTGCAGAGCTGGCTGGGTGGGCACGCCTCGTCGGTGCGGCAGTAGCACACACCGGTGGCGGCCTCGCAGCGGTACGCGCTTGCAGCGGCGCCCGTCACCAACGAGGCCGTCATCGAGGTGGCGCAGTCGGCGTCGACGCCGCAGCGCCCGCCCATCACCCGGGTGTCGCGGCAGCCCACCCCTGCCACCAGCAGCACCCCCAACCACCCTGCCCTCGCCATCGGACGGCTCACGGCATGAAGGCCGGCGAGACGGCGATGGCGAAGCTCGACCAGGCCACGCCCGACAACGAGTCGTACGTCCACTGGTTGTAGGCGAACTTCGGCGAGCGGCTCGAGTAGATGACGGCGAACATCTGCTCGCCCGGGTTCTCGGCGCGGAGCTTCTGCACCGCCGCGGCCGGCAGCACCACCCGGTTCTCGGCCCCCGGCAGCACCACGTCCCAGAGGTTCACGTTGCCGGCGAGCGTGGGCTTGAGGATCTGCACGTTGTGAATGTCGGCGACGGCGCCGGGCTGCGTCGTCCACGCGATGGTGCCGGTGAAGGTGCCGCGCGGCTCCGACAGGAGCGGCGGGGGCAACATGGGCCCGATGGTGACGCCAGCCGAGAGGGGCCCCGGCTGCCGGCGGAAGTAATACGTCACCGGGTAGGCGGCAGAGCCCGACGACTCGTTCAAGAAGATGAAGTTCGAGCCGTCGAGCTGCGGGAAGTTGGGGAACGACAGCGTGCTGTTGGTGCTGGCGACCGAGGTGGTGCCGCTGGTGCCCGTGGCCCAGTTGTTGGGGTTGGGCACGAAGCCCTCGGCGCCGAGGTCGAGCCACGCGTACACCTTGTTGATGCCGGGGTCGTCGGGCAGGCCCGGCAGCGTCGGCGGGAAGGCCACCGGCGAGTCGATGGTGATGGGCACCGTCTGGTCGAGCGCCATGTCGAGCACGATGTCGCGGCCCGTGGCCGGGTTGTCGGCCGAGGTGGTGATGCCGCGGCGAACACCCATGGTGATGGGGGTGAAGCTGCCGTTGCCGGCGTTGACGATGCCCAGCACGGCGTACACGGCGCGCAGACCAGCACCGGTGAAGACGAGGTAGTCGCCGGCCTCCTGCGTGATGCGCCACTTCTCACCCATGCGTGACGGCGCGCCGCGGAAGGGCGCCCCCCCGAAGAGCGACGTCTGCGCGACGAAGACACGGGCCTCGAGCGTCTCGCCGTTCATCAGCGGCCGCGGCGTCTTGAAGCCCAGCACCCGGCCGGCGATCTGCGACGGCGGCACGCCTGGCGGAGGGGCCCCGGGGCTCCCCTCGCCCGCGCCGGTGAAGTTGATGAAGACGGTGAGGTTCTCGGCGTTGACGCTGGTGACGGTGACGGACTGGTAGTTCTCCTTGAAGACGGTGACGGTCTGCGCCTTCACCAGCGACGGGTCCGAGAAGGTGATCTGCCCCCGGTTGTCGGTGAAGCCCTGGAAGGGCGTCGTCTCGTCGGTGCCGAGCATCACGCGCGCGAGCGACACGGGAGCGCCGTAGTTGCTGCGGGTGGCGTCGAGCACGGTGACGTTGAGCGTGCCGACGAGCGGCCCGCCCGAGAGCCCGCCCGAGATGCTGCGCGGGTCGAAGTACGAGAAGCCGCCCGACAGCGTGTCATTCTGCGTGCCGCGCACCACCCGCACGTCGACGGTGCCGACGTCGCCGCGCGGCGTGCGGCAGGTGATGAGGTGCGGCGTGACGTACTTGATGTCCTTCGCGGTGAAGGCGCCGAACTGCACCACGGTGCTCTCGCCGAAGCCGCTGCCCAGCACGGTGACGAGCGTGCCACCGGCGATGGCGCCGCGGTCAGGCTGCACCCGGCCGATGGAGAGGGGCTCGTCGAAGGTGAAGGCCTCACGCAGGAGGAACTCGTTCTCGGGGTCGGCCGCCTCGCGCACCCAGAGGTCGCTCGCGAAGCCGCCCGAGCCGCGCGGGCTCGTCGCCGAGAGCGACGTCTCGCTCGCGACCGTCACGCCCGTGGCCGGCAACGAACCGATGGAGAGGAGCGCATCACCGGGGAGCGCGGCGCCGGTGACGGTGAGGGGCGTGCCTCCCGCGGCGGGTCCCGAGCGTGGGGCGACGGCAGCGAGGGCCACGCGCCAGGTGACACCGTCAGTGAGCGTCGCCGAGGTGCCAGCGGTGACGACGACGTCGGAGCGCCGCGGAGCGCTGCCCCGCGCGGGAACGATGACGGTGGCCGAGGTCGCCGTGCGGGCACCGACGGTCGCGGCGACACCGCCGATGGTGACGGTCAGCGAAGGCGCGTCGAGGCCCTGGCCGACGAGGGTGACGGTGTCTTGCGCGGCGACGAGGCGGGGCGACACGGCGTACACGGCGAGTGGGCCGGCCGCGTCGACGTACGAGAAGCCGCGCCGCACCGTCCACGTCCCACGCGGGGTGGTGACGGTGACGTCGACGGCACCGAGGGCCTGGGCCGGCGTGGTGACGGTGAGCGCTCCGTCGTTGGTGACGGAGAGGCCGGTGCCCACGGCCGCGCCGAACCGCACCTCGGTGGCCCCAATGAAGCCGGTGCCGGTGAGCGTGACGACGGTGCCGCCCGCGGCCGGGCCCGAGAGCGGCGAGAGGCGCGTGACGCGCAGGTCGGGGAGGTAGCGGAAGGCGCGCCGCTGCGTCGACACGCCGTTCTTGTTGTACACGACGACGTCGACGAGGTCGGCCTGCTGGCCCCGGGGCGTGACGACGGTGAGCCCGGTCGAGCCCATGCGCGTCAGGCCCGTCGCCGAGGCACCACCGACGAGCACCGTCACCTCGTCATCGAAGCCCTGGCCCGTCAGCGTCAGCGTGGTGCCTCCAGCGAGCGGGCCCTCTCGCGGCGACAGCCCGGTGACGACGAGGTCTTCGAAGTACGTGAAGCAGTTGTTGCAGACGACGCGGCCGTTGGGGTTCTGCACCGAGACCGACGTGGGCCCCGCGACCCCCGGCGGCGTGCGGACCTCCATGGTGGCGTCGTCGATGATGGTGAAGTCGGGCACCTGGTTCGAGCCAAAGCGCACCGTGGTGAGGGGCTTGGCGCGGCTGCCGGTGGGCGCGAAGTCGCGCAAGAAGCCGGAGCCCTCGAGCAGCACCGTGGCCCCACCGGCGGTGGACCCGCGCGGCGGGAGG
This sequence comes from Myxococcaceae bacterium, assembly GCA_033763395.1. Lineage (GTDB taxonomy): Bacteria > Myxococcota > Myxococcia > Myxococcales > Myxococcaceae > Xiheimicrobium. The sequence goes on from JANRKQ010000140.1 coordinate 11,786, forward strand.
ACCCGGCGAACGCGCAGCTCAGGAGGTGGCCCGGCGTCGACGGCTCCACCGTCCATCGGGTCGACGCCCGCGTCGAAGTCCTCTCCGGCGTCGAACTCACCGGGGCCGGCGTCGACCTCGCCCAGGCCGGAGTCGACGGGCCCCGGCATCGGGCGCGGGCAGCCGGCCAGGGCGAGCGCAGCGAGGAGCAGGGCCAGCGGGGCGTGGCGGTTCATGGGCGTCTTCCTCATGGGAACTCAACCTGCAGCGTATAGGCGTTCGAGATGCGCTCGGTACTCCCCGACACCCGGGCGAGCACGCTCTGGCCCGACAGCTGGGCGGCGGCGACCGTCACCCGGGGCGCGACGTCTTCGGAGCAGCCGAGCTCGGTGGCGCCGTCGGCCGACAGGAGGCACAGGCGCAGCAGGCCGCGGGAGGCGTCGTAGTTCGACAAGGACACCATCACGCCCCGCGTGGCCATCGGGGTGACGCGGAAGAAGTCGACGTCCTGGGGGCACACCTTCCCGTCGATGCTGCTCTGCGCGTTGAGCGCGACCGCCGCCATCGGCGCGTCGTTGGGCTCGTTGCCGTCGTCGTCACAGGGCGTGCCGCGCGAGAGGAGGAAGGTGGCGTCGTAGGTCTGGAAGGGGTCGATGCTCGAGACGACGACGAAGTAGCGCGCGGCGACGGGGGCCACGTAGCTGACGAGGAGCCGGCCCGAGGCCACGGTGCGGCCCGAGGCGTCCTTGATGACGGTGCTGAAGGTGGCCTCGCTGAAGGGGTCGGCGTCGAGGTTGACGCCGAGGAGATCGCCGCGGCCGAGCTGGAGGGCGAACCAGTCCTGGTCGCCGCTGCACAACGTCATGCCGCGGTAGGTGCCCGGCATCACGCCGAAGGCGCGCGACTCCTCGTCGTTGGGCTCGTAGCGGTCGGGCTGACACGAGCGCGGCACGCACCGCTGGGCGCCCACGTCACAGCGCTGGTCGACGGGGCAGACGTCGTTCGACGTGCAGGAGCGCCGCCGGGGCAGGCACGCCCCCGTCTGGATGAAGCAGGCCAGCGGCACGGTGCAGTCGCGGTCGGAGTAGCAGCGCTCGCCGGTGCTGCAGCGGCCGGCCTGGTCGCACAACAACCCCACGCCGCACTCGCTGGCCTGGGTGCACTGCACGCAGCGCTCGTTGACGCAGCGCTCTCCGGCGCCACAGACGGTGGCCTGGGTGTCGGGCGTGCAGCGGGGCACGCAGCGGCGGCTGCCGGTGTTGCACACCTCTCCGCCCGAGCAGTCGTCGTTGGTGGAGCAGCCCAGGTCTTCTTCACACACGGTGGTGATGGTGTTGCAGCGCTCGCCCTGCGGGCAGGTGGTGCTCTGCCCCGTGGGGCACAGGTTGACCTCGCTGCGGGGCAGGCAGAGGCCCTGCTTGCACCAGTCTCCGGCCTGGCAGTCTTCGTTCTTCACGCAGGCGGTGCCCCAGCCCGCGCGCAGTGTGCACAGCTTCGTGTCGGCGTTGCACTCTTCGCGCACGCTGCACTGGCCGCTCGTCTCGCACAGCGCGCAGAACTTCTCGGCGGTGCACACCCTGCCGGCGGCGCAGTCGGCGCGCGTCTCGCACTCGGGCGGGCGGCCCGCGTCGACGGTGGGCATGGCCCTGGGGCAGGCCCCCAGCAGCACCAGCCAGCAGCCCACGAGGAGGAGCCTCGCCGCCATCACGGCACCGCCGTGACGTCACCAGAGGGCCACACGACGTCGGCGACGAGCCACACCTCGTTGCGCTCGAGCAGCGTGCGGGTGAGCTCGGCCTTCAAGATGCCGAACTGGTACACCCGCACGGTGGCGCGGCTCTGACGCTGCATCGTGCCCAGGCCGTAGTCCTGCTCGAAGACGACGGCGATGCGGTAGGCGCCGTCGATGGGGTTGACCCAGCCGAACACCTCGGGGCCGTAGCCGGTGAGGGCGTCGCGCGACAGCTCGGGGTCATCGGCCGGGTCGCCCACGATGCCCCAGTCGGGTTTGCGGTTCTGGTAGAAGACGTCGCCGGGCACGGAGCCGACGCGGGTGCTGGGGCTGCCGAGGAAGTGCAGGTCGAGGTCGGTGCCCAGGTTGTCCCAGAACAGCTCGACGAGCAGCTTCTGCGCGGGCGACGCGACGATGGTCTTGCGCGCTGGCTGGCAGGACTTGACGCCCTGGGCATCGGTGACCTCGAGCTGCACCTCGTACGCGCCGGGCACCGATGGGTCGAGCCGCATCGCGGTGAGCGCGACCTCGGGCATCGCGATGGTGGTCGTGCTGGCGAGCGGGCGGTTGCGGAGCGTCCACTTGTACGAGAGCGGCGTGTCGCCGTCGGGGTCGCTCGAGCCGGAGCCGTCGAGGGTGACGGAGAGGCCGGGCGCTCCGTTGCCGAGGTCGGCGATGGTGGCGATGGGGGCGCGGTTGACGGTGGCCCGGAGCGGCACGACGACGTCCTGCGCGTCGGGGTCGGTGGTCTTGAGGCGGATGCCGCCCGTGACGTCGCCCATGGCCCCGGGAGGCGCCGCGTAGCGCACGGTGAGCTGGAGCTGCCCCTGGAGCCCCGTGCGGGGGTCGGTCGTGCGGACGGTGGCCGGCGTGCGGGTGCTGCCGACGAAGGTGAAGCCCGGCGGCGTGCCCTCGGTGAAGGCGATCTCGGTGACGAGGAGGTCGGCGGTGCCGGCGCTCTTGACGGTGAGCTGCTGCACGGCGGTGGCGCACTCACCGACGCGGCCGAAGTCGAGCATGGCGGGCTCGAGCTCGAGCTTCGCGCGCGTCGAGCCGGTGCCGGTCAACACCAACTCGGTGCGCTCGTTCTCGGCGTCGTCGCTCGTGAAGCGCAGCGTGTTCTCGTAGGCCTTCTCGGCGGTCGGCCGGAACGCGACCTGGAGCAGGTTCGTCTCTCCGGGCTCGACCACGCCGGGCTCCGTCACGATGCGAAAAATCCCGTCGTCGGTGGCGAGCGCGACCTCGCTGATGGTGAGCTTCGCGCGGCCCAGGTTGGTGACGTCGAGGTCGATGACCTTCTCGTTCAAGACGGGCAACGTGCCGAACTCGACGGGCGACGCGGGCGGGTTGAGGCGCGGCCGCACCTGCCCGAGGTTTTCGTCGCGGCACGACAGGAGCCCCAGCACCAGCACGGCCCCGAGGCCACCAACCGCCCCCCAACCCCTCACGGCCCCTTCCCTTCCTCGTAGTACTGAATCTCGACCTGCGCGTTGAGGCCTGGCACCGAGTCACCGGAGAAGAAGATGAGGTTCTGCCCCATCTCGTAGTCCCACCCGTCGGTGCCCTTGAACGGCGGCTTGCACACGAGGCCGTACTCGGAGGGCGAGGCGCCCATCTCCAGGCAGGCCGCGCGGTCGACGGAGTCGCACTTCGACAGGTTCGCGTCGGGCGTGTTGCACGGGTACTTCACGCGCACCTCGACGGTGGTGACGTTCGGCTTCTCCTGGAGCGCGAACTTGCGGCGCAGGCCCACCGCGTTGGTGGCGAGCTTCTTGAGCGTGGCCGAGAAGTTCGAGTCGCAGATGCTGCCCACCTCGCCGCCGGTGAGCTCGGAGAGCTCCTTGTACCGCAGGCCCGGCGTCGCGCTGCAAGCGTTGCCCTCGGGGCCCATGATGGCCGCGGTCGTCACCATGCCGTCGTTGCCGATGCCCTTCACCGTCTCGTAGTACCGGTAATAGAAGCGCACGTCTTCGCGCGACTCGTCTTCTTCGTCGGTGACGAACACGAGGTAGAGGAAGGCGTCGGGCCGCATGAACGCGAAGTCCTTCTTCGCGTCGCACTGCGCCAGGCACGCGTTGCGGTTCTGCGTCGGGCACCCGCGCTTGCACTGCTCGATGGCCTGCCCGTTGGCCGCCTTCTGCGCCTCGATGGCTAGGCGCCCGCCCTCGAGCCCGGCTTCGAAGGGGCTGCCCTGAATGCCCACCTTGATGTTGTTCGCGAAGGCCGAGGCCACGTTGGGCGTCTGCGGCGTGATGACGCGGGGGTTGCCCTTCAGCGCGCCCTGGTCCTTGAAGATGTCGGTGGTGGTGACGGCGATGCGGTAGTCGACCGCCGAGCGCGTGAAGGTGTCGATGAAGGCCGAGAAGTTGCGGCCCAGTGATTCCTGCCGCGGCGCCATCGAGCCCGAGTTGTCCACCACCCAGAGCACGTCGATCTTCGACGCTGCCTGCTGGGTGTACGAGTCGACGCGCACGTCGGGCGGCAGCGTGGCCACGAGCCGGTCGGGGCCACAGCCAGCGCTCGAGGCGAGCACCACGAGGCCAACAATCGATGACGACACTCTGGCAACCATGGCGCTCTTCATGCCCACGAGGCGGTCTCCCTGCAACGGGAGACCCGTTGTAGCCCGAAGTCGCACGCCCGTGCTGCAACCCTCGGGTTTTTGTTGGGAACGGATCGTTTCCGCCTCGGTGCCCGGGTCGCCTCGCCCCATTCGGGTCGGACACGCATGTCAGGTGGGAAAAAGAAGGTGTCGGATCTCCGACAGGCACCGGTTCTGGTAGCAGGCACGCCATGACGGTCATCGCGCTCACCATCGCCGGCTCCGACCCCTCGGGCGGCGCGGGCATTCAGGCAGACCTGAAGACCTTTCACCAACACGGGGTGTACGGCACCTCGGTGCTGACGCTGGTGACGGTGCAGTCGACCGCCGGCGTCGCCCGCGTCGAGCCGCTCGCGTTCGACCTGGTCGATCAGCAGCTCGCGCACCTGCTCGAGGACGTGACGCCGAACGCCGCCAAGACGGGCGCGCTGGGCACCGCGGCGCTCGTCGAGGTGGTCGCGGCGCGGGCGAAGGGGGCTCCGTTTCCGTTGGTGGTCGACCCGGTGATGATCAGCAAGCACGGGCACCGGCTGATCGACGAAGCCGCGGTGCAGGCGGTGCGGTCGCTCCTGCTGCCCGTCTGCGCGCTCGTCACGCCAAACACCCACGAGGCGGCGGCGCTCACGGGTCGGCCGGTCGAGACGCTCCCGCAGGCGAAAGACGCGGCGAAGGCGCTCGCGGATCTGGGCGCCCGGGCCGTGCTGGTGAAGGGCGGTCACCTCGAGGGAGACGCCGTCGACGTGCTGTTCGCGGGAGGCGAGCTCCACGAGTTCCGCGCGGCGCGTCTCGACACGCCCCACACCCACGGCACCGGCTGCACGTACTCGGCTGCCATCACCGCCCGCCTCGCCAGCGGAGCGCGCCTTCCCCACGCGGTCGCCGGGGCAAAGGTGTGGCTCACCGAGGCGATCCGCACCGGCCCGCGCCTCGGACGCGGCGTCGGCCCCGTGAATCACCACGCACCCGTCAGCGGGTAGGCCCGCGCGCCCTCAGGGAGACCCCTTGCTTTCCGCCGTGGCCGGGGTCCAATGGGCGCAATGCGAGCGCGCTTGGGGGTGATGCTGCTGGTGCTGGCGGGACCTGCGATGGCGAACTCGGTGCTGGTGGTGGCCGAGAACGACCTCGCCCGTGAGGCCGCCGCCGAGCTCGTCGAGCCGTTCAACAAAGCGAAGGTGAAGATGAAGTTCGCCGGGCCCCAGGCGCCGGCCACCCAGTGCCTCTTGCGCACGGCCGGTGAACGCCCCCGGTGCCTGGCGCAAGCGGGTGAGACGGCCTTCGTCGAGGCCCTGCTGCAGGTCGGCGCCGTCGCGTCGAAGGGCCGCACCACCCTCACCTTCTCGCTCTTGAGCGTGGACGAAGGGCGGCTGCTCAAGCGCGAGGTGGCGACCGGCCCTTCTGACAACCTCGGCCCGGCGCTCAAGCCCGTCGCGGCCCGGTTGGCGAAGCTGATCAAGCCGCGGGCGAAGACCGAGCCGAAGCCCGAGCCCACGACGAAGCCAGACCCCGTCGCCCGGCCCGACCCCATCACGAAGCCAGAGCCGGTCGCAAACGTCGACCCGGTGACGCCCGGCCCCACCGAGCCGCGACCGAGCGATGCACCGAAGGCGACCTCCCTCGAACCGCAGGTGACCTCGCCGCCTCCCTCGGTCGTCGACCCGGCGCCGGCGGCTTCAGGCGGTGGGCTTCGCGCGGCCGCTTGGACGACGACCGGCCTCGCCGTCGCGGCAGCGGGCGTCGCAGGGACGTTTGGCGGGCTGGGGCTCGCGGCCCGAAACGAGCTCGATCGCAACGAGGGCGGCGTGTCGACGCTCTCGCGAAGCGAGGCGAACACCCTCGCAGGGCAGGCCAACACCAACCTGTCCGTCGCCCTCGGCGCGGGCATCGGCGCAGGCGTGCTGGGCGTCGTCTCGGCCATCCTCTGGAGCCAGGTTCCATGAGCTTCAATTCATCCCGGCTGCTGCACCTCGGCGTGGCGTTCGCGCTCGCGCATGGCTGTACCTGCGTCGCACCACGGGAAGAGTTCATCTACGCCTGCGAGGCCGACGGGACCTGCCTCGAGGCCGGAAAGGTCTGCGTGCAGGGCCGCTGCGTTCCGGCGCCAACGGCGGGTGGACGGGCAGGGGGTGCGGCGGGTGGCTCGGCCGGCGGCGACGCTGGAGGCGCGGCAGGTGGTGACGCCGGCGGCATGGCGGGCGGTGACGCGGGTGGCATGGCCGGTGGCGCCGCGGGCGGAGCTGCCGGCGGCATGGGTGGCGGGGCCGCGGGCGGTGATGACGGCGGAATGGCGGGCGGGGCAGCGGGAGGCATGGCTGGAGGCGCGGCTGGTGGAGACGACGGCGGCATGGCCGGTGGAACTGCGGGCGGATCAGCCGGTGGAACTGCGGGAGGCATGGCCGGTGGAGTTGCGGGCGGATCAGCCGGTGGAGCGGCGGGTGGATCAGCCGGTGGAGCTGCGGGTGGAGCGGCGGGCGGAACTTCGGGTGGATCAGCAGGCGGCTCGCCCGGCGACGCGGGGTGCGTGCCTTCCGGGGGCGTCGACCTGCCCGATGAGAACGGCCTCGACTCGAACTGCGACGGCGTCGATGGTGACAACACCCTGGCCGTGTTCGTCGACTCGGTGAACGGCCTCAACTCGAACGCGGGGACGCGGGCCGCTCCGTTTCAGTCCATCGGCCGAGCGCTCGACGCGGGCCGCCCGCAGATTCTCGTCGCGGCCGGCACCTACGCCGAGGCGCTCGGGCTGGGCACCGGCAACTTCGGCATCTACGGGGGGTATCAGCCTTCGCCTTCGTGGGCGCGCACGGCGAGCCGTCCTGTCCTCACGCAGCCGGTGACGATTCGTGGCGACGGCGGCACGCTCACCCTCGACTTCCTGCGCGTCGCGACGCCGGCCGCCACGACCTCGCGTACGGCCGCCTACGCGCTCATCGCCGAGGACGTCGACGCGGGCCTGCTCCTGGCGCGCTGCGAGTTCGTCTCGGGTCGCGGGGGCGATGGCCTCCCGGGCGCGCCAGGCCCGGTCGGCACCGTCGGAGGCGACGGCGCACCGGGCCGTGCTGGTGACGACGGCGGAACCCCTGGCTCGGGTGGCACCTCGGGCTGTGGCGTACCAGGCCTCGTGGGCGGCCGCGGCGGTACCAGCACGAACCTCAATGGAGAGACCATCGCGGGAGGCGCGGACGGTGGCGCGGGCGCCGTGTGTCTGGCCCTGCCCTGCACAGCCGACGCGGGCCTCAACGGCGGCCGTGGACTCGACGGGGGCCCCGGCCCCGCTGGAGCCGATGGCACCTCACCGGGCTCCATCGTCAATAGGCGCTGGGTGCCCGTCGATGGGCGCGACGGTGGGCTGGGAACAGCAGGGCAGCCAGGCCAACGCGCAGGTGGTGGCGGAGCCGCGCAGGACGTCGACGCAGGGGTGTTCGCCCTGGGCGGCGGCGCTGGTGGCACCGGTGCTGGCGGGTGCCCGGGCGTCGGCGGAACCGGAGGCCAGTCGGGTGGCGCGTCGATCGCGGCGCTCCTCATCAACGCCTCACCGACGTTCGACCGCTGCACCTTCGGCACGCAGGGCGGGGGCAACGGCGGCACGGCCGGGCCTGGCGGCATCGCGGGCCGAGGCGGGACGGGCGGTCCCGGCGGCGCGGGTGAAGTGGTGGGCGGCCTCTCGGGCGGGGCGGGCGGCATCGGGGGAAGCGGCGGCAACGGAGGCTTCGGAGGCCCTGGCGGTCGCGGCGCGGGAGGCCCTTCCATCGGCCTCTGGTGCGAGGGGGCCTCAACGCCCACCGTGACGGCTCCGGCCTTCTCGGTGCAGCCCGGTGGCACTGGCGCCGTTCAGGGGCTCTCCGCCCAGCGGTTCGGGACCTGCCCCTGAGGGTTTTCCGTTTTTCCGAAGCAGCGTGTCCTCTGCATCAGGCACACATGCAACTTGTGCGGGGCTGCCAGACACGCCCTGCACCCCGCTTCGCAGACTGAGTCGAATCAGGGCCGTAGCGGTCGGCACACGGCTTGGAATCGCAGGGACCTTCTTTTCGGGGAGACACTGACATGCGCGGAACGACCCTCATGGTGGCGCTGGCGGCGGGCCTGCTCGCGAACGGCTGCAGCTGCGGTGTCACGCCCGTCGACGACATGGACGCGGGGACGGGCGGCGGAACCACGATGGCGGGCGGCGGCTCGACCGCGGGTGGCTCAGCAGCAGGTGGCGGAGGCTCAGCAGGTGGCGGCGCGGCCGGCGGCATGACGGCGGGTGGTGATGCGGGCGGTGCAGCAGGTGGTGGTGACGCGGGTGGCTCCGTTGGCGGTGGCATGACGGCCGGTGGCGCGGCGGGCGGCATGACGGCCGGTGGCGCGGCGGGCGGCATGACGGCCGGTGGCGCGGCAGGCGGCATGACGGCCGGTGGCGCGGCAGGTGGCATAACGGCCGGTGGCACGGCGGGCGGTATGGCTGCTGGTGGCGCAGCGGGCGGTATGGCGGCCGGTGGCGCGGCGGGCGGAATGACGGCGGGTGGCATGGCGGGTGGCGCAGCCGGAGGCGTGACGGGCGACGTCTACGTGTGTGGCAACTGCCCCAACGCCAACAGCATGAACCCCGGCACCCAGGCGCTGCCGGTCGACACCATCGTTCGGGGCATCACCCTGGCCGTCTCGGCCAACCGACCGCGCGTGCACGTCGCGACGCGCTTCGGCAACTTCTCCCACACGTACACGGAAGACATCACCATGGCCGAGGGCAAGCCCGTCGACGGCCGCTGGAGCGTCACGCAGAGCTCGACGGGCCTCACCTGGGCGCAGACGGCGCCGCGCACGGAGCTGCGAAACACCGCCGCCACGGGCCTCAAGTTCCCGGCGGGGCTGACGGCCGCCACCACGCTCCAGGGCTTCGCCATCACCACCGCTGGCGCCGGATTCAGCGGTGGCCGCGTCGCTGGCGTCACCATCACGCAGAGCAGCCCGGTGGTGCGCGACTTCGAGATCTCAGCGCCGCAGATCGGCATCGGCAACCCCACCGAGGCCATCGGCGTCGACGTCGTCGGCGCGCCCATGGCGGTCGCTCAGCCGACCTTCGAGAGCGGCAACACGGCCGCGTCGGTGGTGAATGCCGGCAACGGCACCATGGCGAGCGTGGCGCTGTCGGCGACGTTGGCGCGCGTCACGTCGACCGGCGTGACGTGGGCGGCGGGCAACGGCGGCAACCAGATGAACGGCCTGTCGGTCGGCGTGTTCCTCGTCAACGCGCCGGGCTCGGTCATTCAGCGCGGCACCGCGTCGGCGGGCGCAGCGACGAGCTGTGTGGGCGTGTTGTCGAGCGGCTCGGCCAGCGGCACCCGTATCGAGGGCGTCACCGCGACCGGCTGTCCGCGGGTGCCGAACGTCCTGAATCCGCCCCGCTTCGGCGTCGGTGTGCTGTTCGACGCGTGCGGGCCGCTCATGCCCGGTGGAGCGGCGCCCATCGTGCGCAACGTCACGGCCACGGGTGGTGTGGTGGGCGGCACGGGGAGCTCGGCCATCGGCGGCGCGGCCCTCGACGGCTGCAACGTGCGCTTCGAGAGCCAGGGGGCGACCTCGAGCTTCACGGGAGCCAGCGGCGCTCCGTCGTTCGGTGCCGGCCCCGAGAACGCCGTCGGCATCGCGTGCTCGTTCGCCGGCTTCGCCAACCGCAACGGGTTCGATGCGCGCTGCTCGCTCAACGGCGTCACGGCCGTGGGCTCGAACGTGACGGCGGCCACCAACGCGGTCGGGCTGGTCTGCGACGGCACCTGTTCCAACCAGGGTCTCACCTGTCAGGGCTCGTGCGGCGAGGTCATCGGCAACACGCTCACGGGCGGCGCGGGCACGCAGATCAACCACGCGCTCGTTCGCCACTCGTCTCCCGCGCTGCGGCAGAACCGCCTCGGCGTTGGAGCGGGCGGCGTCAACTGCGCGAACAATGGTGCGGTGGCGGCGCTCAACCTCGAGGGCACCGGCGGCTCGGTGGTGAACAACCTCATCGTCGCCGGCAACTGTCTCACCAGCATCGGCGTGACCTCGAGGCTCGCGGTGCGGCAGGGTGGCGTGCCGTCGACGCTGTTCCACTCGAACACCATCGTCTCGACGGTGGGAGGCTCGGGCTCGGCGCCGCTGGTGAGCATCGGGGTTCAGCTCAGCGGTCCCGCGGGCAGCCTCGCCAGCGCCGTCGGCGGCGAGTACCGGAACAACATCATCTACGCCGGCAACGCCCAGGGCGCCGGGTCGGTGGCGGTGGCGTTTCGCGAAGAGGGCACGACGGGCGACCCGTCGGCGCTCCAGAACAACCTCTTCTTCACGGCGGGCTCGAACCCGAACACCACGCTCTACGTGGACGAGGGCAGCTCGCTGTTGACGACGGCTGCCGCCATCAACGGGCTCATGGGCGCGACGGGGAACCTCGCGGGCAACCCGAACTTCCAGAACGCCGGCAACGGCAACTTCGCCCCGTCGGCGGGCTCTCCGGCGCTCGGCGCGGGCACCACCGTGGGCGCGCCGACCGTCGACCTCAACGGCGCTCCGCGGCCAGCGCCGACGAGCACGCAGCCCGACATCGGCTGCATCGAGGTGTCGCAGTAGTCGCAAGGACTCACCGGAGGATGATGGCGACGCCCACCAGTGCCGACGCAAAGAAGCCTCCGGGCGGTGCACCACGCGGCCCCACGAGTCGTCCGAGGAGCTCATCGGAGGATGACGGCGGCGCCCACCGGCACCGACGCGGAGAAACCACCGACGTCCTCCGGGTGGAGCACCACGCAGCCCCACGAGTCGTCCGAGGAGCTCATCGGAGGAGGACGGCGGCGCCCACCGGCACTGAGGCGTAGAAACCACCGACGTCCTCCGGGTGGAGCACCACGCAGCCCCACGAGAGCCCGAAGCCCTCGACGTCGCTGCGCCACGGAGCGATCCACCCGTGGAAACCGATGCCGCCGCCCAACTTCGTCTTCTGCGTCGTCAGGGCGCGGCGCCACCAGGTGCGCGCCGCCTCGGTCGCTTGCGCTTCCGACAGCCAGCCGCTCGCCAGCCCCCGGCGCGCGTCGAACGCGTTGGGGTAGTTCACCTTCACCCAGTGCCCGCCGTAGTAGCCCGCGAAGTCGCCGCCGAAGGGGCCAGTCGACTTGTCGGTGACGAAGTAGAGCCCGCGCGGCGTCTTGAGGTCGCCCCGCTGCACCTTGACGCCTTCCGCCTGCCCGCGGCCGACCTCCCAGGTGTGGGTGCGCACGCCCCGCTCGTACCGCCGCGCCTCGTGCCCATCGACGTCGACGACCACCAGCACCGCTTCCGCGTGCGGGTCGAACAGGTACGGGTGCCGCTCGAAGAAGCGCTCCACCGGAAGCCCATCGAGCGTGACCGAGCCCTTTCCCAGGACCTGGCCCCGCTCCACCCGCGCGCCCACGTCGAGCGCCGTGGCCGCGAGCCTCGCCTCGAGCCGCACCTCGAGCACCTCGTGGTTCTCGAAGGCACAGAGCGTCGCGCGCAGCACGCCGCGGTCCACCGCCGTCACCACCCCGCCACCCGGCACCTGCACGACGTTGCGCGCGACGCGGGCCAGCGGCATCACCGGCGCGGGGCACCGCGAGAGCACGTCATCGGGCGCCTGGGCCAGCGCCACGAGCACGAAGGCGGTGAGCATCGTCACGCGCTGGGACGCGCGGGGCCTGCCGCCGGTTCCCCGCTCCGCCGCGCCAGGGCGTACCGCACCATCTCACTGGCGATGTCCTGCTTCGTCGCGCGCTCGAGGCCCTCGAAGCCCGGTGACGAGTTGAGCTCCATCACCTTCGGCCCGTCGCGCCCCTCGAGCATGTCGACGCCACAGATCTCGAGCCCCACCAGCCTCGCCGCCTCGAGCGCCGTCTTCGTGAAGGCCTCGTCGAGCGCGATGGGGCTGCCCTCGCCGCCGCGGTGGATGTTGGAGCGGAACTCGCCCGCCCTCGCCTGCCGCCGCATCGCGCCCACCACCCGGCCGCCGACCACCAGCGCGCGCACGTCCCGGCCGCTCGACTCGGCGATGAACTCCTGGAGGCAGATCTCCTGGCCGAGCGAGGTGAACGTGTCGACGATGGAGCGCGCCTCGCTCAAGGTGGTGGCGATCATCACCCCGACCCCCTGCGTGCCGCGGAGCAGCTTGATGATGCAGGGCAGCCCGCCGATGGACTCGACGAGGCGCACGATGTGCGAGGTGTCGTTCGCCATCACCGTGCGCGGGACGGCCACCTTCGCCGCCGCCAGCAACTGCAGGCAGCGCACCTTGTCGCGGCTGCGGGCGATGGCCGAGGCGCGGTTGACGACGGGAACGCCCATGGCGTCGAGGTGATTGACCACCTGCATGCCGTACGCGGTGATGGACGCGCCGATGCGGGGGATGACGGCCGACAGGCCCTCGACGGCGACCCCCCGGTAGAGCAGCTTCGAGCCGTCGGGGCCGGTCACCATCGTGCACCGCAGCGTGTCGATGACGATGGGCCGCGCGCCCAGCGCCTCGGCGGCCTCGACGAGCCGCGACGTCGAGTAGAGCGAGCGCTGCCGCGAGAGGATGCAGAGGCGCTCGTGGCGCACGCGAGCCATCGCGAAAACCGTACCATCGGCGCCCCTCCGGCGGGCCACTATCGGAGGCCGACGCTGAACAACTGGGCGATGCTCCACAGGAACGCCGCGATCGCCGCGAAGAACAGCACGACGAAGCCGCCCGACGACGAAGAAGACCGCGCGCCCGCGCCGCAGGCCCCGCTGGAGCGACGGCGACACCGGGTCGACCGGGTGGGGTGAGGCGCCGAGCCCGAGGCTCCCGAGCACCACGTTCACGTCTTCTGCCGACGCGCCACGCTCGGTGAGCGCCTGGCGGATCTCGTCGGGCGACCGCCCCTCCTCCCGCAGCCGGCGCGCCTGCTCGGAGCCGTTCGGCCGACAGCCTGGCTTCACGCAGGCATCGCCGCCACGCCCCGCAAGCAGTTGCGGCACGCCCACCTCGTGACTACCCCTGCTGCGCCGTGTCGTACGTCCTCGCCTGCACCGCCTTCCTCCTGCTTGTCGCCTGCGCGACCGCCGTCGCCGCGGTGTTCTCGTATTGGCGGCATCGGCGGGCCGAGCGCGCGGCCGAGACGGCGATCGACCAGCAGCTCGCGCAGGTGGCGTCGCAGCCGGTGCCGCAGCTCCTCGCAGCCCGGCCGCCCCGGAGCGTGGCCGCCCGCGGGGGCTACCTCGACGCCGGGCTCGAGGCTGAGCGGCCCCGCTATCGCGCGCTCCTCGAGCAGGGCGTTCCCACCACGGGCCTGGTGCTCGAGTTGACCGAGTCGCGTCACCAGCGCCTGGTGGGCTACCGCTGGAAGTGGGCCTTCCGCCTGCCGTCGGGTGAGGTGAAGGTCATGAGTGAGAGCGACGAGTACGACCTCGACCTCATCGCGTTCGAGAACCGACGCGGCAAGCTCAAGCCCGCGTGGGACCTGCGGCTCAAGACCGGGTCGACCTTCACCGTCCTCGTCGACCCACGCAGCGGCGACGCGCTCATCTACGACGCGCTCATGCTGGACTGACGGTAGGCTCGCTCGCCTCATGCCGACCCTCCGCTGCGTCGCGATGGCCGACACCCACGGCCGCCATCACCGCCTCGAGGTGCCCGACGGCGACGTGCTCCTCCACGCCGGAGACCTCACGCCGCGCGGCACCCGGCCCCAGCTCGAAGAGGTCACCCGCTGGCTCCGCTCGCTGCCCCACCGGCACAAAGTCGTCATCGCGGGCAACCACGACTTCTTCATGCAAGAGAAGCCGGCCGAGGGCCGCGCGCTCTTCGAGGGCCTCACGTACCTCTCGGACGAGCAGGTGACGGTCGACGGCCTCACCGTCTACGGGAGCCCGTGGCAGCCGTGGTTTCACGACTGGGCCTTCAACCTGCAGCGCGGCGCCGACATCGACGCGAAGTGGCAGCTGATTCCCGAAGGGGTGCACGTGCTGGTGACGCATGGGCCGCCGGCGGGCATGGGCGACCGCTGCTGGGACGGCCGCCGCGTGGGCTGCGACGACCTGCTCAAGCACCTGGACCGGGTGAAGCCCCGCTTCCACCTGTTCGGCCACATTCACGAGGACAAGGGCGAGTGGCAGCACGGGCCGACGCGCGTGCTGAACGTGACGACGTCTGACTGCGAGCTGCCCTGCACGGTGTTCGACGTCGAGGTGCCCTGAAGGAGCGTGCCTCGAGGCCGGTGAAGTGGCACGGTGCGCGGCATGGCGACCGAAGACGAGCTGCGGGCCGAGCTGGAGAAGCTCAAAGCCGAGAACGAAGCGCTCAAGAACCGGGGCGCGAAGGGCGTGTCGATGAAGGTGTCCGAGAAGGGCGCCGTCAGCATCTACGGCATGGGCCGCTTCCCGGTGACGCTGTACCAGGAGCAGTGGCTCAAGCTGCTCGACATGGCCGACGACATTCGCGCGTTCATCAAGGAGAACGAAGCGAAGCTGAAGAAGAAGGAGTGAGCCCCGCTCGGAAGTGGCTGCACGCCGTCGGCATGCAGGGCGCGTGGTTCGCCGCGGCGCTGACGGCTTCGACGTCGTGGCATCCCGTCGGGGTGGCCGCGAATGGGCTGGTGTTCGGCGCGCACGTGGCGACGTCGGGGCACGCCCGTCGCGAGCTCTCGCGAGGTGGAATCGGCCTCCTGCTCGGCGTCGTGGTGGAGCTCGTGAACCAGTACGCCGGCGGGCTCCAGGTGCAGCAGGCGACGTGGTTGCCCCCGGCGTGGCTCTTGTCGCTGTGGCCCGTGTTCGCGTCGGCGATGATGACGGGGCACTCGCTCGAGTGGCTGCGAAGGAGGAAGGGGCTCGCGGCCATCGTGGGCGCGGTGGTGGGGCCGTTGAGCTACTCGGGCGGAGGCCGGCTGGGCGCGCTCGCGCTCGATGGCCCGCGCTCGGTCGTCACGCTGGCGGTGTGCTGGGGCGTGGCGATGCCGCTGCTGGCCTGGCTGGCGGACCGGCTGGAGCCAGAAGCCGTCACCTGAAGTCGTTCGCCCGTCAGCGGTTATTCTCGAGCTCGACGCGCCCTCGTTGCGCTGGCCCCCAGGGAGCGGAAATGAGCTCCGTTGGAGGTCTTGCGGGGCACTGACGAGGGCTCCGGGCGCACCTCTCGGCACGCGCAAGGCGCGTGTCAGATGTCTCGCAACCCCTGTCAGACGTCTCGTGGCCCCTTTCGACGCGTTCACTCCGGGGCTGGACGCGGCTCATGACCTTCCACGTCATGGCGTCGCCACCTCGCCGCCCGCACGCTGAGAACATGTCCACGCGTGCACTCGACTGGCTCTTCGCCGCCATGCTGGCCCTCATCCTCGGGCACGAGCTCGATGCCGTCGCGCAGTCGGAGTGGCGCCTCTTGCCCGGCCTCTCGCAGCTCTCGGACGCGGCCGCTCGCCCGCTCTTCGTCGCGCTGCATGTCCCGCTGGTCGTCGCGCTGGTGGTCGGCCTCTTCGTCACGGACGAGCCGCGTCGTCAGCGGGTGCGGCTGGGCTTCGCGACCTTCATGACGATTCACGTCGTGCTGCACGCGACGCTCGAGGTCCCCGGGGTGTCGAGCTTCGACGAGGGCCTCTCAAGGGCGTACATCACGGGCGCCGGCGTGCTTGGGGCCATCGCGCTGGTGACGATGCTCCGCCACCGACGGCAACTCGCCGCCGTCACCTGAGGACCTGTCACGCGCGGCCTCGATGAGCATCGCCCCTCGCTCCCCCGAAGCCTCACCCCACGAGGCGCGAGGACAAGCCCGGCAACGCCACCTCGGCCCCCGCGCGCAGCTCGAGCACTCCGGGAAACGGAGCTGCCTCGAGGTTGACGTTCACCACCGCCGCTCCAGAGACCTGGGCCGAACGCACCGCGGTCGACGTGATGCCCACCGAGAACGACGTGCCGACGAAGATGATGACGTCGGCGTCGTTGAGCGCCCGCCTCGCGCGGTGCGCCTGAAACGCGTCGTGGCCGTCGTAGTACTCGTCGAAGAGCAGCACGAGCGGGCGCAGCGGCGCCTGGCAGTGCGGGCACCGCGGAAACGCTCCTGAGTCGAGGTTGGACAAGTCGACGTGCGACACCGGCTCGAGGACGCCCGGACAGTCCGAAGCCGATGCGCAGATGAACTGATCATGCCGGCCGTGAATCTCGATGAGCTGCTTCTCGGGGTGCCCTGCCACGCGGTGAAGCCCGTCGATGTTCTGCGTCACCACGAGGTCCTTCGGTGAGCGCCGCATCAGCTCGACCAGCGCGCGATGGCCAGCGTTGGGCGCGATGTCGGTGCGGAGCACCTCGGCGTGGGCTCCGAGCCAGAACGTCTTCCACCAGGCCGCCGGGTCCGACAGGAACTTCGTGCGCGTACCCCACTCGAGCACGTACTCGCCCCACACCGCGTCGGGGCCGGACCGATAGGCGCGGATGCCGCTGGGCACCGAAAGGCCCGCGCCACAGAGGTAGACGACCGACGACGCAACCCGGAGGCGCTGGGCGACCCGGTCGAGCGTCGACTCGAGGCTCATGGAAGGCTCCTTCGCGCGCGGCGCCAGCGGGTCTCACGGCTCCCGACGCCGGTCACCCGCCCGGGACGCAGCCCCCGCGCTGCCCCGTGCACGCCGATGGGTGAGAGCCCTCGAAGCGCAGGAGTCATGGGCGCCAGCCACGGCGCCGGCCGAGCGCAGAGAACAGCCACAGCGACAACAACACCAGCGAGCCACCGGCCGAGGAGCACCCGCACCCGCCCATCACCGGCACACACCGACCCCGCTCACACGTCTCGGACGCGGAGCACGAGCACGTCCCGCTCCCCGCGGTGCCGCCAGCGCTCACCCCCGGGCCTCCAGCCTCGCCACCCGCCGAGCCGCCACCCGCAGAGCCACCCGCCGAGCCGCCACCCGCCGAGCCACCAGCCGCAGAGCCACCAGCCGCGGAGCCGCCACCCGCAGAGCCACCGCCTGCGGAGCCGCCACCCGCAGAGCCACCACCTGCGGAGCCACCGCCCGCGCCGCCCATCGGTGGCTTCGTCGTCACGCAGCTCCCCAGCGAGTGCTCGAGGGCGCCTTGCGTGAACGGACCCGACGCCGGGCGTGGCCGGCCGCAGAAGTCATCGGTGACGAGCGCGTCGCGCGGGCCAGCGCCGACGAGCATCGAGACGCTCCCCTGAAGCGAGAGGTCTCCCGTCAGCGGCGTCGTGTACCAGCCGTCGAACGTCGCCGTCGTCACGCCCGTCAGGTTCGCCATCCCCGAGAAGGTCCCCATGTCGCGCTGCCGAATGGCGCCGCTGGTGACGTTGCCCACGGCCGCGCCGGTCGTCGTGTCGAAGCGAAAGTCGACGCCCGTGGTGGCGATGAAGGTGTTGTACAGCACGCGCGTGTTGCGCCCGCGGTTGACGTAGAGCGCCACGTCGCTGCAGTTCACCACCACGTTGTTCCGCGCGATGCCGTCTTCATGCTCGACGGTGCAGGGCGTGTTCGCGTCGAAGGCGGGAAAGCAGAAGGCGCCGCCCGTGCCGCCGCCGCCGAACGACAGCCCGATGCGTGCGTCGTTGCCCGACTGGAGCGGCACCGCCTGCGTCGCACAGATGACGAGGTTTCGCTCCATCACGCCGCGCTTCCCACCGCTCTTGAGGAAGACGCCGTAGCTGACGAAGTTGCCGCCGTTCTTGCGCCAGTCGTGGAGGTAGTTGTCGCGTACGACCCAGTCGTCGCCAGTGTCGATGTTCAGCTTGGTGACGGGGTTGCCCGCGCTGCCGAGGTTGCGCGGGCGGGTGTCGAAGATCTCGTTCGCCTCGACGAGCCCGCGGTGCGGCATCACCGCGTTGCCCGGCGACGACACCACCGCGTTCACCTTGAGCTGCGCGTTGAAGTCGATGAGCCGGTTGCCGCGCAGCACCACGTCGGTCGCGCCGCCCGTCACCTGGAAGGCGTGCTCGCAGGCGGCGTCGCTCGCGCACACGCCACGCACCTCGAGGTCCTCGAAGGTCCAGAACGCGCCCGACACGCCGAGCCCGATGAGGGTGTCCACCTCGAGTCGGGCGGCGTGGCGCACCTCACTTCGCAGCACGATGCGCTGGGACGCAGTGCCGTTCGCCGCGCACGAGAGGCGCGAGGTGAGGCGGTAGGTCCCCGGCGCGAGGAGGATGACGTCTCCCGGCATCGCGGCGTTCACCGCGGCGCGCAGCGCGGTGACGTCATTGACGCGCACGTCGCGCGCGAACGCAGCGGGGACCGGGAGCACGAGCGCCACGAGCAGCGCGGCCCGAAGCAAAGGAATCGACATGCCCGGAGTGTGTCGTCTCTGGCGCTCACGGGCACGCCCAATCAGCCCTGCCGCGCCCCGCGGGGCCGCGAGCGCAGGTGGGGCTCGCATTCATCGAGGCGATCTCCCAGGCGCGAGGGGCGCGCCCGAGGTGCGCCGGCGCCTGGCGGCCGTTCATCAGACCTCGCGCCGTGGGTGGTCGAGGCGGGACGGCGCCGAGCGCCCCGTCACTTCCCGGGCGAGGGGGCCGACTCGACCAGCTCACGCGCCTCGACGGAGAAGCCCTCGGGCGCGGTGAGCGTGAACGTGTCTTGCGCGACCTCGGCGGCGAGGTCGATGCGGGTGAACTCGGTGCGGCCGAGCTCCACGCCGTTCTCCCGCTGCACCACCCGCTTCGGCACGCACAGCGCACGCGCGGCGTCGCACTGCTCCTCTTCCACCACGAGCTCCGAGACCCGCTCGCCCGCCGTCGTCTTCTTCCCCAGGAAATCGCCCGTCGGGTACCGCAGGTGGGTCACCACCGTGATGGGCGCGCCGGCCTCGTCGCTCGTGACGACCTTGAGCTCGAACGCCTCGGGCCCGCGCGGGTGCGCCACCTTCGCCGCGGCTACGCCCTTCGAGGGCAACAGCGGCGTGCGGTACCCCTCGGGGACGAAGGGGCTGAACTGGGTCAACAGGAACATCGCCGCCTTGTCGGCCGGCAGCTTCAGCTCGAACGTCTCGAGCTTCTTGTCCGCTGGCGACAGCTTGAAGAACCGCGCGCCGTCGAACGCGAGCGTGAACGGAGCGGGCGTCACCATGGTGCCCTTCACCCGGTTCGGCGCGCGGTAGACGAACGAATACGTCGCGGTGGCGTCACCCTGGGTGCTCCTGGCTTCGACGGCGTACCGCGCCAGCCGCCTGTCCCGCTCAGCCAGGGAGCGCCGCGCCTCGGAGGCCAGATTCTCGGGCGTCGCCGACTCCTTCGGGCACGCCAGACTCGCGAGGCCCACCACCACCGCGAGACGCTGCAGCCGCTCCACGCGCATTCGCACTCCCTCGAATGACGAAGGGCCCGGCGCTCCGTGAGTGGAGCCACCGAGCCCTCCTGAATCAACGTCGAACGCCTGACTTACTTGACCGCGATGCCGAACGCGCCCGAGTTCGTCACGCCGATGATGTTGCCGGCGAGCGCGAAGATGCCGTGACGCGGCGTGGTGCCGGCGCCCTTGAGGTCGACCTTCGACGCGCCCATGGCCTTCGCCTCGGCGACCAGCAGCTTGTTGACGACCTGGTCGAGGTCCGACGTCACGATGTCGATGAGGTGGAAGATGAGGGTGATGCCGATGCTGTTCGCCTGGATCACGCCGACGGCCTCACCGCCGTTGGCGACGATCTCGTTGCCAGCGACCGTGGCAGACTCGACCGAGGTGCAACCAACCGCAGCAACAAGCGACAGGGCCAGAAACGCCTTCTTCATGTGTGTACTCCTCGTAACCGACAGGTGGGTTCTGCTTCACATGCCTGCGTGGGAAGTCCCCTCCCCGCGAGCGGCGCGAACCGTACAAAACGACCCCCCCCTGTCAACGAGAGACTGCCGAGAGTCACCATGACGAACGTCGGGCAGCGTCGGAGTCGCCCATGACGGCCCCCGCCCCCGTGAGGCCCTGGCGCAACGCGGTGCTCTTCGCCGTCACCTGCGCGAGCACCTTCGGCACCTGGCTGGCGCAGAGCGACGTCGGCAGCCTCGAGGACCGCGCGTGGGACAGCCTCTGGTACGCGACCACGGTGATGTCGATCCTCACGGCGCACGAGCTGGGGCACTTCCTGATGGCGCGACACCACGGCGTCGACACGAGCTGGCCGTACTTCATTCCCCTCCCGTTCGGCTTCGGTACCATGGGCGCCGTCATTCGCCTGAGGGGCCGAATCCCCACGCGCGACGCCCTCGTCGACATCGGCGCCGCGGGTCCGCTCGCGGGGCTCCTCATGTGCGTGCCGCTGTGGATCGCCGGCGTGTCGCTCTCGCACGTGGGGCCGGCGCCCGACCCCGGCGACGGCTTTCCCGGGGACTTCTCGCTGTGGCACCTCTTCGGGCGGTGGAACGACGCAGCCAGCGCGGGCCCCTCGGCGCAGATCTTCGGTGACAACCTGCTCGGCTGGGGGCTGCAGCGCCTGATCACCGGCCGCCTCGAGCCGGGCACCGATCTCTACGCGCACCCGGTGCTGGTCGCCTCGTGGCTGGGCTTTCTGGTGACGATGCTGAACCTCCTGCCGGTCGGCCAGCTCGACGGAGGCCACCTGACGCACGCGTGGTTCGGCCGGCGCGCCGAGACGATCGGCCGGGTCGTCGCGGCCCTGCTGTTGGTGGCCGCCCTGCTCTTCTCGGCCTCGTGGCTCGCCTGGTGCCTGGTGGTGACCTTCGTCGTGAAGTTCGGCCACCCGCCGGTCGAAGACGACGCCGTGCCGCTGTCGACGTCGCGCAAGTGGGTCTGCGCCATCTGCTTCGTGCTGACGGCGCTGACCTTCATGCCCACGCCGCTGCGGCTCGTCCCGCTCCCGCCAGGCCCGGGTCAGCGCTCGGCCACCGTGGCGGACCCGGGCTCGATGAGGCGGACCTGACGGGCGACCTGCAGCTGACCGGCTCCACGGAGTGCTGGCGTCCCTTCGTGCTCGGGGGCGCTCACCTGAACGGGCCCCTCGAGCGCCAACGACAGCGGCACGGCTCCCGAGCGGCTGACGGTGAGCGTGCCACTCAGGGTCGTCGAGATCGCGAGCTCGCCGCGCAGCACGCGCGCCGCCACCGCCGCGTCGAACACCGCCACCGCCTCGGTCGCCGTCACGAGCCGCAACGATGCATGCTCGACCACCGAGCCTGGACCCAGGGCGCGGCCCACGAGGGTCGCGAACGCGTCATCGAGCTCGGCATTCGTCTCGCGCACGCGGTGAGACCTCGACCACAGCGCCAGCTGCAAGGTGTCTGGCTCGAGCGCCGAGGCCCACGCCGCCATGGCTCCGCGTTGCGGGGGCGTCAGCGGCCGGGTCGGGTCCGTCGGCTCGACGCCCGACGCCAGCACCCGCGCCGAGAGCCCCTCGAGCCCAGAAGGCGCCACCACCTCACCGTCCCGCTGACCAGCCTCGAGGCACCGCACCACCACGCCGCTCGTCGTCCGCTCGAGGCGAACGCGCTCAAAGCCCTGCTGCTCCCACCGCTGCGGGTCGAGCTCGCCGTCGAACCCGATGCCCAGCTCCAGCGAGAGCCGATGGCGGCGCTCGACCTCGACGACGTCGGGGCGCGGCTCCACCGTGAAGGTGATCGGCGTGGCGCGGTGACAGGCAGTGCAGCTGATCAGCAGCCAGAGGGCCGTGCGCATGCTGACGGTGTCTCACGGCCCGGCAGACACCTCAGGAAATCTGCCGATCTGCGACGGGGCTGTAGCGCGGGCCCGGTGCCTCCTTCACCGCGAGTGGGCCGAAAATTCGACGTGCCTGTAGCGACCGGTAGAAGCCTGATCAGTCGCGCCGATCGAGGCGCCCTTCCCAGGAGGCCGTATGCACCGACTCACCGTCATCGCCGTTCTGCTGCTCACCGGCTGTGCACACCGCGCCGTGCTCCCCGCGGCGGTCACCGCCCCCGCCCCGACCGTCGTCGCGCCGACCGAGGCGCCCGCCACGCCCGACGCCATCGCCGAGGTCGAGGCCGCGCTCCGAGACGTCACCGTGCGCTTCGCGTTCGATCGCGACCTGCTCGACGAGGGCGGCATGAAGGCGCTCCAGAAGCTCGCGCGCGTGCTCCGCAAGCACCCGGCCGTGCGCGTCACCATCGCGGGCAACGCCGACGAGCGCGGCACCGAGGAATACAACTTCCTGCTGGCGCAGCGCCGCGCCGAGGCCGCGAAGGCGTACCTGACGGTGCTGGGCGTTCGTGACGAGCAGCTGTCGACCATCAGCTACGGCGCCGAGAAGCCCCTCACCGAGGAGCAGTCGGAAGAAGGGTTCGCCCTCAACCGCCGCGACGACGTCACCATCGACCGCGGCACCTCGGTCGCCTCGGCCGAGTGACGTTCCAGAGGCCTCGTTCGTTTTCCACCGGGCATGGTTGACGGTGTAGTCACTCTGGTTGACACCGAACGCCATGGACCTGACGCCCTACCCCAACCTCACCAACCCCGAGTGCCCGTGGCACGCCGTGCGCGAGTGGGGCGGCCTGCCGAACGTGAAGTGGTGCGAAGAGACGCTGTGCAGCTGGGTGGCCGAGCCGACCAACACCTGGTCGAACCTCGGCTTCCTGGTGACGGCGGCGGTGCTCTTCCTGGTGACCCGTCGCGAGACGTCGCGCACCGAGCGGTTCTGGCCGGTGGCCGCCTTCTGGGTGGGCGTGACGTCGCTCGTGTACCACGCGTCGGTCACCTTCGTGCTGCAGGTGTTCGACTTCTTCGGCATGTACTTCTTCTTCTCGCTGGTGCTCCTGCTCAACCTGGTGCGCCTCGAGCTGCTGTCGAAGGAGCGCCTCTTCCCCGTGCTGTGGGCCAGCATCATCGGGCTCACCGTCTTCACCGTGGTGGTGGCGAAGGCGTCGCTCCCCGTGCAGGGCATCGTGGCGGTGATGCTGCTCGCCGGCGTCGTCACCGAGGCGTGGGCCACGGTGAAGCGCAAAAGCCAGGTGCGCTGGTTCCTCGGGGCGCTGGCGTTCATCGCGGTGGCCGGCGTCTTCTCGGCGTCGGACGTGTCGCGGCGCTGGTGCGATCCGACCGACCACGTCTTCCAGGGCCACGCCATCTGGCACGTGCTCAACGCCGTCGGCATCGGCCTGGCCTACGTGCACTACCGGCAGTTCAAGGCGCTGTTTCCCTGACTTCGCCTCACGGCGCCTCTTCACCGAAGTCGCAGCTGTCGAGCCCCGCGCGCGTGCAGCCCGGTGGCACGGCGATGCGCGGCGCGCCCCTCCACGCCGAGTCGATGAAGGCCCGAATCTGCTCCCGGGCGGCCCGGCCTGCGCTCGTGTCCCGGCCGCCGAAGCCGTGGCGGTCGATGGGGTCGGTGTTGCGGTTCGAGATGCGGAACTGCGTGAGCGCCGTGCGGCCCTCGGCCACGGGCACGCGCGACACGCCCTCGACGGGCTCGAGCACCGCGCCGACCTGCACCGCGTTCGACGACGTCGCCACCAGGTGCGTCCCGATGTTGGGCAGAATCGGGTCGCCCATCGACTCCTGCACGAGCGCGACGAGCCCCGGCCGAACGCCGGTCGCGGCCCAGGCAGCGCCGTCCACCGGGTCCCAGCTCCCCTGCGTCATCACCACCGAGAGCGCCCGGTCGAGCGCGCTCGGCGTCGTGGTGCCGAACAGCGCGTCGAGCGCGGTGAAGGGCCCTGACGTCGGCACGAAGTGGGTCCACCCGGCCCCCGGCACGTTGAGCACGGCGGCGGTGACACGCGGCTCCGTCAGCGCGTGCACGTAGCCCATGGTGCCGCCCAGCGAGCCACCCGCGTACACCCGACGCGCGGGGTCGTTCCGCTGGCCCGCCGCCGGGTTGGCCACACCCAACAGCATCGGCGCGGTGAGCGCCTCACCCAGGGCGCCGTCGAGGAGCGCCTCGAGCGCGCTGGCGTCGGCGAGCGACTGGAGCAGTCGGGCGGTGGAGCGCTCCGACCCGGTGTAGCGCTTGTCGAGGCCGATGAGGGTGTCGAGCGCCGTCGTCTCGGTCCACCCGTCGAACTCGAGGTTCAGCTTGCCGGCCCCGAGCCCCACGATGTCTCCGTCGAAGGTGTCGTCGTTGACAGTGCCGCCGGTGCCGTGGCCGTAGACGACGAAGGGGTATGGCGCCGACACCCGTGGCAGCACGACGCGGAGCGGAACGGTGCGCACCCCCGTCGCCACCGGGAGGCCCGGCCCCAGCAGCCCTCCGCCGTCGACGAAGCGCAACAGCCCCCGCACGGTGCCACGCAGCTCGAGGGCGTCAGCCCCGAGCGGGCGCGCGCTCGAGAACTCCACCGTCACCGAGCCCGCAGCCACCGCGGCCAGGGTCGCCGCTCGCATCGCCTCGAAGGGCGCGCGGACGCTCTCCACCGACCGGGTGGTGAAGTCCCACACCCGCAGCACGCGACCAGCTTCCACGCTGACGTCGCGGAGGAGCGCCCGCGTCGGCGCATGGTAGGCCGCGAGCGCGGCTTCGGCGTCGTCTTGCGGCGCCTCGAGCGCCAGCGCCACGCGCACACGCCGCGGCGCTTCGAGCCGCGCGCCGTCGGCCCCCGTCACCTCATCGAGCGCCACGGCGACGTAGTCGGTGTCGTAGGCGAACGGCCGCAGCGGGTAACCGATGAGGAGCGAAGCCGGTGACGTCGAATCGGCCGTCAAGGACAGGCGCAGTGGCACCTCGGTGCCGCGCCCCTCACCAGGGCTCCCCTGGAACACGCGCAGCGCCGTGGCCCGCTGCGGTCCGGTCGCCACCTGCACTGGCCGGTCGAAGCCCACGGCGAGCGCGCCCACCACCGAGAAGCCATCGAGGCGGTTGAGCGGCTCCGGAGCGTCGGGGTTCGGCAGCCACCGGCGCTCGAGGGCCACCCGCAGGCCCGTCGGCGTCGTCTCGTCCTTCACCGTGAAAGCGTTGTTCGGCCACGGCAACAGGCACCGCGTCGTGTCCTGGGCGTCGCACCCGACGGGCAGCGGCGCACGAGTGCCCGGCGCGCGGGGCGCAGGCCCGGAAGGCCCACACGCGACGAGGACGAGGAGGCCAACGAGCGAGCACGAGCGCATGGCGCCCTCTTTTTCCCGAACCGCCCTCACGTCGAGCCTTCAGCGGGTGAACATGCGCGTCAGTTGGTGACGGGGTACACCCCGGCTCGTGACTGCCCTGCTCGTCTTCTTCATCACCTCGGCCCTGCCCGACGGCGGCGCCGCGCGTGATGGAGGCCTGCCGCCGCTCATTCCGCGCGCCGTCCTCTACGGCAGCCCGGAGCTCTCCAGCCCGCAGCTCTCTCCAGACGGGAATCGCCTCGCCACGCTCGAGCCCGACGAGAACAAGGTGCTGCAGCTGCGCGTTCGCACGACGGGCCTCTCGGACGCGGTGCAGCTGACGAACGAGCCGACGCGAAGCCTGCGCACGTTCCGGTGGACGGAGGACGGCGCCGCGTTGCTGTACCAGCAGGACCTCGACGGCGACGAGCGCTTCCACGTCTTCGCCCTCGACCTCGAGACGAAGCAGGCGCGCGACCTGACGCCCTGGCCGGGCGCGAAGAGCGAGCTGCTCGAGACGAACCCAAGAGCCCCGAGCCAGGTGCTGCTGACGACGAACCGCCGGGACGCGAAGGTGTTCGACGTCGTACGGGTGAACTGGCGCACCGGAGAGGTCGTCGACGACACGAAGAACCCGGGCGACGTCTCGCAGTGGCTCGTCGACGCGGAC
>JANRKQ010000141.1:0-2285 GCA_033763395.1 Myxococcaceae bacterium
TCGACGCGCTGCCACGGAGCGACCGCGGGAAGGTGCTGAAGACGGCCCTGCGCGGCTAGGGCACGTGCGGTTGGTCGCCGTGGAGGCGGTACATGAGACCTCCATCTGGCTTCTTCGAGAGGGTGAGCTTCACGCCCACCCGCCCTTCTCCGCGGCGCGTCGGGCGCACGCCGACCTCACTCAGGGCCTGGCCGCACGGCGGCGATCGGCACGTCGAAGGACCAGCCAATGGTGGCGAGGAAGCTGGACACGAGGAGCGCGCGAACGAGCACGTGGAGACCATCTCGCGCGCCCTGCCCTCGCGAACATCGGCCGAAGGGTGGATGCGCCGGCGCGCACGAGTCCGGAGCCTCCAGCATCAGCGCTCGGAACCCCGACGGAGCACCGCTGCGAAGAAGCCGTCGGTGCCGTGAAGGTGCGGGGAAAGACGAAGGCATCCATCAGGCGACTTGAGCGGCGAGGCGACCGGCTCGAGCGTGAAGCGGGTGTCGTCGGCGAGGAAGCTGGAGAGCACGGCGTCGTTCTCGTCGGGAGCGACCGTGCAGGTGGCGTAGACGATCGATCCACCCGGGAGCACGTGGCGCGCGGCGATGCGGAGGAGGTCGCGCTGGACCGGGGGCCACCGCGCGATGACGTCGGCGGTGAGGCGCCAGCGAAGGTCGGGGCCTCGTCGGAGCGCACCAAGCTCGGAGCACGGGGCGTCGACGAGCACGTGGTGGACTCGGAGGTCCTCGGGCAGCTCGAGGTGGAGGTGCACGTGGGCGCCTGCGCGGCTGGCGCGGGTGCGCAGGCGGGCCAGGCGCTCCCGGTCGGTGTCGAACGCGTGGAGCGTGGCGGTGGGAAGCCGTGACGCGAGCGCGAGCGTCTTGCCGCCGGCGCCGGCGCAGAGATCGAGCACGGAGTCGCCGTCACGCGCGGGCACGGCCTCGGCGAGGAGCTGGCTGCCTTCGTCTTGAACCTCGAACCAGCCACGCTGCCAGGCGGTGGTGGCGGTGAGGTTGGCGGGGCGCGAGGAGACGTGGAGCGCGTCGGGCGCGAAGCGGGCGGGCTCGGTGGGGCGGCCTTCGTCGGCGAGGGCGCGCGCGAGGTGGTCGCGGGTGGTGAAGCGGCGGTTGGCGCGAAGCGTGACGGGGCCCGGACGGCAGAGGGCTTCGGCGGCGAGGGGCGCGTCGGGGCCGTGCAGGCGCTCGAGGTGGGCGGCGATCCAGTCGGGCATGGACCAGCGGTCGTGCCAGTCGGTGGGTGGCGGCGCGGGTCGAGGGAGCGTGACGTCGAGCGGAACGGCAGCGCACTGCCCGAGGTCGCGCGCGAGGACGCCGAGGAGCACGAGGGGCGGCGCGTCGGGGCCGGCGTGGGCGCGCAACCGACGGCGCCAGAGGCCGACGCCGAAGAGGGCCTCGGCGGTGACGCGGCGCTGGTCGGCGGTGAAGTCGCGGTGGGCGCGCAGGAGGCGATCGAGCACGGTCTCCGCAGGCTGGCCGGAGAGGATGGCATCGAGC
The DNA here is from genome assembly GCA_033763395.1 of Myxococcaceae bacterium. GTDB lineage: Bacteria > Myxococcota > Myxococcia > Myxococcales > Myxococcaceae > Xiheimicrobium. Next base: position 1,500 of record JANRKQ010000141.1, read on the forward strand.
GCGGGCTCGAGGGTCGGCCCCAGGCCGTCGAGCGCGGCCCAGGGCACGTCGGCGAGGCGGGCCTCAGACGGGAACGTCATTCGCGGCCGAGCGCGCGACGCAGGTTGGCGCGGGCCTGGGCGTCGAGGCGCTGGTGGAAGTGGTCGGAGAAGTAGAGGCGCTCGGCGTCGAGGAGCTTCGAGAGGAAGCGGCGTCGGCCGAGGCGGTAGAGGAGCGCGTTGGTGACGGGGCGGTATTCGTCGGCGATGGCGGCGTCGTAGGCGTCGAAGGTGGAAGCGTCGCTCCCGAGAATGGCCATGTCGGCGTCGAGGAAGTGGGCGGCGTCGAGCTCGGCTTTGAGGTCGGCAGCCGAGAGCGAGCCGTGGCGGGCGGTGAGCTCGATGAGGTGGCGTACGCGGGTGACGTCGAGGCCGGCGGTGGGGAGGAAGGTGGCGATGGCCTCGGCGGCGAGGTCGGCGGAGCGGGCTTCGTTGTCCTTCCGGCCGGCGAGGTAGATGGCGTCGTGGAAGAGCGCGGCGAGGAAGACTTCGCGGGGGTGGGTCCAGGCGGGCACGGTGGCGAGGTGCCGGAGGACTTCCTGGACGTGGGCGAAGGAATGGTACGCGCGCGGCGGCGTGGCGTAGGCCGAGATGGCCACCCGCATCAGGCCTTCGGGCACGGGGAAGGGAGCGAAGGCGGTGGTCATGCAGGTCAGGGTTGACAGGGTGGAGCGTCGAACGTAGAGACGCGCGTCGCATTCCTCGATAGCTCAGTCGGTAGAGCGGCGGACTGTTAATCCGTAGGTCC
>JANRKQ010000142.1:0-2067 GCA_033763395.1 Myxococcaceae bacterium
ATGGGCAGCGAGGCCATCTCCGCAATCGTGCCGAGCGTGTAACTCTTGCCCCCGCCCTGGACACCGAAGAGGCTGATGGTGTGCGTCTGGTTCAGGTCGATCGCGATGCGCCGGCCGGAGACGTCGCCGAGCAGCCCGTACTGCGGCGAGTCCCCGGTCACGCCGAGCATGATGTCGTAGGGTACCGCGTGCGCGCTCTTCGCCTCCGGGCTCGGTACGGGCGGCGGCTCCTCCGCTGCCGGGGGCTCGGGAGGCCGCGCCACGGGCGCGACGTTGGCCACCGTGGCGGCCTTCGGCGGCGGCGCGACGGGCGGGGCCTCCGGCGCGGTGGGGCGCGCTACGGGCGTCACGGCGGGCGTGGGCACGGCCTCCTGCGCGGCGACGGGCGTGTGCGAGGGCGGCGGGACGCTGGGCTGGCGGCCGCGCAGCTCCTCCCACGAGACCGAGCGATCGCGCGGAGAGCCAAGGAAGGCGGCCGAGTCGAGCGTCGGCACCGAGGGCGCGCGCTCGCGACGACGGCGAACCTCGGTGACACCGCGCGGGCGCGGTCCACCTCCACCGCCTGGTCCACCGCTCCCCGAGGAGCTGGCGCTGAGGCTCGCCGACGACTCGGTGCTGGGCGCGGCAGCGTCGACGAGCTGACGAATCAGGTCGACGCCGATGCGATGGTACTCGATGCCGCTCTCGCTCTCGGGCGGCTCGGTACCAGGTTTGGCGAAGTCGAAGATGAGAGCGCTGCGCGTGAACGCAAGCTGGTAGCCGTCGTCGAGCGTGTGAACAAAGTAGCGCGCCTCGTCAGCGGCCTCGCGGCTGATGGCTCCGTAGCGCTCGGCGCGCTCCAGGTAGAACTCGAGGAGCAGCGCAAGCTCGCGCGTCTTGAACGCGCGGTCCGGGCGGTCCTGGGGCGTACGCTTAGGATCGAAGTGGTGCGCGAGCACCTCCTCGCTCTGGCCGATCTGCTCGGCGATGCTCGATTTGAGCGCGTTGTAGGCAGCGAGGTCGCCGACCCCCGAGTAGCACTTCACCTCGACGAGGCGGCACGTGATGATGCGCCGGGTGGTGTCGAGGTCGAAGAGCCCTAGGTCTGTGCGCTTGAAGCTGACCTCGTCGCCCAGCTCGTCGGCTCCCTGCTTCAGCACGCGGTACAGCTCGAGATGCGCGTCGAGCGGGACGACGATCTGGTTCTCGAAGACGCCCTGGTGTTCCAGGTAGAGGCGCGAGAGGGCCAGGCCCAAGGCTTCCGCCCGCTGCGTCGGCGACGAGATGAGCTTCAGCGCGAGTCGGCCCGACAGCGACCGGAGCTGGTCGAGTAGCACCACGGCGTGGCGGCCCTCGGCCTGAAGCCCGTATTGCTCGATGACCGGACGCAGGAGCGCTTCGAGCTCGGCGACCGAACGGGACGTGATGACAAGCCGATGCCCCAACGTGCTCGCCATGTCCGGCGAGTGGTCGATGAGGTAATCCGGCCGCGTCGCGTGCCCGCCGTGGTCGAAAAACTCGATGCCGAGGTTGCGGTCGAGCGTGAACACCCAGTCGCTCACCTCGTGAACCTGATGGAGGAGCGCACGGTCGTCGGGACCGAGCGCCAGGCTCACGACGGGACGGAGGTCGATACCGCTCTGGCCAGTGGCGATGGTCGCTGTCGCGCTCGACATCGAGGCGGCGAGTTTGCCGAGAAGGTCGGAGAGTTCCTCGGCGTCGTCGATGGGCTGAGCGACGCCGTGACGAGGCAGTCGTCGCCACGCCACGGTCTGCTCGTCCTCGTGGTACTCAGTTGAGAACTCCTGCACAAGGCCGTGAACGAACGCCGTCGCGTGGCGAGGATCGGACTTGCGCGCACCAACTTCCTCGGCCGGGAAGACGTCGAAGAGCAGCGAAAGGTGGGCCGCGTGGGTGTCCGGGCTGATGCGGAAGTCCTTGGTCGAACGCACAGCGAAGCGCAGCTTCGGGTGAAGGTGCGTCTCGGCCGGAATGGAGAACGCGTCCGCTTCACGCGTGTTCGTGCCTCCATCAGGCGTGAGCAATGCGGCGATCTCGTCGCCGACCCCGGGCGCGTCGGGATCGGGC
>JANRKQ010000143.1:0-1943 GCA_033763395.1 Myxococcaceae bacterium
CCTTCAACCCGCTGTGGGCGCAGGTGGAGCGCTACGTCGACCTGGTGCGCCTCGCCCGCAAGGCGCCCACGCTGCGTGAGGCCCTTCGGGTGTTCGTCGCATCGCCCGCCTGGCGCCCGGTGTGGATGGGTGAGGCCGTCAAGCGCGACCCTGCGGTGAAGTACGACGTCGAGGCCCCGCGCGCGGTGCGACGCTACGTCTTGTGGCAGTGGCTGCTGCTCCTGGTGGTGACGTTCGTCTTCCTCATGTGGGGCCTCACGCTGCTACCCCTGCCGTGGAAGCTGCTCGCCGCCGGGTGGATCGCCGTGTCGGCCGCCGCGCTCCCCGGCCTCCTCGAAGCCCGGCCGTGGGCGCGCCCGCTCGAGGCCGCGCGGTGGGTCGGAGCCGTGGCCGGCGCCGTCGCCGTGGCCCTCGTCGCCCCGGCCTGAGCTCCGAAACCGCCGCGGAGGCCGTGTCTCGAGAGAACGTTTCCGCTCGTCCGAACCGCGGCCGGTCGCGCCGACGCCGCGCTCGAACTCACCGCACGAGTCTCGCCGCACCAGGCCCTGTCGGAGCGAGCCTTTCGGCTCCCCGCGCCAGACCGCGCGGACACGAAGGCGTATCGCCGACGCTGGCAGCGAGGCCTTCGACGATGAAGTCCGGTACGCGCTCGCCCTTCGGGCGCTTCAGCATGGCGCGTGCGCGAAGTCGTGGGGGAGGTCGTCAAGCCGCCCTTCACGGTTCTTCACACCCCCGAAGCACCCGCGACACGTGGGGTCGGTAGGTGATGGGCTCCACGTCTTCAGGAGTCCGTCATGCGCGTCTTCGTCACCGGTGGGAGCGGGTTCGTCGGCCGAAACCTCATTCGGGCGCTGGTGAGCGCCGGCCACGCGGTGCGAGCGCTGGCGCGGAGCGAGGCGAGCGCCGCGGTGGTGCGCGGGCTGGGCGCCGAGGTGGTGCCGGGCGACCTGCTCGACGAGGGCGCCCTGACGGTTGGCCTCACGGGCGCCGACGCGGTGGTGCACGCGGCCGCCGACACGTCCCAGGGCGCGGGGAGCGCCACCCAGCTCGCCCTCAACGTCGACGGCACCCGGCTCGTCTTCTCGCTGGCCCGGCGCCTCGGCGTTCGACGGGGCGTGCACGTCTCGAGCGAGGCGGTGCTGGCCGACGGCGGCCCCCTCGTCGAGGTGGATGAACGCCGGCCCTTCCCCCAGCGCTTCGCCGGCGGCTACTCGCGCTCGAAGGCCCTCGCCGAAACGGCGGCGCTCGAGGGCGGCGGCGACGGCTTCGACGTGGTGGTGCTGCGGCCGAGGCTCGTGTGGGGCCGCGACGACACCACCTTCACGGCGTCGCTGGTGGCGGCCGCGCGCGCAGGTCAGCTCGTGTGGATTGACGGCGGCCGCTCGCTCACCTCGACGACGCACATCGACAACCTCGTGCACGCGATTCTGTTGTGCCTCGAGCGCGGCCCCGGCGGGCAGGTGTACTTCGTGGCGGACGAGGGCGCGGTGCCCTTCCGGCAGTTCGCGACGGCGGTGCTCGAGAGCCAGGGCGTGACGCCGCCGACGCGCGAAGTGCCCCGGTGGGCCGCGCGCGGGCTGGCGACCGTCTCGGGCTGCGTTGAGCGGCTGTCGGGCGGGCGGCGCACCGGCCCGCTGCCGTTGCAGACGTTCTCGCTGATCGCCCACGAAGTGACGGTGAACGATGCGCGTGCGCGGCGCGAGCTCGGGTACCACCCTGTCATCACCCGTGACGAGGGCCTGGCCGCGCTGGGGTGCTGACGACGAGAGGCGCATCGGTCGTGCGCCCGAAGGGCGCCTGGTGTCACCGCGCCGTGCGGCGCTCGACGGCCGTCACCGTGAAGGCCTGCTCGACGTGCTGCCACTCGCCCTCGTACCGCGGGTAGCGCCACGTCTCGAACTGCGCGCGCAGGCAGCTGGCGAGCTCGCTCGACTCGAGCGCGG
>JANRKQ010000144.1:0-1854 GCA_033763395.1 Myxococcaceae bacterium
CGTCGAGGCGATCGTCGAGTCGCTCGACGCGAAGCGCGCGCTGTGGGCGGCACTCGAGCGGGCCTGCCCCGCGCCGACGCGCTTCGCGAGCACCTCCTCGTCGCTGTCGATCACCGACCAGGCGGCGGGGCTCGCGAATCCGGGCCGGCTCTGCGGGCTCCATTTCTTCAACCCGGTGCCGCTGATGCCGCTGGTCGAGGTCGTCCGCGGCCTCGAGACGGCACCGACGCTGATGGACGAGATGCTCGCGTTCGTCGCCGGGCTCGGCAAGACGGCGATCGCCACGCGCGACGAGTCGGGGTTCGTGGTGAACCTGCTGCTGGTGCCGTACCTGCTGGACGCGGTGCGCGCGCTCGAGCGCGGGGTCGGCGATGTCGCCAGCATCGACGCGGCGATGCGCCTCGGGGCGGGGCACCCGATGGGGCCGTTCACGCTGCTCGATTTCGTGGGGCTCGATACGGTGGTGCGGATCGGCGAGATCATGTTCGAGCAGTATCGCGAGACGCGCTATGCGCCGCCGCCGCTGCTGCGCCGGATGGTCACCGCCGGGCGGCTCGGCAAGAAGAACGGCCGCGGCTTCTACGACTGGCGCGGTCCCTCGCCGGTGGCGCTGGAGCTCGGGCTGTGAGGCGGTTGCTGCTCGTGACGGTCGTGATGGGCGCGCTGGCCTGCTACCCCACCACCACGCGGCCGCGCTTCCTGCCGTTGCCCGAGGCCGCGACGGCGGAGGTCGAGCTCTTCGTGCCCGAGGCGACGCGCACCCTCGCGGTGGCGCTCGAAGGCGACTCGATCCCGGTGATGCGCACCGACACGCTCGACGGCTACGTCGAGAGCGCGTGGTTCAGCGTGAAGACGCGCCAGCCGGTGCGTGGGCTGGTGCTGGGACAGGATGTGGTGAAGGTGCGCGGCTGGATCGAGCCGGGGAAGCCGAACCACAGCGTGCTGACGATCGAGACGGTATATCGGCAGGTCAGCGACCCGTCGCGCGACCCGCGCGAGGCCGAGCGCCAGGTGGACGGGGCGCACCCGGTGGCGGACGCCGTCCGCCGGATTCTCGTCGCCCTCGGCGCGGAGCCCTAGCGGCCGACGAACGCCTGCATGTAGGTCTCGAGGGTGCCGAAGTCGAGCGAGGCATCCTTGCACGGCCCTGCGGGCAGCGTCATCGTCAGCCCGAGCACCGGCACCTTCCCCGCGACATCGTGCAGCCCGGTCACCATGTCGCGCTCGCACGCGACCGCAACCACCGCGCGCGGGCGCCGCTCGCGAATGACCCGCCGCGCCAGTTGCCCGCGCGTCGCGACGAACACCGGGACCTGGTAGCGCCCCGCCATCCCGAGCACCGTGTCAAGCGTCTCGCGCGAGAGGCAGCGCGGGATCAGCAGCAGCAGCTCCCCGGTGCGCACCTGCTTCGCCCGGAGCAGCGCCAGCGCGTTGTAGACCTTCACCGACGCGTTCTCGACCCAGTCCCGCTTGCCGAAGCGCTCGGCCACGCGCGAGGTGAGGCGCATCACGCGGAGGAAGAGCCCGCGCTCGCCGAGGCCGGCCGGGAGCAGCGGCCGCCGAAGCAGGTATGAGAGCCCGATCGCCCCCCACCAGAGCACCGCGAGTGCGGTGACCAGCCCCCACGCACTCCACACCACGAGCGGCAGTGCCGGGTGCAGCGACTCGAGCCGCGGGTCCACGATGAAGAGGGCAAAGGCGGCGAGACTCAGTGCCACCGCCAGCGACGCGATCGCCCAGCCGAAGAAGAGCGACGGCGGGGCGTCGAAGTTGCCCTGGTTCGGCAGCGGCTTGCCGTCCCACTCGTCCCACTCGTGGCCGAGGCGACGGTCAACGTCAATGTGGATGAGCTCG
>JANRKQ010000145.1:0-7050 GCA_033763395.1 Myxococcaceae bacterium
CGAGCTCACCCCTCAAGGTCGGCCAGCGCGTCAAGGCGGGCGCCCTCGTGGGCAAGGTGGGCAACTCGGGCAACTCGTCGGAAGCCCACGTGCACTTCCAGCTCCAGGACGGACCGCGCTTCGAGCAGAGCTGGGGCCTCGAGCCCGTGTTCTCCAACGTCCGGGTGACGCGCGACGGGGGCACCATGGTCGAGCCCGCCTACACCTGGCTCAAGGGCGACGTGGTGTACGGGCCCGAGGCGCGCCGGCGCTGACGTTTCTCGCTCCCCAACGTGTCACCGCAAGGCTACAAGCCCGTCTCCGCCATGAGCGCTTCGAAGAGCAGCACCGGCGGGTACAAGCGCATCTTGCTCAAGCTGTCGGGCGAGGCGCTGATGGGCGACGACAAGTACGGCATCAACCCCGGCGTCTTGACGGGCATCGCCCAGCAGGTCTTGAGCCTGCAGAAGGCCGGCGTCGAGGTGGCCCTCGTCATCGGCGGCGGCAACATCTTTCGCGGCGTGCAGGGCGCCACCCGCGGCATGGACCGCGCGAGCGCCGACTACATGGGCATGCTGGCCACCTGCATCAACAGCCTCGCCATGCAGGACGCCATCGAGCAGCTCGGCGGCCAGACGCGGGTGCTGTCGGCCATCAAGATGGAGCAGATCGCCGAGCCGTACATTCGTCGCCGCGCCGTGCGCCACCTCGAGAAGGAGCGCGTCGTCATCTTCGCCGCCGGCACGGGCAACCCGTACTTCACCACCGACACGGCCGCCTCGCTGCGCGCGATGGAGATCAACGCCGACGTCATCTTGAAGGCCACGAAGGTCGACGGCGTCTACGACGCGGACCCGAAGAAGAACCCGCAGGCGCGCCGCTACCGCACGCTGACGTACATGGACGTGCTGCAGAAGAACCTCAACGTGATGGACTCGACGGCCATCTCGCTCTGCATGGACAACAAGCTGCCCATCGTCGTCTTCGACATGACGAACGCCGGCAACATCGAGCGCGCCGTCCTGAGGCCCGGAGAGATCGGCACCATCGTCGGGCACGCCGAGACCCAGTTCGCCTGAAGCACCGTTCTTCAAGAAGGAGTCACACATGGCTGCGCATGACGACGTGGTGAAGGGCCTCACCGAGGCCATCAAGAAGACCATCGACGCCCTCAAAGGGCACATGACGAAGATCCGCACCGGGCGCGCGAACGCCGCCATGCTCGACGCGGTGCGCGTCAACTTCTATGGCACGCCCACGCCGCTGGCCCAGTGCGCCGCCATCGCCGTGCCCGAGGCCCGCCTCATCACCGTCAAGCCGTGGGACAAGACGATCCTCAAGGACATCGAGAAGGCCATTCACGAGGCCAACCTCGGCCTGACGCCGCAGAACGACGGCGAGATCATTCGCCTGCCGATTCCGCCGCTCACCGAGCAGCGCCGCAAGGAGATCGCCAAGGACGTCAAGGCGAAGGGCGAAGAGCACAAGGTGGCGGTGCGCAACGAGCGCCGCGACGCCAACGAGAAGCTCAAGGGCCTCTTGAAGGACAAGAAGATCACCGAGGACGACAACAAGCGCGCGCAGGAGAAGGTGCAGAAAGAAACCGACGCCGGCATCACGCAGATCGACGACGTGGTGGCGAAGAAGGAGAAGGAAGTGCTCGAGGTCTGAGCCTTTCGCCCCGTGCCGCTCCCCCGCGTCCTCGTCGCAGAGCCGTCGGCGCCCATCTGCGCCGCCCTTCGTAAGTTCCTCGACGGCCGCGCCGAGGTCCAGGCGGTGCACTACCTGGACGAGGCGGTGCAGACCGTTCGCGCGCGCCCTCCCGACGTCGTCATCGCGTCGGTGTCGGGCACCTTCGACGGTGAGGTGCTGGCGGTGCAGCTGCGCAAGCAGCACCCGGACCTCTGTCTGGTGCTCGTCTACCCGCCGGAGGAAGAGAAGGCGTTCGACCGCGCCACCGCCGTCAACGCCGACGCCTTCCTCACCGGGCCGCTCAAGAAGTCAGGAGTGCTCAACGCCGTGCGAGCGGCGCTCAAGCTCCGCGAGCTGCGCCTCAAGGTGCTCGAGCTGGCGGCGAAGGTGGAGGCCCTCGAGGCGCGGCCCGTGCCGGCCGCTCCGTCGCCCAGGCCGAAGGGGCCCGGCGTCAACACCGCCGACGAGACGTTCTTCAAGAAGTACATGCTGCTCGAGGTGAAGCGCTCCAAGCGCTACGCCTACCCGGTGGCGCTCTTGTTGGTCGGCCTCGACCGGCTCGACGAGCACCTCGCGAAGGAGTCGAGCCCGGAGTTCCAGCGCGCGGCCATTCGCAGCGAGGTGCTCTCGGCCATCAGCGCGCTGGTGCGCGACATCGACGTGGCGATGCCCTTCGCCGAAGACAAGTACCTCGTCTTCCTGCCGCACACCCCACACGCAGGCGCGCGCATCGTCGCGCAGCGCATCGTCGAGAAGCTGTCGACCATCGCGGCGTTCGAGAAGGGGTCGGCGTCGGTGGGGCTGGCCGGGTTCGACCCGACCGTCGACCCGAAGGCGTCGGTCAGCTTCGGCGCGCTGGTGCGCGAGGCGTCGCTGGCGCTCAAGCGCGCGCAAGAGGCCGGAGGCAACCGCGTCGACGCCCCCGCAGGCAGCACCGAGGGCACGCCGAAGCCGAAGAAGAGCCGCATCTCGATGGGCTGACGGCCCCTCACTCCGAGCCGATCACCTTGAGGCACCGCGATTCGCCACCGCGCACGGGCGGGTCGAAGCACACCGGCGTGCCGCCCTGGGTGTCGCAGCTGCCCCTGGGCGTCTTCGAGCAGGCCACCGCGCTGCCGACGGTGACGCAGTTGTAGCCACAGCCGAGCCGGCCGCCATGGCTGGTGCAGGTCGGCTTCTGGGTGTTCTTCCCGCCCGCGCAGATGACGTACTTGTCCGGGTCGAGGCACAGCGGGGCGCCCAGCTGCGTGTCGCACACACCGAAGGGCGTCTTCGTGCAGCCGATGGCCCCGCCGCTGTCGACGCACTGGTAGCCGCAGGCCGTCACCAGGCCCCGGGTGATGCAGCTCATCGCCGGCGTCTTCGACCCGAACACTCCGTACACCTCGGGCGGCGGGTCGGCGCAGATGAAGGCGTCGTCAGGCTGGCTCTTGCACGCGCCGGCGGGAGTCTGGGCGCAGGCGACGTTGCCGCGCTCCGAGACGCAGTTGTAGCCGCAGGCCGCCTGGGTGCCGGCCGTGACGCACTTCGGCGCGGGTGGGGGGCCCGCCAGCGCGGCCTGCAGCCACAGCGGCGGGTCGAAGCACACCACGCGGCCGAGGTGGATGAGGCACACCCCGTGCGGCGTCTGGGCGCAGGCCGCCTCGGTGTCATTGGCGTTCTTGCAGTCGTAGCCGCAGAGCCGCCGGCCGTTCGCGTTGATGCACTCGGGGCTCTGGGTGAGGAGGGCGGCGGTGAGGAGGAGGGGCGTCATGGAGGGCCTGGGAGAGTGGGGGGCGTGAGAGGCGTGGCAGAGACGGCGGACGGCAGACGCAGCGAGCGGACGACGTGTTCACCCGGGGCTGTCAGGGCTCGTGAGGGCAGACCATACGGCTCCATCGATCCTCAGCGGCGCCGCTTCGGCCCATCGGCGCTGCGGCCGGTCAGCTGCCCGGGGGCTTCTTCGGGGCGGGGCTCCGCGGACCCGCGGGGGGCGCCGAGGTTTTCTGGCCTGGGGCCTTCGGCTTCGCCGCCGTGGCCTTCGCGGGTGGCGCCTTCGCGCCGGGCTTCGTCGTTGGCGCCTTCACGGCGGGTGGCGTCGGCGGGGGTGGCTCGACGTCGAGCGCGAACCACGCGTGCCCACGCACCAGCCACAGGGCCGTCAGCAGGGGCCCGCCCAGCACGGCCGACGCCACCTCACCCGCGAAGACGTGCGCCAGGCTCGCCAGCATCACCAGCACCAGCCAGACCGCCATCGACACCGAGACGAAGACGAACTGCGAGGCCGCCCACGCCGCTCCGTGCGCCTCGAAGAAGCGGGCGAGCGGGCGCTTGCGCCCGAGCAGGAGGAGCTCGAGGCCGGGCAGCAGCACCACCGCCATCACGAAGAGGCTCGCCAGCGCCCCGCCGTACGCCAGCGTCAGGAAGGCCACGGTGCCGAACAGCAGCGGCACCCCGAGCGCGGGGAGGCTGCGGGCGCGCGCGGCCAGCTCGGCCTCGACGTCGGCGTGGTCGACCGCACCCTCGAGCAGCACGCGCTTCCACACGTAGAGCGCCACCGACCAGAGCAGGGCCTTCACCGGCGCTGCGATGATGAGGCCGGTGTTGCGCAGCGGCGCGAGCAGCCAGTCGGCGAGCGTGCCCAGGCCCAGCGCCAGCGTCGGCACCACGACGATCCACGGGCTTTGCTTCAGCGTGGCGAGCGCGGCCTCGGCGGCGCGGCGATACAGCGGCAGGGGCAGGAGGTCGGCCATGGCGACGACTGGACAGGACCGCTCGCTAACACGACTTGCAATCCCGCGTGAGGCGTCGCATCTGCCGCCTCGTCGTGACGCGCTCCACCTGGGCCCTGCTCTTGACGCTGGTCATCGCCCCCGCGGGCCTGGGCCTGACGAACGAGATCCAGGAGGTCGACCCGGCGCAGTACGCCGACGTCGCGCGGCGAATGGTGGAGAGTGGAGACTGGCTCCACCTGCGCGACCTGAACGGGCCCTTCTACAACAAGCCCCCGCTCACGATGTGGCTCCAGGCCGTCGGCATGACGGTGTTCGGCGTCGGCGAGCTCGCGGTGCGGCTGCCCGGCCTCCTCTTCGCCGTCATCACGATGCTGAGCGTCTTCTTCATCGGCAAGGTGCTGGCCGACGAGCGGCGCGGGCTCACGGCGGCGCTCCTCACCGGCGGCGCCCTGTCGACGCACCTCATGGTGCTCGACCCGAAGGTCGACGCGGCGCTCACCGCGATGACGTCGCTGTCCATCGCGCTCATGCTGCTCGGCCGCGTGAGGCCCTGGCTGCGGCTCGCGGCGTGGGGCGTGGCCGGCCTTGCCGTGCTGTCGAAGGGCCCCATCGGCCTCGGCATTCCTGTGCTGGCGTTGCTGCCCGAGGTCGTTCGCGCGAGCTGGAGCGACGGCCCATCGACGCTCTTTCGCCGCGTGTCGAGCGTGTGGCCGCTCGGGGTGCTGCTCACCGCCCTCGTGTCGGCGCCCTTCTACGTGGCGATGCGCGAGACGACGGGTGACCAGGGCCTCAAGTACCTGCTCTGGGACCAGGGCTTCGGCCGCCTGTGGGGCGCGAGCGGCTTCCTCGACGACACCACGCCGTTCTTCTTCGTGCACACCAGCCTGTGGGCGTTCCTGCCCTTCACGCCGCTCCTCGTGCTCGCGCTGGCGCGCCGGGCCTCGCTGCTCGTCACCACCCGCGCGCTGCCGGGGAGCCTGTCGAGGATTCCCCTCTGGTGGTTCGCGCTCGTCTTCGTCGTCATCTCGCTGTCGACGTACAAGCTGCCGCAGTACCTGTACCCGCTCACCCCACCCGCGGCGCTGCTGGCGGCGGAGGAGCTCGAGCGCCTCGACGACGTGCTCGCCTCGCGCTGGCGCTGGTTCTTCACGGGCCTGTCGTTCCTGGGCGTCGGCTTCGTGTTGTTCGTCTTCGTGGTGGCGTTCCCGGCGTCGGCGGGCGTGGTGGCGCTGTGGGGCGGGGTGGTGGGCGCGGTGGCGGTCGGACTCACCACCTGGGCGCGTCGCCTGGCGCCCGAAGAAGGCGTGTTGGTGGCCGCGGCGCTCTGTCTGGCTGGGGTGACGGCGTTCCTGTCGGGGTTCCTCCAGCCTCGCCTGCTCGAGTACCAACCCTCGAAGGAGCTGACGGCGCTGGCGCGCAGGCTCGAGCCCGACGCGAAGGAGCTGCTCTACACCCTGGGCGCCTCGTCGTTCTCGGCGACGTTCTACGCGGGCCGTGAGGTGCCCTACCTCGCGCCGGGGGACCTGCCCGGCCTCATCACCAGAGGCACGCGGCGCCTGGTGCTGCTGGGTCCCGATGGCGGGCCCGAATACCTGCACGAGGTGGGGCTCTCGACCGAAGAGCTCGCGTCGCTGCCATCGTTCCCCACCAGCCGGCCCAGCGGGGCGTTCCTCGCCGCCTCGACGCGTGACGCGGTGGTGCGCCCGATGCGCCTCGTCTGGGCCTGGCACACCGACGCGCCGCCTACCGCTTCCCCGAAGGCTTCTGACGCACCTCGATGACGGTGGTGGCGTTCTCGACCTCGAGGAAGTCGGAGCCCGAGAAGAACGTCACCTTCGAGCCCTTCATGCGGCTGGTGCCCTGGCGGGCCTGGGGTTGCCCCGTCACCACCAGCACGCCCGTCTGCACGTCGTAGTCGCCCTTCTGGCCCTGGGCCCAGCGGTCCTTCTCGGTGGCCTCGACGCCGCCGCGCGCCTGCACCTTCGTGATGGTGCCGGCGTCGTCGTAGAGCGCGGTGAGGCGGGGGGCGGTGATGGTGGTGTCTCCGCGGCGGGCGACGACGTGGCCGGTCCAGTCGGCGCGGCTGCGCTGCTCGTCGAGCACCAGCCGGTCGGCGTCGATGGTGATGCGCTGCGGGCCCTGTTCGGTGCCGCCGTCACGTGAGGGGGCCTGGGCGTCGTCCACCCTGGTGCGGGCGCGGTCGACGATGACGCGGTCGGTGCCGGTGACGAAGGTGACGAGCTCGCCCTGCACCTCGCGCTTGCCCTGTCGCGCCTCGGGCTTGCCGCGCACCACGAGCGTCCCGGTGAGGTTGTCGTAGTCGGCTTCGTCGCCCCGGGCCCAGCGGTCGCCGTCGACGGCCTCGACGTGCCCCCGCGCGAGAATGCGGCTCACCTCGCGGTTGGCCCCGTACTCGACGGTGATGACGTCGCAGGTGAGGGTGGTGGTGTCACGAATCGCCCTGGCGTGACCCGTGTAGATGGCGCGCTGCTCACGGTTGAGCACCTCGAGCCGGTCGGCGCTCACCTGCACCGGCCGCGACAACAGCACCCCGGCGTCGGGGCTGGCCGCGAGGAGGAGCGATACGAGGACGGGCATCGGGCGGAGCTTGTACCCGAAGTCGGACGCCGCTTCGTGCCCTGCGCGCGACCCGGGGCCGGAGCTC
>JANRKQ010000146.1:0-12505 GCA_033763395.1 Myxococcaceae bacterium
ACCGGCCACCGGTCACGTTCGACGCTTCACGCCGAGGGGAGGTGGACACCGCGCGCGCCGTTGGAGCCGGCTTCGGCAGGCTGGCGGGCCCGTGAGTCACCTTCATTCCTCGTAGACGCGCCAGCGGCCTCACGTGGGACACGGAGGTGTGGCGGAACTCCGGGCCTACGGCCGCGCCGGCGTGGCCAACGCCTGCTTGACGCGCGCGTGGGCCTCTTCGGCCGCGCGGCGCACCTCGGGCAACTGCTTGCCGTCACTGGCCATCGCCGAGAGCAGCGGAAGCACGGCGAGGCCGCCGACGCTCTCGAGCGCCTGCACCAGGGCCCCCCGGTCTTCGACGAAGCGCGCCTTCTGGAACAGCGGCGGCTTCTCGACCGCCACCGCCGCGAGGGCCTGCAGCCCTGCCGCGTCTCCGCGCAGCGCGATGGCGCGATAGACGGCCGGGCGCTCGGCCGCTGGGTCGGACAACAGCCGCACCAGCACGCCCGTCGCCTCGGACACCGGCGTGCGCGAGAGCGCCTCGATGGCCGCGCGCCGCTGGGTGACGTCGGGGCCGGCCGCCACCTGCGCGAGGAGGGCCATCGCGTCGGCCGACCCGAAGCGGGTGCACGCCTCGAGGAGCCGGTCGCGCCCACGCGCCGACACCCGCCCCCACTGCTCCCGCACCAGCGCCATCGTCTGCCGGTCGCGCGCTCGTGAGAGGACGTCGATGAGCACGACGGCGCGCGCCTCGGGCGCCTCGCGGGCCAGCGCCACGAACGACTCACTGAAGCGCCGGGCCAGCTGCGCGAACGCCTCGACCAGCACCGCGCGGCTCCCCTTGTGCGTGACGACGTCGAGCAAGCGCACCACCGACGCCACCTCGTCGGCCTGCAACAGCCCGAGCAGCCGCACGAACTCGCGCGGGTCCTTCGGCGGCCCGTCTCGCAGCACCTCGCCCATCAGGGCCACGCATTCGTCGTCCGCCAGGTGGTGCGCGAGGTCCCTCGCCAGGTTCACCTCGAGGCTGTCCTCGGCGTCTCCTCCCAGCGTGCGCAGCGTGCGGATGAAGTGGTTGAGCGGAGCCAGCGCGTCCTGGAGCAACAACGCGTCGACGACCGGCAGCAGCAGCGGGAGGATTCGGCCTCGCGGCTCGAGCCCCGTCGACACCAGCGCCTGCAGCAGGCCGGCGAGCTGGGTGAGGCTCTCCTCGGACGGTTCGACGAGCTTGCGCAACGTCCCGGCCTCGGGCGTGTGGCCCACCAGGGCGACGTCAGCGCCGGGCAGCAGATCGACGGCCGGGTGCTCCTCGGCGTCCACCAGCGCGCGCTCGAGGCCCTGCACCGCCACCGCGTCGAGGCGCAGCCGCAGCACGCCCCGCATGAGGCGCGCGATGTCGTCGGGGCCCGAGGCCGGCAGGTGCGGCAGGGGCGACCGCAGGCCCCACCACGTCATCGCCGCGAAGACGAGCCGCGTGGGCAGCGACGGCGCCAGCTGCGGCAGCGCGCCCCGGCCCAGGGGCACCTCGACGTCGCGCGACAGCTCCGTCGCCAGCTCGTAGCCCAGCACGACGCGCCGCCACACCGCCGGCCCGAACGCGGCCTCGCTCAGCACCGAACGAATGACGCTCACCGGCGTCTGCCGCAAAAGGCTGCGCTCATCTTCGGTGAGCTGCTCCGGCGAGACGAAGGCGAGCGGGTACACCTGAATCATGCCCACCGACGTGGCCATCGCCAGGTGGGCCACGTCGCGCACCCGCGACAGCGGCAGCCCGAAGTCGAGCGCGAGGGCCGCGGCGGTGAAGGCGCTGTTCGCGGCCTGGGCCGCCAGGTTCGCCGTGCCCTCGAAGGCGCCGGCGACCCCGAGCAGCCGCCGGCCACGCCGCTGGGCTTCGGCGACGACGAGGTCAGCGAGGCGGAGCGCTTCGAGGCCATCGAGGGGCGCCCCGCGCGCGGCGCTGTCGATGAGGGCTCCGAGGCCGGTCGTCACCTCGCGCCAGGCGTGCGTGGGTGAGCGCGCCGCGCCGGCCACGCGCTGCGGCTCGACGCGGAAGGCGATTCGCACCCCCACCAACTGGTCGAGGCCGGCGCGGTTGCCGGTGCGCAAGAAGGCCACCAGGCGGGCCACGTCGGCCGACGTCGGGGCGCGGTGGAGGACGAGCCCCTCGAGGCCCCGGCTCGTCCAGTGGCGCGCCAACACCGCCGCCGGGTCTTCGGTGCCCAGCGGGGCCACGAGCGGCTGGCCGTTGAGCGTGATGCCCGCCGCGACGACGGCGAAAGCAGACGAGCCGCGCTCGTCGACGAGGTTCCCCAGCACGCGCTCGAGGAGGCGCTCGAGGCGCCGCACGGTGACGTCTTCGGCGTCGAAGAACGGCGCCAGCCGCGACGCCCACGAGAGCACCGTCAGCGCGCGCAGCTCGAGCGAGGCCTGGCGCTCGAGCGCCAACAGGAGGCCGCCCGCCCGCGGTGGGGCCAGCACCGTGGGCTGCTCGTCGGTGAAGGGCGTGGGGGCGGTGGGCGCGAAGGTGCGCTCCTCGTCGACGAACTCGAGCATCTGCTCGGGCGCGAGCGTGGGCCCCTCGGGCCGGGTGGGCGCCTCGGAGATGAGGGTGGGCGGCTGGTCGAAGAGCGCCCCGAGCGCGCGCTCGAGCTCGGTGGCCGAGGGGAAGCGGGCCGTGGGGTCCTTCGCGAGGCAGCGCTGCACGAGGGCCTCGAGGCCGTCGGGCACGGCGGGCGAGAACAGGCGCACCGAGGGCGGGGGCGTGTGCAGGTGGCCGTAGATGACGCGCGGCAGCTCGGGCCCCTCGAAGGGGAACTGCCCCGTCAGCATGCGGAAGAGCACCACCCCGAAGGCGTAGAGGTCGGCCCGGTGGTCGACCAGCAGCCCGGCGATCTGCTCCGGCGCGCAGTACATGGCCGTGCCCACCAGCATGCCCGAGCTCGTCAGCTGGGTGGCCTGGTAGACGTTGCGCGCGATGCCGAAGTCGATGAGCACGAGCCGCTCGTCGGCCTGCCCTTCGCGCACCAGCATGACGTTCGCGGCCTTGACGTCGCGGTGCAGAATGCCGCGCCCGTGCACGTAGCCGAGCGCCCCGCACACCGGGCCGGCCAGGCGCACGGCGCGCTCCCACTCGAAGCGGCCGCGCAGCCGCAGCGTGTCCTCGAGCTCGAGGCCCTCGAGGAACTCGAGCGCGAGGAAGAGCCCTTCGTCGTCTTCCCCTCCGTCGAGCGCGCGGACGATGTTCGGGTGCTCGAGCGTGAGCGCGAGGGTGATCTCTTTGCGGAAGCGCGCCCGGTTCACCCGGTCCGACGGCCCGCCCTTGAGCCGCAGGCGCTTCACGGCCACCACCGAGCCCGTCTCGCGGTCGAGGGCCCGGTAGACCTCACCCATGCCGCCGCGACCGAGGAACGACTCGAGCTCGTAGCGGTCGGCCACCACCAGCGGCTGGGCCGTCGACGTCATGCGCGGCGGGAGCCAAGCACACCAGGCCGCGCCGAACGATCAGAAGTGCCGCGACTCGGTGGCCGTCGCCCGCGCCTGCATCGTCCGCCCGCCAGGCTCCGCGCCGTCTGGCCAACCGGCTCGTCACTGCGCCGGAACTCGCGCGACGACCCACGACGTGACGAGGTCGATGACCTGCTGCCGCTCGGGCTCGTGCAGCAGGTCGTGGTAGGTGCCCTCCCACTTCTTGAGCGTCTTGTCGCTGCTCGACGCCTTCTCCGACAGCTCCACGCTGCCCTCGATGTTCGTCGCCTTATCGGCCGTGCCATGCATCACGAGGACCGGCACCTTCACGTCGGCCAGGTGCGCCTGAATGAAGTCGATGGCGTCGATGGCCGCGGCGGCCGAACGCGCCGGCAGATTCGAGTGGTCGACGAGCGGATCACTCGCCAACGCAGCCTTCGCCGGAGCCTCCCGTACGAATTCGGTGTCGTCGACCGCCTGCACCTTGAAGCCTGGAATGAGGCCGCTGAAGAAGCGCGCTCCCGACTTGTCGCCCTCGGTCACGAACGGCAGGAGCTTCAACGCCGGCCCGCTCAGCACCAGCCCTGTCAGCTTGTCGCCGTGCTGCACCGCGTACGTCGTACCGATCAGGCCGCCGAGCGAATGGCCGTAGAGGAACACCGGCACGCCAGGGTTGCGCTTCTTCGCCTCCTCGACGGCGAGGTCGACGTGGGCGACCAGCTCGTCCATCGAGTCGAAGCGCTGGCGGTCGCCCCCGCTCCGCCCGTGGCCCCGGAGGTCCTGCGCGTAGACCGTGAAGCCCTGCTTCACGAACGCGTTCGCCAGCGCCTCGTAGCGCTCCGCATGGTCGCGAATGCCGTGCACGATCACCAACACCCCTCGCGGCCGAGCCGCAGACTTCCACTCGTACGCCTGCAGGCACTGCGCCTGGGTTGCCTCCACGCGGTACGGAGTCCGCGTCACCGCGCCCTCGACCGACACCTCAGGCATCGCGCCGAGGCAGGGGCGTGTGGTGGCACAACCGGTGACGACGAGGAGCAGCGCGGACAACACGACGGGGCTTCGCATGGTGGTTCTCCTTGAGAGGGAGGAGAACGATCTTCGGCCTGCCGCCGCATCGAATCGGCCAGATGGCCTACTCGAGCAGCCCACGCTGAGACGCCACCATCGCGGCCCCGGCGCGCGTGTCGACGCCGAGCTTCTCGTAGATGTGAATCGTGTGGTGCTGCACGGTGCGCGCGGACAGGCCGAGGGCCGCGGCAATCTCCTTGTTCGTCCTTCCGCGCGCGACGTGACGCAAGACCTCAAGCTCACGGTCCGACAACTGCGAAGACGGCGCCCTCACCCGACGCTCACCCATCGCCGCGAGCGCAGCCTCGACGACCTCACCATCGAGCGCTCCCGCCTTCGCCATGGCTCGCGCCTCGGCCGCGGCCGCTGCCCCCGACTTCGCCGGGCGATGGGGCCTGTCCTTCGTGAGCGCACAGAGCACGTCAGTCACCGCGAGTACGCGAGCAGGACGTTGCAATGCGCCAGCGGAAGACCCGCGATGGTAGCCGCTGCCATCGAGCCGCTCGTGGTGGGCGCCAGCCACCTTCGCCACCGCGCTCAGCGCCGGAGCCGCCGCCAGCACGCGCTCGGTGAAGAACACATGCGCCCGCGCGCGCTCTGGCTCGGGGGGCCGATGCACCCGCGCCGTGGTCCAGAGGCTCGTCGGCACCGCCACCTGCCCCAGGTCGTGCAGGTGCGCCGCGCGAGTGAGCGTCTGCAGCTCCTCGCTCGACAACCTCAGGCTCTGCGCGGTCAGCCGAGCCAGGGTCGACACCTCGCGTGAATGCCCACGCGCGTGCGGCGCCTGCAGGTCGGAGAAGTCTCCGAAGGCCTCGGCGAGATCATCGAGCGTCGTGGGGAGCGGCCGCCTGGCGGCGAACGAGAGCAACGCGTCGTGACGCTCGCCGACGTAGTCCGAGACCGAGGGGTCCATCGCCGAGACCAGCGCGCTCGCCCTGCGCGCGAGCTTCGGCTCCAACATGCCGCCAGCGCGCGCGTCGAGGACCTGCTGGGCGAGGGTCGCGCCCCCCTCGAGCGCGAACACCGCGGCCACGTGCGCGACCGTCGCGACGCTACCAGCCACCGAGAGCCTCGAGCCGTCCCACCCGTGAGGGCTGCCCGAGCCGTCGTGTCGCTCGAACACCTCGTCGAGCGCGCGCGTCACCGCCGGGCCCAGGTGCATTCGCTCCGAGAGCAGCCGCGCCGCGCCGCACGCCTCGGCCGTGAGCTCGGCCTTCATGCGCGGCCCCTTCAGGGCGAAGGCCATGACGCTCCGGCTCCTCGCGACGACGCCCGACTGCGCGCCGCCAACCGCCTGCATCACGTCGAGCACCGAGCTCGAGTCGCGTCGGTGCAGCCTCGCCCGCAGCGCGATGTCGTCACCGGCCACCTCGGCTTCGACGCTCGCGTACGCCGTACACCCCAGGTGACGAAGGAGCGCCCCCATCGTCGCCGCCCAACGGTCGTCGTCAGAGAGCCCCGCGTCCCCTGCGAGCTCCCACGCGAAGGTGGCGGCGAGCACGCTCTTGTCCTCGGCCAGGCCGTTCGCCAGGTCAAGGATGGTCGAGAGCGCCGTCAGGCACTCGAACGCCGGGTTCATGGCACGAGCGTCGTGCAGGCCCGGCTCGGGCGAAAGCGGTATCTGGAACAGCGGCAGAGCAGAAGAATGGAGCGCACCCCAGATGGCCCGGGCGTTGCGGTCGCTGGCATGGTGCCCATGAAGGCGCCGGGGTGGTCTGCTGGGCGCCTGCGGGGGCGCGTCGGGCTTCAGAAGAACGCGACGCCTGCGCCGGCGCTCGCCGTCACCTGGGGCACCGAGCAGCACCCGTCGGGCGTCGCGCGCACCTTCACCTCACCGGTGAGGAAGAAGTGCCGGCCGAAGAAGACGTCGACGCCGCCGCTGCCCACCACGCCGATGGCGAGCGCGTTCGGCCGCAGGTCGTGCTCGCTGCCAGAGAGCGACGCCGAGACGAAGGGCTTCACCTTCCAGTCGGCGCCGGCGAGCCACAGCTTGGCGCCGATGATGTCGTACGAGCGGCTGTTCGAGCGCAGCTCGACGTCGCTGCGCAGCGCGAACCAGCGCGACAGCCGCGCCTCGAGCCCCACGCCGTGCACGAAGCGCCCGTCGGAGAACCCGACCGAGCCGGGCGTCGAGGTGAGGAGCCCGCTGAAGCCCGGCTGGTACTTGATGCCGATGAGGGCCGGGCGCTCGGGCTCGCGCGGCGGCGGCGGGCGGGCCACCACCTGGGGCGCCGGCGGGGCCGCCACCACGACGGGCGCAGGCGCGACCACCACCGGCGGAGGACTCACCACCACGGGCGGCGGCGGCGCGGGGAGCGGCGGCGGGGCCATCACCACCGGCGGCGACTCGTAGACGACCGGCGGCTGGACGTAGACAGGCGGCGGCTGCACGTACACCGGCGCGGGCTGCACGGAGACGGGCGGCGGGCTCACCACCACCGGGGCGAACACCCGCCGTGGCCGGTGGAGGTGCACGCCGAACCCGAACGTCACCGACGAGTGCGCGCCGAAGAGGTTGAGCGACATCGTGCTCGTGTGGCCATCAGAGACCACCACCGACTGCGCCGCCGCTTGCGACGACGCCAACACCGCGACCACCGACACCACGGCCAACCACGCACGCATGGGGGCTCCTCGAACGAAGCTTGCACGCGATGAGCGACGCGCCCACCGATGAGCCGTTGGTTGCCGGACCCCGCCCAGGACGATCTGTCTTCCGTGCACCGCGGGCCAAAACCCATTCATTCCCAGCAGCAGAGCGGGGTTAGGCTCACCTCCATGCTCCGACCCGCCCTCGCCTCGCTCACGCTCGTCGTCGCCAGCAGCGCCCTCGCCGCCCCCGGAGAGGCGTGGGACATCAGCCTCGAGCTCGCCATGCCGGGCATGCCGCCTGGCGCCGTGCCCGCGCAGACGTTCCGCTCGTGTGGGCCCAAGCGCAGCGACGCGCCGCCCTTTACCGGCGCCCAGTCGAACGACGAGTGCCAGGTGTCGGACGCAAAGAAGACCGGCTCGACGTGGACGTGGAAGATGAGCTGCAAGAGCGGCGTGAAGGGCACGGGGTCCATCACGCTGAAGGGGCAAGACGCGTTCTCGGGCAAGACCGAGCTGACGATGCAGGGCCAGGTCATCGTCTCGGCCATCTCGGGCCGGCGCGTGGGCCCCTGCGACTACAAGGGCCCGCCCCCCGTGGCCGGGAGCGCACCGGTCGAGCCGAAGGCGAAGTGATGTCGTCGCTCAAGGCTGCCATCGTCGACGTGCCCGACTTCCCGAAGCCGGGCATCGTCTTTCGAGACATCACGCCGGTGCTGTCGTCTCCGGCGCTCTTCCGCCAGGCGCTCGGCGAGATGACGTCGCAGGTGCGCTGGGCCGACGTCGACGTGGTGGTGGGCATCGAGTCGCGCGGCTTCATCCTCGGCGCGGCGCTGGCGGCCCTGCACCAGAAGGGCTTCGTGCCGATGCGCAAGGCCGGCAAGCTGCCGCCGCCGGTGCACGGCCAGGCCTACGCGCTCGAGTACGGCGAGGCGACGCTCGAGCTGAAGGCCGGCCAGGGGCGGGCGCTCCTGGTGGACGACGTGCTGGCGACGGGGGGAACGCTCGAGGCCGCGCTCTCGCTCTGCCGCCGCGCCGGCTTCGACGTCACGCACGTCGCCGTGCTCATCAACCTCACCTTCCTCAACCAGCTCACCTTCGCGGGCCAGAAGGTGCGCGCGGCCATCGAGTACTGACGTGCCGCCCTCCGACGTGCTGGTGGTGGTGGCGCTCCTCGAGGAGGTGCAGTCGGTCTTCGAGGGCAGCGGCGCCAGGGTGGTGCGCTGCGGCGTCGGGAAGGTGAACGCCACCTTCGCCACGCTGAAGGCGCTGACGGAGCGGCGCCCCGCGCTCGTGCTCAACGTCGGCACCGCCGGCAGCCCCACCTTCCCCACGCACACGCTGGTGGAGTGCACGCGCTTCGTGCAGCGCGACATCGACGCGAGCCCGCTCGGCTTTCCACGCGGCACCACGCCCTTCGACGAGACGCCGCACGTGCTGACGGCCCCGCGCCGGCTGGCTCCGCTGCCCGAGGGCGTGCTGGGCACGGGCGACAACTTCGAGACGACGCTCCTGCCCTCGGCCGACGGCCTGCCCCACGCGCCCAGCAGTGGCCCCGCCGTGCCCCGCCCCACCGTCATCGACATGGAGGGCTTCGCCATCGCCAAGGTGTGCGCGCTCGAAGGGGTGCCGTTTGCCGCCCTCAAGTACGTCACCGACGGGAGCGACTCGAACGCGTCGACGGACTGGGCGCAGAACCTCCCGCGCGCCGCCGCCCGGTTTCGCGAGGCCTTCGACCGGCTCGTCCGCGAAACGGCCTAGAAAAGACGACGCGCCGACTTCACCCCCGCGGGAAGCCGGCGCGCCTGGGCATCGAGGGTTCGATGCTGCCAGGCTTTCACTTTCCAAAAGGTGGACCACACGCCACCTCCATGGAAATCCAACGGGCTGCGCTCGTGGACCGGGGCTGGGGGCTGCACAATCTGCGCGAGGCCCCCCACCGTCCGTCAGGGATGCGGCGGTTCAAAGACGCATGAAAACCGTCGGGAAACGCCGTAGAGAAGCGTCCTCCCGTCGTCCTTGGGGCGTCGTCTAAGGGTAGGACATCAGACTTTGACTCTGAGTATCGTGGTTCGAATCCACGCGCCCCAGCTCGCAGCACCCGCACCGTCGCGACGCAGCGCGCACCTTTCCCTGCTTTTCCTTCGGTGACGCCGCGAGCAGACCCGCTACAATCGGCGATCAGTCGAGCTGTACGCCTGCACCACGTCACCACGTTGGGGGAGCAGCATGGCAGCGGGGAAGGACCTGCAGCTGGTCGCGGTCGGCTCCGTCACGGCGGCGGCCCTGCGCGACCTCGAAGGCCCGATTCAACAGGTGCTCACCATCGGCACCTACCTGGGCAAGGTGAACCTCGGCACGCCCGCGTACGCCTTCAACAAGGACCGCAACCAGTACCACACCACCGCCATCATGCGGCGGCTGCTCACCATCAAAGACCCCGGCGCCCTCAACATCATGGGCATCACCGACGGCGACCTCTTCACGCCCGACACGCCCTTCGTCTTCGGAGAGGCCGACCGCGACTCGCACGTCTCGGTGCTGTCGCTGTTCCGCCTCAAGGGCGAGACGGAGCAGGCGCGACGGCGCATCGCAGTCGAGGCCGTGCACCAGGCCGGGCACCTCGTGGGGCTGTCGTACTGTGAAGACCCGCGCTGCGTGATGTCGCTGGCGACGAGCCTGGCCGAGGCCGAGCGGCGGCAGCTCCAGCTGTGCAACAACTGCCGCAACGAGCTGGTGCGCATTCGCCGGTGAGGGCGCGCCTCGTCTCGTTCGTGGGGCGGGTCGGCAGCACGCTCGTCCTCGTCGCGGGCACGCTCGTCGTCTACCAGTGGCTCAACGCCCGCCTGGCGCCGCGCTTCGACTTCTGGCTGCCCCTGGACGGGTGGATTCCCTTCTGGCCGTCGACGTGGCTCGTGTACGCGAGCTTCTACCTGCTGCTGCCGCTGGCGGCGTGGTGGGCGCGGCCCGGGGAGTACGGGCGCACACTGGCGGCAGTGCTGACAGCCAACGGGTGCTGCTGGGTGGGCTTCGTGTCGTTCCCTTCGCACTACCCGCGCCCGCCGCTCGACGGCGTCTCACCGCCGTGGCTCCACGACGCGCTGGCCTCGATGTGGCGTGACGACCTGCCCGGCAACACGCTGCCGTCGATTCACGTCACCACCGCGCTGCTGGTGGCGCTGCGCCTGCGTGAAGCGAGGGGCGGCCCGCTGTGGCTCCTGTGGGGCGTGGCCATCGCGCTGTCGACGCTGACGGTGAAGCAACACTTCGTGGCCGACGTCGTCGCGGGCGTGGTGCTGGCGCTGGCCATCAACGCGCTGTTCTTCCCGCCGAAGGTCGAGGCGGCCACCGCGGACAAGCCCGTGCCGCTGCCGCCGTCGGGGCTCAACGTCGCGCTGGCGCTGGGGCTCGGCTCGCTGCTCCTGTTCATGCAGTGGCTGGCCGCGCGCGCGGTGAGCCCGTGGGGCGTGCTGGCGCCGGGGCTCGCCTTCGCGTTGCTCTTCCTGCCGACGTACACGTTGCTGCACGACGCCGAGCACCAGGTGCTCCATCGGACGCGGTGGCTCAACGAGGCGCTGGGGGTGGGCCTGGGGTGCTTCTTCCCCGGCAGCTTCACCTTCTTGCGGCTGTGTCACCTCGGCCATCACCGCCGCAACCGCAGCGACGTGGAGCGCTTCGACGTGCTCGAGCCCGGCGACGACGTGCTGGCACGGCGCGCGTACTTCTACTTCCTGTACCTCGGAGGCTTCTGGCTGGTGGTGCCGCTGGCGACGGTGCTGCTGGTGGTGTGGCCGAGCGGGCTGCGAACGCGGCTGGCGCGGCTCCATGCAGACTCGGAGGCGATGGTGGGCGGCGTGACGGACGCGATGTTGTGGCGGGTGCGGCTCGAGGCGGCGCTCGCGCTGACGGTGCAGGGCGTGGGGCTGTGGACCTTCGGGTGGACGTGGGCGCTGCTCCAGGCCCTCGGAGGCCTCTGCTGGGCGAGCCAGCAGTACGTGACGCACGCCGACTCGCCGCGCGAGGTGCTCGATGGCGCCCACAACCTGCGCGCGCCGAGGCTGTACGAAGCGCTCCTGCTGCACTTCAACTGGCACCTGGCGCATCACCAGCACCCGAAGGTGCCCTGGCTGTACCTGCCGCAGTTCGATGACGCACGGCGCGTGCGGCCCGGGTACTTCCGCTCGTTCCTTCGGTTCTGGAAGGGCCCGCGGCCGGCGGAGCCCGCAGTCGCAGTGCCGGCGGTCGCGACCTCACAGCCAGGCGGGTGAGTCACTCCGCTGCGACTGCGTGGCGAGCCCGAGACGGCGACCGACAGAGTCGAGGTGGGACGCGCCCCCGAAAGCGACGGCGAGGCCGTTCCAACCCAGGACGGTGGCCAACGCCGTCGAGGTGGGACGCGACCCCGACAGCGACGGCGAGGTTGTTCCAGCCCGAGACGGTGGCCGACGCCGTCGAGGTGGGACGCGCACCGCGTGCGACGGCGACGAGGTCGAGCACCGCCCGGGCGGTGGGTGCTCCGCACCGCGCACGCACTCACCATCACCGCCACGCCCGGGGCAGCCCGGAGCACGCCGCGCCGCAGTCTGCGCTGACGAAGTGATGACGGGCCTCGACCACGATGGAGCCCGTCATGACGCCAGCCCTGCCGTTGTCGGTCGCCTCCATCCACCCGCCGAAGGTGAAGCCCGCGCTGCGCGGCGTCTTCCACTTCCTGGCGTTCTTCGTGTCGCTGGGGGGCATCGCGGAGCTGGCGATGGCGCCGCAGTCGGGGTGGCGCTGGGCGGCGGGCGTGCTCTACGCCATCTCGCTGTCGACGATGCTGGGCCTCTCGGCGCTGTACCACCGTCCGATGTGGAGCCACGCGATGCGCGCGCGCCTGCGGCTGGTCGACCACTGCGGCATCTTCTTCGTCATCGCCGGCTCGTACACGCCCTTCGCGGCGTACGCGTCACCGCACGACTGGACCGCCGGCCTCGTCGGCATCTGGCTGGGCGCGGCGGGCGGCGTCATTCACGCCTTCGTCAACGACCACGGGCACCGGGGGCTGCGCGCGGCCGTGTACGTGGTGCTGGGCCTGTCGACCGCGCCGCTCGTCTTCTCGTTGCCCGCGTCCGTCGGCTGGAGCCGGGTGGGCCTCGTGCTCGCGGGCGCCGTCATCTACATCGCGGGCGCGGCCGTGTACGCGCGGCGCTGGCCGAACCCGAAGCCGTCGGTGTTCGGGTACCACGAGATTTTCCACCTGCTCGTCATCGCCGCCGCAGCCTTCCACTTCGCGGCGGTGTGGAGCGTGCAGCAGCTCCCGTCGCCCGTCGCGGGCTCTTGAGCGCCGCACCAGCGGCTGCCCCTCGGAGCAGCGCCTCGAGCGCCGGGTCGGCCAGCGCGCGGGGAGACGTCACCTCGA
>JANRKQ010000147.1:0-5327 GCA_033763395.1 Myxococcaceae bacterium
GCGCGCGTGGCTGGCGCTCGGCGTCACCTTCCAGAACCTCGGCCGCGACGCCGAGGCGAAGGCGCCGTACCTCAAGTTCCTCGAGCTGAGCCCGAACAGCCCGCAGGCGGCCGACGTGCGCATGGCGCTCAAGTCGATTCCTTGAGGTCAGGCCTCCTCGTCGGCCGGCCGGCTGGGCAGTTCGGACGAGCCGACGGCCGCGATGAAGCGAGCGGCGATCTTCTCGACGAGCGCATCACTCGGGGCGCTCGAGTCGTCTCCCTCGGCGCGCAGCACTGCTTCCGCGAACTGCTTCGCCGTGATGCTCGTGGACCTGGCGATTCGTTCGGCCTCAGCGGGTGGCAAGCAGTAGCCCACTCGACGCAAAGGTCTCGCAGGAGGTAGCGGAGGGTGCGCTCGACCGGAGTGAGGCGGTTGGGTCTCGAAAGCCCCATCGATGAACCTTCTGGCTAGCGCCCAAACACGTAGACGGAGCCTGCGAGGGGAGCCGACTGGTCGGTCTGAGCGCCGTTCACACCCATCGCTCCACTCGACTCAGCAATCGCGCCGGCTGCGAGGGTCCGCCCGTCACTGCTCGAAGCGACCGACGCCCCGAACAAGGAGTCCGCGCGAGCATTTGACGCCTTGACGTACGCGTCCTGGGCCCAGCCCGAGGCGCGATGTCGAAAGATGTACGCGGCACCACTGAGCTTCTGAGAATTGGTGGACTCGTCAGCGTTGAATCCGATGCCAGCACCAGCTTCATTGAAGGCCCCGACGAAGAGCGTCTCTCCATCGTCACTCAGCGCCGTCGCGAGCCCAAAGAGGTCGTTGGGGTCGGCGTTCGAGGCCTTCACGAAGGCCTCCTGCGCGAGAACCCCGCCCACACGTCTCAGGAGGAAGACTGCACCACTCGATTGGGTCGAGAGGCTGAGGGACTGATCACCGTTGATGCCTCGGGATGGGCTGGCATCACCAGGGGCGCCGACGGCGAGAACACTCCCGTCGTGGCTGAGCTCGACGGTTCGGCCAAATGAGGCATTTCGCCGGGTGTTCGATGGCTTCACGTACTCGGTTTGCACCCAGCGCGTACCGCTTCGAGCGAAGACATACACCGCGCCGCTTGCCGGAGCTCGATCGTTGAGCTGGTCCTGGTTCACGCCCGTCGACTCACTTCCTTCTCCCCTGGCGGCGACGGCGATCGTCTGTCCATCGCTGCTGATGGCGACGGCATTGCCGAAGAGGTCATCGGGATCGCTGTTGGACGCCTTGAGGTACGCGTGCTGCGTCCACGTGGTGCCGCTTCGGCTGAAGACGTAGGCAGCGCCGCTTTGCGTCGCCAGGTCGTTCGTTTCGTCTCCGCCGGGGCCGCGCGCGTTGCTGTCCTCGTTCGACGCTCCAACGACGAGCGTGTTGCCATCGCCAGACAGCGCGAGCTGAGCGCCGAACACATCGTGAGCCCCGGGGTTGGAGGCTTTCAGGTAGGCCTGCTGCTGCCAGGTGGTCCCAACGCGGATGAACACGAACACCGCGCCGCTGAGCGGCGCGCCTGCGTCGACCTGGTCGCCATTGACGCCAGTCGAGGCGCTGTCATCGCCGGGGCTCCCGATGGCGAGGGTGTCACCGTCATCGCTCAGCGCGATGGCGTTGCCGAAGGAGTCGTCGGCTCCCGCATTGGACGCCTTGAGAAACGCCTGCTGCTGCCAACCACCGGCGCCCCGTGTGAAGACGTAAACGGCACCGCTCATGGGAGCGGCCCCCGAAATTCCCTGGGCGCTGCTGCCTTCGAAGGTCGACCCGACCGCGAGAGTGACTCCGTTCCCGCTGATGGCCACCGCATCGCCAAACCGGAACCCAGCCCTCGTGTTCGAGGCCTTTACGTACGCTAGCTGACTCCACGGGGTCGGCGGCGGCCCACCACCATCGACGCGGCCACCATCGCTTTCGGCGCCAGCGTCAACCTCGGGAGCGCCGCCAGCGTCGGTCCCACCGTCACGCTCGGGTCCTGCATCGCGCTCGAACTCGGCGCCAGCGTCAACAGAACCGCCAGCGTCGGTGAGCGGGCATGCGCTCGATGCGCAGGGGACCGTCGCGGTGCAACCCAACAGCGGGCCCGAGAGAAGAAGCAAACAGATTGGGATCAGACGAACCATCGTCCCTCAATCCTGCGCGCAGGTGAGCTGGAGAATCGGACACGAAGAATAGCCCACGAAGCCGGAGTGAGGGGCACGAGGTCAGCGGGCGACGAACGAGCGTGAGCCACGGCAGCCGCTACCGCCGTGGAACGTTCTCCATCGGGCTCGTGGTGCAGCCGATGATGCCGGGCTCGGTCGCGGTGACGTATGACGAGCTCGCGAAGCTGGGTCCCATCCGGCCGATCGCGCTGCCGCCGGGAACCATCGCGGGCCAGGCGCGCGGTGTCGGTGTCGCGAGCCTGCTGCCGGTCTGTTTCGAACGAAGCAGCCTCTTTGCGTGCGCGGTGGCAGCGGGTAGAGGCGTGCTGGTCGACACGGCCTGGCAGCCGCTCTTGAGTGCCGGTGGGCGCGTCGGTAGCGAGTTCCCGGAAGGTTCGCTCGTGCGCATACGCGCCTCGGTGCAGCTCCTCGGTGCCCTCGTCCGCCCCTCGGCGGGGACCTTCTGGCAAGCCAGCCCCGTTCAACTGGGCCTGATGGCGGGACTGGTCTTCGACGTCTTCTGAAGTCGATCGCGTCGCGTCCATCGAGCGAAGCGCGTCGAGGCCGGGCTCCCTCTGCGCGAAGCACCGCTTCGCTCGACTGTTTCGCCGCGATGGTCGTTGGGCGCTTCGTGACGGCTCGGCGTGTGGCACCAGGAGCCGATTCCCGACAGGGAGATGGTGTGGTCAGGCGCCCGGCACCAGCGAGAGTTTCTTCAGCGAGTCACACGACCAGCGCTTCAGTCCGTTCCGTTCCGCCGCCTCCTGAATGAAGCCATAGCGGAACTCGACGGGTGCGTTCGAGAAGGCCGCCCAGGCCTCGACGACGTCAAGGGAGCTGAGCTTGAGCGCCTGGCCGCGCGTGACGAAGTCGACATACGATTCGTTGGTCAGTCCCTTCTGGGAAACCTGAGCGTTTGCGAAGTCGCACAGCGTCGTCAGGTCTCGCGCGACGAGCTCGGCCCTGGTCGGGCAGCCGCTCAGAAGAAACGTCGCAAGGAGTGCTCGAATGCCCGGCACCGACATTCCCGCGGACGTTAGGCGCCCTTCTTTCGACTGACCAGACCACGCACCTTCTCTCGCAGCGACGCTCCGGCCCTCGGTGACCTGAGCACGCCGCGTGCGCTCGGACTCGGCGCGGTGCAGTGCCTTGGCGGCATCGTTCGCCCGTCGTCGGGGGTTGTGGTGAACCAGCTCCTCGGACGGCCCGGAGTCCCTCGAGCAGTAGCGGCCGGCGCCCCCGACAGGTAGAGCCACCCGCATGAAGGTGCTGGGCATCGAGACCTCGTGCGACGAGACCGCCGCGTCGGTGGTGCAGGACGGGCGCGTCGCGTTGTCCGACGTGGTCTCGACCCAGATGGACATTCACCGGCGCTGGGGTGGCGTGGTGCCCGAGCTCGCCAGCCGCAACCACGTGGTGCAGGTGATGCCCGTCATCGACGAGGCGCTCTCCCGCGCGAACGTGACGCTGTCCGACCTCGACGGCCTCGCGGTGACGAGCGGCCCCGGATTGCAGGGCGCGCTGCTGGTCGGCCTCCAGGTCGCCCGGGCGCTTTCGCTGGCGACCGGCCTTCCGCTCGTGGGCGTCAACCACCTCGAAGGCCACCTGCTCGCGATTCGGCTCGCGGCCGACGCACCAGAGCCTCCGTTCCTCGGACTCTGCGTCTCGGGCGGCCACACCACGCTCTATGACGTGAAGGCCTACGGCACGTACGCCCGGCTCGGCACCACGCGTGACGATGCCGCCGGAGAGGCCTTCGACAAGGTGGCGCGCATTCTCGGCCTGCCGTACCCGGGCGGGCTGCCCATCGACACGCTCGCGCAGTCGGGAGACAAGGCCGCCATCAAGTTCCCCCGGGCGCTGCGCGGTGACGACGTGCTCGACTGGAGCTTCTCGGGCCTCAAGACGGCCGTGCTCACCTGGGTGCAGCAGCACGGCGTGCCGGAAGGACAGGGGCTCGCCGACCTCTGCGCGTCGTTTCAGGAAGCCGTGGCCGACGCGCTGACCAAGAAGATGATTCTGGGCGCGAAGAAAGTGGGCGCGAAGACGCTGGTGCTGTGCGGGGGCGTGGCGGCGAACTCGCGCCTGCGCGCCCTCGCCGAGGCGCGGGGCCACGACGCCGGGCTCGCGGTGTACCTGCCGCCGAAGCGGCTGTGCACCGACAACGGCGCGATGATCGCCGTCGCCGGCACCGAGGCGTTCAAGCGGGGCGTGCCGTCGGGCGCGCACCTGATGGCCGACCCGACGTGGCGGCTGGGAGGCGCGGTGGCGCATGGCTGACAGCCCGAAGGAGCTCCTCAAGCGGCATGGCCTTCGCGCAAAGGAGAGCTGGGGCCAGAACTTCCTCTCGGACGAGGTGGTGCTGGGCCGCATCGTCGACGAGGCGATGCTTGTCGAGAGCGACGTGGTGGTCGAGCTCGGGCCGGGCCTGGGTCACCTCACCCGCAAGCTGCTCGAGACTGGCTGCCGCCTGGTGGCCGTCGAGCGCGACCGCGACATGGTGAAGGTGCTCGAGGCGCAGAAGCTCGAAGGCCTGACGCTGGTCGAAGGCAACGCCGCCGACACCAACTTCGCGAAGGTGGCGAACGCCGACCAGGTCATCGTCGTGGGAAACCTGCCGTACCACCTCACCAGCCCGATTCTGTTCGAAGTGCTCGACCAGACCGACCACGTCCGACGCGCCGTGTTCACCCTGCAGGCCGAGGTCGTGGAGCGGCTGTCTGCGGCGCCAGGTGGGCGCGACTACGGGCTGCTCTCGGTGCTGCTGGGCCTGCGCTTCTACGTGGAGCACGTGCTCGACGTGCCGTCGCACTTCTTCCACCCGCCGCCGAAGGTGAACAGCGCGGTGGTGCGGCTGTCGCGGCGCGAGAAGCCGAAGGCCGAGGTGGTGAGCGAGGCGCGCTTTCGGCAGGTGGTGAAGGCCGGCTTCGCGCAGCGCCGCAAGACGCTCACGAACTCGCTCGCGAGCGACCGCAAGCTGGCCGAGACATACGACCTCGACGCCGCGCTGGTGACGGCGGGCATCGATGGCAGGCGCCGCGCCGAGACGTTGTCGGTCGACGAGTTCGCCGCGCTGGAGCGCGCGCTCGGGCCGGTGCGATGAGCGAGCGCGACGGGCCACTCGTCGCGGGGTGGTGCGGGTGCTCGAACGCAGCCTGTCGTGGAAGGGGGGCG
>JANRKQ010000148.1:0-36547 GCA_033763395.1 Myxococcaceae bacterium
CAGGCGGTGCAGGCGGCGGCGTCGCAGGCGGTGCAGGCGGCGGCGTCGCGGGCGGTGCAGGCGGCGGTGTCGCGGGCGGTGCAGGCGGCGGTGTCGCGGGCGGTGCAGGCGGCGGCGTCGCAGGAGGCGCGGGCGGCTGGCCCGACGCAGGCGTGGCGCCTCCTGGCGCTCCGACCGGTGTGTCGGCGACGGCGGGCGACAGCCTCGCGAACGTCACGTGGGCGCCGCCGCTGGAGGCTCCCGGCCGCCCACCGCTCACCGGCTTCGAGGTGCGCGCGACGCCGATGGGCCAGCTGCTGGCCGTCGGGGCGGTCTCGACGCACGCGTCCTTCACCGGCCTCACCAACGGCGTGCCCGTCACCTTCGCCGTGCGCGCCTTCAACGTCGCTGGCCCGGGCCCCTGGTCGATGGAGTCGATGCCCGTCACGCCGCTCGCTGGCCCCGGTCTACGCATCGTCTCGGGGGCCGGCCAATCGGCGCTCCCGCTGCAGCTCTTCTCGGCCCCCATCGTCTTCGAGCTGCGCGACGCCACGTCGATGCCGGTGCCGATGCGGCTGGTGACGTTCTCGGCCGACCCCGGCGTGGTGCTCGAGCCGGCTTCGGTGATGACGGACACCCAGGGTCGCGGCTCGGTGCTGGTGCGAGCGAACCGGCTGGTGGGGCCGACGGGAGTGACGGCGACCGCAGCCTCTGGAGAGTCCCTCACGGTGCAGCTCACGACCGCCCGGCCCGCCGAAGGCACGCTCATTCCCGTCACCAACTATCTGGGGCGGTCCGACGTGACCTTCTCGGCTCGGGTCCATGAACTCACCACTGGTATGCTGAGGGGCCTCGCGGTGGCGCGCGACGGCACGCTCTACCTGGCGAATACGTCGTGCGAGCTGCTCCAGGTCTCACGCGCAGGTGTCGTGACGCGGCTGAGCGCCCCGTCGTCGGACTGTCTTTCGTCGAGCGGAGACGGGCTTCCGGCGAGCAGCGCGACCTTCGGTGGTGTCACGGCCCTCGCGCTCGACGAGCTTCGGCAGCGGCTCTACGTGCGCATCGACACGTCGACGACCCGCCGCATCCGCTCCGTTCCGCTCGACGGCACCAGCCCCGTGACGACGCTCGCAGGCGGCCAGCCCACCACCATCGCGACACCGCCTGGGTTCGGCGACGACGGCCCGGGCGTGCAGACGGCCATCGGTGGCGCGGGCGGGCTCGCCATCAGTCCCGATGGAGCCTGGCTGTACTTCGGCGACGCCGGTGCGAACCGGGTGCGGCGCGTCGACCTCGGCTCTCCGACGGCGGTCGTTGGCTCGGTCACGACGCCGTGCGTGCCGAACGCGTCGACTCGGCCGGCCTACCGCTTCCTCGAAGGTGACTTCCTGGCGGTGTCGCCGTCGGGAACGCTCGCGTTCTTCGCCGAGCCCACCATCGACGGGACCAACTGCTCCACGGGGACCGGCCTTCAGAGCGGCTTTCAGGTCTGGGCGCAGGCCGGGGCCGAGGCTCGCGTGCTCAGCACGGGCAGCGTCGACCTCGTCGAAGGGGCGAATGCGCGGGCGAGCCGGGTCGCTCCCGGCCCCTCGGCCTTCGACAGCGCTGGCAACTTCTTCTCCTCGCGGGAGTTCACCAACGTCATTCGTCGCGTCGATGGTCGAAGCTCCGTCGCGGTGCGCGTGGCTGGCGGCGGAGCCGTGACCGGAGCCGTCGTCGGCCCCGCGACGTCGTTCAACCTCGGCAGCGTCAGCACGTTCGCGCTCGACGCCGAGGGCACGCTCTACATCGCAGCGTCTCCCAGCCTCGTCGCGGTGTACGGCGTTGGCCGCGCGCAGCCGACGCCCGTCACGCTCACGGCCGTGGCGGGAAGGAATCAGCAGGTGCGCGCCAGCGACCAGGCGCAGCCGATGACCGCCATCGTCACCTCGCCCGACGGCGGGGCGGTGCCGCTCGCCCGCGTCGAGTGGGGTTCTCCGCAGGCTGCCGTCGCCTTCGGAACCGGTGTCACCGTCTCGGGCCCAGCCGGCTCGGTGTCCGAGTCTCCGTGGATGCCGCGACGGCCACAGGCGCTCGACGTCGAGGCACGCCTCGTCGGCTTCACCGGTGACGTGGTGACGACTGCGGCCTTCCCCACACAGGTGACGACGCCCGACGCGGGCCTCGTCTCGACCATTGGCAACGTGCTGCGCGTCGTGACCCGGAACACGCTGGACCCCGGGCCTGCCGCGCTCTTTGGCAACTTCCGCGGCGACAACATGGACAGCGACGCGCAGGGCGTTCTGTATTTGTCCATCGGTCAGGGCGGTGGCACCTCGGACACGGCGTTCATCGCGCGCATCGACCTCGACGGCGTCGTCACGCTCATTCCCCTGCCGGTGTTTCAGGCGCGAGGCGGGGCCGTCGCCTACCACCGCGGCCGAGACAAGCTCTACTTCGCGATGGCCGCGAGCACGGCGTCGGGCGCGAGCATCTTCGAGTGGGACCCGATGACCCGCCAGTCGACCTTGGTGGCCGGAGGGGGCGCCGCGTCGCCACCGCTGAACGGAGACGGCTCGAACGCCACCAGCGCCTTCATCGCGCTCGGCGCGCGCCTGGCAGAGGGGCCGAACGGCACGCTCTTCGTCTGGGACCCCGGCACGAACCGGATTCGCGTCGTCGACCTCGCCACCGGCCTCATCACGGCCTGGAGCCGTTTCCAGATGGACGTCACGGGCAACAACTGTGCTTCGTCGCCTTCGCCGTACCGCACGTTCGCTCCCATGCCGAGGCGGTTCATCGTCTTCAACGCGAGCGGCACGGCCTACGTGCCCGCCGTCGTCTGTGGGTCGGGCGGCTCGACCAGCCCGGCCATCGTCGAGGTGCCGCCGGCGGGCGCACCCGGGGTGTGGGCGAGCCTTCCGACCGGGTTCGACAGCTCTGGCACCTTCGACCTGCTCCTCGAGCCGTCGGGAGGGCTCCTCATGACGAACCCCGTCTCAAACAACGACCGGCGCCTGTTGCGCATCGACCCTGTGACGCGCACGACGAGCCCGTATCTCGGCAATGGCCAGCCCGAGTCCCCCGACTGGAGCCCCGCGCTCAGCACGGGCATCTCGCGCCCGCTCTCCATCGCCGCGCTGCCGCAGGGCCGAGTCGCGGTGGTGACCGATTCCCCTGCTGGTGTGGGGGTCGTCCGCGTCGTGTGGTGAGGCTCTCGGCGCGCGCGAAAGAAGGGCCGGCGACGGTGGCGGTCGTGCACGCTCCGGCGACCTCGGCCCTGGCGTGAGGCCGCTCACGGCCCGCGGAGGCGCTGTCAGGTCGGCCGGTCCCACGCGCCGTGAAACGCGTAGGGCAACAGCGGGAGCGGCACCTGTGCCACGGGCCCTGCCTCGACCTTCGCGGCGTCGAGCACCACGAGCGTCGAGCGGCCCACCGCGCCGTCCGACACCACCACCAGCACGTGGCCTGCGTCGTCGCGCTCGGGTGAGGGCACGAAGACGGGCTCTCCGACGAAGGCGCCGGCGCCGGGCGTCCACACCTGCGCGGGGCGCTCGGGGTCGGCGAGGTCGACGCGGAGCACCGAGTCGAACGGGTCGCTGAACCTCGGGTCGGCCCGGGTGGCCCCGAAGAGCGCGGGCGTGGGTCGGCCCTCGTGGCCCGGGTGCACGCGGGGAAAGTCGACGCCGTAGGGTGCGAGCTGCCGCCAGGTGGCGCTGGTGGCGCTGGCCGGCACCTCGATGCGGAACAGCCGCTGGGGCGCACGGGCGTCGGGCAGGCGTGGGTCGAGCGGCGCGTGGGGGCCCCGAAAGCCGAACTCGGCCCCGAAGGCGAAGTCGTGGAACAGGCACGCGTCGAGGTGCACCGCTCCGTCGCGCTCGAACGCGTTGCCGTAGTGCACCACGAAGGCACGGCCCGGGAGGCCGACGGTGCGCACGGCCGCGTCGCTCGTGCGCGGCACCAGGTACACCGCACCGGGGGCGCTCGAGTCGCTGGCGATGGCGTCCATCAAGGTGGCGCCGCCCAGCATCGACCTGGCCAGCGTGCCCCACTTGAGCGTCAGCGGGTTGCTCGCGAGCACGTACCAATTGGGCGTCAGCACGAAGTCGTGCGCGAAGAGCGTCGAGGGCATCTTCGCCACCCGCGTGTGCACGAGGCGGCCTTCGGCGTCGAACTCACGGAACGTGAGCGTCGTGGTGGGGCCCATCGCCACGCTGCACGACACGAGACGGCCGAGCGTCACGTCGTGCTTGAAGTGGGCGAGCGTGGCCTGGCCCGAGAGCGCGCCGCCGAACGTCTCTTCGCCCAGCGTCTCGAGCGAGTCGGCGTCGACGCCGTACGGAGCGCCCCCTTCCCAGCCGGCGAGCAGCCGGCCGTTCCACCGCGCGATGGTGGTGTTGGCGACGTTGCGGGGGCCCGTGCGGGAGAAGAGGTTCTGCCAGAAGTGGTCGCCCACGTTGGTGCCGAGGCCCCGGTGCGTGAGGCGCTGCGCGGCGGCCTCGCTCACGTAGGCCGGCGTCTGTACGAAGCGCGCGCGCAACCTGAGCGAGCCGTCGGCCTGGAACTCGAAGGCGCGCACGTAGCCGTGGCCGTCGAAGGGGTGGGCCAGGCGCCCGCCGATGTGGGTCCACCCGGGGCCGTTCGAGAGCAGGCGACCGCCGCGCAGCGCGTGCGGCACCGCGCCCTCGACGCGGGACGACTCGACGACGAGGTCGAGCGGGCCGGGGCTGGCCGACATCACGGCGTTCCAGGCGAGGGTGCGGGCATCGGGAAGAGCGGTCATCGGGAGCCTCCGGTCATGCGGTGGGTGAGGCGTTCGAGGAGGGTCGTCAGGGCTCGTCGCTCCGGTGCCGACAGACCCGCGGTGAGCTGCTGGTCGAGCCGCGCGAGCACCTCGAGGCCCGGCTTGATGGGCGCGGCGCGGGTCAGCCTGATGCGCCAGGCCCGCGGGTCGGTCTCGTCGTCGACGCGCTCGACGACGCCCGCCGCCTGGAGCCTCGAGACCGCGACCGAGATGGTGGGCGCTTTCACCCCCAGCCGCTGGGCGAGCTCGCGCTGCTTGAGGCCCCTGGGCGCGTTCATCAACTCACCCACGAGCCGGAAGCCGGCGCTCGTGAGCCCGAGACTGGAGCGCGCGAGCGCCTCGTCGAGCCACGTCTGGAAGTGGAGCTGGAACGCCCAGAGTCGGGTCACCAGCAGCGTGTCGAGGCGCGAGGCCACGGGGGTTCGAATCACATAGTTAGCCTAACGAACGAAGGTCCCGCGGCGCAAGGTGAGGTGCTCGGCGAGACGCCCGCGGTCAGGCCCGGTAGCGTGTCGGCGTGGGTGACCAGTCTTCAACGGGCGACGCCGCCCGTGACGCCATGCGGGCGCGGTGCGCCAGACACGGGGCCGTTGACGCGGTCACCACGTGCAAGCGGTGCGGCGGCTTCATGTGCGAGCCCTGCACCTTGCACGGCACCGAGGACCGCTG
Organism: Myxococcaceae bacterium; assembly: GCA_033763395.1. Classification (GTDB taxonomy): domain Bacteria; phylum Myxococcota; class Myxococcia; order Myxococcales; family Myxococcaceae; genus Xiheimicrobium. Next base: position 5,432 of record JANRKQ010000148.1, read on the forward strand.
TCTGTCGTGCCGGCCCCGGCGCACCCGCGAGGAGCGCGACGAGCGCCGGCTGAACGCGGTGCGCCGCTCGGGGTGGATGCGCTGTGAGGCCTGCGGCTACCTGGGCCCGCGCTTCGACAAGGCGGGGCCGCCCGAGGGCGCCGAGTGGCTCACCCTCACCCTCGCGCCGGTGTTCCTGTGCGTCATCGGCTTCGCCATCGCGCTCCAGCAGGCGCTCGCGGGCTTCCCGAAGACGCGGTGCCCGGGGTGCGATGGCTCGGCCGAGCTGTGGCCAGCGCCAGAGGCCTCGGGGCCGGTGCCAGTCGCCTTCGTCGAGGCGACCGAGCGGCAGCGCACGGAGTGGTTCCGCCGGCGCTGGGTCGGCCTCCTCGCCGTCGCGCTGATTGGCCCGGTGATGCTCTTCCTGCTCGCCGCCTCGTTCATCGCGAGCCGCTGAAGGTGCGACGTTTGCGTACCTTGCTGGGCTGACGTCTGGCAGGTAAGCGCAGGGCACCCCCGGCGCTCCACAGTCGCTCAACAGGTTTGCAGGAAGGTCAGCTCATGAATTCGTCTTCTCTCCTTCGTGTGGCCGCTCCGTCATCCGCGCTCAGGGGGCTTCGCGTCGGCTCCTGGCTGACCGCGCTCGTCGTGACGGGCTGCGGTGCTTCCACGCAGGTCACCTACGAAAAAGACGTGCGGCCCCTCATGGAGGCGCGCTGCACCTCGTGCCACGTCGAAGGGGGCATCGCGCCGTTCTCGCTCACCACGTACGAGCAGGTCGCCGCCGTGAAGGACGCCATCGCGGTGTCGGTGAAGAACCGCACCATGCCGCCCTACCTCGCGGCGCCGGGCTGCACCGAGTACGAGGACGACCAGAACCTCACCGACGCGCAGATCTCGATGCTCGAGGCCTGGGCGAAGGAAGGCGCCACCCGGGGCACGCCGACGGCTGAGCGGCCCGCGAGCAGCATGGCGCTCGAAGCGTCGCTCCCGCGGGTCGACCTCAACCTTGGCATGCCGGGCACGTGGACGCCGACGAAGGAGCCCGACGACTACCACTGCTTCGTCATCGACTGGCCCGAGCAGACCGAGAAGTACGTCGTCGGCTTCAACGTGAAGCCGGGCAACGCGCGCGTCGTGCACCACGCCATCGCCTTCCTCATCGCGCCCGAGCGCGTGAAGGGCATCACCGACCTCGACGCGGCAGAGCCGGGGCCGGGCTACACCTGCTACGGCGGCCCCGGTGGCAACGCTTCGTCGGTGGCGTGGGTCGGCTCGTGGGCGCCCGGTGTTCGGCCCACGATGTACCCGGCCGACACCGGGCTGCTGATTCGCCCGGGCAGCAAGATCGTGCTGCAGATGCACTACAACACGGCTGCCGCGCCCGACCCGGCCGACCGCGCCGACCTCACCTCGCTCGAGCTCGCGGTCGCCGACACCGTGAAGCGCAAGGCCTTCATCATGCCGTGGGCGAACCCGGACTGGGTGCGCAACCAGAAGATGCCCATTCCCGCAGGCGAGGCCGACGTGCGGCACGCGTTCCAGTTCGACCCCACGGGCTTCCTGCGGAACATCTCGGGCGGGGTGCTGCAGAACAACCAGGCGGTGCGCATTCATCAGGCCGGCTTCCACCAGCACATGCTGGGCACCGGAGGCCGCATCGAGATGCTCCGGGGTGATGGCACGAACGAGTGCCTCCTCGACATTCCCCGGTGGGACTTCCACTGGCAGCGCTCCTACGGCTTCTCGGCGGCGAAGACGCTGCGCGTGGGCGACCAGCTCAAGCTGTCGTGCTCGTGGAACAACTCGGCCGAGTTCCAGCCGGTGGTGAATGGCCAGCGGAGCCCGCCCCGCGACGCCAACTGGGGTGAGGGCACGGGCGACGAGATGTGCCTGGGCATTCTCTACGTCAGCGAGTGACGCTGCGGTTCGCGTTGCGCGCGGAGCGGCCCAGCGACATGGGAAGGGCTGTCATGAAGCTCTTCCGCGCCATCAGCCTCATCGAGGGCCTCTCCTGGCTCCTGCTGCTCTTCATCGCGATGCCGCTGAAGTACGCGCTCGGCCGGCCGGAAGCGGTGGCGGTGCTCGGGCGCGTGCACGGGCTCCTCTTCGTCCTCTTCGTCGCGGCGCTCGGACGATTGGCCGTCGACGGCACCTGGAGCCTCGCGCAGCTCACCCGCGCCTTCGTCTCGTCGCTGGTGCCGTTCGGCGCGTTCTGGCTCGAGTGGACGCTGCGGAAGGAAGAGCGCCAGGCCGTCGAGGCCGTGTCCCGCTGAAGCCGCCTCTTCAGTGCAGCGAGGGTCGCACGTGTCGACGTGCCTCGCGGAACGGGCACGGACGTCTCGCGAATGCACGAGGCGTTCTTCGGGGCATGCTCGGTGCCAGCTCCGGCCGCACGGGTGGTGCGTTGGACCGTGCCGTGGTGGTGATGCGTTCTCCCGGGGCGGCTCGTGGTGAACACGGTGTCGCGGCTCACTCCGCGGCGAGGCGTTGCTCGAGCTCTCGCATCTGGAGCAGCCGCACCACGCTGAAGATGGGCGCCGCCGCCAGCACCGCGGTGCAGAGTGAGGGGTTCGTAATCCACAGTGGAACGAGCATGAGCGACTCGGTCACCGTCGCGACCCAGCCGAGCCAGAGCCGGCGTGTCGCTGCGAAGAGGGCCGTGCACAGCACCAGCGCCGCCAGCGCGGGGCCGAGGAGCACCACCACGCCGGTGCGGGTCGACACGTCGGTGCGCGTCAACAGCACGAGGCCAGCGAGCGTGACGCCGACCGCGACGGCCACCAGCGCCCACGAGGTGATGAGCTGAGCGCCCAGGGCCTTGAGGCGGGCGGGCCGGGCTTCACGCTGGAGCACCACGTCGCACTCGGGGCACGTCACCTGCGCCCACTCGAGCGCGGCCGGTGTGCAGCGCGCGCACACGAAGCGGCCGCAGCGCCGGCACGTCGCGCTCGCGCCGATGTCGGCGTGCGTGGGGCACCGCGGCATCGTCGCGTCGACTTCGGGTAGTGCGTCCTGGCTGGGTGAGCCCGTGCGCACCGGCTCGGCCGCGAGCGTCGACAGCTCGAGCCCGCAGCCCGGGCAGAACGTCTCGTGTTCGCTGGCTGAGCCACAGGCGCCGCACACCATCGGCCCGCGAGGCTAACGCTTCGCGCATGCAGGAGCGAGGTGCCGCCCCGTACCTCAGTTGGAGGCCGGTGGGACGGCGACGCGGTCGTGCCTGGCGCTGCGACACCCGGAGTGGTCGGCGCGGTACACCGGGACCACTCACGAGCGCGGCCGGTGTGTTGCGGGAGCAGCCGAAGGGCCCGACGCCTTCTGTGGAGCATCACCTCAGCCCGATCGCGCGCCGCCGCGTCGGGTGGTCTTTTCGAGCAACACCGGCAGTTGCCGCTTCCGACGCTGCGCCTCGCTCCAGCGAGCCAGTCGCTGCTCGTTCCGACAGTGCGTCCGGCCGCACCTCGCCCAGCAACTCGTTCGGTGCAGGAACTTCGAAGCTCGTCAGCACCCGAAGGGACATGGCCGCTCCCTCGGCCCCGCCCCGCGTGGAGCGGTCTCGCCGTGCAACGCCCTCCAGTCACCGCTTCCGAAGCTGCGCCTCGGTCCAGCGAGCCAGTCGCTGCTCGTCCGACGGTGTGTCCGGCTGCGACGCTCCGACGAGCCCGTTCGGCGCAGGAAGGTCGAAGTCCATCAGCACCCGCAGGGCCGTCGCCGCTCCCTCGTACCCGCCGCCGCGGGGTGCCCCTTCGACGCTCCCGTCACTCCCCACGGGGACGAGGCCTCCCGGCGGCGTCGTCTGGCTCGTCAGGAAGGCGAAGAAGAGCGGCCGCCCCTCGGCATCGAGCAGGAAGAAGCGACTGAAGTGTTCACCCAGCAGCGCCTGTCCCGTGCCGGTGTTGGTGAAGGCGACGCTCACGGCGCCGCTCGGCGTGACGGAGTACCGCGTCGGCGTCAGCCGCGCCTTCGGCATCAGCGGCAGGGTGCTCGAGGCATCGCTCCAGCGGAAGACGAGCGACTCGGCCTGCGAGAACAGCCGCTCACCCGGGCTCGCCGTGTAGAGCTCGAGGAGGAACCCCGTTTCACCCGGCGCGAGGCAGGTGTCGGTCACGATGGGATTTCGTGGATTGCCGAGGTCCCCCACCGAGCCCTGCACGAAGGCCAGCGGCCCAACCTTGAGTGTGGCGCCGGCCGCGTCCTTGAGCTCGAGGTCGCTCGCGCGGATGAGGCAGCGGCCCGAGCGGCCGGCGTTGCTCACCTCGACGACGACCGAGACCGACTCGGTCGTCGGGTTCGCCCGGAGGACGAAGGCCCTCGCCACGGGCCACGCCGAGCTCGGGCCCGTGACGTTGACGGTCAGCGGCTTGCGGAGCAGGTCGTTGGGCGAGCTCCCACTGCCGACCGAGGCGCCGGTGAGCAGGGCCGTGTTGTTGTCGCCGACGAACGACGTCTGCTCCGCCGCGGGGCCACAGGCCATGAAGACCGCCCCCGCCAGCACGACCGAACGCACCATGTGGGCCCACTCGCAAAAGGGCTCCGGGCCGGTCAAGGCCCCCCGGTGACGTCGGCGCCCTTCGATGGCGCCGCGCTCGAATGTCAGCCCACCGCACCAGCGCACTGACACGTTGTCACCTCAGGCCAGTCGCGGCCGACGAAGCCGCCGGGGTGACGTCTCTCGCTCGACGGCACGCTCGCTGCTACTCGACGCGCCATGCGACTGGAGACCCTCGTCGCCACCGCCCGTGAGCAGGGCGCGAGCGACCTTCACCTCGAAGCCGGGTTGGCCGCCACCCTGCGCGTCCGTGGTGCCCTCAAGCGCGTGGGCGAAGCGCTGCCGGCGGCGCTGCTCACCTCGTTCGCGCGCGCGCTGCTCGGCGACGAGTGGAGCGCCTTCATCGAGCGCGGCTCGGCCGACCTCTCGCGCGTGCTGTCGGGGCAGCGCTGCCGCGTCAACGTGCTGCGCACCAGCCGCGGCGTCGGCTTCGCCATTCGGCTCCTGACGAGCTCGCAGGCGACGCTGAAGAGCCTCAACCTGCACCCCGAGCTCGTTCGCCTCGTCAGGCCCACGCACGGGCTGGTGCTGGTGTGCGGGCCCACCGGCGCGGGCAAGTCGTCGACGCTGGCGGCGCTGCTCCAGGAGGTGAACCTGCACGAGGCCCGGCACCTCATCACCGTCGAGAGCCCGGTGGAGTACACGCTGACGCCGAAGCGCTCGCTCATTCGCCAACGCGAGGTGGGCCGCGACACGCCGTCCTTCGAGCAGGCGCTCCTCGACGCGCTCCGCGAGGACCCCGACGTGCTGATGGTGGGGGAGCTGCGTGAGCCCGAGGTGATGCGGCTGACGCTCTCGGCCGCCGAGACGGGGCACCTCGTGCTGGCGACGCTGCATTCGTCGAGGGCGGCCGAGGGGCTCCAGCGGCTGGTGAGCGCGTTCGCGCCCGAAGTGCAGCAGTCGGTGTGCGCGCAGCTGGCCGACGTGCTGGTGGGCGTGGTGGCGCAGCGGCTCAAGTTCCACGAGCCGGCGAAGCTGGTGGTGCCCGAGTGCGAGCTGCTGATGGCTTCGTCGGCCGTGCGCGCGCTCATACGCCAGGGGCAGTTCTTCAAGCTGGCGAGCGCCATGGAGACCGCCGCCGCCGACGGCAGCATCACCTTCGCGCGCTACACCGAGTGGCTGTCGAAGAAGACGGACTTCGTTCAGCCGAGCGCGGCGCTCGAGGTGGCCACCGAGCCCCTCCCGCCGCCGCTGCCAAGGGTGGCCCGCCCGGTGAAGAAGGCCGCCGCCGTCCCGGAGCCCGACGACGGCGCGCTGGACGTCTCGGACGCCGACGAGGACCTCGAGCACCTCATCGAGCAGCTCGAGAAGCCGTGACGCTCAGCGGACGAAGTCGATGGTGAGGTTGAAGGTCGACGCCGCGTAGCCATTCACCATGAGGAAGGCCTGCGTCTGGCCCGCCGGCACGGTGAGGGTGCACGTCTCGTTGGGGCCCGTCTGGTAGGGGCGGCAGTCGAACGCCGTCAGCGTGGGCGCCGAGCCGAAGCGCACGTAGAGGTCCGGGTCGCCCGAGCCCGTCATCGTCACCACGAAGCGCGAGCCTGGCACCACGGTGAGGGGCAGGAAGGGCTGCTGCTGGTTCTGCGCGAGCTGGCCCGAGGCGGTGTTGCGCTGGGGCGTGCCCGTGGGCGTCGGCGCTCCGGTGGTGCCGCCCTGCACGAACTCGACGGTGAGCGCGAAGGTGGCCTGGCTGAAGCCCACCACGGTGACGAAGGCGCTGGTGGGCGTCGAGGGAGAGGTGAGGCGGCACTCCTCGTTCGAGTTCCCCGTGTACGGCCGGCAGTCATAGGCCGAGGCGGTGGGCGCGGTGCCGAAGCGGACGTAGAGGTCGGCGTCGCCCGAGCCCGTCATCGTCGCGCGGAACACCGTGCCCGGCTGCACCGTGAAGGGCCCGAAGGACTTCGTCGCGTTCGCCGCCACCGAGTCGTTGAACGAGCGGGTGGTGGTGCCGGGCGTCGGCGTGGGGGTCGGCGTCGGGGTGGACGTCACGGGCGCGCCGTAGAGGGCCTGCACGCCCTGGATGTCGAGCTGGGTGAGCGGCAGGTTCCAGGTGTTGGTGCCGTTGCACTGGGGGTAGTGCATCACCGACGCCGAGTCGTACGCCGTCACCGCGCGCCAGTTGTTGTCCTCGAAGCAGGTGCCCGCCTGCGGCCGCGTGTGCTCGTGACGGAACCCGAGGATGTGGCCGAGCTCGTGGCGCAGCACCCCCGTCACCGACACGCCGCCCCCGAAGAGCGAGCCGTCGATGACGAGCTCCCGCGAGGAGCGCCCGTTCGACGGGAAGAAGGCCGCCGCGAGGTACGAGCCGTTCGCGTTGATGGGCCGCACGTTGAAGAGGACGGCGCTGTTGGTGCGCGTGCAGTTCGCGTCCTGCGCAGGCACGTAGACGAACTTGAGGTTGGCCACCGCCATCCACGACTGGGCCGCGGCCTGCATCGAGCTGACGACGGTGGCCTTGCGCGCGCCGAAGTCGTTCGAGACGCAGTAGGTGAGGTTCTGCCGCCGCTGCGCGTCCCAGAGGTCGTCCGCCGAGCCGATGCGGTTGACGACGAGCTGCCCTTCCTTGACGTGCAGCTCGTAGAACTCGCGCAGCTGCTTCTCGCCGAAGAACGGCACGTCGCCGTCGGCGATGTAGACGTCGCGCTCGGCGTCGTGGTGGGCGTAGTTCGCCTTGAAGTCCTCCCACGTGAGCCGACTGCCAGTGTGGGTGTCGAGTGTCTCGGTACCTTCCAGGGTGGCCTCGTTCACCCCACACCCGGTGATCGCAACGAGGACAACTGACAGGGTCAAGCGCGTCATGAGCACTCCCAGGTGAAGGCGAGTGAGCCCTGAGCAGCTTCCGAGCCATCTCGAATCATCTGATTTTATTAGATGTGCGCACAAGTGCCTGGAAAAGCTCCGAATCCATGTGGTTGTAAAGAAAGAGACCTAAAGTACCTCTCATGTGCTGAGAAAAGAATAAAAGTCATGTGCTTATGAGACTGGTGAAACCGTCCCGTTACCGGACACAGCTCGAGTCCAGACTGTCCGATTCAAGGTCGGTGAGAAGGTCAGTGACCGGAAGAAAGACGGGGCTGATCCGCAACCCGCGAGCGGGCGATGGGTTGAGAGCGCATGCGGGCAGCGGTGACGGTCCTTTTGGGCTGGGCGGTGGTGGGGTGCGGGGCGATGAAACCTGAGGGGCCTGAGGTTTCAGCCGACGCCGGACAGCGCGTGGTCGACTCGGGGAGTCTGCCGGACGCGGGCCAGGCCCCCGACGACAAGGGTGTCTCGCGCGCCGATGGTGGGTGCGTCGTGCTCCCGGTTCGAAGCGTGCCGTTCACCTCGGGCGCGAGCGGGTCGACCACCTGGTTCCTCGCGCGGGCGCCAGCGCCGCGGGGGCTCGTGCTGGCGCTCCATGGCACCAACGGGAGCGCCACCTCGGTGGCTCAGAACAAGCTCGAATGGCAGGCTGTCTTCGGCGAGGCGCTCGCGCGCAACTACTCGGTGCTGGTGCCCGAATCGGAGCAACGCACCTCGCCGCGCCGCTGGGACAACTCGCCCTGGCCAACCAACCCCGACCTCGTGCGGCTCGCCTCGCTGCTCGATGACGCAGTGGCGTCGGGCGCGCTGCCGGCTGGGGGCCCGATTCTGGTCATCGGCATGTCGCAGGGAGGTGGCGTCGCGCCCCTCTACGGCCAGCTGCTCGCCAGCCGCGGGTACCCGGTTCGCGCCGTGGCCGTGCACTCGGCAGGGCCGACCGCGGTGGTCTCGAATTCGGCCTACACGCTGCCCACCACCTTCACCGCGCTCCAGCACGACGACATCGTGCCGGCGGCCGACACCCTCGCGGCCGCAGATGCCCTCACGGCGCGCGGCGTGCCGACCGAGCGCTTCGTCAAGCCTGCATCGACCGTCTGCCCCGAGGCCTTCACCCGGATTCCAGGCGTCGACGCCGATGGCTCCCGCGCCATCTTCGCGGGCCTTGTCGATGCGGGCGTTCTGTCGGCCGCTGGCGAGGTGCGCCTGGCGGGGAGCGATCTGGATCAATCCTCGGCGCTGCCTGGCGTACCGGCTCCGTTCTCGGCCTTCACCCGCGCCATCGACGAGCAGGTGCAGGTCGCCGGGGCCCGCCACGCCTTCTTCGGTGGCCGTGCGGCCGCGACGTTCGACTTCGTCGAGGCGCGGCGCTGAAGGAAGGCCGAGGTCGGTGTTCGGCAACGGAAAGCCGCGCAGCGCCGTTGGAGCCCGGTCGTGCGGCGCGCTATCGGGCGAGCTCGACCATCCAGGTGCCTTCGCCGCCATCGGGCCGGCAGAAGATGGAGGGGCTCCCAGGCTCGCACCCCGAGACCAGCACCGTGGCCACGGCGCCCGCATCAGGCAGCGGCGTCAGCCAGAACCCATCGACGCTGACCTGCCCCCTCGCCAGCGAGAGGCTGTCGATGAAGGTGAGCTGAGCGCCGGTCGAGAGGACCGACACGCGTGACGACGCGGGCCTCGCCGAGCCCGAGTATCCCGGCTCGTTCACGGCGTCGTAGCGGCCCGGCCGCTCGATGAAGCTGTCGAGCACCCACAGCGACCCGTTGATGACGCCAGCGCCCGCGATGCCGGTCACGCGCGTCTGGGGGCTGATCGACCCCCGGGTGATGGTGCCAGTGGTGAAGCCGAGCAGCTCTGTGGCGAAGACATCGGCCGTCCCGATGCCGCCGTCATCGAGCGGGGCGACGACGAAGACGCCGCGCGCCGTCGAGCCCATCTGCCCGCCGGGCCCGAAGCCCGAGAGCGTCAGGCGTGAAGGGCCTCCGTCAGGCGGGAGGAGCAGCACGCGGCCGCTCTGGGTCAACGGGCCGAGGCACGGCACGAGGCCCGCGCTGTACCCGAGCAGGACGAGGCCGAGCTCGGTCAGCTCTGCTCCGAAGACGGTCGCCCCGCAGGAGACGGGCGTGAGGGTCGAACCACCGTCCCGCTGGAACGCGACGACGCGCAGCCCTCCGTCGAGCGACTGCCCCGCGTAGAAGACGGCCCCCTCGGCAGACACCGCGAGCGCGCCGTTGCTCGAGCCGAAGTCGGGCTCGGTGCGGGTCCACAGCCGCCGCGGCGTTCCGTCGGCGTTCACCTCGAGCAGCGTGACGATGACGGTGAAGGGAGCCTGCACGGGGCTGATGGAGGCAGCGAGGAAGCTGCCCGAGCCCTTGAGCGCGAAGGTGCGGTTCGGCGCGCCAGGCATGTCGACCAGCCCGGTGGGGCCGCGCAGCGCCACGGTGCCACCGTCTTGAACGAGCATGAAGAAGTGCTGTGAGGCGACGGCGCTGCCGAGGAACTCCTCCGTCAGCCGCCGGACACGGCCGATGCGCAGGCTCGACGGTTCGCCTCCGACGAGCCCACCGGGCGGCGTGGGGCCGATGCCACCATCGAACGGAGGCTCGCCCGCGTCGATGCCGCCGTCGGCCGTTGCACCGCCGTCTCCTGCCGTCAGGCCCCCAGCGGCCCCGCCGCCCGTGGGGTCACCACCACCGGCCATGAAGCCGCCTGCCGTGCCACCGCCTGCCGCACCGCCGCCTGCCGCACCGCCGCCTGCTGCACCGCCACCTGCCGCACCGCCACCTGCCGCACCGCCACCGCCCGTCGCCGAGCCCCCTCCGACGCTCGCGTCGGGTTCACCACCCGCGTCGCGTTGAAGGGGCATCAGCGGCGAACACCCCCATAGCGCGGCCACCAGCAGGAACGCCGAACGCATGCGCGGAACCTACCACGCGTCCCGCGCCTCACGAACGCCACCCCGGGCGCGGGAGTTCTGAGCATCCCGCGCGAGGAAGACGCGACTACTCGCGGCACTGCCCCGCGGCGAACAGGTCCTGGTAGCCGTAGTTGATGCGCAGGCGCACGTCCTCGAGCTTCGTCCAGTCGAGCCGCGCGTTGTCACCGACGGTGGTGTCGATGAGCACCGTGTACTCGGACGCCAGCGGCAGGCCGTCGAGCGTGACGTTGCCGTTGCTCCCGGGCAGGTACGCGTTGATGCCCGCGTTCGGAGACGCCGCCCGGCCGACGGTGTTGAACAGCGTGGTGGCGCCGAACTTCGTCCACTTCGAGCCGCCGATGCTCTGCACGTAGGCGTCGATGTCGGGCTGGCACGAGCGCACCTGGCTGGTGCCGTCGTACAGGAGCGTCACCACCGGCTGGCCGGCGCCGACGTCACCGACGAGCTGCACGTCGAAGCTCACCATCTTCGCGTTGCACGCCAGCGCCAGGTTGCCGAAGCGCGTGAGCGACACGGGGAACGACGCCGCCAGCACGCCAGAGCCGCGCGAGATGAGCCCGCCGATGGTCGAGTCGGTCGAGTAGCGCACGCGGCGGTCGATGGGCACCGACGCGCGCTGCAGCGCCGCGCGGAAGCGGGCTCCAGGCGTGATGACGCTGCCGTCGACGTCGACGATGGCCTCGCTCATGCCCAGCAGGTCGTTGCGCACCGACACGTCGAGCGTGGCCTGGCTGGTGTTGCCACCGCAGGTGTTCTGAATCTGCTCCATCGACAGCGCCACGCGCTCGAGCTGCAGCGGGTTGCGCGCGAGGAGAATGCGGATGCGGTGGTCGACGAAGGGCCGCACCGCCAGGTACTCGAGCGCGGTGAGCCAGTCCATCAGGCGCTCCCGCGAGGCCTGCATGAGCAGGTCGGCGCGGTCGAGGCGGTTCACCCGGGAGAAGACGACGGCGGGGCTCCCGAGCAGCGTGCTGGCGTCGTTGAACTGGGCCTGGAGCAGCGCGCGCCGCGACTCGGCCAGCTGCGCGTCCTGCACGGTGAGCCGGTACTCGAGGATGCGCTGCTGCACGCCGAGCGAGGCCTGCTCCACCTCGAGCTGGAAGCGCGGCAGCTGCTGCACGAGCGCGAAGTGGGCCAGCCGCTTGTCCTCGAAGGCAGCCAGGTCGCGGCCGAAGGCAATCTCGGCGGCGCGCTGCTCCTTGCCCAGCTCGAGCGCCCGGTTGAGCTCGGCCACCTGGTTCGCCGCCAGGCCCTGCGCGTTGTCGATGGCCGCCTGCAGCTCGGCGAGGTCGGCGTCGGTCTGCGCGCCCGACAGCGTCGCCAGGTCCATCAGGTTCGCCAGCTTCGCGTCGGCGTAGGCCTGCACCCGCTGCGCCGCGAGCTCTTCGCGGGCGGCCAGCGCGCTCAGGGTGATGGAGCCCGCCTTGAGGGCGCCCGACAGCGCGCCGCCGATGCCCGCCGCGGCGAACTTGAGGTCGGCCACCAGCGGCACCACGAACTCGGTCACCTCGGCCGCCGCCGCCAGCGCGTCACTGGCCGTGGTGAAGGCGTTGGCGTTCGCCATGCGCTGGAGCGTCGTGTCGACGGTGCCCAGGCGCAGCTGGTTCCACTTCTCGATGTCCTCGGCGTCGCCCGCGATGGCGGCTTGCCGCACCTGCGCCGCCTGTGCGCGCTTCTCGATGACCGCCCGCAGGGCCGCGTCCGAGATGGTGCTCTGCTGAGTGAAGATCGTCGACATCTGCGCGAGCGTCTCGCTGCGCTTCTGGTTCCACGACTGCACCGCGTCGTAGAAGGCCTCGAGGTTGGCCTGCGAGTAGGCGACGGTGTTGAGCTGCGCGTCGCGGGCGGCCGCGGCGATGCGCAGCGTGTTGTAGGCCTTCACCACCTCGAGCACCTGGGCGCCGGCGCGAGAGGTGTTCACCTGCGACTGGAAGTCGATGACGTTGCCGTCCTGATCGACCTGGAACCCGCACTGGCCCGCCGCCACGCGCGGCGTACACGCAGGCGTGGTGCCCAGCATGCTCGCGGTGCAGCCCATGGGGAGCCCGCACAGCCGCTGCAGGTCGGCCTGCGCCGCCTGCAGCTCGACGGCCAGCGCGCCGGTGAACTGCAGCTGGTTGAGGCCGTCGGCGATGACGCCGTTGACCACCTCGTTCACCTGCTGGCGGGCGCTCTCGAGGGCCGTCAGCGCGGCCATGCGCCGCTGGGCGAGGATGGTGGCGCTCGAGCTCATCGGGTCGAGCGACGTCGACACCACCACCTCGGCGTCACGCGAGAAGACGAGGTTCTGGAACGGCAGGCCCAGCTCCTCGATGCCGCGCACGAGGTTGCCGAAGGCGCCGCGGAAGGGCGCGGTGGCGATGGAGCCGCTCGCCCCCGACAGCCCCGTCACCACCGAGGCGGCGAGGTAGAGGTCGCGCGAGCGCTGGCGCGCATCGGCGGCGGCGGCGGCGCGCGCGGTGGTGTCCTGCTGGAGCACGTTCCACCGGCGCACCATGAAGGTGAGGGCGTCGACGGCGCCGCGCCAGCTCTGCGACACCTGCGACAGCGCGTTTACCCGCGCACCGGCCAGCGTGGTGTCCTGCGGGACGCGCGAGAAGACGGCGCGCGCCGAGCCGTCGAGCTGCAGCGCCAGGGTGCCCATGTGCTTGTCGAGCACCGCCATGCGCCAGGCCTGGAGCCGCGCGAGGCTGTCGTTGGTGAGGGCGCTCGCCACGATGCTGGGCGCGCCGTCGACCTGCAGCCACTGGAGCCGCGCCTGGTAGTCGGCCCAGAAGGCGCCGAGCTGCGGGCCCAGCGCCGCTTCGCGCGTCGCGTCGAGGTAGCTGCGCAACACGCCGTTGGCCCGCGTCGCGTCACCGTCGAGGCCCTGGAACGCGTGCGCGGCGAGCTGCCGGGCGCAGAGGAGCGGGCGGCTCGTCACGCAGGTGCCGTTGGTGCCCTGACGGCAGTCCTCGAGGAACATCTGGAAGCTGCCCGCCGTCGGCGCCGTCGCGCTGGTGTACTGGGCGAGCTTCGCGGTGACGGTGTTCGGCGATGCCAGCAGCGCCGCCACGGCGTCGTTCGCGCACGTCGCGCGCGTCGCCGCCGGGGCCATCACGAAGCGCATGACGTCGTCGGTGCCCGGGTCGGTGTCGTGGCACGTCGGCGCCAGCATGTTGAGGATGGCCGAGTTGCAGGCGTCGAGGGGCGCCGCGCCCTGCGCCACCGGGACGGCGGGCGCTGGCCCGGCCGGGAGCGCCATCACCTCGGCCGCCGTCAGCGCGTCTCCGGTGCGGCGCACCTCGAGGGTGCCGATGGCGTAGGTGGTGGCCGGCTCGGGCGCGCCGCTGAGGCCCTGCAGCTCGTACAGGCCGGACCACACGTCGACGACGTTGCCCTGCAGCGAGCCGTTGGGCGCCTGCGTCAGCTCGAAGCGCAGGCCGCGGCCCGAGGTGCCCGCTGCCGGCTGGAACACCTGGCTGTCCATCGCCCCCAGGGTGAAGGCGTGGTTGAAGCGCGCGACGTACTTGTTGGTGAGGGTGTCGAGGGTGAGCGGCGCGGCGAGGCGCACGGTGCCCGAGGCGCTCGCGGGCAGCTCGCGCGGCGAGAGGAAGCCCGACTTCGTCACCTCGAGCACCACGAAGCGCTGGGTGGCGGTGGCGAGCGTGGCCTCGGTGGGCACGGTGACGAGCTGGAACTCGACGGGCAGCGTGCCGAGGTTGGTGATGGCGAGCGAGCCGCCGTAGGTGCCGCTCACCGGCACGGCAGGCTCGATGCGCAGCGTGAAGCGGCCGACCGAGGTGGACAGCGTGACGTCGACGAGCCGGGCCATGGCGCCACGGGCCGGGTCGGCGGCGCCGACGGCGAGGTCGAGGTCGACGGTGCGGGTGCCCTTCGCGCGCAAGAGCGTCGCGCCGGACATCGGGTCGTCGGAGCGCTCAACGCGGTACACGAGGCCGCCCGCCGGCAGGTCCCCGCTCAGCTCGAGGCGGTAGCGCACGGAGGCCTGGCCGCGGGTGGCCGACAGGCGCTCCGGCGGGTTGTTGGTGACGCGCAGCTGCGGCGTGGCCTCGGGCGCGGCGGGAGCGCCTGCCGCGGTGACGCAGCGGCCACGAGACGAGCAGCTCTCGCCCGCGCCACAGCCGGTGCCGCCGGTGCACTCCTTCGCGCAGACCCCCTGGAAACAGCCGGTGCCGTCGGCGCAGTCAGCGTCTTGCCGGCAGGCGTTGGTGGACTCGAGGGCGAGCGCCAGGGCCGCAGGCGCTTCGACGGGCGGCGGAGCGGGGCGCGGCGGCGCCGGGCACGCCGTGAGGCCCGCAAGGAGGGCGAGAGACAGTCGTCGGGTCGTCATGGAGGCTCGGGGAGAAGGTTGGAGCATTTTCAGTCGGAGTGAAGTCGCCCTGACGGGCGTTGCAGAGGGCGGTGCACGCGGCGCCCGATTCGTTTCGGAACGACTCACGGGCAGGTGCGGGACACCGGGGTCACGCCGTCGGGCTGAAGCACGATGAAGAAGCCACCATCTGGCCGGTCGGAGTCGGCGTTGAGCGCTTCGTTGCACGTCCGCAGCGGCAGCAGCGCCGAAGGCAGCGACGCGCCGGCGTAGCCTTCGTCGCCGAGGCCTCCGTCGGTCGCGCACCGGTTGTCTCCGAAGCGGTCGGCCTCGTTGCCCTGGAGGCCGCCCATGCCGCCCGGCCCGCCGGAGCCGCCGCCGCCGAGCGTCAGCCATGCTGGAAGCTGGCCCGTGGGGACGCTGGTGACGTCGTAGACGACGCCGATGGCAGCACCCCCGCGGCCACCTGCGCCGCCGCCTCCGCCACAGCCACGGCCGCCGTTTCCTCCGAAGGTGCCGAGGACGACGAAGGCGCCGTTGACGCCTCCCGGGCCTCCGTTGCCACCCACACCACCTTGTCCGCCAGCGCCGCCCGAGCCCGGGTTCACCTGCACGCTCGCCGCGCAGGGGGTCAGGCGCGGGGGCTCGCCGGCCACGCTCGCCGCGCACACAGTCGACAGCTGCGTTCCCAGCAGCACCAGCCCCACGTTGTCACCGCCGGCGACGCCACCGCTTCCTCCGCGGCCGCCGCCTCCGCCCTGGCCCCCGGCCCCACCGTTGAAGAACTGAATCCCGTTGAAGGCAAAGCCGCCACCTCCGCCGCCGGGCCCGAAGGCTCCGGTGCCGCCGGAGCCGCTGGTGAGCCAGCCGGGCGCCTCGGTGCGAAGCACGCCGGACCGGTCGAGGTAGAGCGAAACCTGAGGCACCGGCGTCAGCACGGGGAGCGGGCGAACGACGAGCTGCGGGCCGGTCGCAAGGCCCCGAGCGCCGCGCGTTCCGGTGCCGCCGAACAGGGTGTTGTTGGGCGCGAACCCGTTCATGTTGACGGCTCCGCCGATGCCGCCCAGCGCGTCCCGGGCAGGCGGCGCAGCCGCTGACCCGCGCCCACCGACGCCACCGTTGGCGAAGCTGGTGGCGCCGATGCCGCCCAGGCCTCCTGCCGCCGCGTTGGCCGTCTGGCCACCGTTGGCGCCCTGTGCGCCCGTGGCGCCCGTGGAGCCCGCCGTCGACGCCCCCGCGGGCCCGGTGACGATGGTGACGTTGTTGAGGATGACGTCTTCGCAGTCGCGCAAGAAGGCACCGTAGACGCTGTGGCCCCAGCCTCCGGTGCTCTCGTTGGTGGGCGAGAGGCCGCAGGGGAGCCCGACCTGCAGCTCGACGTTGCGCAGGACTGGCGGCGGCGTCGCGCTCGGTCGTTCGCAGCGAAGGCCCATCCACGCGCGGCGGGCGGTGCCGTCGGCCAGCCAGCTCGTCGTCGTCGGCGCGCTCCGCGGAAGGCAGACCCTCGTGGGCGTGCCGCCATTGAGGGCAGGAGGTGTCCACGTGGTGCCGCCCGAGAAGCCGCCGAAGAACGCGACCCGGCTGCGGAGCTGCAGCGTCGACCGCGTCAGCACGGGCGTGGCGCCACCCTGGAAGTCCTGAAGGTGGACGATGGCCGGGCGCCCGGCGCCGAGGTGGGTGTTGATGGCGTTGGCAGCATCGTCGAGGGTGGCGAAGGGCCGGCTGATGCCGCCGTCGGGCGAGGGCGCCACCGAGCCCGACCAGACGTAGATGGCGTAGCGGCTCGAGTCGGTGCCGTCGCAGTCCGAGTCGTAGCCGTCGCCCGGCACGTCGAAGGCGTTGAGGAAGGGCGTGGCCGAGGCCTGCTGACAGGTGGGCATGCCGCCGTCGAGTGAGGCGCAGCGATTGGTCGCCGCTTCCCAGCACGGTGAGGGGAGCGCGCTCGTCGGGCGGGCGCAGGCGTCGCCGGCGGGCTCGTCGATCCGGCCGTTGCAGTTGTCGTCGACGCCGTTGCACGTCACCTCGGGGTTCGCCGAGTTGGGCTGACACACGACGCCGCCGACGCCGCTGCAGCGCCAGGTGCCGGGGCCGGGCATGGAGGGGGAGCCGCACGTCGTCATGCACGTGCCACCGATGGAGACCGGCATGCCGCTGGCGCACGTCGTCCCGGTGGGGAGCGCGCCGCTGGTGCACACCTGGTCGCCAGTCATGAGGAAGCCGTCGTCGACGAGGCCGTCCTGGTCGTTGTCGAGGCCGTCACAGCGCTCGGGGGCGCCGGGGAAGACGACGTTGCGCGAGTCGTCGGCGTCTGGGCACACGGCTGAATTCGAGCAGGTGGCAGGGCTCCCGCCGTCGATCAGCGCGCGGGCGGCCGAGAAGGTGACGCCAGCGTCGGTGACGGGCGCGACGCACGCGGTGACCGAGACGCAGGCCGAGTTCCCCGGCGCGGCGTTGCAGCTGAAGCCGTCGCTGTCGACGTCGGGCGCCCACTGGCGGCCAGGCGTCGTCGGCCCGACTTCACAGTCTGGGTTCGAGTCGCAGTCGAGCAGGCCCGGGTTGCAGGCGGGCACGCAGGCGCGGTTCCCCACCGGGCCGACGCACGCGAAGGACAGGCCGGGAATGGTGGCGTTCGCCGACGTCGGGCAGGCGTCGTTGCAGGCCGAACAGTGCTGGCCGCCGAAGGCGTCGGTGCCCACCATGTCGATGGCATCGGTGAAGCCGTTGCAGTCGCGGTCGACGGGGCCGCACTGGAGGGTGGCCTGCCAGTACGCCTGCGGGTTGCCGTCGTCGCAGTCGACGGAGGAGACGGTGGGGTTGCCCATCGAGTCGGGTGCGCCGCAGAAGCCCAGCCCGAAGCCGTCTTTATCGAGGTCGCGGCACGCGCCGCAGGTCGCTTGGAGCGGGAAGCAGGCGCGGGTGGTGCCGCGGGTGGCGCAGGTGAAGCCGCCGGGGCAGCTGTCCGACGGGCCACAGGGCAGCACGCAGGCGCCGAAGGGGCCCGAGCCCGTGAAGCCGGCGTCGGCCGAGAAGTCCCAGCACGAGCCGCCGCCGCAGTCACCGTCGGCGGCGCAGGCGGCGCAGAGCGAGGTGGTGCGCAGGGGCGGCCGGCAGATGGCGGCGAAGGTGACGCCCTGGCGCATGGCGCCCGCGTCGACGGCGGTGCCGGCCTGGTAGGGCGAGGTGCCGGCGTGCACCACCTGACAGGAGAAGGAGACGGTGCGCGTCAGGTTGGGGGACGTGTTGCAGATGGCGGGGTCCTGCTCGCAGGACTCCGCGCACACGCCCTGGTTCGGTTGGAGGCTGGTGAAGACGGACGAGGTGGCGACGGACGCAGCGCCCGTCACGTCGGGGAAGCGCAAGGGCAGGGTGCGCAGGCAGCGGCCGAAGCCCGAGGGGCAG
Source organism: Myxococcaceae bacterium (assembly GCA_033763395.1). Lineage (GTDB taxonomy): Bacteria > Myxococcota > Myxococcia > Myxococcales > Myxococcaceae > Xiheimicrobium. Next base: position 23,408 of record JANRKQ010000148.1, read on the forward strand.
TCGATGTCGAGCGTGCAGGGGACGTAGTCCATCAGCGCCACGGGCGCGCCCGCGTCCGTCCCGCCATCGGGCGGCAGGCCAGCGTCGGTGCCCGCGTCGAGGGGGGTGCCAGCGTCGAGCTCCCCCGCGTCCGGCACCGACGCGTCCATGACCGAGGCGTCTGGCGGCGGCTGGCCCGCGTCGACGGGCACGCTCGCGTCCATACCGGTGGGCGGCGGGTCGCAGTTGCAGCCCGAGACGGACGAGATGAGAGCGGCGATGCAGGCCGCGAGGCGAAGGCGCATCAACATGGTGGTGGACTCCCCGGGAACGACTCCCCCCGGCGCCTTAGCGAGCGCCGGCGCGTCGCGCGAGTCCCATGGTTCCACTTCAGTGCCGCTGAAGACACCAGGCGCCCATGGGGCATGCCCCTCGTGCCACGCGGGCCCGAAACGTTTCTCGTCCCGAACGAGAGCGCCCTCGGGTAGAGCCCCGGCCGTCCTCGCACCTGGAGCCACCCGCCCATGCGTCACCTCACCCTCGGCCTCACGGCCACCGCGCTGTCGTTCGGCTGCGCCTCGAAGCCCGTGAAGGAAGACCCGAAGCCTGCTCCTGCGCCGGCCCCCGTCGCGTCGAAGCCGGCGGCTCCACCTCCGCCGACGCTCAACCGCCTCTCGCGCCTCGACTTCAACCTGAAGGCCCAGGAGCGCTTCCTGCCCTTCTTCTGGCGCGACGACACCAACGGCAACGGCACGCTCGAGCCGACCGAACTCGCGCTCCTCTTCGGCCCGCACGAGACGCCGCGCACCGCGCTCCTCGACGGGAAGGGGCAGTTCACCCAGGCCTTCCTCGATGCGTACGAGACGATGGTGAAGGCGCCCGACGAGGCGTCGCTCCCGCTGGCCGAGCGCACGCGCCGCGAGCTGTTGCGCCTCGAGCTGTCGCAGGGCCGCCCGACGCTGGTCGAGACGAACCTCTCGAAGGGCACCGACGAAGACCGCGCCATCGTGCGCCACGTGTCGGACGCGGCGCGCGCGCTCGAGGTGATTCACGGCAAGCAGCTGGGCACCCAGGCGCTGTGGGAGCAGGTGCCGGTGACGGACAAGCTGTCGCGCTCGCTCTTCCACCGCAACCAGGGGCCGTTTTGCGTGGCGCCGAAGACCGAGAACGACCCGGCGTGCACGGCGCTGGTGCCGAAGCCGAAGCGCCTGTCGGGCCTCTACCCGGCCGAGCTGCAGGACGACCCGAAGTTCTGCGACCGGCTCGCGAAGGAGAAGAACGCGAAGGACCTGATGGGCCACTTCAGCGTGGTGGTGGCCGACGGCAAGGGCTTCAAGGCGGTGCCGTATTCCGAGTTCTACCGGCCCGAGATGGAGCAGGTGGCCGCCTCGCTCGACGCCGCCGCGAACGCCATCACCTCTGACGGCGAGAAGGCCTTCCAGGCGTACCTGCGCGCGGCGGCGAAGGCGTTTCGCACCAACGACTGGGAGCCGGCCAACGAGGCCTGGGTGGCGATGGGCCCCACCAACTCGAAGTGGTACCTGCGCATCGCGCCCGACGAGGTCTACTACGAGCCCTGCGCCTGGAAGGCCGGCTTCGCGGTGAGCTTCGCGCGCATCAACCTCGACTCGCTGGCGTGGCAGCAGAAGCTCGAGCCGGTGAAGGTCGACATGGAGAAGGCGCTCGCGGCGCTGGCGGGGCCTCCGTACAGAGCGCGCGACGTGAAGTTCAAGCTGCCCGACTTCATCGACATCGTCCTCAACGCCGGAGACGCGCGGAACCCGCACGGCGCCACCATCGGCCAGTCGCTGCCCAACTGGGGCAAGGTGGCGGAGAAGGGCGGCCGCACGGTGGCCATGACGAACCTCTACACCGACGTCGACAGCCAGAAGTCCCTCGAGGCGCAGATGGCGTCGCTGTTCTGCCCCTCGGTGATGGCGAAGGCCACCACGGCGGCCGGCCCGGCGGTGATGAGCGTGGTGCTGCACGAGGCCGCGCACAACCTCGGTCCCAGCCACGAGTACAAGGTGAAGGGAAAAGAAGACGACGAGGTCTTCGGCGGCCCGCTCGCCTCGACGATGGAAGAGCTCAAGGCCCAGACGTCGGCGCTCTACTTCTCCGAGTGGCTGGTCGAGAAGAACGTCATCACCCCCGACGAGGCGGTCGCCGCGCACGTGCGCGACGTGGCCTGGGCCTTCGGCCACATCAGCCGCGGCATGTACACGGCCGATGGCAAGCCTCGGAACTACAGCCAGCTCGCCTCGATTCAGCTCGGCACGTTGTCGAAGGCCGGCGTACTCACCTGGAAGGCCGACCTCAAGGCCGCCAACGGCCAGGACACCGGGTGCTTCGAGCTCGACCTGGGCAAGTGGAAGGGCGCCGTCGACGCGCTGGCGAATCGGGTGCTCATGGCCAAGGGCAAGGGCGACAAGAAGGACGCCGAGGCCATGGTGGCAGCCTTCGTCGACGCGAAGGACGACTGGGCGAAGACGCGCGAGGTCATCACCGAGCGGTGGCTCCGCGCGCCGAAGGCCACGTTCGTCTACGCGCTCACGCCCTGACGGCTGTCTTCTGGAAAACCAAAGCCTGACATCTGTTGCCTCGACTGCGCAGAGGTTGCGGGTGGCTGAGGAATCAGGGGTTTGTACAGGGTTGAAGGGGTGGAGCGCGCAGGGTTTGCGCGTCGGTCGAGGGCAGGCCGCGAGGCTTGCGCGTCATCAAGGCGAAAGGCGCGCAATTCTTCCGTGGCACAGCCGGTGCTGAACGACGGGAGATGATCGACGAACCGGTCGCCCGATGCAGCGAGTGTGTGGTGCAGGGCGCTGGCCGGTGTCCCTTCACGACGCGCAAGGTGCAGGCGGGTGAGCGGCTGTGGATGCAGGGTGACGTGCCCCGCGAGGTGCTCTTCGTGAAGGACGGGCTGGTGAGCCTGTCGACGACCGAGCCGACCGGCGAGGAGTCGTTGTCGGCGGTGCGGGGCCCGCGCTCGTTGCTCGGCACCGAGGCGCTGTCGAGCCGACCGGCCAACGCCTCGGCCGAGGCGCTCACCGACGTGACGGTGTGCTCGTCTCCGCCCACGTCGATTCAGCAGTGGGTGGGCCCGGCGACGCCCGCGTCAGCGCTGGTGGGGCTGCTCGTCGACGAACACGCGCGGCACACCCGCGACGCCAACCTGCGCACGGGCCCGTCGCTCGCGCGGCTGGCGCGCTTCCTCCTCGAGTTCTCGAAGCTCGTCGAAGGTGGCCGCAAGGCGCCCTTCTCGAAGCAGCACGTCGCGCGGATTCTGGGCATGCGCGCCGAGACGTTGTCGCGCTCGCTGCGCCAGCTGGTCGACTCCGGCATCATCGAGTCGGGCCGACACGTGCGCGTGCGCGACTCGAACCGGCTCGCCGCCATCGCGCGCGGGAGCGTCTGAACGCCACGCCTGCTGCGGCGGCGCCGGGCCCTTGAGTTTGGCGCCGTTTGTGAACATGACCTGACCCGTCGCGTCGAAGGCTCGTGCCGAGCCACTCGTTCCGAAGGGTTGCACTCATGCGTTTGTCGCTCCGCTCTGCCATCGCTGTCGCAGTGCTTGCGCTGTCCAGCTGCTTCCTCGTCGACGGGGGCGGCGGCGGAGGCGGAGGCGGAGGCGGCGGCACCGGCGGCGGAACGGCGGCCTTCTCGAGCGGCTTCGCCACCGTGCGCCGAGACGACCGCAACCTCTTCCTCACCGACGAGCGCGACCCGGACGCGCGCGTGCAGCTCACCCAGACGGGCGGCGTGTCGATGCCGTCGTTCTCGCGCGATGGCCGGCAGGTCGTCTTCGCGCGGCGCTCCGGCAGCGAGAGCGAGCTGGCGGTGGTGTCGACGTCGGGCGGCACGCCCACCACCGTGCTGCGCTCGACCGCGACGCAGACGAACCTGCGCACGCCCGTCTTTTCGCCCGACGGCCGGCGCATCGCGTTCGCGTATGACGAGAACGCCGTCAGCTCGAGCGTGGGCGTGGTGAACGTCGATGGCTCCGACTTCCGCAAGGTCATCGGCGGGCAGGCGCTGGCCTATGCGTCACCCTCGTGGTTCCCCGACGGCGAGCACCTGCTGGTCTCGGCCGGCAACGCGGGCCTCATGCAGACACAGGTGGAGCGGGTGAACGTCACCACTGGCAGCCCCACGCCCGTCACCAACACCCTGGGCAACGAGGTGCTCGGCATCGCCAGCCGGCTGGTGCTGTCGCCCGACGGCGCGCGGGCGGTGCTCGACGGCCGCGTGTCGAGCGGGGTCACCCGCATCTACGTGCTCGACCTCGCCACCCGGGCGGTGACCCGGCAGCGCAGCCCGGCCATCACCGTCAATGACACCGCGCCGTCGTGGGTCGACGCCACCACGTTCCTCTTCTCGTCGGACGAGGGCGGCAACGACCAGGTGTACCGGCAGGGGGTGGGCTCGGCCTCCATCACCCTCGTGGTGCCCGCCGCCATCGAGCCGGCCTTCGCCGCGCGCGCCCCGACGGTGGCCGACGGCGGCGTGGACGGTGGCCTCGCCGACGGAGGGCCCTGACGGTGACGCCCGACGCCCTCGGCCGCGCCTGGCTCGACGCCTTCAACGCCCACGACGTCGAGCGCCTGGTGTCGCTCTACGCCGAGGGGTGCACGCACACCTCTCCGAAGATTCGTGCGCTGCACCCCGAGACGGGCGGGCAGCTCGTCGGCAAGGCGGCCCTGCGCGCGTGGTGGAGCGACGCGATTCGCCGGCTCCCCGGCCTGCGCTACGAGCTCGTGCGGCTCACGGCGAACGACGAACGCGTGGTGCTCGAGTACCTCAGGCACGCTCCCAACGAGGCGCCCATGCCCGTCGCCGAGGCGTTCGACGTGCGAGAGGGCCGCATCGTCGCGAGCCGGGTGTTTCACGGATGAAGCAGCCCGAGCTCCCCGACGTGCGCGACGGGCTGACGAGCCTCGAGCGCGTGGTGTTGGTGACGCTCGCCGAGTGCCAGCGGGAGATGCCGGGTCGGCCCGTGCCGACGGCGCTGCTCTTCGGCCGGCTCAGCGAGCGCGTCGACCTGCGCCCCGACGAGTTGATGGCGCTGCTCGCGCGGCTTGGTCGCCGCTGACGCGCGTTGACACCGCAAGACTCTGCGCGAGCAGCACCTCGAGTGCCTGCGCCAGGTGCGCGCGCGGCTCAAGCCGGTCGGCCTTCAGCGCCCCGGAGCGCTTGCCCTCCTCGTCCCCATCTGACGGGCGTCGACCCGTACGCGCCAGGGTGGGCGGCCCCCATCGCCCGCTCCCACGCCGAGCGTGCCGAGGTGCACTCCCCCGCGCTCGGCGCGTCGCGGCGAGGCTCACGCAGGTCGAGGGCTTCACGTCAGGCGCCGTGAAGTGGGGCTCGTCGACGAGGGAGCGCCGACGAATCCGCTGCCTCGCGTCGGCGGGACCCAGCCGCTCGCGTCATCGGCCTGACGGCTGATCCACTGGCACTCCGCGTGAAGTGTCCTCCCCCCGGCCGAGGGGGCCACGTAATGAAAACCGCGGAAACCTTGTCAGCGTTGGTGGGTCAGACACTCGGCGGGGTCATCGATGACCTCTCGCGCGCCCAGCAGCTCGTTCGGGAAGGGGTGCAGGGCCTCACCGGCAGCTTCCATGCGTTCCGCCAGCAGCTCCAGGCGCAGAACGACGAGCTGCGCGAGGTCTCGAAGCTCTTGCAGGGCAACGAGGGCGGCCAGGGCTTCATCGTCCACATGAACGCCATCGTCGGCCGCTTCGTGGAGGACCTCGTGCACGTGAGCGCGTCGAGCATGAAGCTCGTGCAGCGCGTCGAAGAGATGGGCAGCGACATCGAGCAGGTCGTGCACAACGTCGACCGCATCGAGTCGCTCGCGAACGAGACGCGCTTCATCGCGCTCAACGCCCGCATCGAGGCCCACCGCGCCGGAGACTCGGGCCGCACCTTCCGCGTCGTCGCCGACGAGGTGAAGGCGCTGGCCGACGACGCCACGGGGTTCTCGGCCCACATCCGCGAGCTCGTCGCCCGCACGCACGGCCGCCTCGACGAGGCGCGCGCCGCCGTCAGCCAGCTCGCCTCGCACGACATGAACGGCGCCCTCGACGCCCAGCAGCAGGTGCTCCGCGCGCTCGAGGCGCTCTCGGCCACCAACGGCCGCGTGTCGGCCTCGCTCTCGCAGGTCGACCACCACATCGCCCAGACGGTGCGGGCGCTGCAGTTCGAAGACATGGTCTCGCAGATCCTCGACAGCGCGAAGCGGCGGCTCGAGGCGGTGCGCACGCTGTGGCTCGAGTGGGCGGCGCGCTCGCAGGGCCAGCTGCCGACGGGCCTCGACGAGGTGACGAGCGCGCTCGAGGCGGCGCTGACCTCGACCAGTGTAGTGAAGCAGACCTCGATGAACGCGGGCTCGGTAGAGCTCTTCTGAAGGGTGAGGGAAACGACATGATCGACGTACACCGAGAGATGGAAGGCGTGATGACCCTGCGCATCAGCGGGAAGTTCAACTTCTCCTGTTACAAGGAGTTCCAGGACGCGGTGTCGGGGCCGGTGCCCACGCGCTACGTCATCGACCTCTCGCGCGCCGACTACATCGACAGCTCCGCCCTCGGCATGCTCCTGCTGTTGCGCGAGAAGGTCGGAGAGGACGCCTCGCGCGTCGTGATCAGGAGCGGCTCCGGCCAGCCCAGCGAGGTGCTGCGCCTGGCGAACTTCCAACGGCTGTTCACCGTGAACTGACCGAGGCGCCTGTGTCTGCGCCGCTGCCAACACGGCTCGAGGAGCCGCTCGTCGCGTGGTTGGGCCCGGCCCGGCCCGAGCGCCTGCCGGGCGTTCGGCTGGTCGCGCCAGCGACGCTCGAGGAGCTGGCGAGGCTGTCGGAGCTGCCCTCGGTGGTGGTGCTGCGCGAAGGTGCCTGCGAGTGGTCGCTCGACGACTGCCTGATGCAGGCGGCGGCGCCGGCGCTGGTGTCGCTCTCGGTGGTGGTGGTGGCTGAGGCGTGGTCGAGCCGCCTCACCTGGCGAGGCGCCCAGGCGGGCGCATTCTGCTGCCTGGCGAGCGACGCCGCGCTGGAGGAACTGGCGGCGGCGGTGCTGGCGGCGGCCGAACAAGCGACCAGTCGTCGCAGACGCTTGAGGCCTCCGCACGACCTGCGCGCGGCCGGGAGCTGCCTCGAGTCGGCGCGCTTCCACTTCCGCACCCTCGGCGAGGCCGAGACGTTGTCGGTCCTGCTGTCGGCCGCCATGCCGTCGCCGGAGCGACGCATGGGCGGGGTGCTCGAGCTGCTCATCAACGCCGTCGAGCACGGCAACCTCGGCGTCGGCTTTCTGGAGAAGCGCGAGCTGCTGCTCTCGGGCCGGCTGCACGGCGAGCTCGAGAGGCGGCTGTCGCTGGACCCATGGGCACGGCGTCAGGCGACGGTGACGCTCGGCACCGACGGCCGCACCGTGCACCTGATGGTCGAGGACGAAGGCGAGGGCTTCGACTTCGCGAGCGTGCTGTCGCGGGTGCCCGACCTCACGGCGCCGCACGGGCGCGGCATCTTCCTCGCGCGGGCGATGAGCTTCGATCGGCTCCGCTACGAAGGCCGGGGCAACCGCGTCATCGCCGAGGTCGACCTGCCATGACGGCGTTGCCGGCGAAGGGCCGCCTCACGGTGCTGGTAGTCGACGACGACGCCATCGCGCGGCGCCTCGTCGTCGCCACGCTGCGCGGCCGCTATGACATCCTCGAGGCGCGTGACGGCCTCGAGGCGGTCGAGGTGTTCCGAGAGCGCGCGCCCGACGTGGTGGTGATGGACGTCGAGATGCCGAAAGCCACCGGCTCAGAGGCCGCGGCGGCGATGCGCCTGCTGTCGGGGACGCGGTACGTCCCGATTCTGCTGGTGAGCGGCCTCGACGAGCTCAACGTCGTGGTGTCGTCGCTCTCGAACGGCGCCGACGACTTCCTGCCCAAGCCGTTCAACCCGAGGCTGTTCGAGTCGAAGCTCCAGGTCTTCCTGCGGCTGCGGGACATGCAGGAGGCGCTGATGGAGCAGAACCGGGAGCTGACGCGCTTCCGCGAAGAGACCGAGGCCGAGCAGCGCCTCGCGTGGGAGGTGTTCGACCGCCTGCTGCGGCGGGGCGGGCTGCACGACGGGCGCGTCGCGGTGAAGGCCTCGCCGCTGGGCGTCCTGAGCGGCGACCTCGTGGCGGCGGTCGAGCTGCCCGGCGGCGGCTTCCGGTGGATGTTGTGCGACGTCGCGGGCCACGGCCTGTCGGGCGCGCTGGGCACGTTGCCCATCTCGACCCTCTTCAACGAGGGCAGCGAGCGGGGGCTCGGCCTCGAGGAGCTGACGGGCCGAATGAACGCCGAGCTCAAGGCGCTGCTGCCGTCGTCGCTGTTCTGCGCGGCGGCGCTGCTCGAGCTCGACCCCACGCGCCGCCAGCTGTCGGTCATCAACGCGGGCCTCCCCGACGTCCTCGTCACGTGCGAGCACCAGGTGCGGTGCGTCGGCTCGGGCTGTCTGCCGCTCGGCATCACCGCCGGCGCCGCGTTCATTCCGTCACGGGTGACGCTGCCGGTCGGTCCAGGCACGGTGGTGTGGACGATGTCCGATGGCATCGTGGAGGCGACGTCTGGGCTGGGTGAGGCGTTCGGCATGCCGCGCGCGACCGAGGCCCTGACGAAGGTCCGGCCGGTGCACGAGGCCCTCACGGCGCTCGAGGCGACGCTGCGCGCGTTCACGGGGGGTCCGCAGGGCGATGACGAGGCCGTCATCGGCGTCGAGGTCTGAGGAGCGGAGGGCACGCTCCGGAGTGACGCGACCCACAGGTCCTGGCGGGGCCGCAGGGCGGCTGTCATCGGCCGAGGTGTGAGGGCCGGGCGTCGCGCTTGGCGGCCCACCGACCGCGCGTCAGCGCCGGGGCGGACTCCGAGCGAGGACCGCCACTGTTCACTCCCGGGAAGAGGCGCCAGGCTCTCCGGCTCCCGCGGCGTCGCGATGGTCTCGGGGCGAGGCCTCGCCGCTCCAGGCTTCGGAGCGCTCTCAGGCTGAGCGGCCGGGAGCAACGCCGCTCCGACCGACCCCGCACCACGCCAGCCGCGTGACAGTCACGCCCGACACCCGGGGCCGTCGTCACCCCGGGCCGTGCGGGGACTGCGCAGGGAAACCGCTGATCCACCTCCGGGCACCCTTCCTGCACACCAGCACCCGTCATGGACGCACCCACCTCCACCATCACCCTCGGCGAACGCCTCGAGATGAGCGGCGTCACGGCGCTCCACCAGCAGCTCGTCGAGGCCCTGCGCGCGAGCGCCCCCATCGCCGTCGATGGCAGCCAGGTGTCGTCCATCGACTCCGCCTCGGCCCAGGTGCTGGTGGCCTTCGCCCTGTCGGCCCGTGAGGCCCGTGTCGATGTCACGTGGACGCACAGCGATGCGCTGAACGCCTTCTTCACCCGCACGGCGCTCGCCGCTGCCTTCACCGCCTGAGGAGCTGAAACCACCATGGCGCGAACCGCACTCGTCGTCGACGACTCGACCACCATGCAGGAGATGGTCTCGTTCACCCTGTCGAAGGCCGGCTTCGACGTCACCCGGGCGAACAACGGCCAGGAGGCGCTCACCCGCGCCTCGGGGCAGAAGTTCGACCTCGTCATCACCGACCTCAACATGCCGGTGATGGACGGGCTCACGCTCATCAAGTCGCTGCGCGCGCTCCCGACCTTCAAGTTCACGCCGGTACTGATGCTCACCACCGAGGCCGGTGACGACCGGAAGCAGCAGGGCCGCGCGGCGGGCGCCACGGGCTGGCTCACCAAGCCCTTTGACGCCGACAAGCTGATCGCGGTGGTCAAGAAGGTCCTGCCCTGAGGGCCGCATGAGCATCGACCTCTCGCGCTTCAACCAGTCGTTCTTCGAGGAGTGCAAGGAGCACGTGCGCGTGCTCGAAGAGCGCCTCGTCGAGCTCGACTCAGGCGCCGTCGACGCCGACCTCCTGGGCGCGCTCTTCCGCGCGGCGCACTCCATCAAGGGCTCCAGTGGCCTGTTGGGCTTCGACGCCATCACCCGCCTGACGCACGCGATGGAGAACGTGCTCGACGGGCTCCGCAACCAGGCCCTGGCGCCGTCGCCGGCGCTCACCACGCTCCTGCTCGAGGCCACCGACATGCTGGCCCGGCTCGTCGCGCTCGCCCAGGACAACGAGCCTGCGCCCGACGTGACGCCCCTGTGTACGAAGCTCGACGTCGCCTCGGGCTCTGGCGGCGCTCACGAGACGCCTGCACCAACGCCAGCGCCCGTGTCGTCGGGCGGCCCCTCGACGTGGCACGTCACCTTCCAACCGCAGCCCGAGATGTTCGCCCGCGGGCAGGACCCGGCGCTCGTGCTGCGCGAACTCGTCGACCTCGGGAGCGAGGCCGAGGTGAAGGCCCTCCTCGACGGCCTGCCGCCGCTCGAGTCGCTCGACCCGGAGCGCTGCTTCCTCGGCTGGCGCGTGCGCCTCGTCACCACGGCGACCGAGGCTGCGCTGCGAGACGTCTTCTCCTTCGTCGACGACGTGGCCACGGTGCTGCTCGAGCGCGAGCCCGACGCGATGCCCGAGCTGCCCGAGACGGTCGAGAGCGGCGCCGAGGCCAGGTCGGCTGCCCCCGAGGCCCGCGCCGAGAAGAAGGCCGACGCCACCCTGCGGGTGGCCACCGAGAAGGTCGACAAGCTCGTCAACCTCGTCGGCGAGCTCGTCATCGCGCAGGCGATGATCAGCCGCTCGCTCGTCGACTTCGAGCCCGCGAAGCTCCACACGCTGGTGCAGGCCGTCGGCGACCTCGAGCGCCACACCCGCGAGCTGCAGGACCAGGTGATGAACATTCGTATGGTGCCCATCGGCACCATCTTCGGGCGCTTCCGCCGGCTGGTGCGCGACCTCTCGGGCAACCTCGGGAAGGACGTGCGGCTCGAGCTCGTGGGCGAAGACACCGAGCTCGACAAGTCGATGGTCGAGCACCTCGCCGACCCGCTCATGCACCTGGTGCGCAACGCCGCCGACCACGGCCTCGAGACGACCGAGCAGCGGCTCGCGGCCGGCAAACCCGCGCACGGCACCATCACGCTCGCGGCGCGGCACCAGGGCGGCAACGTCGTGGTCGACGTGTCTGACGACGGCAAGGGCCTCGACACGGCGCGCATCCTCGCGAAGGCCATCGAGCGCGGCCTCGCGTCACCCGGCGCCGAGCTGCCGCCGGAGCGCGTGCACGAGTTCATCTTCGCCGCCGGCTTCTCGACGGCGCAGGCGGTGACCGACCTCTCGGGCCGCGGCGTCGGCATGGACGTGGTCAAGCGCAGCGTCGACGGCCTCAACGGCACCATCGCCATCACCACCACCCCGGGCCAGGGCACCCGCTTCCGCATCACGCTGCCGCTCACGCTGGCCATCATCGACGGCATGTCGCTGCGCGTGGGCGGCTCGACCTTCGTGCTGCCGCTGAACCAGGTCGTCGAGACGTTGCCGCTGTCGACGGCGCCGGTGCGCAGCATCTACGGGCACGGGGAAGTCGTGCTGGTGCGGGGCGACCCGATGCCGATGGTGCGCCTGTCGAAGGTGTTGTCGGTCGACGACGACGCCGAGGGGGCCGGCCGCCCGCTGGCGGTGGTGCTCGAGACGGGCGACGTGCGCTTCGCCCTGCGCGTCGACGAGCTGCTCGGCAAGGCGCAGTTCGTCATCAAGAGCCTCGAGCCGAACCTGCCCCGCCCCGACGGCGTGCTGGGCGCCACCATCATGGGCGACGGCACCGTCGCTCTCATCCTCGACGTCCCGGGCCTCGCGCGGCTCGGTGACGTGCGGGCGCGCGCCGACGACGGGCGCTCGCCGCTGAGCTCTCGCGCGCCGCAAGAGGTGTACGCATGAACGCCCAGGTCAACGCCCAGAGCCAGGCCGCCGGCCCGGTGATGGGCACGCGCCAGTTCCTCTCGTTCCGCGTCGGGGCCGAGGAGTACGCCATCGACATTCTCGCGGTGCAGGAGATTCGTGGCCACACCGCCATCACCGCGCTGCCGCAGACCCCGCCGTGGGTGCGCGGCGCGATGAACCTGCGCGGCGTCATCGTGCCCGTCTTCGACATGCAGCAGCGCTTTGGAGGCGGGCCGGTCGAGTACAGCCGCTTCAGCGTCATCATCGTCGTGAGCATCGGCGGCCGGCAGGTGGGCCTGCTCGTCGACGCGGTGAACGACGTCGTCGATCTCGCGCCGGGCGCCATCGAGCCGCCGCCCGACGTCGGCGCCGCGGGCTCGTCGTCTTTCGTACAAGGGTTGGGTCGTCACGGGGAACGACTCCTCATTCTGTTGGACCTGCAGCAGGTGATGGCGTGATGGCCATCATTCAACAAGGACAAGGAGGGGGTTCCCCGTGAGTTGGTTTGCGAATCTGAAGCTGGCGAAGAAGTTGGCGGTGGGCACGGTGTTCAAGGTCGGGCCGTTCCTGGCGGTGTGCATCTATCTCGGCGTCGAGCTCGGGCGGTCGGCGAGCCAGACCGAGGCGCTCTTCAAGAGTGACGTGGCGGCCCTCAATGCCGCGCGTGACCTGCGCATCGGGCTCATCGACATCGGGCGCCTCATGCGCATGCAGCACCTCGCCGCGAAGGACGACCGCTCGAGCTTCTCGGACGACATCGAGGGCCGCAAACGGCTCATGGGTGAGGCCCTCACGAAGCTCGACAAGGGCGAGCTCAGCGACGCGATGCGGAAGGACGTCGAGTCGTTTCGGGAGAAGTTCGACGACTGGGGCGCGCTCGTGCGCAAGGTGGTGTCGGCCCACGAGAGCGGCGACCTGGCCGGGGGCCTCGCCTTGATGGGCGAGACGAAGACGCTCCTCGGCGAGCTCGAGCCCGCGGCGAACCGGCTCGTCGAGGCGTCGATGACGCGCGCCTCGGCCAAACACGCGGCCGTCATGAGCTCGGCGGACCAGGCCCGCACCATTCTCTTCGCGGCCACCATCGTCGCGATGCTCATCGCCGTCTTCACGGTGTGGCGGGTGACCGTCAGCGTGACGGCGCCCATCGACGAGATGCGCGAGAAGCTGGTGCTGGTGGGCGAGGGTGACTTCACGCAGCGGGTCGACAACCAGTCCACCGACGAGGTGGGCGAGGTCGCGGCGGCGCTCAACGCGACGCTCGACAAGGTGTCCAGGGCCCTCGGTGAGGTGCGCACCGTCGC
>JANRKQ010000149.1:0-12725 GCA_033763395.1 Myxococcaceae bacterium
GACGACGTTGGCCACGTCGTCATCGATTTCAGTGCCCAGCATGATGATGCGATCTTTCAGCAGGCGGCTGTAGATGTCGTACGAGCGCTCTCCGCGGTGGGTCTGCTCGACGACGTACGGGACTGGCATGTAGGGCATGGCGGTCTCCTGACGACGACTGCGGGTGGCTTCAGCTGAACGTGGCGTGCTGGCGCACCAGCGCCATGGCCTTCTCTTCGACGATGCGGACCTTCAGGTTCTCGACGTTCTCGCTCGTACCAAAGCGGGCCTTCACCTGGCTGAGCGGCGTGCCCGAGTCCTTCGCCAACTCCTCGTACTTGGCCTCGAGATCGGCGTCCGACGCCTCGAGCTTCTCGGCCTTGCCGAGCGCCTCGAGGAGCAGCGAGCCGCGCACCTCGACCTCGGCCCGGGGCCGCATGTCTTCACGGAGCTTGCCCCAATCGAGGTTCAGCATGCGCGGGTCGACGCCGGAGCGCATGAGCGAGCCCAGCGCGCCGTCGAGCATGTAGTCGATGCCGCGCTCGATCATCGAGGTGGGGCAGTCGAAGGGGTTCTTCGCGATGAGGGCCTTGAGCAGATCTTCCCGCGCGTCGGTCTCGGCCCGGCTCTTCGCGCCCCGCTCGAGGTCGGCCTTCACGCGGGCCTTGAGCGCGTCGACCGAGTCGGCGCCCTGGCTCTTCGCGAACTCGTCGTCGAGCGCGGGCAGCTTGCGCTCCTTGAGCTCCTTGAGCGTCACCGTGAAGGCCGCCGTCTGCCCCTTCACCTCTTCGACGCGGTAGTCGGCGGGGAAGGCGTAGTCGAACGTCTTCTGTTCGTTGAGCTTCATGCCCTCGAGCTGCGGCAGGTTGCCCTGCACGAGCTCGCCGGGCGCCACCTCGACCGTCACGTTGCGGCCCGTGTTGCCGGGGAACGGCTGACCGCCCTTCGTCGCGTCGAAGTCGATGACGGCCATGTCGCCGGTCTTCGCCACGTCACGCCCCGACACGGTCTCGAGGCTGGCGCGCGACTCGCGCAGACGGTCGATCTGCTCCGCCACCTTCGCGTCGTCGATCTCGGTGTCGATCTTCTTGAGCGCGAGGCCCTTGAACTCCTTCACCGCCACGTCGGGCTTCACCTCGAGGCGGGCGGTGAACGAGTAGGCGGTGTTCGGCGTCAGCTTGCCGCCCGTGTAGAACGGCTCGCCCACCGCCTTGACGTCGTGCTCCTTGATGGCGTCGATGGTGGCCCGGGCCTGCACGCGCTTGACGACGTCGGCCTCGACCTCGCTACGGAACTTCTGCTCGAGGATGCGCCGCGGCACCTTGCCGGGACGGAAGCCCGGGAGCTTCACCTGCTGCGCGAGCTGCGCGTACGCCGACGACAGCTCCTGGTTGACGATCTGCGCGTCGACCTCGATCGACAGCCGCTTCTCGATGGACGACACCGACTCGACCTGGACCTTCATGAATGCTTCCTCGGGGAAAGTGACGAAGCCCCGGCCTGTAACGGAGCGTGTCGACCCGGTCAAAGAGGAAGTGTCCCGCACGAGACACAGCATCGGCCTTCGCGCCTGCGTTGGCATCACCGCTTCGGACAGGCCCTGCCACGACGGGCAGCGCCACCTCAGAGCGACAGGCCCAGCATCACGCCCACGCGAAGGTCCTGCCCCATCGCCGCGGGACCGTGCTCGAAAAAGACCCCCAGCACATCGAACAGCCCGATGAAGGCAAGCGGAGGCAACGCGACCGCCGCCTCGACCCTCGCCGTCGGCCCCACGCGGAACACCCCAGGGGCCAGGGGAGCGTCCTTCAGGGTGAACGCGCCCACTCCGACGCTCACCTGCAGCCAGCCCTGCAGGACGGGCACCGGGACCGTCGGACTCTTCCGATCGAACACCGCGGAGCCGAGCCGAAAGGCCACGCCGCCCGAGCGGACCGCCTGCACCTCGTTCTCGGCCAGGGCTCCGCGCAGGCCCACCGCCACCGTCAGCCCATCGGCCGAGTCGGGCTGCCGCCAGAGCACGCGCTGCGCCAGCAGCTGCCCTTCTCCACCAGTGACTCCACCGCTGCGCGTCAGCGCCACCAGGCCCGTCGCTGGCAACCACGTCGGAGTCGACGCCAGCGTCAGCACCACCACCGCGAAGGGGGCCATGTGTCGCCCTCAACCCCCGCGCCGGCGCTCCCCTTCCCTTCACGTTCCCTTGACGGCTGTGGGCAGGGCGGGACTCGAACCCGCACGCCTTTCGGCACGGGATTCTAAGCCCCGCGCGGCTACCAGTTACGCCACCTGCCCCAAATCGAAACGGCCGGCGCTCTCATCGAGTCACCGGCCGTTTTCACTGTGAGAGCGGAAGGAATCGAACCTTCAACCTATGGATTAAGAGTCCATTGCTCTGCCAATTGAGCTACGCTCCCGTCGTTGCGGGCGGCGGCAGATACGTCACTCCAACGCGCCCTGTCAATGCTGTTCTACGCCGGCTGCTGGCCCGGGTTTTCATCGTCCGCGACCGCCGGCTTCACGGCCTCTGGTGCTGGCCGAACGAGCAACCAGACCCCCACCCCGAACAACCCCACGACGATGAACTGCGCCGGCGTGAGGCCTGCGTAGCGACGGTCGACGTACGTGAGATCTGACGCGCGCAGGAAGTCGAGGAAGAAGCGGCAGCCCGAGTAGCCGACCGCGAGGAGGCCCATGAGCCGCCCCTGCCGCGGCCGCGTGCGCGCGACCAGGTACAGCACGGCCGAGAGCGCCAGCAGCACGAACATGTCGTACAGCCCCAGATCGTGCCGGGCCCCGCCAGGGAAGGCGACCGCGAGCGGAAAGTCGGTCTTCACGCCCTTGTGATCGTGCACCAGGAAGCACCCGAAGCGCGCGATGGCCCAACCTGGCGCCGCGCCCAGCGCGAGCGCGTCGAGGTACGGCATGACCGGCTGCTTGATGCGCCGGAAGTACACGAAGATGCCCACCAGGGCGCCCAGCACGCCCCCCATCGACGACAGGCCCTCCCAGAAGCGCAAGATGAGCAGGGGGTCCTGCAGCGTCAGCTCCTCGGGGTGGTAGCCGAACAGGTGCAGAAAGTGCCCGCCGTACAGGCCGAACATCACCGCCCACGTCACCACGCCCTTGAGGGGCTCGTCGTCGCCCGGCGAGTACTTGCGCGCCGCTCGCGCCGCCAGCACCGCGCCCACCCCCACGCCAACCGTCGACAGCACCCCGAAGATGTCGATCTTCTGGCCGAACGGGAGCTGAAGCTGGGGCAGTTCCAGGTACGGCAGCATGCTCGCGCTCCTACCAGCCGGAGCGCCTTGAAACCCCTGCCGATCTTCAGAATTCCGGCGCGCGGAAATAGTCAGGTTGACTCTTCGTTGGTCGTCGTTAGAGTCACTTCGACTTCAACTGGAGAAAACATGATCCGCTACCTCAAAGCAGCGCCGACGACGTGGGTGATGCAGTTCAAGGGCAGTGCGCTCAAGCGCGAAGGCGCGGGGCTCTCGTTCTTCTACTGGGAGCCGACGACGACCATCGTCCAGGTACCGCTCGCGAGCGTCGACGTGCCGTTCGCGTTCACCGAAGTGACGCAGGACTTCCAGCAGGCGACGGTACAGGGGCAGCTCACCTTCCGCGTGGCCGAACCGAAGAAGCTGGCGGCGCTGATGGACTACTCGGTTTCGGCCAATGGTGCGTACCGGAGCGATGACCCGCAGAAGCTGACCGAGCGCCTCGTCTACGCGGCGCAGATCCTCACCCGCACGTCGCTCCAGCAGTGGGGGTTGCGTGAGGGGCTCACGCGCGCCGAAGTGTTGGAGCGGGCGGTGCTCGCGGGCCTGCGTTCGGCCGAGGCGGTGCAGCTGCTGGGCGTCGAGGTGCTCCAGGTGGCGGTGCTGTCGCTGCGGCCCACGCCCGAGATGGCACGGGCGCTCGAGGCCGAGGCCCGCGAGGCGCTCCAGCGGCAGAGCGACGAGGCCATCTACGAGCGCCGCACCGCCGCCGTCGAGCAGGAGCGCCGCGTGAAGCAGTCCGAGCTCGAGACCGAGGTGATGGTGGAGCAGAAGCGGCGCCACATTCGCGAGACGAAGATGGCCGCCGACATCGCCATGGAGAAGGAGCGCGAGAAGCTCCTCGAGCAGAAGGCCGCCAACGAGCGCACGCTGGCCGACGCGCAGGCCTACACGCTCGACAAGACGCTGGGGCCCATTCGGCAGCTCGACTGGAAGACGCTCCAGGCGCTCTCGCAGACGCGCATGGATCCCGCCTCG
This sequence comes from Myxococcaceae bacterium, assembly GCA_033763395.1. Lineage (GTDB taxonomy): Bacteria > Myxococcota > Myxococcia > Myxococcales > Myxococcaceae > Xiheimicrobium. Next base: position 4,236 of record JANRKQ010000149.1, read on the forward strand.
CTCATCGCCATCGCGTTTCGCGAGCTGGCCGAGAACGCGCAGAAGATCGGTGAGCTGAACATGAGCCCCGACCTGCTCAAGTCGCTCATGCAGCCGGCGCTGCCGAGCGGGAAGTGAGGAGCCCATGTTCGACAAGCTCGTCCTCGTCACCCGCAAGACCCGGCTCCAGGGCCTCGTGGAGCGCTTCAACACGCGCGCACAGGCGAAGTTCTATCTCGAGCACGCCGGCCTCGACTTCGACGACTACGCGAAGGAGGACGACACCTATCGCGCCGCCATTGATCGGCTCGAGGCGAGCCTCAAGCTCGGGCTCGCGGTGCAGCGCCTCGACCGGGCCCTCTTGTCGACGTACCACTTCGGCCCGGGCGATCTCGTGGTGGCCGCGGGCCAGGACGGGCTGGTCGCCAACACGGCCAAGTACGTCGGCGCGCAGCCGCTCCTCGGCGTGAACCCGGACCCGAGCCGCTTCGACGGCACCCTGCTGCCCTTCTCGGTGCCCGGGGCGAGGGCGGCGGTCATTCGCACCCTCGAAGGAAAGGCCGCGCTGTCGGAGGTGACGCTGGCGCGCGCGCAGACCAGCGATGGCCAGACGCTGCTCGCCTTCAACGATCTCTTCATCGGCGAGGCGAGCCACCAGTCGGCGCACTACCGGCTGTGGGTGTCGGGGGGCGACGCGCAGCCCTCGAAGAAGGCCAAGGCCGTGAAGACGCCGGCCTCGGCGCCCGAGCGCCAGTCGTCGAGCGGCGTCATCGTGTCCACCGGCGCCGGCTCGACCGGCTGGCTCTCGTCGATCTGCACCATGGCCGCGCGCGTCGGCGCCTTCCTCGGCGGGCCCCACGCCGTCGAGCCGGTGCGCATGGCCTGGGACGACTCGCGGCTGTTCTTCGTGGTGCGTGAGCCCTTCGTGTCGCGCCACAGCCAGGCCAGCCGGGTGGTGGGCTTTCTCGAGCGGGGCTCGCAGCTGCACGTCGAGTCGCTGATGCCACAGAGCGGAACCATCTTCTCCGACGGCATGGAGGCCGACGCGCTGCGCTTCACCTCGGGCATGACGGTGCGCATCGGCCCGGCGCCCCAGCGCGCGCGCCTCGTGGTGACGGAGGCCCACCTGCGACAGGGCACCTCGGAGGTCGATTCGTTCACCGGTCGAATTCGCCGAAAGCTGGAGTCGCCGGGGGCTGGCCCCGCGGATTTCCCTTGTCATGTTGACGGGGCGTTGCGCGTCCGGTAGGTGCGCGCCCGCTTCACGGCAGTCGTTTCATGGCGGTGGTAGCTCAATTGGTAGAGCACAGGATTGTGACTCCTGGGGTTGCCGGTTCAATCCCGGTCCATCGCCCTCGCAGCACCCGCAGCGTCGGAACAAGCGCCTATAGCTCAGCTGGATAGAGCATCGGCCTTCGAAGCCGAGGGTCGGGGGTTCGAATCCCTCTGGGCGCGCTGAAAGCGACTGAGCTACATCGCGGCACGCCGTATGAGCCGCCGCCTCGCGCCCGTCACCCACCCCGTCACCTTCGAGCTCGACGGCGAGTCGATCGTCGCGCAGGCCGGAGAGCCCGTCGCCGCTGCGTTCGTCGCCGCCGGCCGCTCCACCCTGTCGCGATCGATCAAGTACCACCGGCCGCGGGGGCCCTTCTGCTTCTCGGGCGGCTGCGCGCACTGCCTGGTGCGCATCGACGGCGTGCCCAACCAGTATGCGTGTCAGGTGCCGGTGAAGCCGGGCATGCGCGTCGAGCGGCAGAACGCGTTCCCCGATGCCTCCATCGACGTGCTGCGGGCCACCGACTTCGTCTTCTCGAAGTGGTTCAACCACCACGAGTTCCTCGCGGGCGTGCCGGTCGTCGAGAAGGTGATGCTCGAGGTGGCGCGCAAGCTCGCCGGCCTCGGCCTGTTACCCGAGAAGGCGGCGCCCGCGCGTGAGCCGGCGCTCGTCGAGCACGTCGGCGTGGCGATCGTCGGGGCGGGGGCCGCGGGGCTCTCGGCAGCGCGCGCGTTGGCCGATCGGGGCGTCGACTTCACCCTCTTCGAGAAGGAGCCCCGCTGCGGTGGCCGCCTGCTGACGGGCCTCGACGAGGGCGCTCCCGCCGTCGCCCTGCCCGGCCGTGGAGACGTCCGCACCGGCGCCGTCGTCGTGGGCCTCTTCGCCGATGACGGGCCCCCTGGCCTCGCCGTCATCCGAAACGAGCGGCTGCACCTCGTCTTCTTCCAGCGCCTCCTGCTCGCCAACGGCGGCCAGCCGACGCTCCTCACGTTCCCCAACAACGATCTGCCGGGGGTCTACGCGAGCCGCGCGGTGAGCCGGCTCATTCGTCTGCACCGCGTGCTGCCCGGTGCGCGCATCGCCGTCGTCGGCGAGCCCGACGAGTGTCGCGCGCTCGCCCGGCTCGTCACCGACGCCGGAGGCGAGGCCGTCGCCGTGGGCGCCAGCCCCGTTCGGGCCCATGGCCTGCGGCGGGTCGACGCGCTCACCGTGTCGCAGCAGGGCCGCGTCGAGAAGATCGCCTGTGATGCCGTCGCGTTGTGCGCGCCGGTGAGCCCGTCGTTCGAATTGGCGCGCGCCGCTGGAGCCCGCGTGTCGTGGAACGGGAGGAGCCGCCTCTTCACCGTCGAAGCCGACGCCAGCGGTCGCGCGACGCCGACGACGTGGGTCGCTGGAGAGCTGCGCGGGCCCATGAGCGCCGCCGCGAGCGCCGAGGGTGGGCTGGTGGCGGGCCAGGCGCTCGCAGACGACGTCGCCCGGGGAGCGCGCCCATGAGCAAGTCGCTCCTGTGTCCCTGCGAGGACGTGACGACGAGTGAGATCGAGCACGCCATCGCGAAGGGCTCGCGCGATCTCGAGTCGGTCAAGCGCTTCACCGGCTTCGGCACCGGCATGTGCCAGGGCAAGCAGTGCCTCACGGCCGTCGCGCGGTTCCTCGAAGAGAAGGGGCCGCTGGCGCCGGCCCAGGTGATGCCCTTCACGCCGCGCCCGCCGCTCTTCCCCACCGAGCTTTCGCACTGGGCGTCGGCGTCGTTCGACCCGGCGGTGGCCCCAGCGGGCGGAGTCCCCGATTCGCTCGGCCTCACCGAGCACGCGCTCAAGCCCGAAGGCGCGGTGCCGGCGCGCGCGAAGATCGTCGTCATCGGCGGCGGCATCATGGGCCTGGCGCTCGCGTGGAACCTCGCCGAGCGCGGCGAGACCGACGTGGTGGTGCTCGAGCGGGGCTACCTCTGCGCCGGCGCCTCGGGCCGCAACGGCGGTGGCGTGCGCATGCAGTGGGGCACGCCCTCGCTCATCGCGCTGGCACGGCGCTCCATCGACCTGATGAAGCGCTTCGCCCGCGACCTCGGCATCAACGTGTGGCTGCGCCAGGGCGGGTACCTGTTCCTCGCCAAGTCCGACGCGGTGGTGGCGAAGCTCGAGCGCTCCGCGGCGCTGCACAACAAGCACGGCGTGCCCACGCAGATCCTCACCCCCGACGGGGCCCGTGACGTCGTGCCCGAGCTGACGATGGCCGGCGTCAAGGCCGCGGCGTGGAACCCGCTCGACGGGGTCATCTTCCCCTGGCCGTTCCTGTGGGGGTACGCGCAGGCCGCCCAGAAGCGTGGCGTGCGCGTCGAGACCTTCACCCGCGTGGTGGGCTTCGAGCAGTCGCAGGGGCGCGTGCAGAAGGTCGTCACCGACCGCGGCGACATCGCGTGTGAGACGGTGGTGCTCGCCGCCGGCGCGTGGAGCCCGTCGATCGCCGCCCTCGCAGGCGTCGAGCTGCCGAACGAGCCGCACCGCCACGAGATCTGCTCGTCGGAGCCCCTCAAGCCCTTCCTCGGCCCGCTCGTCTCGGTGCTCGACTCGGGCCTCTACTTCTCACAGTCGATGCGGGGCGAGATCGTCGGCGGCATGGGCGACCCGAAGGAGCCCGCGGGCATGAACCTGGGCTCGACCCGACGGTTCTTGACCCGCTACGCGCAAGCGCTGACGGAGCAGCTGCCGCAGGTGGGGCGCATCAAGATCCTCCGCCAGTGGTCCGGGCCCTACGACGTCACGCCCGACAACTCTCCCATTCTGGGCCGCACGCCCGGCCTGCCGAACCTGCTGCAGATGAACGGTTTCGTCGGGCACGGCTTCATGATGGCGCCGGCGGTCGCCGAGCGCATGGCGGCGTGGATGGCGACCGGCGAGTCCGACGAGCTGTTCGAGCGCTTCACCCTGGCGCGCTTCGCCGAGGGACGGCTCGAGCGCGAAGACATGATCATCGGCTGAAGGGCGGGGCGGCGTCTCCCCGGCGCCGCCGCAAGACCCAATGGCGGCCCGGCGCTCACCCGCGCACCGGTGTGTGGGGGGGGACCCGAGGCGTCGCGGGCCGAGCTCGTTCCCGCAGCCCGGCCTCCTGCACCTGACGATCCCCGAGACGGGGTGGGATCCGATCGATCGTGCGGCCTTCATGCGGGAGCTCGCGCACAGCTGTGCCGAGGGCCGACCGCGAACGTGCTCGAGTCGAACACGCGCAAGGTGTCGCCCGAGGGCCCCAACCTGATGCTCGCGCTCTTCGAGCAGCTTCAGGACCGCATCGTGTGTCTGGCCGTGGCCACCGAGTCGGCGCTCCTGCAGATGACCCTCGTCGCGTTCCACGCCGCGGCAGGCCTGCGCGGAATCCGGTTTCCGATTCGCGCCTCGGATGATGTCGAAGCGCTGCGCACCCTCGCCGCGCGCGCACTGGAAACGAAGCGGGCCACGGCCGCGCAGGCCCCGGCCTCGACCTGAGCCGGCCGTCACCTCTCGGCGTCACGCACCGTCACCCGCGGGTGACGTCCTCGCGTCGGTCAGAAGTGCCCACGCGAGGTGACTCCAGGGCGGACGAAAGTTGGACCGTTCGGTCACCGATTCTTCAACACCGCAAAGAAGGGCCCTTCTTTCAATATTTTAGATGTCTTAAACAGAATGACCGTACGGTCACGACTCTGGCATGCCGGCCGCATGGCGGCGCGTCATGAACACACGATCCCTGGTCGTTGGGCTGCTCGTGCTGGTGGGCTGCGCGGAAGGCACCGTCACGGAGGACGGCGCCTCGTTCGAAGAGCTCGACCCGGACACGCTGGAGTCCAGCTCGGTCGCCCAGGAGGTTCGTTGCGCACCGCGCATGAACGTCTTCCCGGTCCGGGCGCCGCACAACATCGGCTACGACCGCGCGTCGTGCGGGACCGGCACCTGCCGCACCTCGTGCCCGGATCAGAACGCGAACAGCGACTGGAACCCGGCGGCCACGCACAACGGCATCGACGTGTTCGCGTTTCAGCGCGCGCCGCTGGTGGCGGTGGCCACAGGCACCATCGTGGCGGTGGGGACGCCGAGCCGGACGTCGGGCCTGCGGGTGCGCCTGCGCGATGAGTGCGGCTGGGAGTACTACTACGGCCACCTCGACCAGGCGGTCGTCGCCGTGGGCCAGCGCGTGTCCGCGGGCCAGGTCGTTGGATACATGGGCCGCACCGGCACGGCCTCGACGCACCTGCACTTCAACGTGTCGCCCGACGGGCAGTACCTGCGCGACATCAACCCGTTCGAGCTGTTGCGCAGCACCTCGCCGACCGCGTGCCAGGCTGCTCCGACGCCGACGCCGCCCCCGGCTCCTGCCCCGACCCCGGCTCCCGGCTGTGGCCGGCTGAAGGCGGGCCAGTCGATCGGCGTGAACCAATCGGTCCCCTCGTGTGACGGGCGCTTCGTGCTGGTGATGCAGGGTGACGGGAACCTGGTGCTGTACCAGGGGAGCCGCGCGCTCTGGGCGACCATGACGCAGGGCCGTGGTGGCGCGGTCGCGGCGATGCAGGGTGACGGCAACTTCGTCGTGTACACGGCCGGTGGCTCGTCGCTCTGGCACACGCACACCTACCGGTATCCCGGAGCCTGGCTGGCGGTGCAGAACGACGGCAACGTCGTCATCTATTCGGGCTCGACGCCACGCTGGGCGAGCCACACCGGCGGGCGCTAAGGGCACCACTTCCGACCCTCATCCGCTCGCGAACCAGCTGTCGTTGTTCGCCTACCTTCGGAATCGACGCGACCTCGAGGCCCTCTCTCCCCGTGCGAGGTGAACGAGCGGCGTGGAACGGACGGCGTGGAACGGACCCGCGCTGCCAACGCTCGATCGGAATGCTACGGAGGGCCCCATGCGCGCGATCGTGGTGCTGACCCTCACCTCGCTCTGCGGGTGTTCTCAGACGTCGTCGACACCACCCGGGGCGTTGCCCAGGCCCTCGCTCCTTCGCTCGACCGGCCAACCACCAGCCCCTGCCGACGCAGACTCGGCGCGCTCTGAAGTCACGGTCGAGACCTGCAGGGGAGCGCCGTTCCTCCCGGCGTCCCTCAAGGTGTCCTGGGAGCGCACGACGCGCGACCCTGATGGGTGGATTCGCGACGTGCAGGTCGAGCTGCTCGACGCGCCCGAAGGACTCATCGTCGAGCTCGCCCCCACGGTCACCGTCGGAGGAGCGAACCTCGAGCCCAATGCTCCCTGGGTCGACGTCGCCGACGTGGCCGTCTCGTGCACCCGGCGCCAGTTCCGGTTCCCGCGTCAGTACGACCAGTCCCTCAAGGGGCTCGTGCAGCTCAAGGCGTCTGGCGAGTTCAGCGTCGACGGCAGCCCGTGGACTCCAGCCGGCCAACCGAAGGGCTGACGTCCACTCGTCCACGGTCCGGCGTCGAGCAGGGCCTCTCCGAACCGGCCGACCGGCGGCGGCCTCAGCCTCGAGGCGTCGACGGAGCACCTGCGCCTTGCGGCCCTCGGGGTCCACCACGGTGACGTCGACGAGGCCCGCCGTGCTGGCTGAATTCACCCAGCGACGCCTTCGAAGCGGACCACGGGCCTGACGTCCTTCGGCCGCAGCTCGAAGATGAGCTCGTAGAGCGCGCTCTTGCCGCCGTTGTACCCGTCGAGGCGCAGACGGCGCAGGACCTCGAGCCCCTGCCTCAGAGGCTCGGCCTTGAGCAACTCGAGCACCTCTTGTGGGTCTGAGAAACGCTCCGGCTCAAGAGCGCTTCCCGCGTCCGAAGGCTCCCTGCCCCTCACCAGCGGCCAACTCGCGGCGTGCCTACCCCTTGAGCGTCTGCTTCCACTTCGCGATGGCGGCCAGGGCCTCGAGGGGTGTGGTGCTGTCGACGCTGAAGGCCTCGAGCGCCGCGAGCACCGCCTGCGCCCCCGGTGGGTGAGATCGGCCGGCCGGGGCACCGAAGAGCCCCATCTGGTTGGGGTCGGTCGTCGGTAGCCGCGGATCCTTCAGCGCTGCCGTCGCCCGTCGCGCCAGCCGCGGCCGGCCCGCCTCGTCGAACTCTCCGGCCTCGAGGTTCGCCAGCAACTCCCTGGCGCGCGCGAGCACCTCGGGCGGCAGCCCGGCGAGCCGCGCCACCTCGATGCCGTACGAGCGGCTGGCCGCTCCGTCGATCAGCTTGCGCAAGAAGATCACGCGCCCCTGATCCTCCCGCACCGCGATGGAGCAGTTCTTCACCCTCGCCTTCTCGCGGCCGAGATCCGTCAGCTCGTGGTAGTGCGTCGCGAAGAGGGTGCGCGCGCCGACGCGATCGTGCAGGTGCTCGGCCACCGCCCAGGCGATCGACAGCCCGTCGAAGGTGCTGGTGCCACGGCCGATCTCGTCGAGCACCACCAGGCTCTTCCGCGTGGCGTGATGGAGGATGTTCGCCGTCTCGGTCATCTCGACCATGAAGGTCGATTGCCCCCTGGCGAGGTTGTCCGAGGCGCCCACGCGCGTGAAGACCCGGTCGGCCAGGCCGATGCGCGCCTTCCGGGCGGCGACGAAGCTCCCGGCCTGCGCCATCACCACCGCGAGCGCCACCTGCCGCATCACCGTGCTCTTCCCGGCCATGTTCGGCCCGGTGATGATCAACACCTGCCGCTCCTGGCGATCGAGGTGCACGTCGTTGGGCACGAACGAGTCTTCCCGCAGCGCCTTCTCGACCACCGGGTGCCGCCCGCCGGTGAGCTCGATCGCCCCCGACTCGTCCACCGTCGGCCGCACGTACCCGTTCTCGGCCGCCACCCGCGCGAAGGCCACCAGCGCGTCGAGCGTCGACAGGGCCTCGGCCGCGGCGCGCAAAGGCCCGGCGGCGTCGACGACGGCCCGGCGCAACGCCTCGAAGAGCTCGAGCTCGATGGCCACGCGCTTCTCGTCGGCCGTGAGCACCTTCTCTTCGTAGGTCTTGAGCTCCTCGGTGACGTAGCGCTCACCGCCGACGGTGGTCTGCTTGCGAATCCACTCCTTCGGCACGAGGTGCAGGTTCGACTTGGTGACCTCGAGGTAGTACCCGAACACGCGGTTGTAGCGGACCTTCAGCGACCCGATGCCGGTCGACTCGCGCTCACGGGTCTCGAGCTTCGCGAGGTAGTCCTTCCCTGTCGAGGCGAGCTCGGCGTACTCGTCGAGCTGCGCGTGGTACCCCTTCGCGATGAAGCCGCCGTCGCCGACGACCGCGGGAGGATCCTCCACCAGCGCCTTCGACAGCACGGCCGAC
>JANRKQ010000150.1:0-222386 GCA_033763395.1 Myxococcaceae bacterium
CGAAGGAACGCTCACCTCGCGCGCCGCGCTCAAGCCGCTCCCGTCAGATCTGGCCTTGGGGCTGCGAGGGCTCCCAACGCCTCGTCTCGCCGGAATGAGTGCGGTCGCTCCTGGCAGGCCGTGGTGGCCATGCCCCCCGAAGTCCGTACGCGGCTCCTCGACCCCGAGTCACCCGAGGAGCTCGGGCAGCAGACCCGGTGCCGCATCATCGTCGACGACACCGGCCGCACCATCCAGGCCGTGCCGCTCGAGTGAGAAGACGGCGCGCTACTTGATGAACTTCGTCACCGCGACCGGCTTCGAGGTGTCCACCTCGACGGTGTTGTGCGGCAGCTTGAGGGCCACGAGGCCCTCGCCGATGCGGGTGTGCTTCTCCATGTGCTGGTGGTCGGGCTCGGACGACGAGCCGCGCTTGAACCAGGGATCCGACGGGTGCGTGACGGCCGGCCCCACCAGCAGCTTGGGAATGTCGTACACGAAGCCCTGGCGCGTGTACTCGCTTGGCGTGTGCACGTACGTGTCCATGCGAATCGCGTCCTTCGGGCACGCGTCGACGCAGAGGCCACAGACGATGCAGCGCAGCTCGTCGATGACGAACTGCTTGGGGAACTTCTCGATGACGCGCGACTCGGCGGCCTCGTCGGCCGGGTCGTACTCGGCGGCCTCGATGTAGATGCACTGCGCCGGGCAGATCGTCGCGCACATGTAGCAGGCCACGCAGCGCGGCTTGCCGTCTTCGCGGGGTACCAGCCGGTGCAGACCGCGGTACCCCGGCGGGTACGGAATCTTCTCTTCCGGGTACTGCACGGTGGTGATCGACGCGAGGCCCTGGCGCTCGAGGATCTCGGGGTTCGGGTCGCGCTCGCCGAAGAGGTTCTTCAGGAAGTGCTTGGTCGTGATCGCCAGGCCCTTGAGCAGCTCGGGCACATAGGAGCGCTCCCGAATGTCCTGCTCGATGAGCTCGCGCTTGGCTTCGACGGCCGAGTGGGCGTGTCCGTGCGTGATGTTCGCCATGGTGTGGTTCCTTCAGTGCCCGCCGTGGCCGGCCGTAAGCGCTGCCGGGGCCGGAGCCGCGTGCCCGTGATCGAGCGCGCCGTGGTCGTCGTGTCCGTGCCCGCCGCCGTGGCTGGCCGCTTCCTGCTCGCGGCGCACCTGGCGGGGCGGCGTCAGCGTCAGCATCGCGATCGCGACGATCTCGAGGAAGCCCGCGATGGCGAGCGCCTTGAGTGAGGGATCCCACAAGATCAGCGCGCACGAGACGAAGAGGTTCACCAGGCCCAGCGGGAAGAGGATCTTCCAGCCCAGCGTCTGGATCTGATCGTAGCGGAACCGCGGGAACGTCCACCGGATGGCGAGCTGCAGGTAGCAGAGCAGCACGACCTTCACCCAGAACACGGTGCCGAACGTCGCGCCGAGGAGGATGGGGTACTCCTTCATGATGGCGAGGTTCGACAGCCACTCGTTGCCGAAGGGCAGGGACCAGCCGCCGAAGAAGATGGCGGCCAGCACGCCCGACAGCACCACGACCTCGACGAACTCCGAGATCATGAAGAGGCCGAACTGCATGCCCGAGTACTCGAGGAAGTAGCCGACGATCTCGGACTCACCCTCGGGCGTGTCGAAGGGCGCGCGCTTGGTCTCGGCGAAGGCGGCCGCGAAGAAGAGCAGGAAGCCGATGGGCTGAAGGAAGATTCCCCACGCGGGCAGGCCCACGTCGAAGCTGCCGAGCGAGAACTGCCACAGGTAGCGGCTCTGCATCACGGCCATGCCGTCGTCACCGGCGAGCTTCACCGTCGAGAACGCCGCCATCATGCCGACGAGCGAGAGGCCCAGCGCCACCTCGTAGCTCACCATCTGCGACGAGGCGCGTACGCCGCCCAGCAGCGCGAACTTGTTGTTCGACGACCAGCCGGCGAGCGAGGTGCCGTACACGGCGAGCGACGCGATGGCGAAGAGGAAGAGCAGGCCCGCGTCGGGGTTGGTGGGCGACATCACCACGCGCGAGGTGTAGCCGGCGAGCGTGATGTCGAGCGTCGGGCCGCTCGGCACGATCGCGAACAGCGCGAAGGCCGGCGCGAAGGCCAGCATCGGGGCGAGGTTGAAGAGGAAGCGGTTCGCCGTCGCCGGGCGGAAGGCCTCCTTGGTGAGCATCTTGAGCACGTCGGTCGCGATGTGCGGCAGGCCGGCGAGCGACATGTTCTTGATGAAGGGCAGGCCGATGCGGGCGCGGTTGGGGCCCATGCGGTCCTGCATGAAGGCCGACCACTTGCGCTCGGCCAGGGTGAGCAGCGTGGCGATGACCATCACCACCACGAGCATCATGAGGACGACCTGCACGATGTGGCCGCCGCCGTGAATGCCGACCTTCTTGAAGAGGAAGCCCTCGACGATGGCGCCGAGCGCGTAGGCCGCCAGCATGACGCCGAAGAAGCCGCCGACGATGAGTCCGATACCGGTGAAGACGACGCCGAGACGCATGGGTCAGGTCCCCTTCTGGAGCGTGAGGCCGCGAATGCTGGGAACGCCCTGCTCGCGCCAGCCTGGCGGCCGGCCGTCGGCGCCCGAGGCCATGGTGGAGATGCCCGGCCGCGCCTGGTTCATCGGCGCGTTCTTGTCCCAGGCGTAGTCCTTGAGCTCCGGCACGGCGGCCGAGAGCGACTTGAACACCTCGCGCGACGAGGCGGCCTTGAGCTCGAGGCCGAGCGCCTTCGCCAGCTCGACGGCGAGCTTCCAGGCCGGGTGCGAGTCACCCTTGGGCGGGTAGGCGCGGCGCACGCGCTGGGTGATGCCACCTTCCTGCGTGAAGGTGCCTTCGTCTTCCACGTGCGACGAGGCGCCGAGCACGAAGGACGCCGCCGTGGTGAGCGCCGTCTCGTTGGTGGCCACCACGGCAACCGTCTTCACGCCCGAGAGGCGCTTGACGAACGTCTCGCCGTCTTCGGGCACGTCGCCGCCGAACGCGAGCAGCGTCGACACCTGGCCCTGGTCGAGGGCGGCGGTGAGCTCCGAGAAGGCCTTCAGCTCGACGCCGAAGCCCTTCGCGATCCACTCGAGGCCCTTGCGGTTGGGGTTCTTGTCGGCGGTGACGAGGAAGGTGTCTGCTTTGCCGGCGGCGCGGCCCGTCACGTACACGTGCTTCACCGACAGCCCGTCGCGCACGAAGGCGAGCACGGCCATGAGATCTTCATTCGAGAAGGTGGGCGAAACCGCCACCGTCACCGACGCGCCCTTGAGCGCCGCGGCGAGCTGGCCGAGGGCGGCGACGGTGGGGGTCTCCTTCGTGTCCTGGCCCTTGCCGACGAGCGACTGGAGCACCCGGTTCTGGTTGAGCTGCTTGTACGAGAGGCGGCCCTGGTCGCACATCCACGACTTGTTGATGGCCTCGTTCTCGCGCGGGCGGAACCGGTAGGTGTCCTGGCCCATGAAGTCGACGTTGATGGAGCAGCCGCGCGAGCAGCCGGTGCACACGCTGGGCGCCGCCGAGAGGAACCAGGCGCGGGCGCGGAAGCGGAAGTCGCGGTTGAGGAGCGCGCCGACGGGGCAGAGGTCGACGATGTTGCCCGAGTAGTTCGAGTCGAGCTTGCCGTAGTGGGGCGCGACGTCGACGACCTCGTGGGAGCCGCGGCCGAAGACGCCGAGCTGGGGCTCCTTGGCCACCTCTTCCATGAAGCGCACGCACCGGGTGCAGAGCACGCAGCGCTCCTGATCGAGCACCACGAGATCGCCGAGCACCTTGCGCTTGTTGCGCAGAATCTTCGGGCCTTCGAGCCGCGAGGGCTTGAAGTCGTACCGCATGTAGTAGTCCTGCAGCTTGCACTCGCCGGCCTGGTCGCAGATCGAGCAGTCGACCGGGTGGTTGAGGAGCAGGAACTCCATCACCGACTTCTGCTGCGACTTCACCTTGTCGGTGTTCGTCTTGACGATCATCCCCTCGGTGATGCCCTGCTGGCAGGCGGGCACGAGCTTGGGGGCGTTCGACGTCTCGACGAGGCACATGCGGCAGTTGGCCGCGATCGAGAGGCGAGGGTGGTAGCAGTAGTACGGAATCTCGGAGCCGACCTTCTTGGCGGCCTCGATGAGGTTGGTGCCCGGCTTGACGACGACCTCTTTGCCGTCGACGGTCAACGTGACGAAGCCGGGGTTCTTCGGCGGCGGCGGGCCCGGAGGCGGCGCAGGCTTCGGGGCTTCCGTCTTCTTCTCGTCGCTCACTGCTCGACCTCCCCGCCGATCATGTTGATGGTGTCGAAGGTGGGAATGAGGTCCGCCAGCATGCGGCCCTCGCACATGCGGGAAAGCCCGCTCAGAATCTGAAAGCCCGGCGCGCGCACGTGGCACTTGTACGGGCGGCCGGAGCCGTCGCTCTTGAGGTACCAGCCCAGCTCGCCGTTGGCGGCCTCGGTGCAGTGGTAGATCTCACCGACCGGCACGGGGATGCCTTCCATCACGAGCTTGAAGTGGGCGATGACGCCTTCGATCGAGCTGTACACCTGCTCCTTGGGCGGGAGCGCGATGCGCCAGTCGTCGACCATCACCGGGCCCTGGGGCATCTCTTTGAGCGCCTGGCGGATGATGGCGATCGACTGCTTCGTCTCGAGGATGCGCAGGTAGTAGCGATCGAAGTTGTCGCCGTTGTTGCCGAGCGGCACCTCGAAGTTCATGCGATCGTACACCCAGTACGGCTTCGCCTTGCGCACGTCGTAGTTGTCGCCGTTGGCGCGCTGGCAGGGGCCGGTTTAGCCGAAGTCGAGGGCGTCGTCCTTCGTGATGTCGCCGGTGCCGCGCAGGCGGTCGGTGAAGATGCGGTTGCGGGTGAGCAGCCGGTCGGCCTCGTCGAGGTGCTCCTCGATCTTGACGAGGCTCTTGAGCACCTTGTCTTCCCAGCCGGCGGGCAGGTCGCGGTTGAGGCCGCCGACGCGGCCGTAGCTGGTGGTGAGGCGCGCGCCGGTGAGCTCGGTGACGCGGTCGGTGATCAGCTCGCGGCCCTCGATGCAGTAGAGGAAGGGCGCGAAGCCGCCGAGCTCGAGGCCGACGGCGCCGACGGTGGTGAGGTGGCTGGCGATGCGGTGCAGCTCGGCGCCGACGACGCGGATGTACTTCGCGCGCTCGGGGATCTCGACGCCCATGAGGGCCTCGACGGCCGAGAGGAAGCCGAAGTTGTTGGTGAGCGCGGCGACGTAGTCGAGCCGGTCGGTGTACGGCAGGCACTGCGTCCAGGTGACGTTCTCGCAGCTCTTCTGGAAGCCGCGGTGGAGGAACCCGACCTCGGGGTCCATCTTCACGATCGTCTCGCCGTCGAGCTCGATGCGCAGGCGAACGGTGCCGTGGGTGGCGGGGTGCGAGGGCCCCAGGTTGACCACCATGTTCCGCGTCTGCAGGTGGGCTTCGAGCTCGTCGTCGCTCGGGTTCGGGTCGTACTGGTCGTCGGCCATCATGGGGCGTTGCGTCCTTGAGTGACGTGGAGGCGGGCGTTACTCGGCGACCCCGTTGGTGCCGGGGCCGCGGAAGATGTCCTTGAGCGGGCGCTCGGGAATGAGGCCCTGCCGGCCGCGCAGCGGGTAGTCCTTGCGGAGCGCGTGGCCCTGGAACTCCTCGTACATGAGGATGCGGCGCAGATCGCCGTGGCCCTTGAAGGGAATGCCGTAGAAGTCCCACACGAAGCGCTCGGCCCAGTTGGCACCCTGGAACACGGAACGAATCGAGTGCACCTCGTCGCCCTCGTTCACGCGCACCTTGAGCCGCGCCAGCTCGCCGCGCTCGACGTTGCGCAGGAAGTAGACGACCTCGAAGCGGGGGTCCTGCTCCTCGGGCGGCAGGTGGAGGCGATCGACCGCGTCCATCGAGATGAAGAGGCGGAAGCCGAGGCGCTCCTTGAGGAGCTTCGCCACCTGCGGAATGTGATCGGGCTTCACCACGCCCCAGGCGTCACCGGCGCGATCGACGTAACGCTCGACGAGGGCCTCAGGCAGTTGCGCGTGAATCTGATCCAGCGCGAAGGTGCTCACGGGGAGGGACTCCAGGGCGGGGGAAAACGCGAGCCTGTATAGGGACCGCTTCCGCGCAGGGTCAACGTCGTTTTCTTCGATGAAACGATGGCTTAGCGGGGCTGATGGAGCCCGTCAGCCCCGCGCCTTGACGATGAGGTAGCGGAGCTTCGTGGCCCGGCCTGGAGCTCCAGCACCGAGCCCTGCGGCACCGGCACCACCGCGCCCGCCTCGAGCACGTGGTCGATTCAGGTCTCTATGCTTGCCATGTTGGAAGGGCGAACGTTTGTCGCGATTCTCTGCATCGGTTTCAGAGATTCCTGGCGCCAACTGGCCCGAGATGCCCCTTCCCCTGAACTCGTCTGACATCAGTCCAAACCGTTCGACGTATGTGAACCTCGCGCTGCCAGTCGAGCGAAGGTTCATCGATGGCTGACGTTGCAGCTGGTGCTCGAGTCGCTCTCGAGCCTGAACCAGCTCGACCCTGAGCCGGGCTTCGCCAGCCAGTTGCTCACCTTCTCGGAGCGGCTCCGGGTGCCAGATGGCTGCCCAGATGCCATCGAGTGGGTGCGCCGCTCGCTGCTGCCGCGAGCCTCTGCGTTCCCTCGCGTCAGCCTCGCGCCTTGACGATCAGGTACCGGAGCTTCGTGGCCCCGGCCTGGAGCTCCAGCACCGAGCCCTGCGGCACTGGCACCACCGCGCCCGCCTCGAGCACGTGGTCGACCCCATCGACCCGCGCCTTCCCACGCCCCGACACGCCAATCACCAGCTCGTCGCAGTGCTCCTGCGCGTGCGGGCCGACGCTCCCGCGCGCCGACAGCTCACAGCCCAGCGCCACCTCGAACCCCTGCGGCACCTCGGCCACGTTCCACACCCGCACCGTGCCGCGCCCACCGAAGAGCGCGTCGCGCACGTCGACCGGCCCGCGCCACGTCACTGCACGCCGACCACTTCGCCGTCGTCCCGCAGGTCCAGGTTGTACGCCGCCGGCACCTTCGGCAGCCCGGGCATCGTGAGGATCTCTCCGGTGAGCGCGAGCAGAAACCCCGCTCCGGCCGACACGCGCACGTTGCGCACCGTCACCGTGAAGCCCGTCGGAGCGCCCTGCTTCGTCGGGTCGTCCGAGAACGACAGGTGCGTCTTCGCCATGCACACCGGCAGGTTCCCGAAGCCCCAGCCCGACAGCCGCGCGAGATCCTTCTTCGCCTCGGCCGACAGCTCCACGTCCTTCGCGCCGTAGATCGTCCGCGCGATGGCCCGCACCTTCTCCTCGAACGGCACCTCCAGCGGGTACGTGAACTTCGGGGCCGGCGCCGGCTGTGAGAGCGCCTCGAGCACCAGCGCCGCCACCCCCTCGGAGCCCACGCCGCCCTTCAGGTACCCCTCGTTGCGCGCCACCTTCACGCCCTCGGCCTTCGCCAGCTTCTCCACCAGCTGCAGCTCTTCCTCCGTGTCCGTCGCGAACACGTTGAGCGACACCACCGGCGTCAGCCCGAAGCTGCGAATCGCGCCGATGTGCCGCGCCAGGTTCGCAAAGCCCTTCTCGATCGACGCCAGCCCCGGCTCGTCTCCGCCGTGGAACCGCAGCGCCCGCGCCGTCGCCACCAGCACCACCGCGTGCGGCCACAGCCCCGACAGGCGGCACTTGAGGTCGAGGAACTTCTCGCCTCCCAGGTCGAACGCGAAGCCGGCTTCCGTCACCACCACGTCCGCCAGCGCCAGCGCCGCCTTCGTCGCCATCACCGAGTTGCACCCGTGCGCGATGTTCGCGAACGGCCCACCGTGCACCAGCGCCGGCACCCCCTCGGTCGTCTGCGCCAGGTTCGGGAGCAGCGCGTCTCCGAGCAGCGCCGCCATCGAGCCCTGCGCGTTCAGGTCCCCCGCGGTGATCGGCTTGCCGTCATGTCCCACGCCGACGATCAGCCGCGCGAGCCGGGCCTTCAGGTCCGCCACGCTCGACGACAGGCACAACGTCGCCATCACCTCGGAGGCCGCCGTGATGTCGAAGCCGTCTTCCCGCGGCACCCCGTTCGCCGTGCCGCCGAGCCCGATCACCGTGTTCCGCAGGAAGCGATCGTTCATGTCGATGCAGCGCTTCCACGTCACCGACTTGAACCGCTTCTGATCGAAGTTGATCGCGTTATCCACCAGCGCCGCGAGCAGGTTGTTCGCCGCGGTGATGGCGTGCAGATCGCCCGTGCAGTGCAGGTTGATGCGCGCGCTCGGCTCGAGTGACGCCTTCCCACCACCGGTGCCACCGCCCTTCGCGCCGAAGACGGGGCCGAGCGATGGCTCCCGCAGCGCCGCCATGGCGTTGGCGCCCTTGCGAACGAGCCCCTGCACCAGGCCGATCGTCGTCGTCGTCTTGCCCTCGCCATACTTCGTGGGCGTCATCGCCGAGACGAGCACCAGCTTGCCCTTCGGCCCTCGCTCCTGAAGCCGCGCCATCGTCTTCCACGACAGCTTCGCGAGGTGGGGGCCGTGGAGCAGCAGATCGTCGACGGTGAGATCGAGGCGGCGGGCGACGTCGGTGATGGGGAGCATGGACCCGGGGCTTCAGACCATGCCGGAGCGGCCGTCAACCGTGCTTCGACTGGAGCACCGGGGCTCCAGCGCGGTTCTCATCGCGTGAGAGTGACAAACCGCCTGCGGGGTCTGCGCGAAGACCTGTCATGACGCCCGCTCGTTTCGTCCTCGCGCTCCTCGTGTCCGGCTGCATGGGCATCGCTGAAGGCAGCATCGACGAGCCGCTCGTGACCGCCGGCGGCGGCGCGGCGCCTCAGGTGATGGCCGGCGGCGGCGCGGGAGGCGGGCAGGGCGGGGGCGGCGCGGTGGTGACGGTCGACGCGGGCGGCGGCGCGGCCGTTCCGGTGGACGCGGGCGTTCCTGACGCCGGGCCGGTCGACCCCTGCAGCACCGTTCGCTGCTCCGCCAACGCACGCTGCCGGACGATGCCGGTGCGGTGCGAGTGCGATCCCGGCTTCGTCGGTGACGGCGGCGCGTGTCTCCCGGGAGATCCCGGCGTGCCCGCGCTCCGCACCGAGGCCCAGGTCTGCACCGCCTTCGCCGAGGGCATGCGCTCGCGCGTGACGGGAATGGACTTCGTCGCCGGCGCCTCGATGTGCGACGTCGGCACGCTCACCCGCGCGGCCATCGACGACGCGCTCGCGCGCCTCAACTTCTACCGCTGGCTCTCGGGCCTCGGCCCCGTGCGCGACGACGCTCAGCAGAACGCCGCCGCCCAGGCCTGCAGCGTGGTCTCGGCCTGGAACCCCGCCGGCCCGCAGGCGCATTTCCCGATGCCCGGCGCCACCTGTTACTCGCAGCTCGGCGCTGGCGGCGCGGGGTCGAGCAACATCGCGTGGGGCAGCGCCAACGCCGCCGATGCCATCGACCAGTGGATGATCGACTGGGGCAACGAGACGACCTTCGGCCACCGGCGCTGGTTTCTGTACCCCTCGCTCGACGGCGTCGGCATCGGCTTCTACCGGGGCGGCAACCAGTACGGCTCGGCGTCGTGCTCGGCCATCTTCGGCAGCGGCAACCCGGGCCCGAGCCCGATGTGGTTCTCGTTCCCGCCCGCCGGGTTCTCACCCGTCTCGGTGACGCAATGGACCTGGTCGGTGCACGGAGACATTCCCCAGCAGGGCGCCACCGCCACCGTCACGCGTGTCGGCGACGGCATGGCGCTGCCCGTCCGGGTAGACGTGATGCAGGGCGGCTACGGCCGGCTGTCAGCCGTGACGCTCGTGCGCATGGGCTGGAACCCCGTGGCGGGGCAGCGCTACCGCGTGGTGCTCGACGGGCCACAGGGGCCGCGCCGCGAATGGGAGGTCGCTCCGGTCACCTGCCCGTGAGCGCCGCTTTAGTTCTTCAACACCCGCAGCTCGACGCGCCGGTTCGCCTTGCGGCCGGCTTCTGAGTCGTTCGGCGCCACCGGGCGATCAGGCCCATGGCCCACCGTCACGATGCGCCCCTCGTCGATGCCCTTGCCCGTCACGTAGCGCTTGCACGTCTGCACGCGCCGGTAGGACAGCGAGCGGTTCGACGCAGCGTCACCTTCGGACGAGGTGTGGCCCGACAGCTCGATCTCCACCGTCGGGTTCGCCTTGAGGAACGCCACCAGCCGGTCCAGCTCGGGCTTCGACTCCTTCTTCAGATCGGCCTTGCTCTGGTCGAACAGGATCGCGTTGAGCGCGAGCGCCTGCCCCACGGCGAGCGGCTTCTCGTCGAACACCAGCGCCTTGCCCTTCTCGAGGCGGAGCTCGATCTCGTCGTTGTCTCCCTGGCCCACATCGGCCGTCGCGGTGCCGTCGGCGTACCCCTGGGCCGAGGCACGCACGACCTCGAAGCCCGTCGGCACGTCGCTGAACTGAAACCGGCCCTCGGCGTCAGCCTTCACCGCGCTGCCATCGGCGAGCGAGACGAGCGCACCCGGCACCGGCTCCGAGGACTGGGCGTCGACCACCCGCCCGGGGAACGCGCCCTTGCAGGTGTTCTCGCGCTTGCGGTTGACCAGCAGCCGCACGAAGTCGATCGCGAAGCCGTCTGGCGCCCCCGCGACCTCGTCCACCAGCACCGAGAGCGTCGGCTTCGTCGTCAGGTCCGCCCAGAACTCCTCGGGGATGGGCACCGTCACGAGCTTGCCCACCGGCCCCGTCTGGTTGATGGCGTTGAGCACGCGCTCGGCCTCGACGAAGCGGCGGCCGTTGAGCTGCACCTGGAACTTCGAGCACAGCGCCGGCGCCTGAAAATCGTCGATGAAGAGCTGCAGGAACGCGTTCGAGACGGTGGTGCCCTTCACGGCGTCGAGCGGCACCGCCAGCGCCACCGGCTTCGTCGCGCGCGCGTCGAAGTTCCCCGAGTACCCATCGGCGCCGCACCCCTTCGGTTGGTTCGGCGAGAACTTCGTCCCCAGGAGGATTCGGTCGAGCCCCGGCACGTCACCCGCGGCCGGCTTCCACGGCCAGTCGTGGGACGACGTCATGCGCCCGCAGAACGGGTCGAACCCCTCGGGCCAGCCGAAGTTGAGGTTGTCGACGTCTCCGACGCGGACGATCACCGCGGCCTCGAGGCCGCCTTTCAGGGCTGCGCCCGGATTCGCCCAGGCCCGATCCTCCGTCACCGACTTCCCTTGCGCGGCCGCGACCGTCGCCAACACCAGCACCCCGAGTGCGCTTCGCATGGCGCCACCGAATCAGAGGCACGTGGGGTGGGGAAGGGGAAATCACGACACCGCCGCATGGGGTGAATGGGAGCGCGCTGACGAAACAAGGTGAGCCGCTGACTCGCGGCCTCGACGCGACGCGGTACCCTTCGCGCCTCGCCTCGCTCCGGAGCTCGCATGCATCGTTCGCTGCTGTCGTTTGCCCTCGCCGGTCTCTGTCTCAGCGCCTGCCAGTGCGGCCCGATGCCGCCCGTCGGAGAGGACGGCGGCGCTGGCGGCGGCGACTCGATGATGACGGGAGGCGGTGACGCGACCGGCGGCGGCGCGACCGCCGGCGGCACGGGTGGCGCGACCGGAGGCGGCGCGGCAGGCGGTGGAAGTGCAGGCGGCCTGGCGACGGGCGGCGGGACGGCGGGTGGAAGCGCGACGGGTGGCGGCGCGGCGGCGGGCGGAGGCACCGCGCTCCCCGACGGCGGCATGTGTACGCCCGCGGGCACGCCGTGCACGGCCCAGTCGACGTGCTGCAACAACGGCTCCTGTGACAACGGGCTGTGTCGCGCGCAGTCCTTCTGCTCGGGCACGGGCGCCGCGTGCGCTGGACCGGCCGAGTGCTGCTCGGGCCGCTGCGTCAACAACACCTGCGCGCTCAATCAATGTACAGCGACGGGACAGACCTGTACGTCCGGCGCCGATTGCTGCACTGGCCTCTGCAACGGCACCTGTCAGGCCATTCCTGGAGGCGCCTGCCGCACGACCGGTGACGCGTGCGCGAACAACGCCGAGTGCTGCTCGACGCTGTGCCGGGGCGGCGTCTGCCAGCGCGCGTACACCTGCCAGCCCGGCGGAGACATCTGCCGCTCGAATGCCGAGTGCTGTGGCCAGCGCTGCAGCGTGAATGGGGATGGCGGCGTCGGCCGGTGCCTCACCATCACCGGCGGTGGCGGCGGCGGCTGCACGCAGGAAGGCAACCCGTGCAACGACGGCTCGACCTGCTGCTCGCGCATCTGCTTCGACCCGGGCTCGGGCGCGAAGGTGTGTCTCCCGGCGGGCGGCTGCCGGCTGACGGGCACGTGGTGTCGAAACGACGATCAATGCTGCGGCGGCGGGGTGAACCCCAACGGCTCGGTGCAGTGCTCTGATGGCCGGTGTGACAACGGCCAGTCGTGCAACGGCGTCGGCAACATCTGCGGCCGCGCCAACCTGCCCGACGGCGGCAGTGTGTCGATCAACGCGTCGATGAACTGCTGCGGCGGCCAGAACGCCTGCAGGCTCGATCGCTCCGGCATTCCCCGCTGCTTCGGTGGCCAGTCGGGGAGCTGCCCCAACGGCTTCACCGGCGAGGCCGGCTGCTGCATCGCCACCGGCGACGTGTGCCAGTTCCGCGATCAGTGCTGCAACAACCAGCTCTGCTTGCCGGGTGACGGTGGCGTCAACCGCTGCCAGACCACCTCGTGCACGCCGGCGGGCGGGGCCTGCACGGGCGACGCCGGGTGCTGCGCCGGAACGTCGTGCATTCAGAGCGTGTGCCGTCCGCCGCCGCCCCCGCCGGTCGACGCGGGCACACCGGGTGACGCAGGGATTGGCGACGGTGGCACCACTCCGGGAGATGGCGGGACACCCGTCGTCGACGCGGGCGTCTTGTGCCGGGCCAACGGGGCCACCTGCGCGTTCTCGGTCGACTGCTGCTCGCAGATCTGCCGAAACGGCGTGTGCAGCCCGCCCGTCACCTGTCAGGGCCTCGGCGGCGTCTGCGCCTCGAACACCGACTGCTGCTCGGGCACGAGCTGCAGCATCCCCTCGGGCCAGCTGACGGGCACCTGCCAGGCGTCGTCCTGCGTGCAGCAGGGGCAGACCTGTACGGCCGGCGGCAACTCGTGCTGCGCGGGCCTGGGCTGCTTCGACCAGAACTTCTTCCCCTGCTCGGGCACCGGCGCCTGCACCTGCCGCCTCGGGATCCAGTGACGCTGGGCGCGTGAGCGGTTACAGGGGGGCTCGACCATGGCCGAGTCGCTCACGCCGCTCATTCAGACGTTGCACGACAGCCTCATGGTGCTCGCGCCCGGCGGGTGGACGCAGCTCGAGCTGCGCTTCGCCCAGACGCCCGAGGGCCTGCGCCTGTCAGAGCTGAACGCGCGCGGCGACGGCTCGAAGGCCCCCAGGCCCAGGCCCGATCTCCACATCGATCCGAAGCTCGAGGCCGAGCGTCTGTCAGAGGGCGTGTCGGAGCTCCAGCACCTGCTGGGTGAGCAGAAGAAGGCCGCGTGGACGCCGGGCTCCATCACCGTCAGCCGCACGCCCGACTTCGCCGACTACAAGCTGCTCAAGCCCGACGGCAGCACGGCGTGGTTCACCCGGCTCCAGAAGGAGCACCTCGACTCGTTGCTCATGACCGACGCCCTCTTCGACATGATGGAGGGCACCCAGCGCGCGTTTCACGATCTCCAGGGCCGGCTCGAGGCGCGGCTGCGGAACACCACGGGCTTTGCGTTCGAGCCGCAGCTCTCGTCGCTGTCGCTGCGCCAGAAAGACGGCCCGCCCCTCGAGGTGCCGGCGCTCGTCATCGGCCAGTACTACCCCGACGCCTTCACCTGGACGTGGGGCTGGGCGCACGAAGACGCCAACCCGCACACCGTCGAGCGCGTGCGGCGGGTGTGTGCTCCCGACGTCACCCAGCCGGGCCTCTCGGCGCTGTGGCGCTCGCAGTTCCATTGTGACGAAGGCTTCGCGTGGACCCTGGCGGGCTCCATCGTGGTGAGCCTCGGCGCGCGCGGGCTGTTCCGAGCCGAGCTGCCAGAAGACGAGGGCGTCATCTTCTTCGCCCTCATGGCCGACCCCTGAAGTCCCCGTTGGTCGACACCCACTGAAACCGTGGGGTGACGAGGTTCCCCGAAACCCGAGTGTGGCAGAGCCCGCGGCTGCGGTATCCGCGTTCGTTCCGTTCCGCTCCATCGGGGAAACACCATGCGTCTCGTCGCGTTCGTGTCGCTCGTCATCGCTGCCGTTGGCTGCTCGGCCGAAGGCCCACCCATGCAGCTGGTGCCGATGGATCCGCCAGGCACCGCGGGTGGGGCCGCGGGCAGCGCGGGAGGCTCGAGCGGGGGCGGCGGCGCCATGGCCGTCGACGCGGGCGATCCCGCCGATCGAGCGCCGCGGCCGTGGGCCCCTGTGACCGCTCCTGTCACACACGACGTCGACGGCGATCTCCTCGCGGTGCTCGAGGCGCAGGCGCTGCGCGGAGCGTGCGACGCGGTGAAGCGGGGCGGGGCCGATCGCGCGACGCGGCTGCGCTGCGGCAAGTGGATGTTCTTCTACGAGACGTTCGGCACCATCGGCGTGCCCGTGCCGCTCGTCGACTTCCTGCAGAAGTACTACGCCGGCTACTACGGCGTCGGCTTCTCCCGCATGGGGCTGGTGGCGGACCCGACGAGCGCGAAGAACCTGCCGCTGGGCCTCGCGCCGACGAGCGGCAAGGTGGGCACGGTGTCGACCTATGCCTTCGTGCCACTTCGGCCGCATGCCCGACGGGCGCTACGCGGTGGGGTACGGCAACCTCTCGCTCGAGTACGGCAAGCTGCTCGCGTCGCTGGGCGCGCCCTTGCAGCTGTCGACGAACCCCAACGACATGAACGTGCACCCGCGGCTCAAGGCCGAGCTGGCTGGCCCCATCGCCGCGGCCCGCATGCAGCCGAACTACCAGATCGACATGGGCATCACCGGGCTGTCACTGCTCGGGGCGGGCTCGAACGGCGCGCTCAACGTGCAGGATCAGGAGCGCTTCCTCTCGCTGCGTCCAGGCACCATGGACTTCCTCACCAGGCCGCTCGTCGACGACGGCGTGTGGACGGTGAGCCGCATTCTCCCGCTCTGGAACCTGCCGGACGCTGCGCAGCGGGCCGACGCCGGCATGGGGCACGAGCTGCTGTCGTGGAACGGCGGCACCCGCTCGATCGACGAGTTCCTCGCCGGCTTCGTGGCCTTCGGCGGCAGCAAGGAGACGTGGACCCGCGATCAGCTCGCGCCGCTGGCCGAGTACCTCCGCTCCCTGCGGGCCCCCGCGCCGCTCGCCCCCGTCGACGCCGCCGAGGCCCGGGTGGGCGCCCGCCTCTTCGTCACGAAGGGCTGCCTCGAGTGTCACAACGGCCCGTCGGGCGAGAGCGCCCGCACGTACCCCTTCGAGGAACTGGGCACCGACTCCGCGTACGCCGCCATCTACAACCCGGGGCCTGATGGCAAGCCGTGCTGCAACTTCCCCGGTGAGGCCTCGATGGTGACGCGCCAGGTGAAGGCCCCGCGCATGTCGGGCCTGTTCTCGCAGACGCGCTTCCTGCACAACGGGTCGGTCACCCTCGACGAGCTGTTCTGCCTGTCGCCGCGCGATCCCTCGCGGCTCGAGGGCCAGAAGAGCGATGGCCACGGCCACTCGTGCGAGGGGCTGAATGACTCCGAGAAGCGCGCGCTCATGACGTACCTGCGCTCGCTGTGACGACCCTGCTTTCGGGTTGCCAGCGCCACAGGGGCGGTGTACCCGCACGCGCGCCGTTCCCCCTTTTCTTCGGAGAACCACCATGGCCATCGAACGCACCCTGTCGATCCTCAAGCCCGACGCGCTGGAGAAGGGCGTCATCGGCAAGATCATCTCCCGCTTCGAGGAGGCGGGCCTGACGCCCATCGCGCTTCGCCTGCAGCACCTCTCGCAGCGCGAGGCCGAGGGCTTCTACGCCGTGCACAAGGAGCGCCCCTTCTTCAAGGATCTCGTCTCGTTCATGATCTCGGGCCCCGTCGTCCTCATGTGCCTCGAGGGCGAGAACGCCGTGCTCAAGAACCGCGACCTCATGGGCGCGACCGACCCGAAGAAGGCCGCCGCCGGCACCATTCGCGCGGACTTCGCGAAGTCGATCGACGCGAACACGGTGCACGGCTCGGACAGCCTCGAGAACGCGAAGAACGAGGTGGCGTACTTCTTCCGCTCCACCGAGCTGTTCCCCTACGCCCACAAGAAGTGAGTCGAGGGCGCTCGACGGCCCCGGGTGCGCCCTGAAGGTCAGCCCGGGTCCGAGAAGCGGAAGGTCACCTTCTCGTTGCCGAACTGCACCGTGTCGCCGTCCTTCACGACGTGCCGGGTGATGCGTTCGCCGTCGAAGAAGGTGCCGTTCGACGAGTTGAGATCGGTCACCAGCACCGTCTCTTCGTCGACGAGGATCGCGGCGTGCTCGCGAGAGACGCGCGGTGAGGCGATGACGATCTCGCAGCGGGGATCGCGGCCCACCGTGAAGCGCATGCCCGCGAGCTCGACGGTCTCGTGGTTCTCACGCTGAATCCAGATCTTCCGGCCCGAGGGGCGGACGATGGCGGTGCGATCGGCGTTCTCGGGCTCGTGGGGCGGCTCCGAGTCCTCCGGTGGCGCAGAGGCGGGCGCGGCGGTCTCGCCCGTGGTGGGGCGCTCCTCGGCGGCCTCGGGCGCCTCGGCCGGCGCTTCGCGGTCGGACGCCGGCTCGGCGGCGTCATCGTCGGCCTCGGCCTCGTCCCCACCCTCGGCGTCGTCTTCGTCGGCGTCCGCTTCGTCCTCGCCGTCCTCCGCGTCTTCGTCTTCGTCGCCGTCCTCCCCGGTGGCGTCGAAGAAGGGAGAGGTGACGTCGGCGTCGGCGGCCCAGGCGAGCGCCTGAAGAACGGCCTGCGTCTCGGGCAGGGCCAGCTCGCTCGCGTTGGCCGGGTGCAGCTCGTCCAGCGTGGTGCCGCTCCAGGGCAGCGTCGCCACCAGCCGCGCGTTCTCGAGGTCGGCCTCCTCGAAGCCGTCTTCGATGGGCGTCTGCTCACCGCGCAGCGCGAAGAGCTGCTCGCGCATGCCCATCGCCAGGCGGACGACGGAGGGGGAGCGGGGCTTGCTGGTGGCCGACGGTGAGGCGACCTGATCGAGGCCCGCCAGCCAGCACAGCCAGGTGAGCCGGGCCCACTCGTTGCGCAGCTTGCGCATCAGCTGGGGAATGCTCGTCGTCTGCCACTCCTCGACCTCGACCTCTTCCTTCTCGCCGAGCGTCACCTTGCTGCGCGCCAGCACCGCGTCGGGGGCCGGGGGCAACCAGGGGGTGTCGTCGGGCACCAGCGCGGTCAGGAGCGTGCGCAGCGACTTCACCCGCAGCGCGGCCTTCTGAATGGCGTTGCGGAAGTCGGCCAGGGTGCGGGCGGGAGGCTGCGCCTCGACCTCGAGCTCGATCGAGGTGATGGCGTCCTGGCCGGGCCAGAAGTCGAACAGCGGGAAGAGGCCGTTGAGGTACGCCGTCAGAAAGTCGGCCTGCTCCTCGGAGCGCTCGCGCAGCTCGTCGGCCGCCACCCGCGCCGCGTCGACGTTGCCGAGGCTCATCTCGATGAGCGCCTGCGTGTACGAGAAGAAGCTCTTGTTCGCCGGGTCGAGCGCCTTGCAGCAGCGAATGAGGTCGGCGGCGGCGCGCGAGCTGCCGAACTGATCTTGATCGATCGCCAGGTCCCGCAAGATGGCGGTGGGCGAGGCCCCCTGACGCAGCTCCTCGACGAGGTAGGCCGCCTTCCGCTCGGGGGTGCCGCGGAAGCGGTTCATGTTCTCGAGCACGAACGACGCCTTCTCGGCGCGCGCGTCGGCGGAGCCCTTCGTGCGGCGCAGGGTGTGCTGCTCGAGGAAGGCCTCGAGGGTAGCGGCCGGCTCCCCAGCGCCGACGGCCCGGGCCAGCGCCAGCAGCGCCTCGGCGAAGCGCCCTTCCGTCACCAGCTCGTCGCTCTGCGTCTTCCAGTGCTTCGGTGGGTGGCTCTCGTGGACGAGGACCGCCGCGACCCGCTCGTCGTCGGGCTCGGGCCCCAGCTCGAGGCTCTTCACCGGCGCCCCCGCGGCGTCGAGGAGCTTCACCTGGCCGAAGAAGTCGCGGCCCTTCACTTCGCCGGCCACCGTGACGACGGCCCTGTCGGCCAGCACGCCTCGCGGCGGACGCCACTCGACAGCGCCGCTCTCAGGGAGCGCCTCGAGCCCGTCGTCGTCTGGCGTCTCGTCCTCCTCGGCGACGTCGTCCTCGCGCTTCGTGGGGGCCGGCGCTGGCTCGGCCGCGGGCGGGTGCTCGGCGTCGAGCGTGTGCCGGGCGCCAGTGGGCTCGGGGGCGGTGAGGGGCGGCGCGGTCTCGGGATCGGTCGACGGCACCGGGCTCGTCGCGAGCGGCTCGGGGGCGCGTGTCACGGCGGGCTGGCTGCCAGTCGCCAGGCGGGGCGCGTCTGGGTCGAGCGGGGGCGGGGCCGGCGGGGCCTGCACCTCGGGCGCGGGCTCCTGGGCCTGTCGCACGGCCGAGGGAGGCGAGGCGAGCGGCTGCACCACGGGCGGCACGGCGGACGCGGCCGGCGCGCTGGCGGCGGCGGTGGCGTGGGGCGCGACGGAGCCCGGCGTCACGTAGCCGTTGAAGCGCGCGAAGGTGAAGAGCGCCTGGTTCAGCAGCGCGTCGCGATCGACGCTCATCTCGCGGCTCATCAGCTCGAGGGCGTCCCAGAGGGCGTCGGAGATCTCCACCGTTCGGCGCGTGCGGGTCATGTCACGCCGGAGTGAAACAGGGGTGGGTTGAAAGGCAAGCCGCCTGTCGCGTATTGGCCGGGTCGTGTCGCCCGCCCCCGTCGACGTCGCCAGCCTGTCGCTCCCAGCGCTCACCTCGTTCCTCGTCGAGCTGGGAGAGAAGCCGTTCCGGGCCCGGCAGGTGTACCGGTGGCTCCACCAACGCGGCGCGGTGCGCTTCGACGAGATGACCGACCTCTCGAAGGCGCTGCGGGCCCAGCTCGAAGCCCGCGCCGTCATTCGCGCGGTGGAGAAGGACCTCGAGCAGCGCAGCGTCGACGGCACCATCAAGTACCGGTTCAAGACGCACGACGGGAAGCTCATCGAGTCGGTCTACATGCCCTCGCCCGAGCGCAAGACGCTGTGCGTGTCGACGCAGGTGGGCTGCGCCATGGGCTGCCGCTTCTGCGCCACGGCCACCCTGGGCCTCATTCGCCACCTCACCCCGTCCGAGATCGTCGCCCAGGTGCACGCCGTCAACCGCGAGGTGCGCGCGAACGAGGGCCTCGAGACGCTGCGGCCGCTCACCAACCTCGTCTTCATGGGCATGGGCGAGCCGCTCCACAACTTCGAGAACGTCAAGGGGGCCCTCGAGCTGCTCCAGAGCGAAGACGGGCCGAACTTCTCGTCGCGGCACATAACCGTGTCGACGGTGGGGCTGGTGCCGATGATCGAGCGCTTCGCCACCGAGACCGACGTCAAGCTGGCCATCTCGCTCAACGCCTCGTGGGACGAGACGCGCGACGTGATCATGCCCGTCAACCGGAAGTGGAAGATCGCCGACCTCATGGAGGCGGTGAAGAAGTTCCCGGTGAAGCAGGGCCGGCGGGTGACGTTCGAGTACGTGCTGATGAGCGGGGTGAACGACACCGACGACGACGCGCGGCGGCTGGCGGCGCTGCTGCAGGGCGTGCCGGCGAAGGTGAACCTCATTCAGTACAACGAGAACCCGGGGCTGGGCTTCTCGACCACGCTCGACAACCGGGCCGAGCGGTTCAAGCAGATCCTCGAGGCGGCCGACGTGGTGGCCTTCATCCGCGCGAACCGGGGCCGAGACATCGCCGCCGCGTGCGGGCAGCTCGCCAACGTCGACAAGCGGGCCGCGGCGGGCGCTGCCTGAAGGTCGTTCAGCCGGGGGTCGCCTGCCCGCGGCGGGACAGCATGCGCAAGAACGCCTGGAAGTAGACGCCGGCGCTCCACACCGAGAAGGCCGTCGACAGGTACACCAGGAACTTGCCCACCAGGTTGAAGTTCACGTCGTACCAGGCGAACCCGAAGAACATCGGGTGCGTGTAGTGGATGCAGAGCGCGACGATGCCGGTGAGCTGGAGGCTCGTCTTCCACTTGCCCTCCTGGCCGGCGGCGATGACGAGGCCCTCGCTGGCGGCGATTTGCCGCAGCCCGGTGACGATGAACTCGCGCGACAGCAGCACGATGACGACCCACGCGTGAATGCGGCCCAGGCGCACCAGCATCACCAGCGCCGCCGCGACGATCAGCTTGTCGGCGAGTGGGTCGAGCAGCTTGCCCACCACGGTGATCATGTTCCACCGGCGCGCGAGGAAGCCGTCGATGACGTCGGTGACGGCCGCGATGGTGAAGATCGACGCGGCGGCCCACGAGTAGAACGGGTCGGCGTCGTAGATGAACCAGACGAAGAGGGGGATGACGGCGATGCGCCCCATCGTCAGCATGTTGGGGAGGTTCCAGAACTCCTTGAGCAGCGCAGACGGCGGCCGGCTGCGGCGCTCGGCCTTCCGGGCTTCCTTGCGGGCGAGCTTCTCGGCCTTGCGGCGCGCCTTCTCGTCGCGCTTCTTCTGGCGCGCCTCGGCTTTCTGCGTCTGGGCGGTCTCGCGATCCATGCGACTCACCCCGGCGTCACGAGCAGCGCGTAGCCATCACCGGTGAGCTCGACGGCGCCCTGGCCAGCGAAGCCCGTCAAGCGCGGCGACACCCGGCCGAACCAACCGACGAGGCGCTGGAGCGGCACCACCATCGGCGCGCCCGGCGGCACGGCCAGTGACTTCATCGCCCCGTTGAGCTGCAGCAGCACGCGGCCATCACCGGACAGGTGCACGAGCTCGAGCGACAGCTTGTTCTCGTCGTCGCTCAAGCGGCCGTGCTCGAAGCCGATGGTCTCTTCGAAGCCGAACACGCGCTCCTCGCGCAGGTAGGCGCCGTCGTTGTCGTCGAGATCGAGCGCGTGAAAGCGGGCGCCACCCATCTCGAGGTGCACGACGCCGTGGCCGACGAGCCGCTGCATCTGCTCGGGGCCCTCACCGAAGGGGGCCTCGATGGCGCGGCCGCGAGAGCGCTTCTTCTCGGGTCTGGCCTGCACGGAGCCGACGATGGCCACCAGGTTCGTCATGCGCGTCAGCATCTCGCCGCTCACGGTGACGGCGAGGCCGTGCGGGCCCACGTGGAACGGGCCGGCCTGCGGCTCTTCGATGGTGCTGGTCGACGCGCCGAGCTCGACGAGCGTCCGGGCCTCCATGGGCGAATAGCCGGCAGACGGCGCGCTCGCCGGCGGTCTCGGCGTCGAGGGGGGCGGCGCGCTCCAGGTGGGGGCCGGGGCGGGTTCGGACCACGCGGGCTCCGCTGACTGCGGAGCGGGCCCGGTCGTCTCCTGGGCCCACGACGCCTCCGCCGAGCCCGGGCTCTGCGCCGTCCATGCCTCGTCTGTTGGCGCCGCTTCGCCTCCCGGCGCCCACGCGTCCGCGGCGGGCAGCTCCTGGGGCTGGCTCCACGACTCCGACGGCGCCGAGGTGAGGGGCGCGTCGCCGGGGGACGGCTCGGTGGTGGTCCACGCGTCGCTGCTGGCCTCGGGCGCTGCCGGGTCGCTCCAGGTTTCTGCAGAGGCGGCGTCGACGGCGGGGAGCTCCTGGGGCGCGCTCCAGCTCTCGGCCTGGCTCGCGTCGGCAGGAGGGAGCTCCTGGGGAGCACTCCAGCGCTCGGCCTCGCTCGCGTCGGGCGGAAGCTCCTGACTGGAATCCCAGCTCTCAGCCTGGCTCGCGTCAGCAGCGGGGAGCTCCTGAGAGGAACTCCAGCCCTCATTCTGGCTCGCGTCGGGAGGGGGAAGCTCCTGCGGAGCGCTCCAGCTCTCACCGGGCGCGGGCACGTCTTGCGGCTGGCTCCACGCTTCGGGGGCCGCCTCGCCGGGCTGGCTCCAGCGTGGGTCGTCAGCGGTTGGAGGGGCCTCGGCCGGCGCGACGTCGCCGAAATCCATCTCCTGGGCGGGGTCTGGCGGGGTGTTCCAGTTCTGCTCGGGCGCTGGAGCCTCGACGACGGCCGAGCGGCGCGCTGCGTTCCACGCGTCGTCGTCCGACGGGAGCTCCTGGGTGACGGCCAGCTCGGCTTCTGGCGGCGGAGGGGCCTCGGCGGCGGGCGCGGCTTCGCCCGACGTCGGAGGCGACAGGCCCGACGCGGCGTCCCAGCTGTTGACGAGCGGCGTCGCCCAGGCCTTCGCCGCGGACACCGGTGGCAGCGGCTCGGCTTCGGCGACCGCGTCGAGCACCGGGAGCTCCTCCATGGTGCCTTCCACGACGGGCTGCTCGGACTCGGACGGTTGGCCCTCGGCAGCGTCCATGCCGAACTGGGCGCCCCAGTCCCGATCGAGCCGTGGCCCGGAGGGCGCGGGCGGCGCGATGTCGACCTCTTCGGGCATGGGCTCCGCGGGCTGGGCTGCCTCGACGGGAACGGTCTAGACCGCCACGGCCTCGACCGCGCTCTCCACCGGCATCGTCTCGACCGGCACGTCTTCGAAGGTGACGGCGTCGGCGGGGGCCTCCTCCGGAGGCTCGAAGGGGCTGGCGTCGACGGGCGGGAGCTCCTGCGGTGGTTCGAACGCGGGCTCGGGCGGCGGTGGCGGCGCCTCGGCGCTCGTCTCGACGGCAGCGGTCTCGGCGTCGGCGTCGAGCACGTCGGCGTCGTC
This sequence comes from Myxococcaceae bacterium, assembly GCA_033763395.1. GTDB lineage: Bacteria > Myxococcota > Myxococcia > Myxococcales > Myxococcaceae > Xiheimicrobium. Next base: position 22,638 of record JANRKQ010000150.1, read on the forward strand.
GCTCATCACCTCGATCTCGTCGTCGGCGGGCGGCGGCAGCGGCGGCGCGACGGCCACGGCGATGGTCTGCCGTGCGACGGGCGGTGGCCTGGGCGGCGACGCGTGCGGCGCGGGCCGAGCCGGCTGCGCGGTGACGGCCGTGGCCGTGGCGGGCGGAGGCGGCGGCACCACCAACCCATGGCTCGACGGGGCGCTCTCGACCTTCGCCGACAGCGCGCGCCCCATCTTCTCGGCCATCTGCTCGCTGCCCGCGAGAATGAAGTGCTCGCGCGCCTTCGCGTAGTCACCCGCCTGAGCGAGCGCGAGGCCGAGGTAGTTGTGGGCCTTTTTGTGATCGGGGTCGAGATCGGTCGCCGTCTCGAACTCCTTGATGCAGCGGGGCAGGTTGTTCGTCTTGAGGTACACGAGCCCGAGGTTCACCCGCAGCGTCGGGTCGGCCGGGTTCTCGTTGACGAGCTTCTCGTAGATGTCCGAGGCCTGATCGAACAGGCCAAGCTTGAAGTACGTGAGGCCGAGCAGGTTCTGCGCCTTCTCGTTCTTCGGCGAGAGGAAGTGCGCCTTCTCGAGGTGCGAGCGGGCCTCGACGATCTTCCCGGCGGCGAGCAGCTCACCGCCCTTGTAGAGCGCGCCGAGAAACTCCTCTTCGTTGACCGGCGCGCGCGTCGAGGTCGCCATGCGTGTCCTTGTCGTCAGCGCGCCTGGGCCTGCTCGGAGCGCGCCTTGTACTGGAAGTAGAGCGAGAGCACCTTGCGCACGTACGCCTGGGTCTCGGGGTAGGGCGGCACCTGGCCGTTGTACTTGCGCACGGCGTCGGGGCCGGCGTTGTAGGCGGCCACCATCTTCACCATGTCGCCGTCGAACTCGTTGGCCAGGACGCGCAGGTAGCGGGTGCCGCCCTCGATGTTCTCGCGCACGTCGAAGATGTCCTTCACGTACATCTCGCGGGCGGTGGCCGGCATGAGTTGCATGAGCCCCGAGGCGCCGACGTGCGAGATGGCGTTGGGGTCGAACGCGGACTCGGCGTGCATCACCGCGCGCACCAGGTTGACGGGCATGCGGTACTTCACGGCCATCTCGTCGATGATCTCGTCGAACTCCGTCAGCTTCATCGTCGAGGCGCTCGTCACCTTCGCGGGCGTGCTGGGGGCGGGCGCGGGCCGGAACTCACCGTCGAGCTTGCGCGCCTGGCGGGTCGCGCCCTTCGGCGGCACGTTCGTGTAGACAACGGTGCCGTCCTTCTCGACGTACTTGTAGATGCCTCCGGCCAGCGCCAGGCACGGCACGAAGACCACGAGGCTGGCGAGGCGGGCGAGCACCAAGACGAGGGACTCCATCGACTGAAGACGTCGGGCGAAAGCCTACACCTGTTCGGCCCGCGCCCGAAGAAAGGCAACCGTCAGAACCCCCAGCCCCCCGGCCGCATTCACGGGCGCGTTCAGTCCAGGTGAAGTGGACGCCCGCCGGGGGCGGCAAGGCTGTTACATCGCGCGCATGGCACGGTCTTTCGACTTCCTGGTGATGGGGGGCGGTGTGGCGGGGCTGTCGTTCGCGCTCGAGGCGGCCCGTCACGGAACGGTGGCGGTCCTCACCAAGCGCAGCCGCTCCGAGGGCAACACCGTCTACGCGCAGGGCGGCATCGCGGCGGTGCTGGCCGACGACGACAGCTTCGATCGGCACGTCGAGGACACGATCGTCGCCGGCGCGGGGCTCAACAAGCGCTCGATCGTCGAGATCACCGTGAAAGAAGGCCCGGCGCGGCTCAAGGCGCTGGCGGCGATGGGCGCCGACTTCAACCGCAAGGCCAACGGCGAGTTCGATCTCACGCGCGAGGGCGGGCACAGCAAGCGGCGCATCGTGCACTCCGGAGACGTCACCGGCAAAGAGGTCGAGCGCGCGATGCTGGCGGCCTGCGACGAGCAGCCGAACATCACCTTCTTCCCCGACGCGACGGCGGTCGATCTCATTCGCGATCGAGAAGCGCCCCACGGCAAGGCGAGGGTCCAGGGCGTGTACGTGCTGCTCGAGGACGGCACGATTCAGACGTTCCTCGGCAAGGTGACGGTGCTGGCGACGGGCGGCGCGGGGAAGGTGTACCTGTACACCTCGAACCCGGACGTGGCGACGGGCGACGGCGTGGCGATGGCGTACCGGGCGGGCGCGCGCATCGCGAACATGGAGTTCTACCAGTTCCACCCCACCTGCCTGTTCCACCCCGACGCGAAGAGCTTCCTCATCAGCGAGGCGCTGCGTGGCGAGGGTGGCAAGCTGCGGCTCAAGAGCACCGGCGAGCGCTTCATGAAGCGGTACCACGAGCTCGCCGAATTGGCGCCGCGTGACGTGGTGGCGCGGGCCATCGACGCCGAGATGAAGCGCACGGGCGCCGACTGCGTGCACCTCGACATGACCCACCTCGGCAAGGCGTACCTCGTCGAGCGCTTCCCGACGATCTACGCGACGTGCCGCGAGTTCGGTGTCGACATGGCGGTGCAGCCCATCCCCGTGGTGCCGGCGGCGCACTACATGTGCGGTGGCATCGTCACCGACGAGCACGGCCGCACGTCGTTGCCGGGGCTGTACGCCATCGGCGAGGTGAGCTGCACCGGGCTGCACGGGGCGAACCGGCTGGCGTCGAACTCGCTCCTCGAGGGCCTGGTCTTCGGTCACCGCGCGGTGGCGGCGGCGTGGAGCGAGGTGCAGGCCGGCGTCACGCTCCCGTCGGCGGTGCGCGAGTGGGACTCTGGAAAAGCGGTGGCCTCCGACGAGATGGTCGTCGTCAGCCAGAACTGGGAAGAGATTCGGCGCCTCATGTGGAACTACGTCGGCATCGTGCGCACCGGAAAGCGGCTCGCGCGCGCGCGGCGGCGGCTCGACATGCTGCGCGACGAGATCCGCGAGTACTACTGGCAGTACCAGGTGACGCGCGACGTGATCGAGCTGCGGAACATCGCCGACGTGGCCCACCTCATCGTCGAGTGCGCGTCGCGGCGGCACGAGAGCCGCGGGCTGCACTACACGCTGGACTACCCGAAGACCGACGACGCGAACTGGCTCAAGGACACGGTGATCACCCGTGAGCCATGAGCGGCGCGTGCAGGCGGTGACGGTCTTCTGCGGCTCCCGCGACGGCACCCGGGCGTCGTACCGCTCGGCCGCGACGGCCTTCGGCGCGGCCATGGCCCGGCGCGGGCTCGATCTCGTCTACGGCGGCGCGCAGAACGGGCTGATGGGCGCGGTGGCCGACGCCGTGGTGAACGGAGGACGAGCGGTCGTCGGGGTGATCCCCGCGGGGCTCGATCGGGTCGAGTTCGCGCACCCGCGGCTCTCGGAGCGCATCGACGTCGACACCATGCACGCGCGCAAGGCGGTGATGGCCGAGCGCGCAGACGCCTTCGTGGCGCTCCCGGGCGGCTTCGGCACGATGGACGAGCTCTTCGAGGCGCTCACCTGGCGGCAGCTCGCGATGCATGACAAGCCGCTCGGCCTGCTCGACGTCGACGACTACTACCGGCCGCTGGTGGCCTTCCTGGACGGCGCGGTGCGCGAGGGGTTCGCGCCCGCGCGGGTGCGTGCGTTGCTGGTGGTGGAGTCCGACCCCGACGTGCTGCTCGCGCGCCTCGAGGAGGCCCGCTGATGTTCGGCTCCGGCGGAGAGGGCTTCGTGCGGTTCTCGCTCTTCGGCGTGCCGATCAGCATCGACTGGACGTTCCTGCTGGTGCCGCTGCTGGCGTCGTCGGGCGGCTGGCAGCGCGCGGCGGTGTGGACGATCGTCGTGTTCGTCAGCGTGTTGCTGCACGAGCTCGGGCATGCGGTGGCGATGCGCGTGTTCGGCTTCGCGCCGAGGGTGTCGATCTACGCACTGGGCGGCTTGACGTACTGGCCCCAGGGCGCGGCGCCGACCCCGAAGCAGAGCTTCGTGGTGAGCGGCTCCGGGCCGGCCGTCTCGATCACCCTGGGGCTGCTGTCGCTCGCCGGTGCGCTGGTGGTGGCCGAGCGCACCGTCGGCGCCGAGGTGCTCAACGCGTCGATCTGGATCAACCTCGTCTGGGGCGCCATCAACCTGCTGCCCCTGATGCCGCTCGACGGCGGCAACATGCTGGACACGGCGGCGACGATCATCACGGGCAAGACGCAGCGCTGGGTGGGGCTGGTGAGCGTCGTGACGGGCGGGCTCGTCATCGCCGGGGCCGCGAAGTTCGGCCTCATCTTCCTCGGCTTCATCGGCGTCTTCGCCATCTTGCGCGGGTGGAGCCGGTGGACGGACAAGACGCCCGACTTCGACACGGTGCTGAAGCAGGCCGTCGAGCTGACGTGGAGCGGCAAGCGCGCCGAGGCCGAGACGCTGCTCCAGGGCCTCGAGGTCGCGGCGGCGCAGCCCGAGCAGCGCGCAGCGGTGGTGCAGCAGCTCGCGTACGTGCGGCTGCTTGGCGGAGACGTCACCGGCGCCGAGCAGGCCGTTCGACGCCTGCCCGAGGGCTGGCAGGTGGCGCCCGAGCTCAAGGCCCGGCTGCTCGCGACGAGAGATGACGTCGACGGCGTCATCGCGACGCTGCTGCCCGAGGTGACGAACGGCCAACTCGAGGTGACGGCGGCGCCGCTGCTCGCGAGCGCGCTGATGAGCCAGTCACGCTTCACCGAGGTCGAGGCCGTGGCGACGTTGATGCTGGCGCACGCGAAGTCGCGCTCCGATCCCCACGGCAACGTGGTGGCCGATCTGTCCGCGCGGCTGTTCTACGCGGGCGCGACCGAGCACTGCCTGCGGCTGTCCCAGTTCATGTGGAAGAAGCTGCAGACGGGCGAAGACGCGTTCAACCAGGCCTGCTGCTACGTGAAGCTGGGCCAGCCCGACGAGGCGATGAAGTGGCTCGACGAGGCCGTGCGCGCGGGGATGCCGGAGCTGAAGACCGCGCTGCTCGAAGACGACGATCTGGCGCCGCTGCGGAGCCGCCCCGACTTCGAGGCGCTCGTGACGCGGGTGTCGGCTCAATAGTGCGGCGGCCGTTCATGCTGTGACGGGTCGACGATGCCGGGGTCTCCGCCCACCTTGTCCTTCAGCATGCTGACGTGGTGCCGGAGGGACTCGATCTCCTGCTGTTGGCGGTACACCACGTCTGACAGCTCGCTGACGAGCTTCTCGAGGTGGGCGTAGCGCTCTTCGAGGTTCGTCAGCCGCTCGGACTCGTTCACGACTTCGGCTCCGTCTCGTCCCACGCCGCGCCCAGCCACGCCTTGTACGAGGCCTTCTGCTGCTCCGTGGGGGCGTCGACGCGGGCCAGCCACGCGCCATCGGCCGGCTTGGGGCTCAAGGTGAGGGGCACCTCGTGCAGCTTGTCGCGGCGGAAGACGGTGACCTTCACCACCTCGCCAGGCTTCTTGTCTTCGCAGCGCGCGACCAGCTGTGAGGCGTCGCACTTGAGCCCGTCGAGCGCCACCACCTCGTCGTCGGCGTACAGCCCGGCCGCCATCGCTGGCGAGCCCTCGAGCACCGTGGCGATCGCCGCGCCAGCCTTGGGGAGGATGCCGACGAAGCCGCCGCCGTTCTTCTCGCTGCTCTTGCGCGGCGGGGGGCCACCCTTGTCCGCCGCCGATTCACGGACCCTCAGCCGCACCTCGAGGCCGACGTGCGAGAAGACCGAGTAGTCGAGCTCGCTCGTGCCGCGCAGCGCGTGATCGAAGAAGGCCTTGATCGACGGGCCCGCGAGCTCTTCGGCCAGGCGCTCGACACCGTCTTCAGGCACGCCCGACTCGTCTCCGAAGCGCGCCCACAGCAGGCGCAACAGATCGTCGAGGCTCTTCGCGTCGTTCGTCGCCCGGCGCAGGTGCAGATCGAGCAGCGCACAGACGATCTCGCCCTTGAGGTAGTAGCTGATGGCGCTGTTGGGCGAGTTCTCGTCGGGCCGGTAGTGCTTGATCCACGACAGCCACGAGGCCTCGACGAGCGGCATCACGCCGCGGCCAGGCGTGCCGTGCAGCGCGGTGAGCGATTCGCCGAAGCGCACGAGGTAGCGGCTCGCCGACATGAGGCCGGCGCGGCGCACGAGCAGGTTGTCGTAGTAGCTCGTGCCGCCCTCGAAGAACCACAACAGCTGCGTGTAGTTCTCCTGCGAGTAGTCGAACGGCACGAGGGCCTTCGGCTTGATGCGCTTGACGTTCCAGAGGTGGAAGTACTCGTGGGCGCAGAGCGTGAGGAAGTCTTCCCAGCCCTTCGACGACGAGAAGCCGGTGCGCGGGTAGAGCAGGGCGGTCGAGGCCTTGTGCTCGAGCCCGCCGCGGCCCTTGTCGGTGCCGTAGACGAAGAAGACGTAGCGCTTCATCGGCAGCCCATCGAAGAGCCCGGCCTCGACCTCGATGATGCGGGTGAGATCGGCGACGAGCTTCTTCTCGTCGAGCTGCGGCTCGCCCCACAGCACGATCTCGTGCGGCACACCCGCGGCGTTGAAGTGAATGGGCGCGTGCGGCCCGACCTCGAAGGGCGAGTCGACGAGCTCGTCGTAGGTGGGGGCGATGAACTCCTGGCCGCGCTGCTCGAGGGCGACGGTGGTGCGCCAGCCCCTTGGGGCGTCGATCGAGACGTGGTGTGGGCGGTCGCGCAGGGCCTCGCTGTAGAAGAAGAGCGTCGCGCCGTTGAAGTAGCCATGGCTCGCGTCGAGGTGGCTCGTGCGCACGGTGAGCTCGTTCGCGTACACGCGATACTTCACGTGCACCTGGCCCTGGTTCGCCTGAATCTCGAGGGCGCGCTTGTCGAGGCGCCTGAAAGGGAGGGCCGTGCCAGCCGTGTCGGTGACGGTGAGATCCTGCACGTGGCGGGCGTACTCGCGCACGAGGTAGCTGCCGGGCGTCCACACGGGGAGCGCCACGGTGAGGGTCGGGCCCGCGGGCGGGAAGACGGCCTCGACCTCGAAGAGGTGCGAGTGCGGGTTGGGCATCGAGACCCGGTAGGTGACTGGCATCGACATGGGGGCGGTCAATACGTCATGCCCGCATGGCCGTCACCCGTCAGGAAAGAGGTCGCAGAGGGCCGTTCGGGGCCTGCAGTCTTCGAGCGGCCAGTCGGCTTGTGCAGCCGCGGCGTGCTGCACGACGTTCCACACGGCGGCCTCGCTCCAGCAGCCCAGCCGCGTTGAGTTCCGCCACCCGACCGAGACCGCGAGCTCGCCGAGTGAGCCCTGGTGGCTCCCCAGGTGGTGGTCGATGCTCGCAGCCACCCGCACGGATGCAACGAAGCCGGCCGCGGCACCCCCAAGGCCCTTCGAGGCTCCGAGCCCCATCGAGGCGAGGACCCCCGCCCCGAGTGCTGCTCGCGCCGCTGGGCCGACCATCCGGCGTGGGAACCGCAGCCCAGTGTCATTCTCGATCTCGACCCACACCGACCGGCTGACGTCGCCGAGGTCGTATTCGGTGGTCAAGATGTGTCGAACGCGACCCCGTCGGACGAGCCCCGCCCGGATTCGATGGAACGCGCGCTGCGACGCACAACCCCCCGTCGCGGCGCGTGCCGGGAGAACGCTCCACACGACCGATTTGAGGTTCCGCCAACCTGCGACCGTCGCCTCGTCGAGGCGAATCTGCAGCGCCTGCTCGAGCTCGATCGCGAACTCCAAGACGTCGAGTCCCATGAGTTTCGAGTCTACGCCCAGACGCCTCGGCCGGGAACGTGGCGCAGTTACCGCGCGTACAGTCGTACTGCCCGGAAGCTGACCGAGGTGCCCTGTCCAGGCTGTGCTTCGAGCCTCTCTGAACCGACAGCGCGCAAGACGGAGTTGCCGATTCCCAGCCGGTACTCGGTCGCGCTGCCCATGAAGAGCCGTGCCTGCAGCGGGAGCAGCGGGCCCTCGGCCCCCAGCACGACGTCTTCCGAGCGAACGACGAGGGTGTGAGGGCCAGGAGGCGCGACCGTTTCGGCAGGGAGCGCGAAGGACACTCCCTCGCTGATGAAGGACGTCCCCTGCACTTCGCCCACCAGCACGTTCGCCCCGCCGACGAAGCCAGCCACGAACGGAGTCGCCGGCTCGCGGTACACCACGTCGGGCGCGGCGAGCTGCTCGATCACGCCCTTGTTCATCACCGCCACCTGGTCCGCCAGCGCGAGCGCCTCGGCCTGGTCGTGCGTCACCAGGATCATCGTCGTGCCCAGCTTCGCCCGCAGGCTGGCGATCTCGCCGCGCAGCTCTTCGCGCAGCGCGACGTCGAGGTTCGACAGCGGCTCGTCGAGGAGCAGCACCTTCGGCTGGCCCACGAGCGCGCGCGCGAGCGCCACCCGCTGGAGCTGCCCACCCGAGAGCTCGTGCGGCCGTCGCTGGACGAACGCCTCGAGCCTCACCCAGCCGAGCGCTTCCTTCACCGCGGCCTCGACGTTCGAGGCGCCCTTGAGCTGGAGCGGGTACGCGACGTTCTCGAACACGCTCTTGTGCGGCCAGATGGCGTAGCTCTGGAACACCATGCCGAGGCCCCGGCGTTCGGGCGCGACGAAGGCACGCCCGTCGTCGACGACCTGTCCACCGAGCCGCACCACGCCGCGGTCGGGCCGCTCGAGGCCCGCGATCATGCGCAGCGTCGTCGTCTTCCCGCAGCCCGACGGCCCCAGCAGCGCCACCAGCTCGCCCTCGCGCACCGTGAGCGACAACTTCTTCACCACGGCTGTCGCGCCGAAGGCCTTCTCGATCTCGACCAGCTCGACCGCCGCCATCAGCGCGCCTCCGCCCGTCGGGCCGCGACGTTCTGCACCACCAGCGCCGCGAGCACGATCAACAACAGCGCTGACGCGATCACCGCCGCCGAGGCCGGGTCCGCGTAGCTCTGCAGCTCGAAGAGCAGCGTCCCGAGCACGTCGCCGCCCGTGGGGATGAGCAGCACCGACATCGTCAGCTCACTCACGCACGTGAGGAACGTCAGCAGCACCGCGCCCACGAGCGCGCCACGCACCTGGGGCAGCACGCCATCGAGGAAGGCGCGCACCGGGCCGGCACCAGAGAGCCGCGCGGCCTCGGCGAGCGTCGGGTCTGCCTGGGCGAGCGCATCGCTCGCGCTCCGAACGCCCAGCGCGAGGTGCTTGACGACGTACGACAGGAGCAGGAGCCACACCGTGTTGCCCAGCGCCAGGACGAAGGCGACCCGCTCGAACGCGATGAACCGCAGGTCGCGCGAGAACGCCACGAGGAGCGCCAGCGCCAGCACGGTTCCCGGAATCGCCGAGGGCGCATCGGCCAGCGTCTCGAGCCACCGCCGTCGCGTGAGCGCGATGAGCAACCCGATGGCGCCGACCAGGAGCGCTGCTCCCGCCGCGAGCAGCACGCTCACCCCCGCGGCCGCCACCGTGCGCGGCTGCAGCACGACGCCCCAGTGTTTGAGCGTGAACGAGCCCCACTGCCCCCACGTCGGCTGGAGCCCGGTCAGGAACACCGCGCCGAGCGGCAGCAGAATCACCAGCGCCCCTGTCGTCCACGCGAGCGCCGAGACGAGGCCTCGCGAACGGCCGAGCTGCAACACCTTCCCGCCCAGCCCCTTCCCCCGGGGCAGCCGCACACGCCCGGCCCGGGCGAGCCACGCGTTGATCGACAGCACGCCGACCGCTACCAGCAACAGCTGCACGCTCGAGCTCGCCGCGCGCGCCAGACCGGCTTCACCCATCAACACCTCGGCGTAGATGCGCGTCGTGAGCGTCGGCGCCGGTGGGTTCGCGGGCACGCCCAGCAGGTACGGCACGCCGAACGACGCGGAGGCGAAGACGAACACGAGCGCCGCACCCGAGAGCATCGCCGGGGCGATGAGCGGCAACGTCACGGAGCGAAACGTCTGCCACGCATTCGCACCCGACAGTCGCGCCGCCTCTTCGAGCGCGGGATCGATTCGTTCGAGCGCGGCGGCGGTCGCGAGCACCACCAGCGGGAGCGCCGAGGTGCCCAGGACGAACGCGATGCCCGCCGAGCCATACACGTCGAGCCGATCGCGCCCGACGAGCAGGGTCAGCCACCCCGACTTCGGGTTCGCCAGCGCGATCCACCCCATCGTCCAGAGGTACGGCGGAATCGCCGACGGCAGCGTCACCACCGCCTTGAGCGCGCGCCGCGCGACGACGTCGGTCCGAACGATCAGCCAGGCGAACGGCAGCCCGAGCGCGAGGGCGACGATCGCCGCGCCACTTGACGTCACGAGCGTGCCCAGGAGCGCGTGCCGGGACTCCGCCGAGCGCCAGGCCTCGAGCCACTCCCCGGGTCCGCCGCTGCGCGCCAGCAACAGGCCCAGCGGCGCGAAGACCGTCGCGACGAGGAGCACACCGAGCGCCGCGGGGACGAGTCGCTTCATTGCGAGAACGCCGCGGTGAAGCGCGTCTTGAGCGCTGGGCCGTCGCTGAGGCCGCGATCGAGGAAGGGCTCGTCGAACGTCGCGCTCTTCGTCAGCAGCGCGTCGATTCCATCGAGGCCCCGCGGGCCCGGTTGTCTCGGGTCGACGGCGTGCATGTCACCCAGCTCGCGAATCACCCGCTGGCCCTCTGGCGAGAGCAGCACGTCGATGAACGCCTTCGCGGCGGTGGGGTTGCGGCTGGTCGAGAGCACCCCGACCGGGCCGGGAACGATCACCGCGCCGTCGCCCGGCCACGCTACCTCGACGGGGCTGCCGCGGGCCTTCGCCGCGAGCACGTTCTCGAGCAGCACCACGCCGACCTTCGCCTCGCCCCCCTCGACCTTCTGGAGCACCGCGGCGTTGCCTCCAGCGACGCGCGCGCCGTTGGCCCGCAGCTTCGGGAAGAAGTCGGCGCCGAAGGCACGCTCCATGGCGACGGCCCAGGTGAACGCCGTGCCGCTCGTCAGCGGGTCGCCCACCACGACCTCGCCCTTCCACGCCGGCTCGAGCAGCGCCGCGAACGACGCAGGCGCAGGTTCCCCGGCGCGGTGCGCGAGCACCATCGTCGACACGCGCACGGTCTCCCAGTGTGCGTCGGGGTCGACGAGCGCTCGTGGGGTTCGCACCCCGTTCACGGACACCGTGCGGGCGAGCCGCTGGCGCTGCGCGAGCCGTCGGTAGAGGAAGGGATCGGACGTCATCAACACGTCGCAGGGTGAACCGCCCGCCGTGAGCTCGGCCTCGAGGCGCGTCGCGACCTTCTCACTCCCGCCCTGAAACCAGCGCACCGTCACCTGCGGGAGCCGTTCTTTCAGCAGGGGCTCGAGCGCATCGAGCACGTGCCGGTACATCGAGGTGTAGACCCACAGCTCGCCGCGTGGCGCGCCGTCGGTCGCAGCGGGAGCGTTGTTGGCCGGCGCCGCGGTCTCGATTCGGCACGCCGCCACCAGGAGCACGCCGAGGAGCCACCCACGCCTCATCGGCCGCGGCTCCGCGCCCGCACGAGGTCGGCCTCGATGCCCAGCAGTCGCTCCCAGAACGCCCGCGCGTAGCCAGCGTCGACGCGCTTGGTGACGTGCAGCCGGTAGCCGTACCAGACGTCTTCCCAGCTCCATTCGCCCGTGAGCACCTTCGAGAGCTCGCCCGGCGGCAGCCGAAGGATCTCGGAGACGTCGGCGGCGAGGCCCGGCTCCACGTCGGCGCGATCGCCCGCGCACCGCAGCGTCCAGCTCGTCTCGCCACTCTCGAGCCCGAAGACGCCGTCGACGCTCGAGGGGGCATGCGACGTCAGCCATGCGGTCGAGAAGAAGTCGCGAACCAGCGCGTCGAGAGAACTCACCTCAACGGCTCCGCGAAGGCCCTGCTGCACACGCACCACCCGCGATCGCTCGAGCTCGGCGTACCGCCGCACGCCCGCCGCCGTCAGGGGATGCTGGCTGACGAGGCCCCGGTTGAGCGCGCCGGTCTCGGGGCTCCATTCGTCACCCGGCTCGAGGTGCAAGAGGTGGGCGTCGCGCTCATGCGCGAACTGCATCGCGCGCGCGAGCACCTCGGGCGCCGTCAGCCGATCTTCGAAGTTGGTGTCGACCTCGGCCAGCTCGAGCAGCGCCCAGCTCGACGCGAACGGCGCGGCTTCGGAGGGGCGCAGGCCTTCGATGCCGTCGAGGAAGCGCTGCAGGCCCTCGTCCTTCTTCTCGCGGCAGCGACGGCGGCGCGTCTCGGCGTCACCATCGAAGCGCGTGGGGTACGACGAGGCGCCCGCGTAGGGCAGGAACGCCACGTCGATGGGGCCGAGCCGCCTGGCCACCTCGGCGTACGCGTCGGTCGACAGGGTGTTGTCGTTGCCGTGGTACAGCGTCACGCCCTCCCCGGACACGACGGGCGAGGCGACCTCCCAGCCGGCGTCGTGCGGCACGAACGTCACCTCGAGCCCCGGAGAAACCTCTTTCGTCTGCCACGGCGCGAACCAGTCGACGTTCGCGAGGCCCGCCGCCGCCAGCCGTCGCCGCATCGCGCCCGAGGGGAAGTCGACGGCGAGCACCCGTTGATCGCTCCGCAGCTGCTTCAGCGTCTCGAGCCCCGCGTGATCGTCGTGCGTATGTGACAGGCACACGAAGTCCGGCTTCGGCATCGTCGACGGGTCCGGGTAGGGCGTCGGTGGGTACCTGAACCAGGCGCCTGCGAAGACCGGCTCCGCGAACCACGGGTCGATCAGCACCGAGCGGTTGGCGACGTTGACGAACAGCGCGGCGTGACCCAGCCAGGTGACGTGCACGGGGCCGACACTACCCGCATGGGTCGATGACCCCGCCGGTTTTTCGAAGCTCAGGCGGCGGGCGCGTCGGCGGCCTTCTCATCGATGACGGCCTGCCAGTAGTCCCGCCCGTAGTACTGCCGCATCATTCCCAGCTTCTTCCCGCCCTTGAAGAGCACGAACCCGGGGATGCCGAAGAGTGCGAAGCGACGGGCGAGATCGGGGTGCTCGTACGCGTTCGTCTTCACGAGCTTCACGTTCTTCGGGAGCGCCTCGAGCAGCTGCGGCAGGTCCTTCGCGAAGACCTCGCAGTTGGGGCACTGCGGGCCCCAGAAGTAGACGACGACGAGCTGATCGTCTGGCGCCGCGAGGTGGGCGTCGAGGGTCTCGGGCGTGCCGATGACGAGCTGTTCGGAATCCATGACGCCTCCTAACGGGTGGAGCGCGGCGTCGCTGCCGGGCTTCTCATCGATGAGGCAGGTCAGCCGTGCACCAGGCGGCCGTACTCGCGCATCCACGTCGCCTCGTCGGGCGTGAGCGGCCCCTTCTCGAGCGCCGCCAGGTTCTCGTCGAGCTGCGACACGCTCTCGGGCCCACACAGCACCACGTCGACGTGCTTGCTCGACAGGCAGAAGCGGTAGCAGTCGCCGGCGGTCATCGTCGGGCCGCTCCAGCCTCTCGGGGCCTTCAGGAGCTTGCGCCACGACGTCGCCGTGTACGCCACGACCGACGGCCTTCGTCTCTCGAGGTGCGGGAAGACGTCGTGCTCCGCCCCGGGGTGCGCGGCGTTGTACCGGAGCATGAAGACGTCGAGCGGCGAGTCTTCGGCGAGGCGGCCGGCGCGGGGCCGATCGTGAATCGACACGCCGATCGAGCGCACCTTGCCTTCGTCTCGCAGCTTCACCAGCGCCTCCACCACGGCCGGCGTCCACGCCGACATCTTGCTGAGCCAGAAGAGCTGGAAGACGTCGAGGTAGTCCGTGTCGAACGTCTTGAGGAGCGCTTCACAGCCGCGCCGCACCGATCCGGCGAAGAAGCCGAGGCTCGGCCCACCCGCGAGGATGAGCCGCTCCCGGTTTCGCTTGATCGCCCGCCGCAGGCCCGGGAGCGCCTTGCCGGTGCGCGAGCGCTGGAAGAAGACGTAGGTGAGGCCGCGGTCGAGCGCCGCTTCGACCCCCACGTCGTCGAGCCCGAAGTTGATCGCGAGCCCGAGGCGGTGCGTCGGCTTGTTGACGTGGCGAAGCGTGGTGTGGGTGAAGTCAGTCATGGGCTCGCTCCCGCGCGGCTCGAATCGAGTCGATGCGTTGTTGGGCCCATTCGGTGACGGCCCGCTCGTCAGCGGCGAGGCTCCGCACGGCCGCGCGCCGCACCTCGAGGGGCCCTCGAGCCGATGGCTCGAGCGCCAGCATTCCGTTCACCGTGTCGAGGAGCGGCGCGGGCACGCCTTCGACGGAGGGCGCCGTCGCCGCGCGAATCCGCTCCATCGTCTCCACCGGCGTCGGCCCATCGAAGGGGCGGTGTCCGGTGAGCAGCTCGACGAGGAGCACGCCGGCCGAGAAAACGTCGCTCGCCGACGTCAGCGCCCGCCCGGCGACCTGTTCTGGAGACATGTACGCGTACGAGCCCTTGCGAATCCCTCCCTGCGTTTGGTCCTTGAGGAGCGTCGCCTTGGCGATGCCGAAGTCGCCCAGCTTCACCTCGCCCAGCCGCGAGACGAGCACGTTGGTGGCGCTCACGTCACGGTGCACGAGCCCCAGCGGTCGGCCGCGCTCGTCGGTCGCCGCGTGGAGCGCCGCGAGCGCCGTCAGCACCTCGGTCATGATGAAGCAGGAAAGGGGAGGCGCCAGGCTGGCGTCGCCACGAAGCGCCGCGACATCGAGCCCGTCGACGAAATCGAGCCGGACCCACGGGCGCCCTTCCACGCTGCCGTAGTCGTGCGCCTGCACCAGCCCCCGATGCGACAGCCGCGCCTGGAGCCGGGCCTCCTCGAGGAACATCCGCTCCCACGTCGGCTCGCCCACGTACTCCTCGCGGAGCAGCTTGAGCGCGACGGTCTTCTCGAAGCCGCTCGCGCCGAAGGCCGTCGCCTTGAAGACCTCGGCCATGCCTCCGATGCCGAGGCGCTCGGTGAGCTCGAACGGGCCGAAGCCGCAGGGCACGCGCACGGCGCTAGACTACCCCGCAAATGGCGCAAACGCGGTTGTCGACGCAGTGGGACGAGAGCGGGGCGCCGCTCCGCTGCCAGCTCGTGGTGGTCGAGGGGCCCGAAGCGGGGCGGGCGGTGACGCTCGACGGGGTGAAGACGCTCGGCACCTCGGCGCGCTGCGATCTGCGCCTGTCGGACGAACGCGTGTCGTCAGAGCACCTCGAGGTGACACCGGAGCCCGGCCGGTTCCGCGTGCGCGATCTCGACAGCACGAACGGCACCTTCTTCGAGGGCTCCCGCGTCACCACGCTCGAGGTGTCAGCCGGCGCGACCTTCAAGGTGGGACGGAGCGTGGTGCGCATCGAGCCACAGCCCCGGCCGCTCGAGGTTCGTCCCAGCGCCGCGCGGCGCTTCGGAGAGCTCGTCGGCGAGAGCCTGGCGATGCGCGAGGTGTTCGCGGTGCTCGAGCTCGCCGCGCCCAGCGAGGCCACCGTGCTGGTGACGGGCGAGACCGGCACAGGCAAGGAGCTGGTGGCGCGCGCGCTCCACGAGGCGAGCCCGCGGCGCAAGGGGCCCTTCGTCGCGGTCGACTGTGGGGCGCTGCCGGAGTCGCTCCTCGACAGCGAGCTCTTCGGGCACGTGAAGGGCGCGTTCACCGGGGCGCAGGGCGATCGCAAGGGCGCCTTCGTGCGCGCCGATGGTGGCACCCTGTTTCTCGACGAACTTGGCCGCGTGAGCCCCGCCGTGCAGGCGAAGCTGCTGCGGGTGCTCGAGGAGCGAAGGGTGAAGCCGGTGGGCGCCGACACCGAGCGGCCCGTCGACGTTCGGGTCGTCGCAGCCACCCCGACGGAGCTCGCGGCCGCCATCGCCTCGGGCAGCTTTCGCGCCGACCTGTACTACCGCCTCTCGGTCCTGACCTTCGAGCTGCCGCCGTTGCGCCATCGCCGTGAGGACATTCCGCTCATCGTGGGTGAGCTGCTCCGGCGGCGCGGGCTCGAGGCTGGAGGCATCGACGGGCCCGGACTCGACCGGCTCAAGAGCCACCGCTGGCCCGGCAACGTCCGTGAGCTGCGAAACGTGATCGATCGCGCGCTGGTGCTGTCGCCGGGCGCCCGCTCGTTCGGGGAGCTGAAGATCTCGCTCGTGGCCTCCGTCGGGTCGGCTGACGTGCTGGGCGTACGAACCGATCTGCCGTTCAAGGACGCGAAGGACGCGGTGCTCGAGGTGTTCGAGCGCACCTACCTGCGCGAGCTCATGGGGCGGCATCGAGACAACCTCTCGGCCGCCGCGCGCGAAGCCGGGGTCGACCGCAAACACTGGCGCACGCTGCTCAAGAAGCACGGCCTCTTCGATGGCCCGGAGGACGAGTCGTGACGTGGGCGGCTGCGCTGGCGTGCGCGCTCGCTGCCGTGGACGGCGGCGCGCCGATGTTCGACTACCCGACGCAGGAGGCGGCGCTGCGGAAGGTGCTCGAGACCGACCCGCTCATCCTCGGCGTGGGCGAGTACCACGAGCTCAAAGGCGCCCCGAAGGTGCCGAGCGCCGTGAAGCGGTTCACCCAGCTGCTCCCCGCGCTCGATGGAGGCGCGCGCTCCCTCGTGGTCGAGACCTGGATGCTCAACGGCCGCTGCGGGAAGGTCGAGCAGCAGGCGGCGCAGGCCGTCGAGAAGACGACCCAGCGTCCGAAGGAGACGGAGGACGAGGTCACGACCCTCATGGGGCGCGCGTACGACCTGGGCTTCGTCAACCACACGCTGCTGATCGACTGCGACGACTACCGATCGATGATCGACGCCGACGGCGAGCTCGACCCCGACGCCTCGCTGCGGCTCATGCGGCGCAAGGTGGAGGAGCTGGCGCTGAAGATCGTCGAGAAGGACGAGGCGGGGGTGCCGGGCAAGATGCTCGTGCTCTACGGCGGCGCGCTGCACAACGATCTGACGCCGGCTCCGGACGATGAGCCGTACGTCTTCGGGCCCACGCTCCAGCGCGAGACGAAAGGGCGCTACGTCGAGGTCGACCTGCTGGTGCCCGAGTACGTCGAGCGCGACGACGATCTCCTGAAGAAGCCGTGGTTCGGCCCGGCGTTGGCGCTCGCGAAGAAGGGGCGGCACGTCGTGGTGCAGCCGTCGCCCGGCGTGAACGTGCTCCTCTTCGCGTTCACGAAACGTCGACGATGACCGCGGTGATGTTGTCTGAGCTCCCCCGCTCGAAGGCGAGCTCGACGAGGCGCGCGCAGCAGGTCCGTGCGTCGCCCTCTTTGAGGAGTCCTCCGAGCGTCTCGTCGTCGAATGGATCGTAGAGCCCGTCGGTGCAGAGCAGGAACCGATCGCCCGACTGCACGTCGATGACCCGCGTGTCGGCGCTCGCGCTGCCGTCGAGGCCGAGGGCGCGGGTGATCTGGTTCTTGAACGGAAAGTCTGCGCGAGCGGGCACGTCTCGGCCCGTCGCCACCAGCTCGGCCCACAACGAGTGATCGCGGGTCAGCGGGCTCGAGGTGCCGTCTCGGAGCCGGTACACGCGGCTGTCACCGACGTGCGCGACGACCGCGAGCGGCCCCGAGAAGTGCACCGCCGCCAGCGTCGACCCCATCTGTCGCAGCGTGCCCTGCCGGCGCGCCTGAATGGCCTCGTGCGCTGCGACGGCCGCCGCACGAATGAGGTTCTCGGCGAGGGTGCGCCGCTTGTCTTCACGGCACGGCCAGGTGCCTTCGGGATCGCGCCGGGCGCGCTCGATGAACTCGCGCAGCGTCTCCATCGCCACGGCGCTGGCCACCTCACCCCCTTCGTAGCCTCCCAGGCCATCGGCGACGGCGAAGAGGCCCAGGGGCGCGGCTTCGCACAGGTTGTCTTCGTTGTTGGAGCGCCGACCCGTGGAGGTGACGGCATGGCTGAGCAGGTTCATGCGAGCCAGCCATCGCAGCCGGCGTGCCGGTCGAACCCCGTGACTTCCCGAACCGCCCGGGGTGTGGACGCCCCGGTTTCGCCAGCGTCGGTGGAGTCTCACCACCCCACGGTCATCGTCGCCGGGGCGGGGGCGGCGTCGCGGTCTTCGGGTCCTCGGGCCACGCGTGCTTCGGGTACTGCCGCATGAGTTCCTTGCGAATCGCCGGGTAGTGCCGCTCCCAGAAACCGGCGAGGTCGGTCGTCACCTGCACTGCGCGCATGTTGGGCGCCAGCAGATGCAACACGAGCGGCGCCTTGCCGATCGCGGGTCCCTTCAAGAGGCCGAAGAAGTCCTGCAGGCGCGACTCGATCCACGGGGGGCGGCCGACCTCGTAGTGCACCTGCACCGAGCGGCCGCCGGGCAGGGTGAGGCGATCAGGGGCCTCGGTGTGGAGCAGCCGCGCCTGCTGCGGCGTGAGCGAGCTCTGCAGGGCGTTGAGGAGTCCGGCCTCGCGCACCTCGTTGAACGACCGGAGCCCCTCGCACAGCGCGCGCAGCCGCTCCTTCACGAAGGCCTCGTCGGGCGCGGGAAAGCCCGCCTCGGGGAACGCGCCGCGCAGGGCCTCGACCCGGCATTGCCACGCCGTCACCGCGTCCGGCTCGACGAACGCGCGCACGCCGGCATCGAGGGCCGCGGTCGCCAGGAGCCGGGAGACCTCGTCGGACGCGGGCGCGGGGTTCCTCGTCTCTTCGAGCACCACGTTGCCGAAGGTGAGGCGCGTCACCCGATCGACCCGCTTCGCCGAGTCGTTCCATTCGAGCGCGTCCACCTCACCCAGCGCGTCGCCCGCGAGATCGAGCAACCACTCCGCCTGGACCTGGCTCGCCAGCCGCACCACCACGCCGCCTCGCCGCTCCTCGGCGTCGACGGCCACCAGCAGCTCCGCCTCGTGCACCACGCTCGTCGCGTCGAGTGACGCCGAGCCGCCAGCGGCGAAGACGACCTCGGGCGCCTTCGGGCGGCGCCGCTTCGCCACCCGATCGGGGAACGCGGCGAGCACCGCCTGAAGCAGCGCCTCTTCGCGCGCGCGATCGTCCCGTGGCGCTGGCTCCTTCGTGTCGAGCTGACGTGACAGCTGCCGCCGCACGCGCTCGACGGTCTGCATCGCGCCCGCGTCCAGCCCGGCGCTCCGGGCGCTCGTCGCCTGGCCTTCCTTGAAGCGCTCGAGCAGCTCCAGCAGATCCGAGGGCCCGCTGAGCGCGTCATGGCCTCGTCGCGAGTCTCCGAAGCGCACCCGCGTCTCGAGGCGAATGTCGCGCTCGCTCAGCAGGGCCGCCAGCGTCGCCGCGTCCTGGGCCACGCCGCGCGTCTCGCCCGCCACCACGAGCCGCGCGAGCCGGGGATGAAGTGGAAACGAGAGCAGGCGCTTGCCCACGGCGGTGAGCGCTCCCGTGCGCTCGAGCGCGCCAAGCTGGATCAGCAGCGACTCCGCCGCGTCGATCGCCTGGGGGGGCGGCGCCTCGAAGAAGGGAAAGGTGCGCACGTCGGTGATGCCCAGGGCGCGCAGGGCGAGTGACGACTCCACGAAGTCGAGCCGGCGGATCTCGGGGGCGTCGGACATCGGCCGGCCCTCGAAGTCGCCGCGGGTGTACAGCCGCACGCACACGCCCGCTCGCGTTCGCCCCGCGCGGCCGGCCCGCTGAATCGCCGAGGACTTCGAGACCTTCTGCACCTTGAGCGTCGGGAGCCCACTCCACGGCGAATGCGCCGCGACCCGCGCCAGACCCGAGTCCACCACCGCGGCCACGCCGTCGATGGTGACGGACGTCTCTGCGACGTTCGTCGAGAGGATCACCTTCCGCTTCGGTCCCGGCTTCAGGGCGCGGTCCTGCTCGGCGGCGCTCAAATCGCCATGCAGCACCACCACCTCGAGCTGGTGCCGCTGCGCGAAGTCGGCGCAGGCGTCCTGGGCGCGGCGAATCTCTCCAGCGCCGGGAAGGAAGACGAGCACGTGCCCGTCGAGCTGCGCCTGCACCAGCCGTTTGATCGCCGCGAGCACCTGCTGCTCGAGCGGGCGCTCGTCTTCCTTGTCGAGGTACTCGAGGGCGACGTCGAAGCGGCGGCCTTCACTGCGCATTTGGGGCGCGTCGGCCAGCCACGTCGCGATGGGCGCGGCGTCGAGCGTCGCCGACATCACCACGAGCTTCAGCTCGGGCCGCGTCGTCTGCTGCAGCCGCCGCAGCATCGCCAGCGCGAGGTCGCCCGCCAGGTGCCGCTCGTGGAACTCGTCGAGCACCACCACGCCGACGTCCCGCAGCTGGGGGTCGCCCACCAGCCGACGCGTGAGCAGGCCCTCGGTGACGAAGCGGATGCGTGTCTTCGCCGACGACACGTCGTCGAAGCGCACCTGGTACCCGATGGTCTCACCCAGCCGCTCGCCGCGCTCCTCCGCGACGCGGGCCGCCGCCAGCCGCGTTGCCAGACGCCGGGGCTGCAACACGACGATCTCCTTCGAGCCCGCGAGGCCCGCCTCGAGCAGGGCCGGAGGCACGCGCGTC
This sequence comes from Myxococcaceae bacterium, assembly GCA_033763395.1. Classification (GTDB taxonomy): domain Bacteria; phylum Myxococcota; class Myxococcia; order Myxococcales; family Myxococcaceae; genus Xiheimicrobium. Next base: position 42,819 of record JANRKQ010000150.1, read on the forward strand.
GTCTTCCCGGCGCCCGGCGGCGCCTCGAGCACGAGGGCCTCGCGTCGCTTCAGGGCCCCGACGAGGTCCGGCAGCAGGGGGTCGATGGGCAGGGACTGCATCTGACCTGCACCTACCCGCGGGGGGCCGAAACACCAAGCCCGTCAGGGGCCTGACGCGGCGACACAGTGGCGCGCGGCCGACGACGTGGCCATGCTTTCTCCATGCAGCGCCTTCGCCGACTCAGCCTGTCGTTCCTCGTGCTGTCGGCGTGCGTAGAGCCAGCGCTCCCACCACCCGAGGCGCCGGCGGTGACCGTGATGGACGGTGGTGTCGCGTGCTCGCCGCGGACCTGCACGGGCTGCTGCGTCGACAACCGCTGCGTCGGCGGAAACCAGGACGAGGCGTGCGGCTATGACGGGCGCAGCTGCCAACGCTGCGGCGCGGGGCTGCGATGTGAAGCGCCCGGCGCCTGTTACCCGAAACCGCGCGCGGCGGACGCGGGCACCGCTCCGCCTCCGGCCTCGACCGACGCGGGCATTCCCATCGATCGACAGGTGCAGGCGGGCCGCTGCATCTTCTTCAGCGGCGTCTTGTTCTGTAACTGAGCCGTCGCGTCAGGCCTCGGCCTGAACGGACTTCTTCGAGCGCTTCTTCGGCGCCGGCGTCGCTGGGGCTTCTTCGGCGGCTCGGGGCTCGGGGGGCGGGGCCGCAGCGGCCTCAGCCGGGTCGCTCGCCAGCTCGGCCAGCTCTTCTGGCGTCGGCGCTTCGGGATCGGCCTGTGGCGGCGTGGACTCGGCGGTGAACTCGGGCTCGAGCTCGATCGTCTCGGCGGTCTTCCGGCGCTTCGGCTTCTGGCCGATGCCCGAGTCCTCGAAGGCGTTCCGGATCGGCGCGAGCGCGGCCTCGGCGAGCAGGCGGGCCTGACGCATCGGCAGCTCGAGGCGGCGCGCGTGGCCGACGATCTCTTCCCGGAGCACCAGCTCGTCGTGCGGCGACAGCGGCTCGGGCGTGAAGCCCACCCGCCAGGCGGCGATCGACTGGCGCACCTGCTCGACCACCGGCCCCACGGGCGTGAAGGACGACTCGGCCAGCATGCGCTTGCAGTAGCCGCTGCTCAGCTTCTTCTCGAAGTCGAGGCAGAACCGCTCGAAGTCTTCGCGGTCGGCGCGGCGGGCCTGCGGCAGCTTCACCTTGCCGAAGAGCGCCTCGAGCAGCGGGGCGCGGGTGCCGGCGACGAAGGTGATGCCGGCCTGGAGCCGCTCGATGGCGTCGACCGCGGCGCTCTGCAGCGAGCGCGCGTGCTCTTCCCGGGCGCCTTCGAGCTCTGGGAGGCGCATCGCGCGCTGGTTCAAGTCACCCAGCTCAGAGCGCGCCGCGGCCAGCCGATCGGTGGCCAGCATGAGCCAGCCCTTCTCGTCCTTGAGGCCCTGCTTCTTCGAGAGCTCGGCCTGCGCCGTCTCGAGCCGCTCCAGGAGGGTCTGTGACCAGGCCACCACGTCGAACGCTTCCGCGAGGGTCATCGTCATGACCGCCGGGCTGTAGCACGTTCAACAGGGCTGTGGACCGGGCCCGGCACGCGGTCCGGAGTGCCTGGGCGCGCCGATCGCCCGCAGGCCGGAAAATCGGCTCCCGGGCGGTGCGGGCGATTCGACACACCGGGTCAAGGCGCTGAACCGTCGGCCCGCTCCGGCTTCCCCGCAGCCGTCCGCAGACGCTCGGCGAGGGCCGTGAGGTCACCGGGGAGCGGCGCCTCCGCGACCAGGGTGCCGCCGTCGAGGTCGAGGCGCAGGCTTCGGGCGTGCAGCGCCAGGCGCGGTGCCTCTGGTTGACCGGGCGGGCCGTACCTCGTGTCACCCAGCACCGCGTGTCCCGTTTCCGAGAGCTGAACGCGGATCTGGTGGGTGCGGCCCGTGTCGAGATCGATCTCGAGCAGCGCCGTGTCGGCGAAGCGCTCGACGACCCGCCACGACAGGCGCGCGCGCCGAGGGGAGTCGAGCCGGGTCGTGTACCGACCGTCGGGGCCTTTCGTGTACGGCGTGTCGAGCGCGCCCGTGTCGGCCGGCTGGCCCCGCACGAAGGCGAGGTACCGCTTCTCGACCCGCCGCGCGTCGAACGCCGCCTCGAGCGCCCGCACGCCGTCGTCCGTGGTGGCGAGCGCCAGGCAGCCGCTGGTGTCCTTGTCGAGGCGATGGACGACGCCCGGGAGCGCCGCTCCGCCCACGTCGAAGCCACCGCGCTGCGCCGCCACCAACTCGATGAGCGACACCTGGCCCGGCTCTGGCGTGGTGGTGACCCCCGCGGGCTTGTCGACGATCAGCACGCCGGGGGCCTCGGTGAGGGTGGGAATCGGTGGGCCGACGACCGCGCGTGGCGGTGGGGGCGCCGGCAGCTCGAGCTCGACCGTCTCGCCGCCCCACGTTCGCCGCCCGGCCCGCGCCACCTTGCCGTTCACCCGCACCCGCCCCTCGGCGAGCAGCTGCGACACGCGCGCCGGCGTCACGTTCGGCAGCTCGCGCGCGAGGAACTGTTCGAGGGGCACCTTCACGCCGCGGGGAATGTCGAGGCGCCGGCTGGCCATGCTCCGGGGCGTATGGCACACGCGCGGCATGTCGGCGGTGAGGATTCGTGAGGCAGAGGCCGGTGACGACGAGGCCGTGGGCGCGCTGCTGGTGCAGGCCTTCGTCGAGCAGTACGCGCGGAAGATGCCCGAGGTGGTGGTGAGTGAGCGTCGCAAGGACGATCTGCGGCGCGTCTCGGCGAAGCGGGCCGTGGCGAAGGTCTGGGTGGCGGAGCTGAACGGGCGGGTGGTTGGCACCGTCGCGGTGTGGCCCGCGGGTGCACCGGGCTCCGAGGCGTGGATTCCCGGCGCCTTCGACCTCCGGCACCTCGCCGTCGATGCCCAGGCGCGAGGGCAGGGCGTTTCGGGCGCGCTGCTCGACGCCGCGGAAACGTTCGCGCGTGGGGCCGGAGCGTCCGCGATGTGTCTGCACGTGCGTCAGGGGGCGGTCGGGGTTCGTCGGCTGTACGAGCAACGCGGCTATCGGCGCGAGCCTTCGGGCGATCTCGACGCGAGGCCCGAGGTGTTCCTCGAGGCCTTCGTCCTGGCCCTCCGCTGAGTCCAGGGCCTGAGCGTCGACGCAGGCCGGCGGTTCACCAGCCAGCCTCTTTCGTGCTCCGAATCACGGGACCTCAGCGCACGAGGGCGGCCGACGCGCCTGCACGCCCGGTGGTGCACGCCGAATGGCTGGCGTGCAGCGCGCGGTGGTCCGGGTTCGCAGCGCCGCCGCGACCCTCGTCTCCAGCGTGTGGACGTGTCGGCAAGGGAGCGGCGTCTTCCGCGCGGTGGTAGCACTGCCGTCATGACGACGCGCCCCACCGTGCTGCTCTTCGACATCGACGGCACCCTCATCACCACCGGAGGCGCGGGTCGGCGCGCGATTCGAGCGGCCTTCGCGCAGCGGTACGGCCGAGCGGATGCGTGCGATCACTTCAGCTTCGGTGGCATGACGGATCAGGCCATCGCGCGGCAGGGACTCGCGGCGATCGGTGTCGAAGGCACGGCCGCCGCGATTCACGAGCTGCTCTCGGCGTACGTCCTTCACCTGGAGGACGAGGTCCGCCGCGTCCCCGAGGCCGACTACCGCGTTCACGCAGGCATGCACGCGGCCATCGACGCCGGCCACGGCCGTGGGTTCGCGGTGGGCCTGGGCACGGGCAACGTCCGCGCGGGAGCCACCGTGAAGCTGCGCCGCGTCGGCCTGCACGAGCGGTTCGACTTCGGCGGCTTCGGTGACGACGACGAGCTGCGGCCGAACCTCATTCGCCGTGGCGCAGAGCGTGGAGCGGCGCGGCTGGGCGTGGCGCTGGAGGCAGCGCGGGTGGTGGTGATCGGCGACACGCCGAAGGACGTCGACGCCGCGAAGGCCATCGGCGCGGACTCCGTGGCGGTGGCGACCGGAGGCTTCTCCGCCGACGTCCTGCGCGAGGCCGGGGCGACGTGGGTGTTCGGCGATCTCACCGCGCCTGGCGCGCTGGCCGCCGTGCTCGAGGGGCGCTGAGGTGCCTCGAATGCGCGCCGCCGGAGCGTGTGCGAGCGTGGTCGGCCCGACCGCCCTGGCGGCGATGAAGACCGTCGCCGCGGTCGACTCTGGGGCCATCGAGCCGAAGCAGCGAGCCGACCTGGTGGCCATGGTTCGTCAAGGCGTCGTCGACGTGAACGCGGTCTCGCGGCTCCGTCAGGACGACGCGGGAGTCGAACACGCGCGGTACTTCATCGCGCTGGCCCGCGAGGCGCAGGCGCACCGGTTCCAACCTCCGCGCCAGAAGCTGCCCCTGCCGAAGCCGCGGCGCCGCTGAACCCGTCGAGCCGCGCCTGCACCCGCTCGGCCCACTCGGGCTCCTTCTCGAGACAGCTGGCGTGCCGTGACAGCCACAACGCCGCCGCCGGAATCGAGCCGCTGCCTGCGAACGGGTCGACCACGAGCTGCCCCGGCCTCGACCACGTGCGCACGAGCGGCTCGAGCACCCCGAAGGGCTTGTGGTTCGGGTGGTTGCCCCAGCGGGCGGCTTCTCCGTCGTCGTCGTAGCCGGCGACGGCCGACCACGGCACGGCGGGCGCGTCGTCGGGTCGAGCGAGAGGGGCGGCGCGGCTGAAGACCAGCGCGGTCTCGACCACCCGCAGAATCTCCTCTCCGCTGTTCGACTGGCGGGTGCGCTTTCCCCAGACGAACTCGCCGAGTCGGTGCGCATAGCCGAGGCCTCTGGCGACCGTGGTGATCGGCTCGCGGCCCAGCAGGTTCGTCCAGATGACGAGCGGGGCTTCGGGCGTCAGGTTCGCGACCGCGAGCGACAGCCACGCCTGGGTGAAGGCGCGGTACTCGCGCACGTCTTCGAAGCGCCGCACGGGCCCTGAGTCGATCTTCCGGCCCTTGGGGTCGCGCTCGGCTCCGCCTTTGCGGCGCCGAACGAGCAGGCAGTACGGCGGGTCGGTGATGAGCGCATCGGCCCGCCGGCCCTCGAGCAGCCGGGCCCAGTCACCGGCCTGCGTCGCGTCTCCCTGTCGGCACCTGCCCGTCATGCGTTGCGCCCTCGCGGCGGGCCTCGTAGCACACGCGCATGAGCGCTCCCCGCATCCGTCCCATGGTGAAGGCCGATCTCGAGGTGGTGGGGACCATCGCCGGCGGGCTCGTTCGCCTCCACCACGGCTTCGATCCGCGCCGCTTCTTCCTCGAGCCGGGCGTCGAAGATGGCTACCGCTGGTTCTTCTCGAAGCAGCTCGGGAAGCCGGGCGTCGTTCTGCTCGTGGCCGAGGTGAGCGACAGCGTCGTGGGCTACGTCTACGGCAGCCTCGAGTCGCGTGACTGGGCGAAGCTCCTCGACGCGCACGGCGCCATTCACGACGTCTTCGTCGACCCCGGGGCGCGACGACAGGGCGTGGCGCGCGCGCTCATGGAGGCCGCTGTCTCGGCGCTGGAAGGCGCGGGCGCCGCGCAGGTCGTGCTGTCGAGTGCCAGCCAGAACGTGGCGGCACAGGCGCTGTTCCGGGCGATGGGATTTCGCGAGACGATGGTCGAGATGACATTCTCCCGATCGTGACGGGGCGCGGGGCGGACTCAGCATGACGGCGTCATACGAAGCCAGCTCGACCTACGTTGGGGGCATCGTGAAGGCCCTGCGCGCGCTCTCGCTGCTCGACCCGCCCGTCATGGCGCGCCTGAGCGAAGCGCAGCAGGCCATCGTCGCCTCGCCGTGGTCGAAGGGGTGGTGGCCGGGAGAGGTCGCCGAGGGCATCGCGCAGGCGGTGCTCGAGGTGCACGGCCCCGAGACGCTGGAGCGCGTCGGCTTCGAGGCCGTGACCCGGAGCGTCGGCCCCATCATCACCCCGCTCATCTCGGTCATCGGCGCGATCTTCGGGCTGACGCCGCCGTCGCTCTTCGAGCGCATGGCGGATCTCTCGAGCACCTCGATCAAGGGCGTCTCGCTCGCCTGGCGCTCGACGGCTCCCACCGAGGGGACCCTCACCGTCACCTACCCGATCCCGCTCGCGCCCCTGCACGCGCCGCTCTGGCGTGGGGCCTGCCGGTACATTCTCGAGACCGCGCGGGTCGAGGGGCGGGTGACGGGCAGCCACGTCAGCGGCAGCACGCTCACCCTCGCCGTGAGCTGGCGCTGATCGCCGTCAGCGGTGCTGCGCGGCCACGTCGGCGTGCTTGACGAGGAAGTCCTCGAAGGCGCCCACGAAGTCGACGACGTCTTTTCCGTTGCGGGGCGCCCAGATGCGCGTCGCCACCTCGGAGATCAGCTGCTGATCGTGCGTCACGACGATCACCGTGCCCTCGTAGCGCGCCAGCCCCTCGGACAGCGCCGAGATGGACTCGAGGTCGAGGTGGTTGGTGGGCTCGTCGAGCACCAGCACGTTGTCCTTCTTCATCATGAGCTGCGCGAGCAGGGTGCGCACCGTCTCACCGCCCGAGAGGGTGTCGGTGGGCTTCATGCGCTCCTCGCCCGAGAAGAGCATGCGGCCGAGTAGCCCGCCGATCTCCTCGTTGCCCATCTTCACGTCCTGATCGCGCAGCCACTGGTAGACGGTGGTGCCCTTCTTGATGAGGCCGTGGTGATCCTGCGGCATGTAGCCGACGAGGGCGTTGTGGCCCCAGGTGATGCTGCCCGAGTCGGGCGTCTCGGCGCCGGTGATCATCTTCACCAGCGTCGACTTGCCGACGCCGTTCTTCCCGATGACGGCGATCTTCTCGCCCTTGGTGACCAGCGCCGAGAACGGCGGAATGACGACGTGGCCGTCATAGGCCTTCGAGATGCCCTCGATGGTGAGCGTCTGCTTGCCGCTGGGCGACTTCTGCTCGAACTTGATGAAGGGCCGGGCGATGTTCGAGCGCTTGACGTCTTCGAGCTTGAGCTTCTCGAGCTGGTTCTTGCGGCTCTGCACCTGGCTGGCGCGGGTGCCGGCCGAGAAGCGCGCCACGAAGTCCTGGAGCTGGGCGATCTTCTTCTGCTTCTCGGAGTTCTCGGACTCGACGCGGGAGCGCACCTGCGCCTTCTGGCGCACCATGTCGTCGTACCCGCCGGGGTAGGTGATGATCGTCTCGTAGTCGATGTCGGCGATGTGCGTGCAGATCGCGTTCAGGAAGTGCCGGTCGTGCGAGATGGTGATCAGCACGCCCTCGTACTCGTGCAGGAACGTCTCGAGCCACCGAATGGAGTCGAGGTCGAGGTTGTTGGTCGGCTCGTCGAGCAGCAGGCCCTCAGGCTTGCCGAAGAGCGCCTGCGCCAGCAGCACGCGGAGCTTGTAGCCGCCGGTGAGGTTCTTGAGCGGCCCCTCGTGGAACGCCTCCTCGATGCCCAGGCCGATGAGCAGAGCGCCCGCGTCGGCCTCGGCCACGTAGCCATCTTCTTCGGCGATGACGCCCTCGAGCTCGCCCAGCCGCACGCCGTCATCGTCGGTGAGGTCGGTCTTCTCGAGGAGCTTGTTCTTCTCGAGCATCGCGGCCCACAGCGGCTTGTTGCCCATCATCACCACGTCGAGCACGCGCGTGTCTTCGTACTGGAAGTGATCCTGCCGGAGGATGCCGAGCTTCTTCGGGCGGAAGATGTCGCCGGTGTCCTGCTCCTCGTCGCCGGCGAGGATCTTCATGAACGTCGACTTGCCGGCGCCGTTGGGGCCGGTGAGGCCGTAGCGTTTGCCCGCCGAGAAGGCGACGTTCACCTCTTCGAAGAGCTTCTTGGGGCCGTAGCCCTTGGAGACGTTGACGATGGAGAAGTTCGCCATGGCGGTGGGTCCTCTGACACGTTCGTGGGCGCGCTGTCACCCTTTGCGGCGCAGCACGAACTCCCACTCCTCGCCCACCCGGCCGGGGAACGAGTCGCGCGCCTTCACGAAGCGCTCGAAGGTGAAGTCCACGAAGCGGCCGCGCACGTCGGCCTCGCTGGTGTCGAAGGGCGGGCCCCCCGATCGGCCGTGGTTGTAGAAGAGCCCGAGCAGCAGCCCGCCGGGCGCGAGCGCGCCCGACACCGCCGTGACGTACGCGTCACGTTGAGACGGATCGATGGCGCAGTAGCAGGTGTGCTCGACGATGGCGTCGAAGGCGCGTGGGTGCGTCTGGTGCAGGGTGAGCACGTCGGCGAGGAGCGGCGTGAAGGCGAAGCCCGCCGCCGCCTTCGCCTCGTGCATCGCCTTCACTGCCTCAGGCGCGAAGTCGATGGCGGTGACGCGCTGGAAGAAGCGGCTGGCCTCGATCGCTTCGAAGCCACGGCCGGCGCCGACGACGGCGACGAGGGCGGAAGCAGGGAGCAGGCCCTCGGCCAGCATGCGGGCGATGGGCGGCGCGCAGCGGCCCTTGTCCCAGCCCATCTCACGGCGCAGGTAACGATCGTTCCACGTGTCGGCGTCGAGCGGCATGGCGTCGTCGTATAACCTCGCCTCGAGGAGGCACCCGATGAAACGGTTCCTGGTGGCGGTCGATGGGTCAGAGGCGTCGGTGAAGGCGGTGCGCGCGGTGCTGTCGCTGGCGGAGCCGCTCGGCGCGGGCGTGACGCTGCTCTACGTGGTGCCCCCGGCGGTCGGCGGCATGGGCGCTGCGTGGGCGCCGCTGGACGAGATCCACGCGAGCGAGGTGAAGCACGGCCAGAAGGTGCTCGCCGAGGTGCTCGCTGCCGTCGGCCAGTCCGCGCTCTCCATCGAGACGCGCGCCGTGGTGGGGCCTCCGGTCGAGACGATCGCCAGCACCGCCGCCGACGAAGACTACGAGCTCGTCGCGGTCGGCAGCACGGGGAAGGGCGCGGTGAAGCGGCTGCTCCTCGGCAGCACGGCCGATCGCCTCGTGCAGCTCTCGCAGAAGCCCGTACTCGTCGTGCGATGAGGGGAACCGTGGTGGGGCTCGGCCTGTGCCTGCCGGGCCGTCAGGTCGAGAGCGTGCCGGTGGAGCGCCTCGAGCTCTGGACCGAAGGCATCGTGGGCGATCGCCACTTCGGTCCGACGCTGGTGGCGGGCCCGCGCCAGAAGGCCGTGCGCAAGGGTACGGTGCTCCCCAACACGCGGCAGGTCTCGCTCGTCTCGCGCGAAGAGACGGCCGCCATCGCCGCGGCGCTCGAGCTCGCCAGGCTCGACTTCACCTGGCTGGCGGCGAACGTCGAGCTCGACGGCGTCCCGGCGCTCACGTCGCTCGCCCCGCGAAGTCGCCTGGTGTTCGAGGGCGGGGTGGTGCTCCTCGTCGACGGTGAGAACGAGCCGTGCCGCAAGGTGGGGCGGGTCATCGCCGAACACACGGGCGCGACGGTGGAGTCGACGTTCGTCCGCGCGGCCGCTCACCGGCGGGGGCTGGTGGCCTTCGTGGGGACGCCCGGCACGCTGCGCGTCGGCGAGTCCGTGCGCGTCGAGGCCCCCTGACGAAAAGGATGCGCGTGACCCCGCCAAAGCCCCGCGCGTAGGGTGCAGGCGTCTGCCTTGCAGAGGAGCCCTGCCATGAAGACCCTTCTCGTCGCCGTCGATGGATCAGAGCCGTCGCTCAAGGGCGTCCGCACCGCCGTGGAGCTGTCGAAGGCGCTGAACGCCCGCCTCGAGCTCGTCTACGTGATCCCTCCGGTGCTGCTGCCGCCGTCGACCTACGCCGAGACGATCAAGAAGCTCGAGGAGGCGAACGATCTCATGGCGAAGGACGCCCTGGACCGCGCGAAGGCCGTGGTTCAGTCGGTGGGCGCCGAGGCCGATCTCATCCAGCTCCACGGCGCACCGGCCGAGTCCATCGCCGACCTGAGCCAGGCCGAGCGCGTCTGGGGCGTCGTCATCGGCGCGAAGGGCCACAACGCGCTGTCGCGGGTGATGCTCGGGAGCACCGCCGACCGGCTGATGCACTTGTGCACCAAGCCCGTGTTGATCGTCCGGTAGCGACGCGGTGTCGCACGTCCGGGGGCCATCACCTCAGCCGGTCCTCGCCGCTGTGACTTCGGCCTGAATCTCGGCCTCGCGCTGCTCGAGCTTCGCCATCCGTCGCTTCGGCGCCGTGCGGCGGTGGCGGCACCGATGTCGAGGTGGACGCGGCCCCTGCGGGCGCGGGGGCGTTCGACTGCGGCTCGCTCGGGGAACGCTCTCGCCGCCTGTTGCGGAGCCCCAAAGCGCTCCCTGGTCCTGTGCCGCTCCACTTGGGCTGGCTTGCCGGGGCGCGGGTGAAGCCGGAAGGGCGGTGGTGTTGGGCGCGTTCGAGATCGCGCCGAGCACCACGTTGCCAGGCGCGGTCGTGCGGCCGGGCCGGCCTTTGTCGCACTCGATTCCGGTGCTCACCGACGTGGGCCTCGAAGACGCCGCCCGACGCGCCCGGGCGAAGCTGCTCGAGTCGTGGCCCGATGGCGTGCGCGAAGCGGCCCAGCGTGGGAGTCAGCCGTTGCGTTGTGCGCCACGACGCAGCAGCGCTCCCGACGAGCGGCAGCAGACCTCACCACTCGGGCTCTGTCGGAGCGTCGTCCGGAGAGCAGCCCGCGAGGTTCAGGAGAAACCGCGGGTGGTACACCGTCCACAGCGTCGACTCGCTCACCGGGCCCAGCACCTCGAGCACGCGCTCGGCCCACTCCGCGGGAATCGCCTTCTCGCCGAACACGGCTCCCAGCAGCACGCCGGTGACGGCCGCGTTGGTGTCGGCGTCTCCGCCCCGGTTCGCCGCGTCGCGCACGCCCACCTCGAAGCTGGGCGCGTGGAACAGCTCCCAGAACGCGAGCCGGAAGGTGAGCCGCACCCACGTCGCGTTGCGGAAAAGCGAGAGGTCGGGCCCGTAGAGCAGGGGATCGGGATCGCGCGCGGCCTTGAGATCCTCCCGCAGCTCGTCAGCCGCGTCCTTCACCTTCACAACCCAGTCCGGCAGCTCGCGGCCCAGCATCGACGCGGCCAGGGACAGCTCGGCCTCGGCCACCTTGACGATGTCATCGGGCTCGATGCGCGCTTTCGGCGACATGATGGCGGCGGCGATCACCCCGTTCAGCGTCGCCGAGGCGATCTGACAGACCGGCGCGAAGTTCGTCAGGGCGGTGTCGTCGATCGTCGCGCGCAGGCGCTCCTGTCGATGCTTCGGGTGCTGAAAGAAGACGCCCAGGACGCCGGTGCGCGCGAGCGCGAAGTTGTCTTTGGGCAGCTGGCCGCTCTCGAGCCACACCCGCAGGCCGATCGACTCCGGGGGCCGCCCATCGTCGAGCTGCGCGGCGGTGGGCTTGAAGCACTCGGGCACGTCGAACGCCGAGGGCACCCACTGGTGGTACGCCTTCGCGGCCTGCTTGAGCTCGTAGCGCCGGCGCGTTCGCAGCACCGTCGACAACGCCACCGCGAGGTGCGTACCCCACGTCGTTTGGCCGCGCCGCAGCTCGAAGCGGCCGCCGCCCATGGGCTCCATCACCGGGTACTCGGTGAACTGGGGAAAGTCGGGCGCCGCGAGGTTCTTGAACTCGTTCGGAATGCCCAGCGCCTCACCCACCGCGAGCCCCAGCAGCGCCCCACGGCTGCGCTCGATGCGCACGCCTTCGTCGGCTTCGGTCGGCAGCTTCGACTTCTTCAGCGGCTTCTTCGGAGGCGGCATGGCGCGAGCCCGGATCGTCTAGCCACGGGCCGCCCGCAAGCCGAGAGACTTCGAGAAAACGAATGAATGACATTCATGAAAATCGGGTGACTTGAGCGCTTTCATCAAGTTGCGCCAAAATCGTTTCGACGGACGAAACAACTTTCGGTGTCGTCCGACAATGTAGGTGTTCCTGCTTCATTTCCTTCCCACCCCTGAGTTGAGGCCCACGTCATGAGCATCGACGCCATTCGCCGCGCCGCCACCACCGCGCTGACCAACAACCGAATCACCCGCGACGAGGTGCGCTCGCTGTTCACCGCCGCGCGCACGACGGGCAACAGCGTCGACGCGGGAGAGCGGGCCGAGCTGCAGAAGCTGCTGTCGACGCACGGCTCGAAGTTCACCGCGGCGGCCCGCACCGAGTTCGCCCGCCTCATCGGGAGCCCGACGCCGCAGCCGCCTCCGCCGCCCCCTGGCCCGACGCCGACGCCGGCCCAGCCGGAGCGCACCACCATCGAGGCCCGCAAGCCCTGGTCGACGACGTACTGGCCCATGGCCGGCAGCGGCAACAGCGACGGCTCGGCCTCGTCGAACCTCTGGGCGAAGGACGGCCCGATGGCGAAGTTCGACGCGCTGCTGAAGGCCCGTGGCCAGGGGGAAGGCGCGCGTGACTTCGAGCTCAAGCCCGCCCTCAACTGGCTCGTCGGCAAGGAGACCGGCCACTACATTCCCAACTCGATGCTCAACGAGAAGGACGCCGAGCGCACCACCGGCGTGGACTTCAACGGCAACGGGAAGATCGATGCCGACGTCGCGCACGACTTCATCGACTCGCGCGGCCAGTTCGGCAAGGACGGCAAGACGGACTCGACGATGAGCGTCGGCTGGTGGGGCAGCTGCGACAAGGTGGCGCTCGCGGGCGTGCTCTTCGAGGAGCCGAAGAAGGACGTCACCTTGAACGGCGTCACCTTCACCAAGCAGGACATCAAGGGCCTGCTCACCGTCATCGCCGACAGCCAGGCCGGCGGCTACGAGTTCAAGGGCGACCGCTACGACAAGAACCCAGACACCATCCGCCTCCGCAACGGCCAGGAGCTGCGCGGCACCATCAGCACCGACGTCAACTTCAAGGCCGCCGGCAACCGCCGCCAGCAGGACTGGCAGATCAACTCGAGCCAGCTGCCCGACGAGGTGAAGGTGACCCTGATGGACGGCACCGAGCGCACGCTCAAGAAGCACGAGATCAGCTTCGTCGCCCGCGAGGACAAGCGCGATGATCCGGTCCTCATGCACGAGACCATCGGCGCGTGGCTCAAGTCGGGCCGCCCCGCCGTGATGGACAAGGACTCGGGCGACCACGTGTGGAACTACAACTTCTACAAGGCCGACGACACGACGTACCGCGACGGCCTCAAGCCCTCGTGGGCCAACGACGAGCTGCTCAAGGACGGCTTCAAGGGCCCCGCCGGCGACGGCAAGATCATCTGGGTCGAGCGCCAGGTGACGTTCATGGGCTCGGGCTCCGAGACGTACAAGTACTGGCTCGAGGAAAAGAACGGCCAGCTCGTCAACGGCGGCTGGGCCCAGGGCAGCAACAACCCCGACTTCCTCTGGCGCCCCTCGGGCACGCCCACCTTCGCCGGCCGCAACGAGCGCAACCCCTTCGTCGACCCGAAGATGGTGAAGGAGATCTACGAGGCCTCGATCGCGCCGTAACGCAGTTCGAACGAACGTCAGTGTTCGCGGCTCCCTGGCACCTCGCCGGGGAGCCGTTTTTTCGTTCGCGTAACCGCCCGCCAGAACGAAGGAACTCTGAGATTTTTCAAAGCTGGGACAAAATCGAAGCGTTCATGAGAAACTCCCGACGGGTGACGGCGACAATGTAGGCAAAGTCGCACCTGGACCTTCACGGGAGAGAACGATGAGCATCGACGGAATTCGCAACTCGCTGAACTCGGCGCTTCGGAACAACCGCATCACCCGCAACGAAGTGCGCGAGATGTTCACCGCCGCGCGCGACGGCAACACCATCGACGCTGGCGAGAAGGCTGAGCTGGCGAACATCCTGGCGACGCACGGCTCGAAGTTCTCCGTCGCGGCGAAGACCGAGTTCTCGCGCCTGCTCGGCACCTCGCCGCAGCCGCCTCCGCCCGGCCCGACGCCCACCCCGGCGCAGCCCGAGAAGGTGACGATCGAGGCGAACCGCCAGCCGTGGACGACGACCTACTGGCCCATGGCGGGCCACGGTGACGACGTCGGCTCGGCCTCGTCGAACCTCTGGGCGAAGGAAGGCCCGATGGCGAAGTTCGACGCGCTGCTGAAGGCGCGCGGCCAGACCGAGGGCGCCCGCAACTTCGAGCTCAAGCCGGCGCTCAACTGGCTCATCGGCAAGGAGTCGGGCCACTACATCCCCAACTCGAACCTCTCCGAGACCGACGCCGAGCGCACCACCGGCGTGGACTTCAACAACAACGGGAAGATCGACGCCGACGTGAAGTGGGACTTCATTCAGTCCAACGGGCAGTTCGGCAAGGACGGCAAGACGGACTCGTCGATGAGCGTGGGCTGGTGGGGCAGCTGCGACAAGGTGGCCCGCGCCGGCATTCTCTTCGAGGAGCCCAAGAAGGACGTCACCTTGAACGGCGTCACCTTCACCGCGCAGGACATCAAGGGCCTGCTCACCGTCATCGCCGACAGCCAGGGTGGCGGCTCGGACTTCGTCGGCAACCGCTACGACGCCAACCTCGACATCATCGGCCTGCGCAACGGCCAGCAGGTCAAGGGCACCATCATCACCGAGGGCATCGACTTCGGCACGAAGCGCCAGGGCGACGTCGCGGTGAACAGCGCGAACCTGCCCGACGAGGTGAAGGTCAAGCTGCTCGACGGCACCGAGAAGACGTTCAAGAAGAGCGAGCTCAACTTCGTGGCGCGCGAAGACAAGCGCGACGATCCAGTCCTCATGCACGAGACCATCGGCGCGTGGCTCAAGTCGGGCCGCCCCGCCGTCATGGACAAGGACTCGGGCGACCACGTGTGGAACTACAACTTCTACAAGGCCGAGGACACGCTCTACAAAGACGGCCTCAAGCCCTCGTGGGCCGGCGATGAGCTGCTGAAGAAGGGCTACAACGGCCCTGCCGGTGACGGGAAGATCGTGTGGGTCGAGCGCACCGTGTCGCTCGGCGGTGGCGGCGGCTCGGAGCGGTACCGCTACTGGCTCGAGGAGAAGAACGGCAAGTTCGTCAACGGCGGGTACGATCCGTCGAGCCCGAACCCCGACTTCCTCTGGCGCCCGCAGACCGACCCGGCCTTCACCGGCCGCAACGAGCGCAACCCCTTCGTCGATCCGAAGCTGGTGAAGGAGCTGTACGAGGCGTCGATTCGCTGACCACGTCGTTCGAGTCGTGCGGGGTTTTGCGGGAGCGCCGGTTCCATCGGGGGACCGGCGCTCTCGCCGCTTCTACGCGTAGATCTCTTCGCTCTCGGCGCGCTTGCCGTGCCACCGGCGCAGCGACACCCGCGGCGGCCCCTCGCCCCACTCGATGAAGGCGTAGTGCAGCTCGAGCCGCTGCCCCAGCCGGCCCAGGCCGAGATCGACCATCGGAATCCACGTGCCGGTGTTCACGAACACCCGGTTGCCCGAGAAGGTGCGCAGCATCGGCACGTGCGTGTGGCCCATCACCACCGCGTGAATCGAGGGGTCGGCCTTCATGATCTTCTCGGCGTAGCGATCGAGGTGCTCGAAGAAGCCGACGTCTTGCCGGAGGAACTTCGTCAGCTTCTCGAAGGGGCGCTTCTGCCACCAGGCCGGGTTGAAGCGCGCCTGCACCAGCGCCGAGAGGCTCGTGCCGATCATCTTCGCCGTGAAGGTGGTGTCGAAGAGCATGCCGCCGACGAAGAGCGGCCAGAACGGGTGCACCTTGTCGAGGTACGGGCGCTCGCGTACCAGCTCGTTCACCACGTGGAGGATGAAGAGGCTCCCCCAGGGCAGGTTGAGAATCGGCTCGCGGCCGGCGCGGGGCAGGGTGAGGCGCTTCCAGTCCATTGCGTGAATCGCCTCGAACTGGTGCCCGTGGTGAAACTGCACGCCGTCGAGGGTGAAGAACGGGTCTTTGGTCGAGAAGCGCACGCGTGGGTGCTCGTCTTCGCCGGTGATGGCGCGGCAGAAGAGCCGCTGCACGCCGGGGAAGTGGAGCTCCATGTCGTGGTTGCCCGGCTGGTAGGTGATGAGGTTCTTCCCGTTCTCGAGGAAGCGGGTCAGCGCCGCGAACACCTCGGGGTGGCCCTTGATGCAGCGGTACAGCTTGATCTTCGCCAGGCGCTCCGAGATGGCATCGGGGAAGTCGCCCATCACCGGCACCTTGAGCAGATCGAAGATGTCTCCGTTGAGCACCAGGTGCACCGTCTCGTCGCCGAACTCGCCCGAGGCGTGCTTCAGCAGCAGCTGCGAGAGCCGGTCGTCTTCCTTGAAGTCGTCGTAGACGTTGATGCGCCCACGGCGGTGGCCGGTGCCCAGGTGCAGGTCGGACAAGACGAGGCCGAAGCGCCGCATGGCTCGCAAGTGTAGTCACGCCCGGGTGAAGTGGAACTTCCTACAAGGCGTTGGAGAACCCCACGCCGGGCGGTACAAGCCCCGCCATGACCGAAATCGTTCACGTCAAGGCGCGGGAGATTCTCGATTCACGCGGTAACCCCACCGTCGAGGCCGAGGTGGTGCTCGACACCGGCGTCTTCGGGCGCGCGGCCGTCCCCTCGGGAGCCTCGACTGGAGAGCACGAGGCCAACGAGCTGCGCGACGGCGAGAAGGGCCGCTACCTCGGCAAGGGCGTGCGCAAGGCCGTGCAGCACGTCAACGAGGTCATCGCCCCGGCGGTGACGGGCATGGACGGCGCCGATCAGTTCGCGGTCGACCACCGCATGCTCGAGCTCGACGGCACGCCCAACAAGGCGAAGCTGGGCGCCAACGCGATCCTCGCGGTGTCGATGGCGACTGCCCGGGCCGCGGCCACGCAGGTGGGCCTGCCGCTCTACCGCTACGTCGGAGGCGTGCAGGCGCGGACGCTGCCGGTGCCGATGATGAACATCTTGAACGGCGGCGCGCACGCCGACACCCGCGTCGACGTGCAGGAGTTCATGGTGCTCCCCTGGGGCGCCGGCTCGTTCGCCGAAGGCCTGCGCTGGGGCGCCGAGATCTTCCACGCGCTCAAGAAGATCCTCAAAGGCAAGAAGCTCGCGACGGGCGTCGGTGACGAGGGCGGCTACGCGCCCGACCTGCCGGCCAACGAAGAGGCGCTCAAGCTGATCATGGAGGCCATCTCGGCCGCGGGCTTCAAGGCCGGCGAGCAGGTGGCCCTGTGCCTCGACGTCGCGGCGAGCGAGTTCTTCGACAAGGCGTCGAAGACGTACAAGTTGAAGGGCGAGGGCAAGGCGTACGATCCCGCGGCGCTGGTGGCCTGGTACGCGGACCTCGCGGCGAAGTACCCCATCGTCTCGATCGAAGACGGCTGCGCCGAAGACGACTGGGACGGCTGGAAGAAGCTCACCGACGCGCTGGGCAAGAAGGTGCAGCTGGTGGGCGACGATCTCTTCGTCACCAACGTCACGCGCCTCTCGCGCGGCATCACGGCCGGCGTGGCGAACTCGATCCTCGTGAAGGTGAACCAGATCGGCTCGCTCACCGAGACCTTCGAGGCGGTGCGCATGGCCCACCGCGCGGGCTTCACCTCGGTGATGAGCCACCGCTCGGGTGAGACCGAAGACACCACCATCGCCGACCTCGCCGTGGCGCTCGACTGCGGCCTCATCAAGACGGGCTCGGCGAGCCGCTCGGACCGCGTGGCCAAGTACAACCAGCTGCTTCGCATCGAAGAAGAGCTCGGCACCGGCGCCCGCTACGCCGGGAAGGGCGCCATCAAGGTCGCCTCGTGACGACGCCGCGCATCCTCGTCAGCAACGACGACGGCATTCACGCGAAGGGGCTCGAGGCGCTGGTGAAGGCCGTGGAGGGCCTCGGCGAGGTCTGGGTGGTGGCGCCGCTGCACGAGCAGAGCGCCACCTCGCACTCGTTGTCGCTCCACGATCCCCTGCGCATCCGCAAGGTGGCCGAGCGGCAGTTCGCCATCGACGGCACCCCCGCCGACTGCGTGTACGTCGCCGTCAACCACCTGATGAAGGACGCGAGACCGACGCTGGTGGTGTCGGGCATCAACCACGGGCCGAACCTCGCCGACGACGTCATCTACTCGGGCACGGTGGCGGCGGCGATGGAGGGCGCGATTCTCGGCATCCCCGCGGTGGCCTTCAGCCTCGTGAGCCGCCGCACCTTCGTCTTCGACCACGCCGCCGAGTTCGCGCGCGCGCTGGTGAGGTCGCTGGTGGCCCAGCCGCTGCCGCCGAGGTTGCTCCTCAACGTCAACATGCCGGCCTACGGCGCCATCAAGGGGTACCGGGTCACGCGGGCGGGGCGGCACAGCTACGGCGCCGACGTCATCGAGAAGGAAGACCCGCGCGGGCGCAAGTACTACTGGATCGGCGGCACCGGGTACGAGCACGAGAAAGAAGTCGGCACCGACGTCACCGCTGTGCACGACGAGCAGCTCGCCTCGGTGACGCCGCTGATGATCGACCTGACGCACCACGCGCAGCTCGACCTCGTGCGCTCCTGGCCCATCGAGGGCTTCGAGCAGACGAAGGGCTGAGCACCGGCGTTCGGGCGAGGAAGCGCCAGGCCAGGCGCAGGTCGGCCCCGACTCGCCTCGAAGACGCACCAGGCCTCGAACGCACGAACGGCCGGCGGTCGACGGACCACCGGCCGCGCGGACTGAAGGGGACGCCCTTACTGCCCTTCGACGAAGCTCTTGAGCCGCTTCGAGCGCGAGGGGTGACGCAGCTTGCGCAGCGCCTTCGCCTCGATCTGCCGAATGCGCTCGCGCGTCACCTCGAAGTCCTGGCCGACCTCTTCGAGCGTGTGATCGCTCTTCTCGCCGATGCCGAAGCGCATGCGGAGCACCTTCTCTTCGCGCGGCGTCAGCGTCGCGAGCACCTTGCGGGTCTGCTCGGCGAGGTTCATGTTGATGACGGCGTCGTCGGGCTTCACCAGCGCCTTGTCCTCGATGAAGTCGCCGAGGTGGCTGTCTTCTTCCTCGCCGATGGGCGTCTCGAGCGAGATGGGCTCCTTGGCGATCTTCAGGACCTTGCGGACCTTGTCGAGCGGCAGCTCCATCTTCTCGGCGATCTCTTCGGGCGTCGGCTCGCGGCCGATCTCCTGCACCAGGTAGCGGCTGGTGCGGATCAGCTTGTTGATCGTCTCGATCATGTGCACCGGAATGCGGATGGTGCGGGCCTGATCGGCGATGGCGCGGGTGATGGCCTGGCGGATCCACCACGTGGCGTAGGTCGAGAACTTGTAGCCGCGCTTGTACTCGAACTTGTCGACGGCCTTCATGAGGCCGATGTTGCCTTCCTGGATCAGGTCGAGGAACTGCAGGCCGCGGTTCGTGTACTTCTTGGCGATCGACACCACGAGGCGCAGGTTGGCCTCGACGAGCTCGCTCTTGGCGCGCTCGGCCCGGCGCTCACCGAGCTTGATGGCCTCGTGCTTCTTGCGGAGGAGCTCGATCTCCATACCCGCGTCTTCTTCGACCTTCTTGATGCGGCGCAGGGCGGTGCGCACGTCGCGGTCGAGCGCCTCGACGAGCTCGTCGGTGGTGTTCAGCTTGCGCGCGAGCCGCTTGAGGGCCTGCGGGTTGCCGGTCGATTCCTTGAGCCACAGCTTGAGCTCGTTGAGCGGCACGCCGTACTGGCGCTCGATGTCGCGCAGCTCGTCTTCGGCGCGCACCACCGTGTCGATCATGTCCGAGACGTGCTTGACGACCCGGTCGATCATCTTCTTCGACAGGCGCATCTCTTCGAGCGCCTCCATCAGCTTCTCGCGCAGCTCGACCGCCTCGGCCTTGAGCTCCTTGCGCTTGACCTCGGAGAGCTTCTTGCGGCCGCCCAGGTCTTCCTCGACGTCCTCGAGGTCCTTGTAGACCTTCCTGAACTTGTCGATCTGCTTGTTGATCGTCTCGATGCGGTTGAGCTCGGCCTGGTTGAGCTGGATCTCCTTGGGAGCGCCCGGCACGCCCTCGGCGACCTCGGCGCCTTCGACGACCGCCTCGGCCTCGTACTCGGCCTCTTCCTCTTCCTCGCGCTGCGGCTCTTCGGGGGCGTCTTTGAGCACCTCACGAATGCGCAGCTTGCCGGCCTTGAGGCGGGGGCCGATCTCCATCACCTCGAGCACCGCGACCTTGCAGTCGAGGAGCGCGCGCATCACTTCCTTCTCGCCGTCTTCGATGCGCTTGGCGATCTCGACCTCGCCCTCGCGGGTGAGCAGCGAGACCGAGCCCATCTTGCGCAGGTACAGGCGCACGGGGTCGTTCGACTTCGCCCCCGGCTCGTCGGCGATCTTCGGCGCCTCTTCCTCTTCCTCCTCCTTCTCTTCTTCCTTCTTCTTCTCTTCCTCTTCTTCGGCCGCGACGGTCGGCTTGACCTCGGTGTTGTCGACCGACTTCTGCGCGTCGACGACCTCGATCTCGTTGTCACCGAACATCGACATCACGTCGTCGATCTGATCGGACGACACGACGTCTGCGGGCAGGGCGTCGTTCACCTCGTCATAGGTGAGGTAGCCCTTCTGCTTGCCGGACTCGACGAGGTCCTTCACTTCCTTGCGCTCGGTGACGGGCTCTTCTTCGGCCTCGTCCTTCTGCGCGTCGGGGTCGACCTCAGCCTCGAGCATCGCCTCTTCGGCGAGCTCTTCCACCTCGTCACCGTCGACCTCCGAGATGCCCTTGCCCTTCGTCTTCAGGAGCTTTGCCTTCGCGAGCGAGGTGGCGTCCTGCTGCGGGCCGGTGGCGGTGGCGCCCGCCGGCTTGAGCGTGGGCTTCACGAGGACGCGCTTCTTCTCGGCCTCGCTCGCCTTCGCCGGCACCACCTTCTTCTTCGGATCCTTCTCGGACTTCTTCTTGTCGGCGGCGCGGGCGTTCTTGTTCGGCATGTTCAGGAGCACCTTCGGGGTGTGGAAACCTGCTGAAAGTCCCGGCCCTTACCCCAAAGACCGGACGGAGTTCAAATAACTGCCACCCTTCACCCACAACGCTTGGACGACCTACTTCTGTGACAGCAGACGCTGCTTGAGGGCCAGCAACTGCCCTCGCTGTTCGAGGAGGGCCCTCGCCTCGTCGGTGAGCTCGGAAGCCCCCGGAGTTTGAGCCGTTTCGCGGGCGATGCGGGCCAGCTGTTCCTCGATGGACCGCAGCTTGAGCCTTCGACCGATGGCGAAGAAGGCCGGTTCCAGCGGTTGGTCTTCTGCTGGCAGCTGATCTCGCGCGGTGGTGAGGGCGGTTTTGACCCCCTCGCTGGCCTCGTAGACCGCGTCTTCCGGCCCGGAGCCGCCCTGGATCGCCGCGACGAGGGTGCGCAGCCCCAGGTGCTTGAGCTCGTCAAAGCAGCGGTACTCGTCCTTCGCGAGGAGCCGGCGGTCGCGCACGAGGCAGGCGACGTAGAGGGCCTCCATCGGCTCGGGGCGTGGCTCGGCGGGGCCGGGGCGGGGCGCGGGGCGGGCCTGCTGCGGCGAGCGGCTCCGCAGCGCGGCCTCGAGCTCGGACGCGGGGATCGCGAAGTGTTTCGCCATCGCGCCGAAGAAGGCGCTGCGCACCAGGCCCACCGGGAGCTGCGCAGTGATGGCCTTGAGTCGGTCGAGCGCGCTCATCTTCTCTTCGAAGCTCGCGCCGGGGCCGCCGGGGAGCAGGGTGGTGAACAGGTGCGTCGTCAGCGGCTGCGCCTGCTTCACCAGCTGCTGCACCGCCTCGGCGCCGTTCTTCTTGGCGAATGTGTCGGGGTCTTCGCCCTCGGGCAGAACCGCCACCCGGGATGACTGGCCGGCGGCGAGGATCGCTCCGGCGAGGCGCTCGACGGCCTTGCGACCGGCTTCGTCACCGTCGAGGAGCAGCACCAGCTCCTTCCCCTCGAGGCGCGAGAGGAGCGTCATGTGGCCCGGCGTGAGCGCGGTCGAGCACAGCGCCACCGCGTTCTTCACCCCGGCCTGGTGGAGCCCGATGGCGTCGAAGTAGCCCTCGCACAGCACCGCCGACTTCTTCTTGCGGATCTCGTCGCGCGCCTGGTCGGTGGCGTAGAGCACCTCGCTCTTGTTGTAGAGCCGCGACTCCTTCGAGTTGAGGTACTTGGGCCCGTCGTCGCCCTCGAGCAGTCGGCCGCCGAAGGCAATGGTGCGCCCTTCCGGCGAGCGGATGGGGATCATCACGCGCCCGCGGAACGTGTCGTAGAAGCCGTCGCCCTTGGTGCGGGGAGACACCAGGCCCGCCTTCTCTCCGAACGCGAGCAAGCCCTGCTCACGCAGGCGGTCGGCCAGATCGGTCCACGCCATGGGAGCCCAGCCCAGCCCGAAGGCCCGCATGAGCTCGTCGGTGAGGCCGCGGCTGCGCAGGTATTCACGCGCGTGGTGGCCCACGGCGGGATCCCACAGGCGCTGCTGGAAGTGCTGCGCCGCGAAGTCGGTGGCGTCTTTGATCTGCTGTTTCTCGCGCATCGCCGGGTCGACGGCGGCCTCGAGATCGATGCCGAGCTCCTTGGCGAGATCGCGCACGGTGTCGACGAAGGGCTTGCCGAGCAGTCGCTGCACGAAGCTGATCGCGTCGCCGCCGGCCTGACAGCCGAAGCACTTGAAGCGGCGGGTGTCGGCCCACACGTAGAAGCTGGGGGACTTCTCCTGATGGAAGGGACAGAGGCCCTTGTAGCTGCGCCCCGACTTCTTGAGCTCGACGCCATGACGCTGCACCAGCGCCACCATGTCGATGCGCTCGCGCACTTCGTCGATTTTGTGCTCAGGGATCAGCACGGTGGGGACACGGCTCCTTGGGACCCACGCACAGGGTAACCACCGGCCGGCGCGTTCTCGATCGCACCGGCCCGTTCAGCGGAGCCGCGTCACGCCATGCGAGACAGCTGGGCCTTCACCTCTTCCGAGATGGCCTTGCCCTCGGCCTGGCCCTTCAGCTTCGCCGAGGCGACCTTCATCACGGCGCCGAGATCTTTCAGCGTCTTCGCGCCGGCCTCGAGGATGCAGCTCTTCACGGCCTCGGCGAGCTGGGTCGGGTCGAGCTGCGCGGGCAGGTAGGCCTGCAACACCACGATCTCCTTCTCTTCTTTCTCGGCCAGCTCAGGCCTGCCGGCGGCCTTGAACTCGGCGGAGGAGTCGCGGCGCTGCTTCACGAGGGTGGTGATGACCCCGATGACGCCCGCGTCGTCGAGCACCTTCGCCTCGCCCTCGACCTCTTTGTACTTCACGGCGCTCTTGAGCATTCGCACGACGGTGAGCTTGAGCTCGTCCTTCGCGCGCATCGCGTCCTTCAAGTCCGCGTCGATTCGCTCCTTCAGCGTGGCCATGGCGTTCTCCTTGAGGCTTCAAAAAAGGGGAGGTTGGCAACGAGGGTCGCCAACCTCCCGGGACTTCCTGACAGGTCAGCCGAGGCACGTGTTCGTGTCGGCCGGCGTGTCATTGAGGGGTGCTTCAGGCGCCCTTGCGGAACTTCTTCACCGCGCGCTTCTTGGCAGCCATCATTTTCTTCTTCTTCTTCACCGATGGCTTCTCGTAGTGCTCGCGCTTGCGGATCTCGG
Organism: Myxococcaceae bacterium; assembly: GCA_033763395.1. Lineage (GTDB taxonomy): Bacteria > Myxococcota > Myxococcia > Myxococcales > Myxococcaceae > Xiheimicrobium. The sequence continues at coordinate 66,032 of JANRKQ010000150.1, forward strand.
AGAGAATTCCAGCCTTCTCCGTCGCCTTCTTGAAGCGCTTGAGCGCGCCCTCGATGGACTCGCCGTCCTTGACACGAATCGTCGTCATCTGAGCCTGTCACCTCCTTTACGGCACCACCCGTGAGGTGGTGCGGGCTTTCAAAACCGGGGCGGCTCGTGGCACAGACGGCCTCGAAAGGCAACGACATGACCGCGTTCCATGGCACCCGCACGCAGGGCCCGAAGACCGAGGTGTACGCCGAGCTGCTGCGGCAGGCGAAGGGGCAGTTCGAGGGGGAGCGCGACGTCATCGCGAACGCGGCGAACCTCTCGGCGCTGCTGGCATTCCACCTCGAGGGGCTGAACTGGTCTGGGCTGTATTTCCTCAAGGGCGGCGAGCTGGTGCTGGGACCGTTCCAGGGCAAGCCGGCGTGCGTGCGCATCGCGGTGGGGAAGGGCGTGTGTGGCACGGCGGTGGCGACGAAGGCCTCGGTGCTGGTGCCCGACGTGCACGCGTTCCCCGGGCACATCGCGTGCGACGAGGCGTCACGGAGCGAGCTGGTGGTGCCGCTCGTGCGACAGGGCCAGGTGCTGGGCGTCATCGATCTCGACAGCCCCCGCGTCGAGCGCTTCGACCTGGACGATCAGCGTGGCGTCGAGGCGTTGGCGGCGCTGTACGTCGACGCCTGCGCCTGGTGACGGGGGTTCACGTCAGGCCTCCGCGCGCGCCTGCCGGCGGAGCCGAAAGGCCTGCCAGGCCCCGGTGCTCCACAGCGCCCACGCGACGAGCACCGGCTGGAAGAACAGCCGAACGAAGCGCGCGGTGTCGGAGTTCAACGTGAAGGCGTCGATGCGGTTGACGTACTGCGAGACGTTGCCGGGGAAGATGGCCACGAAGAACGCCGCGACGACCCAGCCGACGACGGCGCGCTGCTGGCTGAGCGCGACCAGCGCGGCGCCCAGCGCGAGCTCGACGAGCCCCGAGAGGACGACGACGAGATCGCCGTCGAGCGGCACCCACGTCGGCACCTGGGCGAGGAACTCGGCGCGGGCGAACGTGAGGTGCGCGGTGCCTGCGAAGAGCAGGTTCAGGCCGAGCCACCAGCGGAAGGCGGTCTGGAGGCGGGTGGGGGGCGGGGGCCTGGGCAGCACGGTGTTCTCCAGCAGGATCAGGTGAGGTGTATTCAACCTCGCCCGGCTCCGCCTACTCGACGTCGCGGATGATCAACGTGTTGGTGCGCGTGTCGACGGAGACGGTGCCTCGCGGTGAGAGGCCGGCCTTCACCTGGGCCACGAGGTCCGAGGCGTTGGCGTAGCTGACTGGAATGAGCCGCATGGTGAGCGGCTTCTCGAGGAACGCCGCCTCTTTCGCCTTGCGGCGCGCCTCGGACTCTTCGGCGAGCCTGTTGAGGGGAGCGACACGAACGATCTCACCGATGCGCTCCACCCCCAGGCCCTTCGACGCCAGCACGACGCGAAAGGCCTCGTCCCACGGAACGGCGCGCAGGTGGAGCGTCACCTTGCCCGACACCTCCTCACTCGTGACGAGGTTGAAGCGACCGACGTCGGCGAAGAGGCGCAGCACCGTCTGCACGTCGGCGTTCACCAGCTCGAGGCTCACCTTCCTGGGCGGCGCCGCGAGACCGCTTCCGCTCCAGAGCACCACCGCGAGCACGAGCCAGCGCATGACGACCTCCTTCGGACGAGACGGAAGATCCGCAGCGTCGCACGAATGGGCCACCGCACGGACCTCGCCGTTCATGCGACACTCACCGCCATGTCAGACGAAGCGCTCTTTCAGCGCGGGCGCAGGGCCCTCGAGGCGGGCCGGTTCGACGAAGCGCGGCGCCTGTTCGATCAGCACGAAGCGGCCCTGGGGACGACCGACGAGACCCGCTCGCTCCTGGCGGCGGCCGAGGCGAAGACGGCGGCAGGTGACGTGAACGGCGCGGCCCGCGACTTCCAGCGGGTCGTCGAGCGGAACCCGACCCTCGCCCACGCATGGGTCGGCCTCGGCCGCCTCGCGCTCTTCACGGGCGACGTGGCCTCGGCGAAGGCGCACGCCTCCGCCGCCACGCAGCTCGAGCCCGGGCTCGGCGCCGGTTGGACCGTGCTCGGCGTCGTTCGTGAGGCCTCCGGAGACTCGACCGGCGCGCTCGAGGCCCTCCGGCGCGGGGCCGCGTCGGCCCCAGAGGCGTTCTTCTCGCAGTTCAACCTGGGCCGGGTGCTGGCCTCGCTGCGGCGCTTCGATGAGGCGTTGCCGTCGTTGCGCCGTGCCGTCGAGCTCGAGCCGAAGAACCCGTCAGCGCACGACACGTTCGCCCACGTGCTCTCGCAGGCCGGGCGACTCGACGAGGCCGTCGCCCCGCTCGAGCAGGTGGTGCTCCTCACTCCACGGCGAGTCGAGCCCTGGGCGTCGCTCGTCGACCTCCACTTCGCGCGCAAGGCGCCCGACGAGGCGCGCACCGCGGCCGACCGTGGCCTGCGCGAAGCGGGAGAGAGCCCGATCCTCCTCGAGAAGGCCATCGCGTGCGCCGTGCTGCTCGACGACGTCGGCGGCGCCGTGGGCTACCTGGAGCGTGAGCTCGCGGCGGCGCCGCAGCATGAACGCGCGTGGCTCAACCTGGCGAACCTGTCGATCCTCACCGGCGACGTTTCGCGGGCCGAGCAGGTGGCGCGTGCCCTCCTCGAGAAGAACCCCGCGAAGTGGGAAGCGCACTTCGTGCTCGGAAACCTCCTCGAGGCGACGGCGCGTCTGGACGACTCGATCGCCGCGTACCGTTTGGCCGTCACTCACGGGCCTCACGAGTGGCGTCCGCGCGTGAACCTCGGCGCCGCGCTGGTGCAGCACGCGTCGGCCGAGCGGCACCGGGAAGCAGTCGAGGTGCTGTCGAGCGCGCTCCGGCTGGTGCCGCGGGGAGAGTGGCGGGCCCACTACAACCTGGCGCTCGCGAAGGCCCGGCTCGGCCAGCGAGACGAAGCGCTCGCGTTGGTGCAGCGCATCGAGGCCGAGGCGCAGGCTGGGGCGCCCATCGTCGTGGAAGCGAACCGGCTCCGGCGAAACCTCGGGGGCTGATTCGGCGGCCTCTCGCGTCGCGATCTCGAACGGTCGAGAACGACGAGCCGTCCGGTGAGAAGCGCCTGCTACGCTCGCGCCACGAGGGGAATTGGCCACGTGAAGCTCACCTTTCAGTGCCTCGCCATCACGCACACGAGCGGTCGCGTCACGCTCACACCACTCACGGTTCCGGCGTTCGCGGTGCACGCGCCGTCACTCGAGCAGGCGCGCTTCGAGCTGACGCTGGCGCTCGACGACAAGGTCGGCCGGGTGCACCCGCGGCACTTGTGGCGCTACGTCCGTGCCGGCGATGGCGCGCTGATCGAGCTGCCCGTCGGGGGGCTGCCGGTACAGCGCGGGAGCCAGCCTGTGCTCGAGCCCGTCGTGTTGCGGGCCATCGAGAGCGCCGTCCACGCCGGGCATCGCGAGGTCAGGCTCCCGACGGCCGATCTTCGCTTCTGGTTCGCCTCGAAGGGCAAGGCGCTGACGGCTGAGGCCTGCGCGCTGCTCGCGGAGCACCTCAAGCTCGCCTCGCCCGACGAGCTGCTGCGGCTGCGCGCCGAGGGTGACGCCACCATCGTCGACGTCGAAGTGCCCGTCACACCGCTCAAGCTCTCGCAGCTGGCGCGCCGGGAGCTGCTGCTCGATGAGCGGCCGCCTCCGAAGGGGCTCGATGAGCTGACGCCCGGTGAGGACGAAGACGACGACGCGCCCGACGACGATTGGAGTGACGAGGGCAAACGCAAGAAGAAGGAGAAGCCTGCTGGGGGACCGCCGACACCCACGCTCGACCGCCTGGCCGTGAAGTGGCACCAGCTGGCGAAGGACGACGCCTTTGCGCCCACCTTCGGCCGTGACGCGCTCGTGGAGCAGGTGCTCGCGCACGTGGCGCTGAAGGATCCCGAGCCGCTGGTGCTCGTCGGGGCCGCGGGAGTGGGAAAGACGGCGGTGCTGCACGAGGTCGCCCGCCGACTGGTCCCGAAGACGTCGGGCACTCCATCGCGGCCCTTCTTCCTCCTCGACGGCTCGCGGCTCATCGCGGGCGGTGGCTTCTTCGGAGAATGGCAGCAGCAGACGCTCGAGGCCTTCGCCGAGGCGACCGCCGCGAAGGTGGTGCTGCACCTGGGCCGGCTCGTCGATCTGATCGACGCGGGCCGCAGCGCTCACAGCGACGACAACGTGGCCCAGCTGATCACCCCGATGCTCGCTGCTCGCGAGGTGACCGCCGTCGCCGAGGCCACGCCCGAGGAGTGGGCGCGCCTCTCTGCGCGAAACCAGTCCTTCGCCAGGCTCTTCTCGCCGCTCGTCGTCGAAGAGCCCGCTCCAGACGTCACCCGGGACATCGTGGCGCGGGTCGGGCGCGCCGAGGCCACCGCGCGGCTGGTCGAGCCCACGCTCACGGCGCTCGACGAGGTGCGAAGCCTCGTGCGCCGCTTCCGTCCGTCAGGCTCGCCGCTCGGCAACACCCTGGCCTTCTTGCGGCGCCTCATCGACGGCTGCGACGTCGGCCAGCGCCTCGAGCCCAAAGACGTAATCCGCCGCTTCTCGATCGAGTCGGGCATTCCCGAAGAGCTGCTTCGCGACGACGTCTCCATCGATCCGGCCGAGGTGCGGGCCTTCCTCTCGGCGCGCGTGAAGGGCCAGCCCGACGCCGTCGCGCGGGTGGCCGAGGTGGTGTCGGTCATCAAGGCGAACCTCACGGATCCCGCGCGCCCCGTGGCCACGTTGCTGTTCGCGGGCCCGACCGGCGTGGGAAAGACCGAGCTCACCAAGGCCCTCGCCGAGCGCGTCTTCGGCTCGAAGGACCGCCTGGTGCGCCTCGACATGGGCGAGTACTCGGGGGCCGACGCGCTCGCCCGGCTCGTCGGCGACGGGGGTGAAGACGGCTTCTTGTCGACCGCGGTGCGAAGGCAGCCCTTCTCGGTCGTCCTCCTCGACGAGATCGAAAAGGCCCACCCCGCGGTGTTCGACGCGCTGCTCTCGGTGCTGGGCGAAGGGCGGCTCACCGATGGCCGGGGCCGCACGACCGACTTCCGCAGCGCGCTCATCGTCATGACGTCGAACCTCGGCGCGCAGACCCAACGCCCGCGGGTCGGCTTCGGAGACGAGGGCTCCTCGGCCGCGCGAACCCACGTGCTGGGCGAGATCCGCCGGTTCTTCCGGCCCGAGTTCTTCAACCGCCTCGACGACGTCATCGTCTTTGCGCCTCTCGGCCCGGCCGAGCTCTCGTCGATCGTCGAGCGTGAGCTCGGGAAGGTGGCCGGGCGGAGCGGCCTCTCGAGGCTTGACGTGACGGTCTCCATCGACGCCGCCTCGAAGCAGGCGCTGGCCGAGTGGGGCCATGAACCGCGCTACGGGGCCCGGCCGCTCAAGCGCGCCATCGAGCGCCGCCTCGTCGTGCCAGCCGCGGCTCACCTCGCCGCGCACCCGCCCGCTGGCCCGAGTGAACTTCGGGTGACCCGCACGGGCGACGCGCTCGACTTCACCCTCACACCGGCCGGGAGAGGCACGGACGCCGCCTCGCGCGCCGAGCTGTTGGCGGTGTGCGAGAAGGCCGCGACGCTGCGGGGCGAGGTCGCCGAGTGGGCGGGCGCTCCGCTCATGGCCCGCATGCGCGACGACTTCCGACTCTTCGAGCGGCTCTCGCGACAGCCGTCGTTCTGGAAGGATCGCGCGCTCGCTGACGCCGAAGCCCGTCGCGCCGGCGCCGTGCGGGAAGTCGACGAGGGCTTCACGAAGCTCAAGACGCAGATCGAGGCCGTCGAGGAGCTCGCCTTCGAGGCGTACGCGACGCGTGAGCGGCGATCGGCGACCGAGCTCGAGAGCACCCTCGACGCGCAGCGCGCCGAGCTCCACCCACTCACCGAGCGGCTGTTCGCCAGTCGTTTCCCCGGTGTCGAGGCCGCCACCGTCGTGCTGGTGCCGGGTCGGAGCTCCCTCCGGTGGGCGGAGTGGCTGCGCACCGGCTACGTCGAGTGGGCGAAGGGGCGCGGGCTGCGCGTCGAGTCGCTGTCGCTCCTCCCTGTCCCTGGCCGAGGGACCGCGCCGGTCACGATCCCCAAGACCTCGCGAGACCGGGTCGAGCGCACGCTTCAGCAGCAGGGGCTCACCGCCGCGGCGAGGGTCTACCGTGACAAGCACGACGTGCCGCTCGACGAAGCCGTCAAGCAGGTGAAGGCGATCGAACGGCGCCTCGCCGCGGCTGCCGCCGCCGTGCCCTCGACGACCGAGTGGAAGCTCGACGAGGCGCCCGAGCACGCTCACGCCGAGGCGCTCGCCGTACGCGTGTTCGGCCCGTGGCTGCCCATGCTGCTGTCCTCCGAACATGGGCTTCACCGCGTGTACGACGGCGGCGAGTCGTTCGAGGTGAAGGTGCACTTCGGCGTCGGAGCGGCTGAGCTGCCGCGCGCTGACACCTTCGAGGCCATGCTGCCGAACACCGAGATTCGCCGTGTGTGGCCCACGCGCCGGGGCCACGAGTTCGGCGTGCTCAAGGATCATCGCACCAGCGGTGAGCACCGGGTCGAGGGCACGTTCCACTACGCGCCGGTGCTGGCCGCCTACGTCCGACACGTCGTGTTCGAAGGGAAGGGCGCCGCATGGAGCTGAAGCTGCCCCTCGTGCTCGAGCGCCCCGGCATCGGCGTGGTGCGGTGCTGGCTGCCGCACTGGCCAGGCATTCGGGGTGAAGGCCCCAGCCTGAGCGAGCTGAAGGACGATCTGTCGCTGCAGGTGATGCTGGCCTTCGAGCAGGACTCGCCGGCGGAGGCGTGGCGCTGGCAGCTCGCGCCGCACCTCAAGCTCAGACCCTTCGAGCTCGACTTCACGGCGCGCGACCAACGTGACGGCCGCGCCTACCGCCTCGAAGGCACCGTCGTGGTGTTGCTCGAGAAGTGGCCACGAGATGACTTCTGGGTCGCCACCCCCACCACCGCGCCGCACCTGCGCTTCGCCTGCGCCACGCTGGAAGACGTCCAGGCCGGCCTCGAGCACCGCCTGCGCGCGTGGTGTCTTGAGAAACGAGTCCCCACGCTCGAGTTCATCGCCAGCCAGAAGGAGCAACGTCTCGATCTGCTCGAGGTCGACGCCGACGCGCCCACCATTCTTCCGCGCCGGGCGGTGCCGCTGCGCATGCGCCGTCGCAAGGCCACGCCGAAGCCCGACGAGCCGAAGGCCGAGACGGTCGAGAGCCCCGAAGAGCGCGAGCAGCGCCGCACCCGGGCGCGCCTCTCGGCCCGGACCCTCAGACAGATCGGCCGCAACCTCTCGCACCAGGCCCGCGACGGAACGCTCGCTCGCGCGTACGGCCGTGAAGCCATCGTCACCAGCGTCGTCGAGGCGATCGAGAAGCGGCCCGGCGTCGCCATCGCGCTGGTGGGCGTGGGCGGAGTGGGGAAGAGCGCCATCGCGCACGAGGTGACGCGCCGCCTCGTCGAGCGGCAGGCCCTCCGACGCCGCGACGTCTGGCGGACCGACGGCAACCAGTTCATCGCGGGCATGTCGTACGTCGGGCAGTGGGAAGCCCGGGCGCGGGAGCTCTGCGCCGAGCTGGCCGAGACGGGTGACGTGCTCTTCGTCGACGACCTCGCCTCGCTCGTGTTCGCGGGCCGGCACGCGAAGGGCGACACGCACCTGGCCATGTATCTGGAGCCGTCGCTGGCGCGCGGGGAGCTCTCGCTGCTCGGCGAGTGCACACCGGAGCGCTTCGAGCGCATGCGCGAAGAGGCCCCGTCGTTCGCCGCGCGCTTCGACGTCATTCAGGTGCCGCCGATGTCGGAGCGCGAGACAATTCCCGTGATGCTCTCGGCCGTGCGTGCGGTCGAGGCGTCGCCGGGGCAGCGGCCCGCGCGGGTCCCGCCCGACGTCCTGCAGGTGGCCATGGAGCTCTCAGGCCGGTTTCAGGCGAGCCGCGCCCTCCCGGGGCGGGCGGTGAGGCTGCTTCATCAGGTGCTCGCGGCGCCCGGCATCATCCACGGCGGCGTGCGACGGTACCGGCCGGTCGACGTGTTCGAGGCCATGCGGCGCGAGACGGGGCTCCCTGACTTCGTGCTGGGCGGCGCGACCCCGAAACGCCGTACCGAGATCCGCGCGGAGCTGTTAACGCAGGTCGCGGGCCAACCCGAGGCCATCGAGGCCGTCACCGACGCGGTGCTGGCGCTCCAGCAGTCCCTGCAGGATCCCGACAAGCCGCTCGCGAACTTCCTCTTCGTCGGCCCCACCGGCGTGGGCAAGACCGAGACGGCCAAGGCGCTCGCCCGGTACCTGTTCGGCTCGTCGGAGCGGCTCGTGCGCTTCGACATGTCGGAGCTGGCCGCGCCGGGGTCGGTGGGCCGGCTGATCGGCTCCGCGGGAGGAGACGAGGGCGAGCTGCTGACGGCGCTCAAGACGCAGCCGTTCTGTGTCGTGCTCTTCGACGAGATCGAGAAGGCGCACCCGCGGGTGTTCGACGCGCTGCTCCAGTTCCTCGGTGAAGGCCGCTTGAGCGACGCGAGCGGGCGCACGGCCGACGGGCGCAACTGCGTGGTGGTGATGACGAGCAACCTCGGCGTGCGGGAGGCTGCCACGCAGAGCGGCTTCGTGCAGGGCGACGTTCAGTCCGCGAGCCAGCACTACCTCGCCGCGGCGCGCGCCTTCTTCCGGCCCGAGCTGTTCAACCGGCTCGATCGCATCGTCCCGTTCCGGTCGCTCGACCGCGCCGCGCTGCGCGTGGTGGTGGAGCACGCGCTCGGGTCGCTGCTGCGGCGGCGGGGCCTCCAGCGCTCGAACGTGCTCGTCGACGTCGAGCCGGAGCTGCTCGAGCTGCTGGTGGAGCAGGCCTTCGACCCCCGCTATGGGGCCCGGCCGCTCAAGCGCGCCCTGGAGCGTCAGCTCGCGGTGCCGCTCGCGCATCACCTCGTGCGACGCGCGTCGGACGACTTCGCGCTGGTGGAGCTGCTCCGACGGGGTGACAGCTCGGCCCTGTCGGTGCGGCTGCTCGCGCCAGCGGGGCCGGTGGCGGCGCCTGCCCCCACGAGCTGGACGGTGCCGAAGCTCAGCCAGGCGACGCGTGACGCCTACGCGCTCGCGCGGTCGCTCGAAGAGGGCCCGGGGGCGCGTGCGCTCACGTCCCAGCGGCGCGCGGCGTTGTCCGAAGGGCGCTCGGTGCCGGCGGGCTGCGAGCTGCTGGACGAGCTGGGCACGTTGCGGGCGCGCCTCGAGGAGTTGCTCGAGGGCCCGCTCGATCCCCAGCTGTACGAAGAGCGCGTCGGGGCCGTTCCCCACTCGGAGCGGGATCGCGGGGGGCGTCGCAACCCCTGGCGTGCGCCGAAGCACAACCGGCCGCAGCCCGAGGTGGGTGGCGTGTTGTACGCGCCAAACCCCGAGGCGACCGTCAACGCCGTGGCGCCGGTGCTCGCGCCGGCCCTCGTCGAGCTTGAGATCCTCTCCGCGCGCCTCGCAGCCGCGAATCGACCCGATGAGGCGGTCGTCCTGGTCCTCGAGTCGGTCGCGATGGAGGCCAGCTGGGCCGTCGAGGCCTTCGCGGCGTCCATCGCGGTCGTGCCGGCGCGTCGGCTCCATCAGCCGTCGCTGGGGCCGTGGCAAGCCGATCGCCCACCGGCCGAGCGACGGCGCGCGCTCATCTTCGACGGACCGGGCACGCGAGCGCTGCTCGATCCATGGCTGGGCTACGCGCTCGTCGACGGAGTCGACGCCGACGGTGTCTCGCGGCGAGCGCTGGTGCGGGCGGTGCCCCTGAAGGTCGCAGACGCGTCGGAGGACACGGCGCGCGCGGCGCTCACGGCGTGGGACGCGAAGGCGGCTGCCGAGCGGGAGGCCCGGAGAGCGGGTGAGGAGCCAGCGGTCGATCCGTTCCCGGTGATCGTGTTCGAGCAACGGTACGGCGTCCCCGGCCGCTTCGTCGCCACGGGCCTTCTCGCTACCGAGTCGCGCGCGCACCTCGCGGCTTGTCTTCGCGCGAAAGGCGGTGGGTGATGGAGTCGCGCACGTTCCCCGTCTTCGTGCGGAAGTTCCCCGGCGTCGGGTACAGCGCACACCTGCTCGACGCGCCGCACCTGGCGTCGTTCGGCGAGACGATGTCCGAGGTCTACGCCGATCTGACCGAGGTCTGTCGCAAGCTGCTGGACCGGGGCGAGCTGCGATCGCGCGGGCCGCTCGGAGCGTTCACGCTCCGGCGTGTGGATCTGACGATTCGGGCGATGCAGCGGGGCCGGCTGCTGCCCGTACCGATGCGCTTCAGCGTGGTCGTCTCGAGCGACGAAAAGGGCCCCGCGCGCGTGTTGGTGCCGCGGCTCGAGCTCGAGCACTCGCTCGCCGATCTCGCCGACTTCGAGGGCTTCATCGAAGAGGTGATCCGCCACGAGCTGCACCTGGCGCCGCTCGAGCGGCTCCTCGAGGTCGCGTGGGACGGCGAGGAGTCGGTGCGCTCGCTGACGGTGACGACGAAGTTCGACGAGCGGGCGCGGGCGCGACGGGAGCAGGCAAAACAAGAGACCACAGAGAAGCGCCGCCAGCCGCTCCCGCCGGGCCTGGCCGAGGCCTGCCGCCGACTGAACGATGAGCTGGCGGCCGGGCTGCTCGAGCGTGCGTTCGAGCGGGAGGCCGAGACGACGCTGCTCGAAGAGGCGTTGCTCGGCACCGGAAAGGGGAGCGTGCTGCTCGTCGGCCCCTCGCTCGTCGGGAAGACCGCGCTCGTACACGAGGTGGTGCACCGCGCGGCCGAGGTGTCGAAGGAGCACCCGCTCCACGGCCTCGAGGTGTACTCCACGAGCGGCAGTCGCATCGTCGCTGGCATGCGGTACCTGGGAGAGTGGCAGGACCGCGTGCGGCGAATGATCACCTCGCTGCGAACGCGGAACGCCGTGCTCCACTTCGACTCGTTGGGTGAGCTGCTCAGCGCGGGCACCGGGCGCGGTGACTCGGGCCTCGATCTCGCGCAGCAGCTGCTGGCGTCGGTCGAGACGAACGAGGTGCGGCTCGTCGTCGAGGCCACGCCGGAGGACATGGCGCGCGCTGAGCGGACCCACGGCGCCTTCGTGCGGGCGCTGAGGGCGATCGCGGTGAGGCCGCTGTTGCCGGCGCAGGCGAAGCGAGCCCTGGCAGCGGCGGCCCGGCGGGTGGGGAAGCTGCGGCGCGTGAATGTCGACGCCGCGGCGCTCGATCGCGCGATCGATCTCGTCGAGCGGTTCGGCGAGGCGGGTGGAGTTCCGGGCGCGGCCGTGGAGCTCCTTCGCGCGGCGGCTCGGCCAGCGGCTGGTGGGCGCGTCACCACGGTCGATGGAGACGCCGTCACCGCTGCCTTCGTGGCGCGCACCGGCTACCCGAGGGCGCTGATCGATCCGTCGGTCCGGCTCGATCCCGACGAGGTGCTGGCGCGGCTGCAGGAGCGCGTCGTGGGACAGGACGATGCGATGGGCCTGCTGCGCAACCTGGTCGTCACGTTGAAGACGGGCCTCTGCGATCCTTCGCGTCCGCTCGGGGCGTACCTGCTGCTGGGCCCGACGGGTGTCGGGAAGACCGAGTCGGCGCTGTCGCTCGCGGCGTACCTGTTCGGAGACGAGAAGCGCCTCACCCGCTTCGACATGGCCGAGTACGCCGCGCCGGGGAGCGCGTTTCGGCTCACCGCGGCAGGTGCCGGGCAGGGCTCACTGACGGCGAAGGTGCGCGAGCAGCCGTTCGGGGTGGTGCTGCTCGACGAGATCGAGAAGGCCGACGGCGGGGTGCACGATCTGCTGCTCCAGTTGCTGGGCGAGGGCCGGCTGACCGATGCGCACGGCCGAACGGTGAGCTTCCGCAACACGGTGGTGCTGCTGACGTCGAATCTGGGCGCCGAGTCATCGGGCCGCAGCTTCGGCTTCGGCGAGGCGTCGGCCGACGCGAAGGGTCACTACCTCTCGGCGGCGACGCAGTTCTTCCGTCCAGAGCTCGTCAATCGGCTCGATCAGATCGTCGCGTACCACCCGCTCACACCCGCCGAGGTGAAGGCGATCGCGGCGAGGGTGCTCGAGCGGGCCGTGCGGCGCGAGGGCCTCGCGCGCCGAGGCGTCTCGGTTCAGTGGCGCCCAGAGGTGGTCGACCGTCTGGCCGAGCTCGGGTTCGACGCACGGTACGGCGCAAGGCCGCTCAAACGCGCCGTGGAGCAGCACGTCGTGTCCCCACTCGCCGCGCTCCTCGCGAAGGCTGGGACCGGGGCGCCGAAGTCAATTCAGCTGTCGGTCGATTCGGCGGGAGCCATCGTCGCGGCGATCGCCTGAGGCCGGTCCACCAGGGACACCCGAGCCGCGCGCCCAGCGTCGAGGGCGGCTCGGTGCGCACGCTGCCGGGGAGGCGCTTCCAGCTCCGCACCGGCCACGAGGAGGAGATGACTCGGCCACAGCGTGAACCAGAGGGCGACGAGGACCAGAACGACCGCATGACGAGTGATGTCCTCGCCAGCAGGCGACCGTCTTGCCGCTTCCCTGGACGCTCCAGCCCTCACGGTCCGTCGTCGATGGGCGCTGCGGCGAGGCGCTTGCCGATCACCTTGAGCGCTGCGATCCACAAGCCCGCTTCCTTGCGGGTCAGCCGCGCGCGCTGGAGCGTGGCGATCAGATCGTCCACCGCGTGGCGGTCGTCGTTGCGGAGGAAGCCGGCCGCCGAGAGGGTGCTCTCGACGGCACCTCGGAGCGTCCGCAGGGTGCCGTCATCGGCGAAGGCGGGGGCGGGCGGGGCGTTCGTCGATCGCCGCGCCATCGCCAGCTCGTACGCGTACACGCCGACGGCCTGCGAGAGGTTCAGCGACGGCTGCTCGTCGGACGAGGGGATGAACGACAGCGCGTGACACTGCTTCACGTCGTCGTGTGACAGCCCGTTGCGCTCGTCTCCGAACACCAGCGCCCAGCGCTCGTCGTTGCGATCGCCCACCTCGGCGGCGAGCTCGCGCGGCGTCAGCCTGCGGCGCCCCTCGACCAGCCGCATGGTGGTGCCGACGACCCAGCTGCAATCGGCCACGGCCTCTCCGAAGGTGTCGACGCGGCGCACCGACTCGAGCAGGTCGCCCGACTTCACCGCGAGCCGGTGGAGCCCCGGCACCTCGAGCAGCTTCGGGTTGGGCGAGACGACGACCCAGTCAGTGAGGGCGAAGTTCTTCATCACCCGCGCGATGGCGCCGAGGTTGTCGGCGTTGCGGGGCCGCAGGAGGACGAGCCGGGGAGGTGCCATGACGAGCCGCGGCGCCTTCTGCTACGAGGCTCGCGCCATGTCAGCTGCCTCCGCCCCGCGCCTGTCGATCATCTCGCCCGTGCAGGACTTCCTGTTCTTCTTCCTCTCGGCGGCTGTCGTCCTCATCGCGTGGGCGGCCACCGCCTGGTTCCACGTCGAGCCGTTCTACGTGCTGGCCACCGTCGCCGTCGTCTCGAACGGCCCGCACCTCGTCGCGACGTGGAGCCGCGTCTACTTCGACAAGCGCGAGGTGAAGGAGCGCCCCGTCGCGCTGCTGGTCGCGCCCGCGCTCATCTTCGTCTTCGTCGCGCTCACCACGTGGAAGGCCGGGTACCCGGGCGTTCGGCTCCTCAACAGCGTCATCCTCTACTGGGCGACGTGGCACTTCGTGGCGCAGAACTGGGGCATCTTGCGCATCTACCAGCGCAAGTCGGGTGAGCCCGAGACGTCGCTGGCGCTCTCACTCGAGAAGCCGCTGCTGCTCCTCTTCGTGGCGTGGTGCGTGCTGTATCGCCTCCACACCGGCCCGCGCATGCTCTTCGGCACCGAGATCTTCTACGCGCTGCCGTCTCGTGATCTCGTCGGCTCGCTGCTCGCCATCGTGATCACCGTCTTCGGCGTCTACCTCGTCGACCGCGTGAGCCAACGCCACCAGCCCTGGGCAAAGGCCGCGTGGGTTCGGTTCGCCTTCCTCTTCTGTGCGTTCCTGGGCTTCTTCGTGCCGTTCCAGATGATCACCACCGACGACACCTCGGCGTTCGCGGCGGCCGCCTGCTGGCACGGCTTTCAGTACCTGGGAATGGTGCGCTTCTACCACCGCAACACGTGGCGCTCGGGCGTCGACCCGAACGCGAAGATCATCTCGTGGCTGTCGCAGCCCGGCTGGTCACGCGCGGTGCTCTACATGGCGTTCCTGGGCGCGCTCGCGGGCAGCGTCTACGGCGTCATCTTCATGCTGTCGCTCGTCACCCGCAGCGGCGGCTGGAACTTCTACACCTGGGGTGGGGTGGTGTGGATCACCCTGACGCTCTCGCACTACTGGCTCGACGGCGTCATCTGGAAGCTGCGCCGGCCCGAGCTGGCGAAGCGGGTGGGCCTCGACGGCTCGGCTCAGAACACCACGCCGATGCCGACGTAGGGGCCGAGCACCACGTCGCGGCAGCTCCAGTTGCCATTGGGGAGCTGCTGGCAGCCGGTGGTGTCTTCGGGCACGCCGCCGACGATGCCGCGGTCTTCGAGCGTCTGGGAGCGGAAGCCGGCCCGGATGCCGATGGAGTCGATGCCGAGCACCACGCCAGCGCGGTAGTCGAGCTGCCAGATGGGCCATGGCGTGGCGAAGATGGCGCCCTCGAGCGCGAAGGGCCCGGCGATCCACAGCTGGCCCGAGAGGCCGCCCGTCGGGGCCATGACGATCAGATCGCGGGCGAAGATGGTGTCGGCGCCGAGCTCGACGCGCAGGCGCCCGTACTTGCCGGTGAGGAACGCGAAGGTGAGGTGGGCGTTGAGCTGCGTGAGCTGGTTGAGCTGCGTCTGCAGCGTCTGGGCGTAGATCGACACGCCGAAGCGGTCGCCCTCGAAGAGCATGTTCGCGCCGAGAATGTAGCCGCCGCCGTTGGTGGTCGAGAGCGAGTACAGGCCTTCGATGCCGAGCCCGATGCGCAGGCCGCCAGGCTCCTGCTGCACGGTGGGCGCCGAGACGACCGTCGCGCCCATTACGGGCGGCGCGTAGTAGTACCCGTAGCCGTAGCCGTAGCTGGGCACGAAGGCGCCCGACCAGTAGCCGTACCGGTAGGAGCGGTAGCTCGGCCCCCAGCCCCACGACGAGCCGGTCCACCCGCGGTTGGGGTTCCCGTTCCACGAGTTGAAGCTGCTGGGCGGCACGCTGCCGACGGGCGCCGCGCGGTGAAACGACGAGCCGCCCGACGACCAACCGCTCGATCCACCGGAGCGGAAGGAGCTGCCCCCGGAGCTGGAGCTCGACCCGCCTGACGAGCCCCCCGAGCTCGAGCTGCCGCTGGTGCGCCGGCCAAACCGCGCCTCGGCGGTGCCCGTACAGACGAGTGATGCGATGACGGCGATGGCGAAGGAGCGTCCGAGCGTCATGATGAAGCCTCCGAACAAGACGATACGAAATCGGCGGCCAAACATTCACATCGGAGGTGCATGTGGGATGGCACACCGTGGCATTGCTCACCTGGCTGGTCAGCGGGGCTGATGGGTCGGCGGCCCAGGCCCCTGAGATCCGCTACCTGGCGCTGGGCGACAGCTTCACCATCGGCACCAGTCAGCCGGAGCGGCTCAACTTCCCCAGTCAGCTGAAGGCGCTGCTCGAGAAGCGCGGCCGCACGGTGCGCCTCACCAACGTCGCGGTGAACGGCTACTCGACGAAGGAGCTCCTTCGCGACGAGCTGCCCGCCCTCGAGACGGTGAAGCCGACGCACGTGACGCTGGCGGTCGGCGCCAACGATCTGGTGCGGGGCTCGGGCCCGAAGGAGTACCGCGCGCGGCTCAAGGAGATCTTCTCGCGCCTCGTGCGGGCGGGGCTCTCGGGCGAGAGGCTCGTGGTGCTCCCACAGCCTGACTGGAGCCAGGCGCCCATCGCCGAGGCGTTCGGCGATCGCGACGATCTGCGCCGCCGCATCGAGGCCTACAACACGATCCTCGCCGAAGAGACGAAGGCCGCCGGTGGCGTGTACGTCGATCTCTGGCCGCTGCTGGTGACGCAGGGGGAAGCGAAGTTGTTCGCCAGCGATGGCCTCCACCCATCGGGAAAGGCGTACACTGCGTGGGCCCAGGCGCTCGTCGAGCGCTTCGACCCCAGGTGACCGGTGCCCGAGTACCCCGACCTCGAGTGTTACCTCGCCGCGCTGGATCCTCGGGTGAAGGGCCAGCCCCTCGAGCGCGTTCGCGTCGCGAGCCCGTTCGTCCTGCGCACCGTCGAGCCGCCCCTCTCGAGCCTGCACGGCAGGCGGGTTCGAGGCTTTCGCCGCATCGGGAAGCGACTGGTGTTCGAGTTCGATGAAGGCTCGTTTCTCGTCATCCACCTCATGGTGGCGGGGCGGCTGTTCTGGAAGGAGAAGGGCGCGAAGGTGCCTGGGCGCGCAGGGCTGGCGGCGCTCGATTTTCCCACCGGCACGCTGCTCCTCACCGAGGTGAGCACGAAGAAGCGGGCGTCGATGCACGTGGTGCACGGTGAGGCCGCGCTCAAGGCGATGGATCGTGGTGGCCTCGAGGTGATGACGGCGCACCTCGACACCTTCGCCGAGCGGCTGCGGCGCGAGAACCACACGCTCAAGCGATCGCTGACCGACCCGCGGCTGTTCTCGGCCATCGGAAACGCGTACTCCGACGAGATCCTCCACCGGGCGAAGCTGTCGCCGGTCAAGCAGACCAAGCAGCTCACCGGCGAAGAGATCGCCCGGCTCTACGAAGCGACGAAGGCAGTGCTGTCGGAGTGGAAGGAGCGCCTCACCGCCGAGATGAAGGACGGGTGGCCCGAGAAGGTGACGGCGTTTCGGCCCGAGATGGCCGTGCACGGCAAGCACAAGCAGCCCTGCCCGGTGTGCGGCAGCCCGGTGCAGCGCATCGTCTACGCCGACAACGAGACGAACTACTGCGCGAAGTGCCAGGCGCAGGGGCGGCTGCTCGCCGATCGGTCGTTGTCGAGGCTGCTCAAGGACGATTGGCCCACCACCCTCGACGAGCTGGAGGAATATGTGGCCACTCGCGGGGGGAGTCCGGTAGGAAGGCCGGGATCATGACGCGTTTTGCGAGGCTTTCCGGGGGGATGCTGAGCGTCCTCCTCGCCCTGACGTCGACCGCTGCGCTGGCCGAGACGACGCTCTGGCTGGTGCGTCCGCTGTACCCGGGCCAGGAGGCCCTCGTCGATCGCACCGAGAAGGCGCTCGACAAGTTGATCGCGCCGGCCGACCGGAAGGATCACGTCATCGGCCGCGTCGAGCTCGCCGCCGCGCTCAAGGGCAGGAAGGTCGACGAGGTGCCGTGCCTCACGCTGGGCGAGCGGTGCGCCGACCCGATCGATCCCTTCGTCGCGCAGCTCGGCTTCGGCCGCATCGTGCTGGTGCAGGGCGGGCAGGACGAAGCGGGCTTCAAGTTCCGCGTCGTCTCGTACGAGCCGGCGCTCAACAAGGTGGTGCCCGCGAACGCGGCGGCGCCGCTGCTCGAGAAGGCGTTGCTGGGCGCGGTCGCGAAGGTGGTGCCGGTCGCGTCGACCCTCGAGGTGAAGACGACGCCGCCGGGCGCCACCGTCTACGTCGACGACACCAAGATGGGCGTCACGCCGCTCAACACCCAGGTGCTCCCCGGCGAGCGGTCGATCAGGCTCGACCTCAAGCTCCACCAGCCGGTCGAAGAGTCGATCGTCGTGCCCATCAAGGGCAGCGCGTCGATCGAACGGGCCCTCGAGAAGGTGGCCGCGCGCCTCATCGTCACCGCCGCGCCCGCGGGAGCGACGATCTTCCTCGACGGCCAGCCGCTGGGGAAGGATCGCATCGACCGCGGCATTCAGCCCGGCCAGCACACGGTGCGGCTGTCGGCCGAGAACCACAAGGCCTTCGAGCAGACGATCAACGTGAAGCCCGACGAGCAGTACATGCTCGACAAGACGCTCGAGCCCCTGCCCGGCGTGGTGGTGACGCCCCCGCCCGGGAAGGACCCGGTGGCCGTGATCATCAAGCCGCCGCCCGACACGAACCCGGTGGTGAAGGTGAACCCGCCGCCCCCGCCGCCGCCGAAGCCGACCGAGACGGAGCTCACCTATGAGCGCCGCTCGTACTTCCAGCTCGGCTACGAGTTCAGCAACCTGCTCGGCAGCAACCTGGTGGCCCGCCGCTGGGGCGACTCGGGCACGGGCCGCACCGCCGACCTGCGCACCGCGAGCCGAACGCTCATGGGCGCGACCCTCGAGTACGGCACGGGCGGCAAGTACTTCGGCGTCGCCGTCGTCGGCGTGAGCTACCTCACCAACGTCGAAAGGTTCGATCTCGGCGTCGGCTTCGCGCCCGACTCGATGCGCGAGATCCGCATGGGAATGCCGGGGCCGTCGCAGATCGATCGCGCGCGCATTCACCTGGTGACGGTGCGGGCGCTCCAGCCCCAGCTGCGGCTCGCGGCGTGGCGCTTCATGTTCCAGCTGCAGATCGGCGCCGAGTTTCGCACCGGGCAGATCCTCGGCACCTCGACCCCCGCGTACACCGACGGCTTCCAGATCCTCGACCTGCTCGCGGCGGCGCGCTTCAACCTGCGCTTCTTCATCTTCGAGGGGCTGTACTTCTACGGCAGCGGCAACTTCACCTACTACATCCTCGGGGAGCGCTCGGTGCTCGAAGAGGGGTTCGACGACATGGGCATGGAGATCGGCACGCGCCGCACCTTCGCCAATTCGCACCAGTGGGGCTTCAACGCGGGGTTCGGCTATGGTTTCTGAGCGTGGCGTGATGCTGGTGGCGACGCTGACGGCGTCGTTGGTGCTGGCCGAGCCCCTCGTCGGCTCGGGCGTGGGCAACGCCGACACGGTGCTGTCCGAGGCGAGCCGGCTCTACAACAAGAAGCAGTACGCGAAGGCCGTCGACCTGTACCTGAAGGCCACGCGCATCGCGCCGGGCACGCTGCCCACGTACCTGCAGCTCGCGCGGGCGTCGGTGCTGGCCAAGCAGCTCCAGCGGGGCTGCTACGCCTACCGCGTGTACCTCAAGGCCAGCCCCGACACGCCCGATCGCAAGAAGGCCCAGGCCGAGAGCGAGCAGTGCGAGCGGCAGCTGAAGGCGGCGAAGGGCCAGCCGGCCGATCCAACGCCGAAGTACGTCGAGGGCCGCGCGACCTTCTTCGCGCAGCTCGACAAGGGCCAGGTGATGGGCCCCACCGGCGCGGCCGAGGAGCTGCGCACGCTGGTGAAGGACGGCCTGCTGGGGCCAGAGCTCGGTGACATGGGCCAGAAGCTCGGCGCCGCGGCCATCGCCGAGGCCGAGGGCATTCACAAGCGCGCGCTCGCCAACGAGAAGCTCCCGGCCGAGACGCTGCGCAGCGCCCGGCCGCTCTTCCAGATCGCCTCTGACGTCGGGCAGACCGCCGCCAACGCCACGTCGGTCACCGCGTTCCTCGATGGGCTGGCCGAGTTCTCGGAGAAGGACTTCAAGCGCGCGACCCAGCTCTTCGGTGAAGCCGCCAAGGCCGACGCCACCAACAAGGAATACGTGTTCTACCGGGCGCTGTCGCTGTACCAGGCGGGCGACCGGCTCGCGTCGCTCAAGGTGCTCGAGGCCGAGCTGAAGGACGACGCCCGCACGGCCGTGTTGCGCACCTCGATGGCCCTCGGCAATTCTCCCGAGGTGGGCGCCGCCGAGGTCGAGCGGCTCCTCTTCTCGACGCGCTTCCCGCCCGAGAAGTAACCGCCGGCCTCAGAGGAGTCGTCTTCGGTGGCCTTCTTCATCTGCCAGTCCTGCGGCACCGAGTACGAGGCCCAGGAGCCGAAGTGCCCGGCCTGCGGCCGCACCGAGACGATTCGCCTCAACCGCGCCGACCGGCTCGTCGACAAGGTGATCGCCGGGCGGTTCAAGATCGTCCGCAAGCTGGGGCAGGGTGGCATGGGCGCGGTGTACCTGGCCGAGCAGGTCGGCATCGGGCACCGGGTCGCCATCAAGTTCCTCAAGAGCGAGTTCTCGAGCGACGTCGAGATCGCCCGCCGCTTCCTGAACGAGGCGAAGACGTACGCGCGCGTCACCCACCCCAACGCGGTGACGTTCCACGAGTTCGGCCAGGACGACGAGGGCAACCTCTTCATCGCGATGGAGTACTGCGACGGCGTCGACCTGAAGAAGACGATCGCCGACCGCGGCCGGCTGAGCATCGTCGAGTCGATCGAGGTGG
The DNA here is from genome assembly GCA_033763395.1 of Myxococcaceae bacterium. Classification (GTDB taxonomy): domain Bacteria; phylum Myxococcota; class Myxococcia; order Myxococcales; family Myxococcaceae; genus Xiheimicrobium. The sequence goes on from JANRKQ010000150.1 coordinate 86,150, forward strand.
TGACGCAGGTGGCCGACGTGCTGGCCGAGGCCCACGACAAGCAGATCGTCCACCGCGACCTCAAGCCCGAGAACATCATGATCCGCAAGGGCCTGCGGGGCATGCACGCGAAGGTGCTCGACTTCGGCATCGCGCGGATCCTCGACGCGAGCACCAAGCTGACGGTCGCGGGCGCCATCGCGGGGACGCCACGGTACATGTCTCCGGAGCAGGTCGAGGGCCGGGAGGCCGATCGCCGCGCCGACATCTACTCGCTGGGCATCGTCTGCTTCGAGGCGCTCACCGGCCGGCAGCCCTTCGACGGCAACACCATCGCCGAGATCATGCGCAAGCAGGTGCTCGAGCCGCTGCCCCGCCTCGGCCAGTTCGCGCCCGAGCTCGATCTGCCGGCGCTCCAGGCGGCGCTCGACAAGGCGTGCTCGAAGCGGCGGGACGATCGCTTCCCCGACATGTTGTCGTTCGCGAGCGCGCTCTCGCAGGCGATCCCCACGCAGCTGCACATGTCGCTGCCGCCGATGCAGCGGCTGGCCACCGAGTCGCGACGGCAGGCGGTGTCGGCGGCGACGCCGTCTCCAGCGGCCCAGACGGGCGTGGCGACCGGAACGCTCGTCGACTCGAGCGAGGGTGACGCCGCCACCATGATGCGAACGCCGTCGCCCTCGGCCGGGCCGGCGCCGGGCACGATCCCCGCGCTCGCGACCGGTCCGTTCCCCGACGTCACCGCCCAGCCCGGCACGCTGGGCGGCATCAACCCGAGCCGTGATCTGCGGCCCAACGTCGCCTCGATTCCCGAGGTGCCGCTCGAGGCGCCGAAGTCGAGGGCGCCGATGCTGGTGGTCGGCGCGCTCGCCGCCGTGGCGCTCGCGGTGGGCGTCGGCGTGGCGATGAAGGGCGACTCGACGACGACGAACCCACCCGTGGCGAACACGACGGATCCGGTGAAGCCGCCGGTGGTCGACGTCGTCAAGCCGGCGACCGACGACACCACGAAGGTCGCGACCGAGGCCCTGAGGCTGCTGAAGAACCAGACGGGGCAGCAGCTCCTGACGACCGCTCGCTCGGCGTGGGACAAGGGTGACCTCGAACCAGCCCGGCTCGATCTGGAGAAGGTCGACAAGGACACCGACTCGTTCACCGAGGCCCAGCGCCTGCTGGGTGACATCAAGACGGTGACCGAGGCCATCGCGCAGGGCGACGCGGCGTTCCGGCGTGGAGACTGCGCTGGTGCGCTCAAGGCCTACCGGGGCGCCGCCAGGCTCAACGCCCGGGTGCCGGCGGTGAACGCGGGCATCTCGAAGTGCCAGGCCGCGGCGATTCCCGAAAACGTCGAGTGACGGTGGTTGCTCCGGCGCGCAAGCCCGACATCACGCCCGGAGGCCCCGTCGGACGCCTCGTGGTGGGCCTGCTGCTGCGCTGGCTGCGGTGGCTTTCGCCCTCCGCCCGCACGGCGCTCGCCGTCGGCGTCGCTCGGCTGGCGTGGACCCTCGGTGTTCGCCGGAGTGTCGCGCTCGACAACCTGCGGCGGGCGCTCCCGGAGCTCGATGACGACGCGCGGACCGTCATCGCGAGAGGCGTGTACCGGAGCCTCGCCTTCGCCGCCGTCGAGGCCGTCACGAGCGATCTCATTCCCGATGCCGAGCTCGCGCGGGTGGTCGAGGTCGTCGACTGGAAGGGGCTCGATCGCCTGCTCGAGGCGCGTCAGCCGGTGCTGATCGCCTCGGCCCACCTCGGCAGCTGGGAGCTCTTCGCCGAGGTGATGGCGCGGCGGGGCTCCGTCTTCAGCGCGGTGGTGCGGCCGCTCGCGGGCGCCTTCAACGAGTGGGTGGTGAAGAACCGCAAGGCCGCGGGCGTGGAGCTGATCCTCCAGCGCGGGGCCCTCAAGCGCATGGTGTCGGCCCTTCAGCGTGGGCGCGCGGTGGTGCAGCTCATCGATCAGGTACTGCCCGCGAAAGACGGCGTCTTCGTGCCCTTCTTCGGGCGGCTGGCCAGCACCACGCCGGCCATCGCGATGGCGGCGCGCCTGTCGAAGGCGCCGGTGTACGTGGTGGCCGCGGTGCGAGAGGGCCCGGGCCTGCGCATGGTCGTCGAGGGCCCGGTGCCGATGGTGCACACCGACGACCGGGACGCCGATCTCGTCGCGAACACGGCGGCGTTGACCGCGATCATCGAAGGGTTGATTCGGCGGTGGCCGGACCAGTGGTTGTGGCTCCACCGCCGGTGGAAGGTCGAGCCACCGGCGGTTCGTGAGGCTCCGTTGGACGCCGTCAAACGAACGTGACCGAAAGCCACTTGCGAGGGAGCGGGGCCGAACGCAAGAAACGGCCCCATGCTCCGGTTCTGGGCTGATCGCCGAACGATCGCCACGCTGCTGTTGCACTCGGTGTCGACGGCGCTGCTCTTTAGGGCAGCGCCCTCGTCTGCGCTCGGGCTCGTGCCCGCCGTCGCCTGGTTGTCTGCGCTGTCGTGGATCTGCGCGATCATCGCGCACAACGTCGTGCACACCCCGGTGTTCCACTCGCGACGCCTCAACTCGGCGCTGCAGGTCTGGGTGTCGCTCTCGTACGGCTTTCCCATCAGCGACTACGTGCCTGGCCACAACCTGTCGCACCACCGGTACACGCAGCAGGCCGAAGACGTGATGCGCACGACGCGCGTGCGCTTTCGCTGGAACCTGCTCAACCTGGTGGCGTTCCTCCCCGTGGTGACGCCCGGGATCGTGCGGGGCAACGCGCGCTACCTGAAGCGGGTGGGGTGGCGCGTCTCGGCCTGGCGGCGGCAGCTCCTCCTCGAGACGATCGTCGTCTGGTCGGTGAAATTGGCGCTGACACTGCTCGACTGGCGCAAGGCGCTCCTCTTCGTGTGGATTCCCCACCTCGTCGCCAACTGGGGCATCGTCACGGTGAACCTCGTGCAGCACGACGGCTGCGACGAGACCCACCCCGTCAACCACTCGCGCAACTTCGTCGGCCGTTTCTTCAACTGGGCGACGTTCAACAACGGGTACCACGGCGCGCATCACCTGATGCCGGGGCTCCACTGGAGCCTCTTACCGGCCTTCCACGCCGAGCACGTGAAGCCGACGCTCCACCCCGCGCTCGACGAGCCGTCGCTGGGGGCCTACGTCTTCCGCACCTACGTCTGGCCGGGCCGGCGCCTCACCTTCGACGGGCGCCCGGTTCAGCCGGTCGACCTGCCCGAACGCGACTGGGTGCGTGGAGACGACGATCGCCTCCCGCCGGATGGAGTGGTACCTGCGTGAGGGCGTGACGGAGCCCAGGTTCACACGTTCGTTCATCGGGCAGGTGCAGAGCCAGGTGGTGCCGGGTGAGCTGCTCGGTGACGCGGGCGAGCTCGAGCGGACCTTCGGCGAGTTTCTCGCGCGCACCCAGCGCACCGCGCGGGTCATTCGGGTCGGCGTGTCGCTGCTGCTGGTGGTGGGCCTCGCCTTCGTCGCCTCGCGGGTCGAGTCGCCCCTGGCGGTGGGGCTGTGCGGGCTGCTCGTGCTCGCTCCCCTCGTCTGGCTCTCGACCGCCGTCTTCGTGCCCATGGCGCTCCTGGGCCGCTCGAAGCTGGCGGCGGGGGGCGGGCTGTCGATGCAGGTGGGCGTGCCCATCGAGGCCGACGAGCAGGGCTTCACGGTGGGCGAGCTGCGCTTCGCGTGGGACGCCGTCACCGCCATCACCGAAGACGGAGAGGCGCTGGTGGTGCGGGGCGTCGATCGGCCCGCGCGGCGGTTGTTCCGTGTGGTCCTCGCGCCGCGCAGCTTCTCGTCCGTGGAGGACCGACGGGCCGCGCTGGCGGCGCTCCGGAGCCGAATGACGACCGCTCCGAAATGACGGGAGCGGCCCGGCGTTAGGGCTCGCGCAGCGGGCGAAGCGGGACAGGGAGCGGACGTGGCGACGAGCGCGAGGGCACAGGCCGCAGGCATCGAGGGCACGGGGCCCTGGCCGAACGTCCGCGCGCTGGCGGCGCCGTTCGACCCCCTCTTCGCGGTGCCAGCCGTCGTCGCGGCCCGTGCGTGGCTTGCGCCGCTGCTGGTGACGATGCTGGCCACGGCCGCGGGCAGCGCGGTGCTGGCGAGCCGCATCGCTCCCTCGGCCCCGGTGCGCGCGAAGCTCGAGAAGGCCGGAGAGCTGACGAAGGTGACCGACCGCGAGCTCTCGGAGCAGATCGAGCAGGCGCGGCGCGTGGCCATCGTCGCAGGGGTGGCGAAGGGGTTGGTGGGTGTGCCGCTGCTGGCGCTCCTCGCCGCCGTGGCGACGTGGCTGGCCGCGCGCCTCGTCGGCGCCAGGCCCGGGTTCGGAACCGCCCTGGCCGTGGTGGCCGTGACGCTGGTGCCGGTCGCCGTGGAGCAGATCGTCACGCTCTCGTCCGCGCTCCGGCAGGAGTCGTTGTCGGCCACCACCGCGCTCGTGCTGGTGCCATCGTCGCTGGCCCAGTGGGTCGAGGCGCCAGGCCCGGTCGCCGGGTGGAAGCCCGGAGCGGCCCTGAAGCTGCTGTCGCTCGTCGACTTCTTCCACGCGTGGCGCGCGCTCGTCTTCGGCTTCGCCTTCGCGTCGGCCGTCGGTGGACGGCGGGCGTGGCTCGTGCCCGGCGCGGTGGCCCTCTATGTCCTGGTGATCGCGGCGGCCACCGTCGGGCTGCCCGGCCTGCTCGAGTCCGGAGGTGGGCGGTGAGGCTGCCTGGGCGGGCGAGGGAGAGGGGCTGGCGTGCGCCCCTGAGGCTCGGGTGGCCCCCCGGAGAGCGGCTCGGCTGCGGGAGGAGGGCCGACAGCCATCTGCGGCGAGCCGTCGCAGCCGGCCACCCGCATTCGTCAGCAAGCGACGCCTCGATCTCGTCGGGTGCCGCATGACGCCCCTTGTGCTGATGCTCGTCACGGCCACGCCGGTGACGCTCGACGAGATTCGCGTGGCGGCGCGCCGGAACCTCGATGCCGTGCGCGCCGAGCTGGCCGTGACGCGCGCAGCAGCCGATCGGAAAGAGGCCCGCTCGGTCATCTTTCCGCAGGTCGATCTCTCGCTCGGCGTCTCGGAGCTGCTGGCCGGCCCGCAGCGTCGGTTCGCGACGGCGCCGCAGCTCCAGCCTGATGGCTCCCTCACCTTCGTGCAGCGGCCAGTCGATCTGCCGGGCTTCGCGCAGGGCACGTTCCAGCTGGGCCTGACGGTGAATCAGCTCCTGTACGACGGCGGGCGTTGGTGGAACCAGCTCGCCCGCACCGGCGCGCTCGAAGAGGCCGCCAGAGGACAGCTCGTCGAGCAGCAGGCGGCGAGCGAGCTCGAGGCCACGCGGCGCTTCTATGAGCTCTTGCGCGCGCAGCTCGTGTTGTCGGTGCTCGAGAGCGCGGTCGAGCGCAGCGGCGAGCTGCTCGAGCGCGCGAAGGGCCTCTTCGAGGCGGGGCGGGCGCAGCGGCGCGACGTGCTCGACGCCGAGGTGAACCTGGGCAACGACCGAATCGCCGTCATCCGCCAGCGCCAGGCCATCGCGGCGGCGCAGGCGTCGCTCCTCCAGTGGGTGGGCCAGCGGCCCCGAGACGTCGAGGCGAGGGCGCCAGCGGGCTTCGAGGCCGACAGTTCGATGCCCGAGCTTCAGGCCGAGGCCCTCGTCGCGCGGGCGCGCCGCCAGCGCCCCCTCCTGCAGGTGCTCGAGGCGCAGGCGAAGGGCGCGCGCCTGTCGGTGGACATCGCCCGGGCCGACTACCTCCCCCGGGTGACGGCGAACGCGGGGTACTCCCGCTCGGCGCCCTCGGCCGAGCTCTTCGTCGATCCCGGCCGGCAGCACGCGCTGTCGCTGGGCGCCGCGCTCTCGTGGGATCTGTTCAGCGGCTTCGCGACGCAGGCGCAGGTGGAGCGCGCCGAGGCCCAGCGCACGGAGCTCGAGCGGCAGCAGGAGCAGGCCCTCGTCGAGCTCGAGGCCGAGATCGTGCGCGCGACCCAGGCGCTCGCGGCGCAGCTCGAGATTCATCGAATCTCGCAGAAGGGCCTCGAGCTGGCCGAGGCGAGCTTCTCGGCCGAGTCGCAGCGGTACGCCGCCGGCGCCAGCACCAGCCTGAGCGTGCGAGATGCCCAGGTGCGCGCGCTGTCGGCGTCGCTCACCCGGCTGCAGACGCGCGTCGACGTCGAGGTGGCGAAGGCCGCGCTCGAGCGCCTCGTCGGCGGGCCCCTCGTCGACGCGAGCGAGGCGCCATGAGGGGCTCAGCGGTCTCGTCGCCGGCCAGCCAGGGTCCACGGCGCGCCCATCGGCGTGAGTACCGTCGCCAGGCGCGGTGCCCCGCGTCCGCCACCTCCTACAGCCTCGTCGCCGGTGCCGACCGCGCCGTCGACCCCGCGGAGCGTCCATGACGTGGTTCAGAGCCCTCCTCGCCGTGCTGCTCGTCGCCGGCCTCGTCGCCATCACCGCCTTCGGGCTGAAGGAGCGCCCGCCGCCGCCGATCGAGGTGCAGCTCGCCAGCGCGCGCGTGGCGCCGATCACCCGCACCGTCACCGGGGCAGGCAAGGTGCAGCCCGCCACCACGGTGAAGATCAGCTCGAGCCTCTCGGGCGATCTCATCGAACTCACCGTGAAGGAGGGCGACCAGGTCACCCGCGGGCAGGTGCTGGGCCGCATCGATCGCCGCCGCTTCGAGGCCAACGTGCGCCAGGCACAGGCCGGGTGGAACGCCGCGAAGTCCGACGTCGCCACCGCGATGGTCGAGGTCGAGCGCACCACCCGCGAGCTGGAGCGGGTGCAGGGGCTGTCGGCGAAGGGCCTCTCGTCGCAGGCCGAGGTGGAAGGTGCGCAGTCGGCGGTGGCCTCGGCGCGGGCGCGGGCCGCCGCGCTGTCGGACCGGGTGGGGCAGCAGCAGGCCGTGCTCGACGAGGCGCAGAACAACCTCACCAAGACGACGCTCGTCTCGCCCATCGACGGCACCGTCATCGAGTGCACCCGCGAGGTAGGTGAGCGCGTGCGGGGCAGCGACTTCAACGAAGACGTCGTGATGACGCTCGCGGCGCTCGCGTCGATGGAGGTGAAGTTCGAGGTGGGCGAGCACGAGGTGGTGCACCTCGCCCAGGGGCAACGCGCCGAGGTGAAGGTCGACGCGCTCGAGGGCCAGACGTTCAACGGCCAGGTGACCGAGATCGCCCAGAAGGCCCTCATTCGCGCCCAGGGCACCGAGCAGGAGACGACGAGCTTCCCCGTGACGGTGGCGCTCACCACGCGCCCGCCCGGCGTCATGCCCGGCATGAGCGCCGAGGTGCGCATCACCGCCGAGCAGCGGGAGCGCGCCGTCGTGGTGCCCGTGCAGGCCGTCACCGTGCGCCCCGAGTCGGCGCTGAAGGACAGCGCTCCCCCCGTCGAGGGGACACCCCAGCGCACGGCCCAGCGCCCCGGAGAGCGCTTCGCGAAGGTGGTCTTCGTCGTGGGGGCCGATCGCCGCGTGACGATGCGCCGGGTGCGCACGGGCATCGCGTCTGACACCGACATCGAGATCGTCGAGGGCCTCTCCGAAGGGGAGCGCGTCGTCGCGGGGCCGTACCGCACGCTCGCCCGCGAGCTCAAAGACGCCGACGTCGTGGAAGAGGCGAAGCCGGGGAGCAAGGGCTCCGGGCGGATCTGAGTCGTCCCATGCTCATCGAGCTCACCGACATCGCGCGGGAATACGTCGTCGGAGGCGAGACCGTGCGCGCGCTCGCCGGCGTCACCGTGCACATCGAGAAGGGCGAGTGGGTCGCCATCATCGGCCAGTCGGGCTCCGGCAAGTCGACGCTCATGAACGTGATCGGCTGCCTCGACACGCCGACGCGGGGCACCTACCGCCTCAACGGCAAGGACGTCTCTCGGCTGTCCGACGACGAGCTGGCCGACATTCGCAACCGCGAGATCGGCTTCATCTTCCAGAACTTCCAGCTGCTCCCCCGCGAGACGGCGCTGGCCAACGTCGAGCTGCCGCTGGTGTACCGGGGCGTCACCGCGAAGGAGCGTCGCCGGCGCGCCGTCGATGCGCTGACCCGCGTGAAGCTCGACCACCGGCTCACCCACAAGCCGACGGAGCTCTCGGGCGGCCAGCGGCAGCGGGTGGCCATCGCGCGCGCCCTGGCGGCCGAGCCGTCGCTGCTCCTCGCCGACGAGCCCACCGGCAACCTCGACAGCGCGACGGGCGAAGAGATCGTCGGGCTCTTCGAGGAGCTGCATCGGCAGGGGCACACGCTGGTGCTGGTGACCCACGAGCCGAAGCTGGCGGCGCGCTGCCCGCGGGCGGTGCGGCTGTCGGACGGGAAGGTGGTGGGCGACGGGCCCGGCGCGCAGGTGGCCTTCGCGGAGGCGCGCGCGTGAGCCTGCGGGTCGACGTCGTCGAGGGGCTGCGCATCGCGGTGACGTCGCTGTCGGCGCACCGCCTGCGCACCGTGCTCACCACCGTCGGCGTCGGCATCGGCGTGGCGACGCTGCTCGCGATCGTCGGCATCACCCAGGGCCTCGACGCCTCGTTCGACACCCAGCTCAAGAGCCTGGGCTCGTCGTCGCTGTACGTCTCGAAGCAGCCCTGGGTGCAGCTCGGCAACTGGTGGGAGTTCCGCAACCGCAAGAACCTGACGCTGGCGCACGTCGAGGCCGTGCGGGCCCAGTGCGCGCGCTGTGATACGGTGGTGCCGCTGGTGGACGAGGACGAAGACATCGCCTTCCAGGGCGCCGAGCTCGCCGCCGTCACCATCACCGGCACCTCGGAAGAGTGGCCGCGCGTCTCGGGCTTCGAGGTGACGCAGGGGCGCTTCTTCTCGCAGACCGACGACGACAACCGCCGGCTGGTGGCCGTCATCGGCGCCGACGTGGCCGACACCCTGTTCCCCGGCATCAACCCCATCGGCCAGACGCTGCGCGTGGGCCAGAAGCCCTTCACGGTGATCGGCACGCTCTCACGCAAGGGCAAGCTGCTCGACTCGTCGCAGGACCTGCTGGTGGTGATGCCGTTCCACACCTTCACCGGCTTCTTCGCGGGCCGCCGCAGCGTCACCATCGGGGTGTCGGTGGCCTCGGCCGACGAACTCGACGAGGTGGAAGACACGCTCGTGGGGCTGCTCCGGCGCGTACGCCAGACGCCGCCCGACAAGCCAGACGACTTCGCCATCAACCGCCCAGAGCAGCTCGCGAGCACCTACCAGCAGCTCACCGGCGCGCTCTACGCGGTGGCCCTGGGCATCGGGCTCATCACGCTGCTGGTGGGCGGCATCGGCATCATGAACATCATGCTGGTGTCGGTGCGCGAGCGGACGCGGGAGATCGGCGTTCGCCGGGCCCTCGGCGCGCGGCGGCGCACCATCGTGATCCAGTTCATGCTCGAGGCGACGATGGTCTCGGCCGTCGGCGGCGCACTGGGCACGTTCGTCGGACTGGGCGGCGCGAAGCTGGTGAGCCTGGTGACGCCGCTCGCCGCCACCGTGAAGCCCCTCACCATCGTCTTCGGCGTGGGCTTCGCGGCTCTGGTGGGGCTGCTGTTCGGCATCTGGCCGGCCGCGCGGGCCGCGGCGCTCGACCCGGTGGAGGCGCTCCGCCAGGAGTGACGGCCCCGATGCTGAGCGCGCTCACCGACAACCTGCGCCTCGCCTTCGGCACCTTCGTCGCCCACCCGCTGCGCACGATGCTGACGCTGCTCGGCATCATCATCGGCGTGGCCACCGTGATGACGATGATGGCGCTCCTCGAGGGGCTGCGCCTCAAGGTGAACAAGGATCTCTCGCAGCTGGGCGCCAACGTCTTCCGCGTCGACAAGTGGCCCCAGGGCTTCCGCTTCGGGGGCGGCGACCGGATCAACTGGAACAAGATCGCCGCGCGGCCGGTGCTGACCCTCGACGACAAGCGGGCCATCGTCGAGCACTGCCCGTCGGTGCAGCGCACGAGCGCCTCGTCGTGGCAGCCGGCGCAGCGCGTGCGGACGGCGATGAGCGAGACGCAGCCCAACGTCTTCGTGCTCGGCACGACGGTGGAGTACCCCGAGACCGCCGGGCTGGTGGTCGCCCGGGGCCGCTACTTCAATGAGCAGGAGGATCTCGACGGGCGCCAGGTGGCCGTCATCGGCCCCGACGTCGCCGACAAGCTCTTCCCCAGCCTCGACCCGCTCGGCCAGGAGGTGCGCCTCAAGGGGCGGCCCTACACCGTCGTGGGCGTGCTGGCGCGGCGCGGCAAGGTGCTGGGCCTCTTCAACCTCGACAACATGGTGATGACGCCGATGACGACGTTCCTCGGCCTCTATGGGAAGCGTCGCACCGTCTCGATCAGCGTCGAGGCGCGCGAGCAGGCCGTCTTCGAGCGCGCGATGGACGAGGTGTCGCGGCTCATGCGGCAGCGGCGGCGGCTTTCGCCCGACGAAGACGACAACTTCGAGGTCTCGACCAACGAGTCGATGGCGAAGACGCTGAACGATCTCTCGAAGGTGCTGACCGCGGCGACGTTCGGCGTGTGCCTGTTGTCGCTCCTGGTGGGCGGCATCGGCATTCTCAACATCATGCTGGTGTCCGTCTCGGAGCGGACGCGCGAGATCGGCGTTCGAAAGGCCCTGGGCGCGCGGCGATCCCGCATCCTCATGCAGTTCGCGACCGAGGCGGTGGTGCTGTCGTTGTCGGGCGGGGTGATCGGCGTCGGGGTGGGCCTCGGCCTCGCTGGCCTCGCGCGCTGGACGCTGGGGCTGTCGACCGTCGTGCCGGCCTGGGCCGTGTGGGTGTCGCTGCTGATGTCGTCGGGCGTCGGCCTCGTCTTCGGCATCTACCCGGCCGCCCGCGCCGCGCGCCTCGACCCGGTCGACGCCATGCGCGCGGAGTAGCTTTTTCGATACAGCTCAGCTGAATCGGCCCATGAATCGGCCCCTTACACGTGTCGTCAAAGGTCGGACCCCCCTTGCGGTTGGGCGGCGTTTCAGGTGTTTGTCCCCTCGGCCGCCGTGCCTTCTCTCTGGGAGCTCCCGTCGTGAAACTCTTCAGGCTCGTCCTCTTGTCTGCCGCGCCGTTCGTTTTCTTCGCCTGCCCGACGCCGCCGGTGGTGTGTGGGCCTTCGACGTGCGCGGGGTGCTGCGACGCCAACGGCCAGTGTCAGGCCGGGCTCGGCGTCACGGCGTGCGGAACCCAGGGCCGGTCGTGTGACACGTGCACGGCGAGCCAGACGTGCCTCTCGGGCGCCTGCCAGGCGGTCAACAACACCGGCGGTGGTGTGGGCGGCAGCGGCGTGGGCGGGGGCAGCGTCGGCGGGGGCGGGGCAGGCGGCGGAGCGGCGGGCGGGCAGGGTGGCGGCATGGAGGTGCTCGCCTGCGCCCAGGGCCTCACCCTCTGCGGCACCTCGTGCGTCAGCACCCGCACCAGCTTCGGCAACTGCGGGGCGTGCAACCAGGCGTGCTCGACGGGCCAGTACTGCGACAACGGCGCCTGTCAGAACCTGCCGCAGAGCTGCACCATGGGCTCGTGCCCGGCGAACCACTACTGCGACACGCGCACGAGCCGCTGCCAGTTCGGCTGCCAGGGCAACAGCGACTGCAACGGCGGGCAGATCTGCGATCAGAGCCGCACGCTGTGCGTGTGCCCGCCCAACTCGACGCTCTGCGGCGGCGCGTGCGTGCCGAACAACACGGTGACGGCCTGCGGCGCGCGCTGCCTGTCGTGCACGGCGTCGGCGGGCCCGAACGCGGTGGCGGCGTGCACCAACGGCACCTGTGACTTCACCTGCCAGGCCGGGTACCACCGCTGCGGCAACCAGTGCGTGTCGAACTTCGCGACGGCGACGTGCGGCCAGCGCTGCGACGCGTGCATGACGCCGCCCAACGCCACGCCCACCTGCGACGGCAACGACTGCGGCTTCGTCTGCGCGGCGGGCTTCCACCAGTGCGGGAGCGACTGCGTGTCGAACTTCGACGTGGCGACGTGCGGCAACTCGTGCACGCCGTGTCAGGCGCCGGCCAACGCGGTCTCGGTGTGCCGCAGCGCCTCTCCCGGTGGCCCGCCCGCCTGCGACTTCGAGTGCAACCCCGGCTTCGTGCGGTGCGGCAACCAGTGCCGGCCCGAGTCCGTCACCGCGTGCGGCGCCACCTGCGCGACGTGCACCCCGCCCGCTGGCGCCACCAACCCGCAGTGCGTCGCGGGCCAGTGCCAGTACACCTGCGCGACCGGCTTCCACCAGTGCGGGACGCAGTGCGTGGCCAACTCGAGCGTGGCCACCTGCGGCTCGATGTGCACGCCGTGCCCGACGCCTGCCTTCGGCGTCGCCACCTGCAACGGCACCAGCTGCGGCGTGCAGTGCAACCCGGGGTACCACGAGTGCAACGGCCAGTGCGTGTCGAACACGAGCGTGAACACCTGCGGCAACCGGTGCTCGCCATGCCCCGCGGGACCCGTGGGCAGCGGCACCACGCCCACCTGCGACGGCACCAACTGCGGCCTGTCGTGCGCGTCGTCGTCCACGCCCAACTTCTGCAACGGCATGTGCGTCGCGAACTCGGTCACCACGTGTGGCTCCACGTGCCAGACGTGCACGGTCCCAACGAACGGCGCGAGCGCCAGCTGTAGCTTCGGCGTCTGTGACTTCACCTGCAGCCAGGGGTTCCACCGCTGCGGCAACCAGTGCGTGCCCGACAGCTCGCCCGACTCGTGTGGGTCGAGCTGCACACCGTGCCCGCCGGGGCCCGCCAACACCACCACCACCTGCACCCAGGCCTCGCCGACGAGCGCCTTCGCCTGTGGCTGGCAGTGCGCCCCCGGCACCAACCGCTGCCCCGCGAACGGCAACCAGTGCGTACCCCAGGACTACACCCTGGCCTGCGGTGCCACCTGCGCGGTGTGCAGCGCGACCAACGCGCTCGAGCGCGGCGTGTGCGGCTCCAACGGCATCTGCACCCTCGACTGCATCAACCGCTGCAGCAACACCTGCGTCAACGTGCAGACGAGCGCGACGAACTGTGGCTCGTGTGGCACCACCTGTGGCGGCGCCGACCGGTGTTCGATGGGCGAGTGCCGCACGCTGTGTGCCTCGGGCGTGGGGCTCTCCTCCCTGCTGCCAGCCCTCACGATGGGCTCGACGAGCTTCCCCTTCGTCGTCGTCGACGTGAACGGTGATGGGCGGAACGATCTGGTCTCGATTGAGAACTTCACCGTCATCGTGCGCCTCGGAGAGGTCAACGCGCAGGGGACCGGCCCCTCGGGCACCTTTGCCGCTACCGCCTTCTCGAGTGCCTTCCTCAGCTACACACCCACGCAGCTCATCGCGGGTGACCTCACCGGAGATGGGCGGCCCGAGATCGTCGTGCTGACGACGAGCAGCGCCCTCGAGGTGCTGAGGAACAACGGCACCGGCTCGTTCACCGTCTACAACGTCTTCCCGTCCTTCGCGCCGACCTCGGCCACCATCGGTGACTTCGTGGCTGGAGGGCCCCTCGACCTCCTGGTGAGCCTCAACACCACCTCTGGAACGTCGTCGGCGACCCTCTACCCGGGTGTATCGACCACCTTCTCGACCCCTGTCGGAACGCCGGTGCCCGCCAGCCTGGGCATCGGGAGCGTGTCGAACGTGCGCGTCGCTTCGGTGACGGCCGACCCGAACCCTGACGTGGTGGCGACCGCCGCCGCCAACGCCATCTTCGTCTTCCCCGGCACGGGGCAGAGCACGGCGCCGTTCAATGGCGCGGGAGGGGCATCGCTCCAGCTGCCGGGCTCTGAGACCTTCACCACCGGGGTCGCCGGCACCGCCTTCCCAATGGACGTCGGCGACGTGACGAGTGATGGCATCACCGACGTCGTCGTGCCGGTGGTTTCGGGAGCCACCACCGGAGTGCGTGTCTTCCCGCTCACCGCGACGCCGGCCTTCGGCACCTCGACGTTCCTGGCGACTCCCGCGGCGGTGCGCGCGGTCTCGATCGCCGACATCAACGGCGATGGCCGGCGCGACGTCATCGTGGCCTCGACTGACGTGCGGGTGTTCCTGTCGCAGGGGGGCAACACCTTTTCGGCGCCACAGGTGCTGGGCGTGGCCTTCTCGGCGACGTTCCTCAACTCGATGGCCGTCGTCGACGTGACGGCCGACAACCGCCCCGAGGTGATCACCGCGTCGGGCACGACGCTCACGACGGCCGTCAACGACGGTGCTGGCGGGTTCGCGACGCTGCAGGGCGCGTCGACACCGAACGCGACGCGGATCATCGCGGGCGATCTCAACGGCGACGGGCTCACCGACGCCGTGGTGACGGGGCCGACCACCGGCACCTACGCGGGCCCCGACGCCCGTCTCACTGGCGTGACGACGACCACGCCCGGCTACGTCCGCGGGCGCCTCGAAGTGCTCGTCAACGGCACCTGGGGCACCGTCTGCGCGCCCAGCTTCCCGACGTCGACGACGATGAGCGTGGCGTGCAGGTCGGTCGGGTTGGGCTCGTGGTACGACTACTTCTACGCCTCGGGTCCGACGCTGGCGCCGGTGATGCAGAGCCCGTCGTGCTCGAGCTCGCTGACGTCCAGCCTGACGGGCTGCTTCTATTCGGTGCCCGGCGCGAGCTGCACCTCGGCGAACAACCTCGGCATCGAGTGTCTGGCGACGACGACGACGACCTTCTTCACCCAGTCCCAGGTCCTCCTCGCACAGGCGAACGGCAGCTTCGTCAGCCAGCCTGCGTTCGACACCTTCGGCGAGCGCTTCACCATCGGCAACTTGAACGGCGATGCGCCGCGCGATCTGGTGACGGTGTCGTCGGCGACGGGCACTGACGGTGGTGTCGCGGCGCCAGTCGTCCAGGTGCGCCTGGGCGCCTCGTCGGGCTCGCTCGCCGCGCCAGTGAGCCTGCCGACCAACGGATCGCCTTCGTTTCTGCTCGCTGCCGATCTGACCGGTGATGGGCTCGACGAGCTGCTGGTCGCGACCTCGACGGGCGTCGACGCGTATCGCAACACCGGTGCCGCCACCTTCGCAGCGCCCGTACGCGTGTCGACGGTGGCGGCCAGCAGCCTGGCGGTGCTCGACCTGAACCACGATGGGCGGCAGGACTTCGTGACGTTCAACTCGACCTTCTCGTCGCTCCAGGTGCACATGAACGTGTCGCAGCCCGGCACGGTTGGCTTCGTGCTCGGCGGGTCGGCAACCGTGTCAGGTGCCACCAACTCGACGGTGCGGGTTGGCGACGTCACATACGACGGCCGCCCCGACGTGATCGTCGGCTCCCGCGTGTACCAGGGCAACAACGCAGGCACGCTTACGTTGTTCAGTTCGACCCTCGCGACCCAGCCGCCCAACCGCGTGGTGGTCGACCTGGACAACGACGGGGCGCTCGATCTGGTCGCCGGTGGCGCCGCGAGCTCGGTGTTGTCGGTGTTGCGAGGGACGTCGTCGACGAGCTTCGGCTTCCCCAGCGTGGCGCAGGGCTTCACCGGTGGCGCGCCCGTCGAGGACGTCGCCGTGGGCCGGCTCGACACCGACAGCCGGCGCGATCTGCTCCTGCTCCTGGGGCCGCCGGGTGCGCGGTTCGTTTCAGGCGTTCGCGGGACGTGCCGGTGACCCACCCGGCCTGAGCACCCTCTGGGAGTCCGAGCGACCGGTTGCTGGCGCGAACCCGGGGAATGCACCCCTGACGTCAACGGAGGCAGGGGCTGGTGAAGCGGAACGGGTCGAGGGCTCCGTGCGGGGGCCCTTCGGCCCAGGACCCGAGCTCGCCAGCGCACCACCGGGGCTGGCGCAGCCGTGCTTCGCCTGGGGCGCTCGACGGACGCAGCCGGTTGCAGCCGGCCCGTGCGGTTCTCCACGCACGGATCGCGGCGAGAGAAGAGGCCACCCCTTTGCGTGATGCCGGTTTTCGACGACACTCGTCGGCGTCCGCGGGCCGTGTCAGCTGGTGGGAGCCGTCCTTGAACCTCATTCGTGTCGTGGTGCTCGCGTCGGTCCTCCCGGCGCTCCTCGTGTCCTGCACGCCCCCGGTGCGCCGCTGCGGCCCGACGACGTGCGCGTCAGGGTGCTGTGACGCGAACGGAGAGTGCCAGCCGGGCGGCAGCGTGGCGGCCTGCGGCCAGCGCGGAGACGACTGTCGCACCTGCGGCACGGGGCAGGCGTGCTCGGCGGGCCAGTGCATCGCCGACAACGCGACGGGCGGCGGGCAGGCCGGAGGTGGCGGTGCGGGTGGTGGCGGGGCCGGTGGCTCGGCGGGCGGTGACGCCGACGCAGGCACCCCCGTCACCTCGTGCGCGCAGGGCCTGACGCTGTGTGGGGAGCGCTGCGTCAACCTGCGCAACGACTTCGCGCACTGCGGCGCGTGCGCCCAGTCGTGCGTGGGCGCGCAGTTCTGTGAGAACGCCACCTGCCAGAACCTGCCGGCGAACTGCAGCCAGACGCCGTGCCCCACCAGCTACTTCTGCGACACGCGCACCAACCGCTGCGCGTTCGGCTGCCAGAGCAACAACAACTGTGGCGGGGGCCAGCTGTGCGATCTGTCGCGGAACCTCTGCGGCTGCCCGCCCAACACCACGCTGTGCGGAGGCAACTGCATTCCCATCAGCACGGTGACGGCGTGCGGCTCGCGGTGCGTCGACTGCACCGGCGTGGGCGGACCGAACGCGGTGCCGACGTGCAACGGGGGGACGTGCGACTTCAACTGCCAGGCCGGCTTCCACCGGTGCGGGAACCAGTGCGTGTCGAACTTCGCCACGGCCACGTGCGGGCAGCGGTGCGATGCGTGCCCGGCTCCCGGCAACGCCATGGCCACTTGTGATGGCACCGACTGTGGCCTCGTCTGCGCGGCGGGCTTCCACCGCTGCGGCATGGACTGCGTGTCGGACTTCGACGTGGCCACGTGCGGCACCAGCTGCTCCCCGTGTCCGACTCCCGCCAACGCGACGTCGGCCTGCATGGCGCCCGGGGCTGGCCTGCCGCCGGCCTGCGACTTCGCGTGCAACGCTGGCTTTGCCCGCTGTGGTGGGGCGTGCGTGGCCGACTCGGTGACGTCGTGCGGGCCGACGTGCCAGACGTGCACGCCGCCGGCGAACGCGACGAACCCGCAGTGCGTCGCCGGGCAGTGCCAGTACACCTGCGCGAGCGGCTTCCACCAGTGCGGCAGCCAGTGCGTGTCCGACAGCAGCGTGCTCACCTGCGGTACCTCGTGCACGCCTTGCCCCGCGCCCGTGAACGGCGCCGCCACGTGCAACGGCACCACCTGCGGCGTTCAGTGCAACCCCGGCTTCCACGAGTGCAACGGGCAGTGCGTGTCGAACGTCTCGGTGGCCACCTGCGGCTCGCGCTGCACGCCGTGCCCCGATGGGCCGATGGGCAGCAACACCACCGCGACCTGCGACGGCGTGAGCTGCGGGCTGCGCTGTGCCTCGGCGGCCACCCCCAACTTCTGCGGAGGCACCTGCGTCGCGGACTCGATCACCACCTGCGGCCCCTCGTGCCAGACGTGCGCCGCGCCTCCCAACGGCGCCACCGCGAGCTGCGCCTCGGGCGTGTGTGACTTCACCTGCAACGCGGGGTTCCACCGGTGCGGCACCCAGTGCGTGCCCGACAGCTCCATCGACACCTGTGGCCTCAACTGCACGCCCTGCGGCAACGGCCCGGCCAACTCGGTGCGCACCTGCACCCGCGCCAGCCCGACCAGCCCCTTCGTCTGCGGGTGGGACTGCGCGCCCGGCAACAACCGCTGTCCGGTGGGTGGAAATACCTGCGTGCCGAACGACTACCCGCTCGCCTGCGGCCCCACCTGCGCTGCCTGCACCTCGGCGAACGCGAACGAGCGCGGCGTCTGCACCGGCGCAGGCATCTGCTCGACGGCCTGCGTCACCTCGTGCGGAGGCCAGTGCGTCAACACCCAGACGAGCCTCTCGCACTGCGGCGCGTGCAACACGAGCTGTGGCTCGAGCGACCGGTGCAGCGAGGGCCAGTGCCGGCCGCTGTGCGCCAGCGGCATCTCGTTCGCGTCGTCCCTCCAGACCTTCAACGCGTTCACCTCGGTCAGCTTCCCCTTCCTGCTGGTCGACGTGAACGGCGACGGCCGCCTCGACTTCGTCAGCACCGAGACGTCGATTCTCTATGTGCGGCTCGGGCAGGCGTCGGGGGGCATCTCGCCGACGACCTTCACCAGCACCAGCCTCAGCATCACGCCGAGCTTCCTCGTCGCGGGCGATCTGACGGGTGATGGGCGGCCCGAGATCGTCGCCATCGGTACCTCGTCGACCGCGTCGATCTTGCGGAACAGCGGCACCGGCACCTTCGTGCAGTACACCGTCACCGCCAACCCGCTGGCCTTCGTGACGCCCTCGACGGTGACGATCGGCGAGTTCACCGGGGCGCCGCCGCAAGACGTGCTCTTCGGCTTCAACGTCACCACCAACACCCAGGCGGCGATTCTGTGGCCGTCGTCGGCGGTGAGCTCCGCCAACCCGCTCTCGACGGGCGCGACGGCGAACATCGGCATCGCGTCGATCAGCAACCTGCGCGCGGCCGACGTGAACAACGACGGCAACAGTGACGTGGTGGCCACGGCCGCGGCGAGCGCGGTCTTCGTCTTCCCGGGCACCGGCATGGCGGCGACGCCGTTCAACACGCTGGCGGCGCAGTCGATTCAGCTCCCAGGCGGCGCGGTGTTCCCCACCGGGGCCTTCCCGCTCCAGGCCGGAGACGTCACCGGCGACAACGTGCCCGACGTGGTGGTGGCCAGCACGACGGGCCTGTCGAACGAGGTGCGGGTGCTGCCGCTGACGAGCAGCTTCACCTTCGGCACGCCGAGCTCGCTCGGCGTCCCCGCCGCCGTTCGAAGCCTGTCGCTCGGAGACATCAACGGCGACGGGCGCCGCGACCTGCTGGTGGGCAGCAGCGACGTGCGCATCTTCCCTTCCCTCGCCGGCGGCATGTTCGGCGCGCCGCAGACGATCGGCCTGACGTCGACCAGCACCAACCCGCTCGGAGTGCAGCTCGCCGACGTGCTGGGTGACTCGCGGCCCGACGTCGTGCTCCAGAGCGGCACGAGCATCATCTCGGTGACGAACGAGAACGGCTCGTTTGGCCTGGCCCAGGGCGTGAGCGTGCCGATGGCCGAGCGGGTGGTGTCGGGCGATCTCAATGGTGACGGCCTGACGGACGCGGTGGTCACGCCGGCCATCTCGGCCTCGATGACAGCGTCGGTCTTCTTCGCAGCCGACGGCGGCACCTTCGTGCCGGGCCCGACCGTGGCCGTGCGCAGTGATCGGGTCGCCATCGCGCGGCTCAACGCAGACACCGTGTTCGATCTCGTCAGCATCGGCATCGGCCCGGACGCCGGCGTGGTGGACGCGGGGTTGCCCGCGGGCCTGCCGAACTACCGGCTGGCCGACTCGACAAACCCCACGGCGACGACGATTCGTGGCCGCCTCGAGGTGTTTCGGAACTCGCAGTGGGGCACGGTCTGCGACGACGGGTGGGATAGCCTGGACTCGCAGGTCGCCTGCCGCTCGCTCGGGTACTCGACGCTGGGGGCGTTCGAGTTCGACACCGTCGGGCCCAGCACGCTGCCCATCCAGATGGACGACGTGGCCTGCGTCGGGACCGAGCCCGAGCTGCTCATCTGCAGTCACATCACCAACCACAACTGCAGCCACAGCGAAGACGTCGGCATCGAGTGCTCCACCGTCGGGGCCGTGCCGTCTGCGCCAACCGTCGTCGAGGTGCGCTTTGGCGCCAGCAGTGGAGTGTTCTCGGCGCCGGTGCAGCTCTCGACCCCCACGCCTGCGACGCTGGTGGCCACGGGCGAGCTCGACGGAGACGCCAACGTCGACGTCATCGCGGCGACGGCGACGACGCTCCAGTGGTTCCGCAACAACGGCAACGGCACGTTCCAGGCGGCGCAGCAGGCGGCCACGCTCACCGGTGGCGCGAGCAGCCTCGGGGTCGCCGACCTCAACAACGACGGCCGGCGCGATCTGCTGGTGGTCAACACCTCGTTCTCGACTGTCACGCCGTTCATCAACCTCGGCGGCGGCGGCTTCGCGCAGGGCACCGCCGTGACGGTGTCGGCCACCACGGGCTCGACGCTCGCGGTGGGCGACGTCAACAACGACAGCAAGGCCGACTTCGTCGTCGGGACGCGGGTCTACCGCGGCGATGGCTCCGGCGGCTTCATCTTCCAGGCGACGCTCCCTGCGATCCCGTCGCGGCTCGTGCTGTCGGATCTCGACAACGACGGCGCGCTCGATCTGGCGGCCGGGGGGAGCGCCAGCTCGGTGTTGAGCCTGTTGCGTGGAGACACCCTGTCGTCGTCGGGCTTCGTGACGACCGCCACCAGCGTGAGCCTCGGCGCCCCGGTGGCCGATGTCGCGCCGGCCTCGCTGAACGGGGACGCGCGGCGCGATCTCGTCATCCTCCAGGGGAACGCGGGTGCGCGCTTCCTCGCGGGGCTGCCCGGCGTGTGTCGCTGAGCGGCGTGGGGATCTTCGCCCCGCGGAGTGAACTGCCTCGAGGCGGACCTGGCGGAGCGCCCGCGGTGTTCAACGGCGCTGGGCTTCGACGGAGGCTGCTCGCGTGGCGACGCTGCTGCTCTCGCTGGTGATCTTCTCGCAGGCCGACGCTGGCGTCCCAGCGGGTTCACCTCGGGGTGACGGCGCCATGTCGACCGCATCCCCCCGACCCGTCGGCGCGGGCCTCGACGCTGCGCTCGCGCTCCTCGGGTCCCCGTACACCTGGGGTGGGCGGCTGCGGGGACGCCAGGGGCTCGACTGCATGGGCGTGGTGCTGGCGGCGGCCGAGCGGGCCTCGGGGTGCGGCTGGCGCTCGTACTCCGTGAAGCCCACCGAGCTCGTCGCGCAGCGCGTCTGGGGCGCGCCCGTCGAGGGCCTCGCACCCGTGGCCACCGACGCCCTCGACGTCACCCGGCTCGAGCGTGGAGACGTCTTGCTCCTCGTCGGCCCGACCCCCAACCCCGCGGAGCCGCCCATCGGCCGCCTCGCCGACGTCGACGTGTGGGTGTGGCACGTGGGGCTGTCGCTCGGCGCGGGCAGGGCGCTGTTCGGCGATCACCACGCCGGGGCGACCGTCGAGGAGCCGCTGGTGCCCTACCTGCAGCGCTTCCGCTCGGAGTACTCGGGCCTCTTCGTGCTGCGAGGCCCCGCCACCCGGCCGAGCCGATGCCGAACCCACGCGCCGCTCGGCCAAACGATGTGAGCCCTACGAGATCGCCTCGTGCTCGTCGGTCGAGATCTCCTCGTCCTTCGAGTCTCCCAGGGCTGGCACCTCCACCGCCGTCGCCAGGTGCGACTTGAGCCGGTCTGGCAGCACCTCGTCCCACACGCCCATGAGGGGTCGACCAAGCTCGCGCAGGGCCACCACCATCACCTCGGCGACCGCGTTGCGCACCAGGGCGGCAGCCTGCGGCGAGTCGTGCTGCTCAGCCCAGGCCACCAGCGCGCTCACATCAGACAGCAGCTGCTGGAGCGTCGACGACACCTGCGTCGCCGTCTCCTTCCGGAGCGGCGCGAACGTCACCTCATCAGCCATGGGTGCACTTTTGCATGGGGGGCGGCCTCGCGCACTTCCAGTGACGCTCGTCGCTCACGGGTGCGCGAAGCAGTCGATGGCTGCGACGCCGAACATGTCCTTCGTGGCGATGTGGTTGCCCCGCTTGAGTGCCGCCCCGGAGAGGAGCGGGCGGAGCTGCGGCTGTTGGGGCGCGACGATGGCGATGTGCTTGAGGCGCACCTCGCGGGGAATCGCCACGACGAGGTACCCGGCTTCGGCGGCCTCGAAGATCGACGCGTCGGTGACCCGCGACCAGCCGCGCATGGGCCCCTCGTGCCTCAGCCAGTCGACCGTCTGCGCCAGCGTCAGCTCGCGCGCGCCGACGAAGTGGGGGATCTCGCAGCTCATCGCACGGCTGACGTCCCAGACGAAGATGTGGCCGCGCGGCTTGCCTGGGGCGTCGTCGGCGTAGCGGGGGTTCGCGGCGACGGCGAACTGCGCCAGCACGAGCTCGAGCTGCTCCCGCGACCGTTTCCCCTCGCGGCTCTGGATCGGCGCCTTCACCGCCTTCCACACGTCGCGCCCGACAAGATCGGGGTGTGGCGTCTCGCCGTCGGGCTCGTACTCGCTCGTGGCCTCGGGCTCTTCGACCGCCTTGAGCGTGCCCGAGTCGGTGCCGAGCAGGCTCGAGCGCTTTCGCTGCATGGCGCCCGACGCGAACTGCGAGCCCATGAAGTCTTTCTGCACGGTGGTGAGGCCTGCCGGGCGTGCCGCCTCGCCTGCGACGGGAGGCGGAGGTGCCGAGGGCGCGGGGGCACCATGACCTGCCGGGGCCGCGTGGGCCGGCGCTCCGGCCGGAGGCGCCGCCGTCGTCGCCGCGGGCTTCGGCGGGGCCTCACCGAGCATGGGCATGGCGCCCGTCGTGGTGCGCGCCGGCTGGGCGGGGATCTGTCCCGTCGGCCGCCGCCCGCCATCGTCCGAGCCGAGATCGAACGCCGACTTCGCCTGCGCCGGCCGGCCGTGCTGGTCCTTGGGAGGAGGAGCCATAGGGTGCGCGAGTGTAACCGCGCCTGCGCGGCCGGTGGCAATCACCATCGCCTGAAGCCGGCTCCATGGGCGCGCGACGGTGAGTGAGGCTGATCAGCGCGACCCGCCATCGTCGACGTCGGCTGCGGCGGTTTTTTTGCGGGCGTGTGTGTGCCGTGGTCACATCATCAGGCCTGTAGCGAGCCCATGCTGATCCGTTCGACGCTGATCATCGCCTGTCTCACCGCGCTGTCCGCCAGCGCTGGCAAGCCCGTGGCCGACGAGGCCTACGAGTCGGCGAAGGCCGAGTACACGAAGCTCAAGAAGGACGAGGCGCGTCGCGCGCTGCGGCACCACTGGCTGAACGTGGGCAAGCGCTTCGACGCCGTCGCGACGAAGTACCCGAAGACGGAGCGCGCGCCCGAGGCCCTCTTCATGGCCGGCCAGCTCTACGGCGATCTCTCTCGCCTGTCCCAGAACGCCGACGACGTGGCGATGGCGGAGCGCGCCTGGCGAAAGCTGGTGGACGGCTGGCCGAAGCACCGGCTCACCGACGACGCCGCGCTCGGGCTCGCGCGCCTGCTCGCCGATCGAAAGGGTGACGTGAAGGCGGCGCGCAAGCTGCTCGACGCGACGCTCCCCAACGCGAACGACAAGAAGAAGGACATGACCCGGCTCCTCGCGTCGCTGCCGGTGCCGGTCGAGCCGAAGCCGAAGAAGACCGAGAAGGAGCTCAAGGTGCCGAAGCCGGCGCCGCTCGAGAAGGTCGAGGCGCGCACGCTGGGCCACGGAGCGCCCCCCAAACCGGTCGACGACGACTCGCCCGAGGCGCCCGACGCCGACGCGCCGGCGAGGAAGGTGTCAGCGCTCGCCGAGGCGCTGCGGAAGCTCCACGAGAGCCCGCCGACGCCGGCGCCGAACCCCGAACGTGCCGAGGAGGTGCCGGTCGCCCAGGCCCGGCGCCTGCCGCCTCCGCCACGGGTCGACGTCGAACCGCCTGCGCCCCTCGCCGAGGCTGGTGACGAGGCGGCGGTCGTCGAGCCAGGCGAGTCGTCGGTGGTGGCGTCGCTCCAGGAGCGGCTGCGCGACGTGCGCGTGGGCGCCCGCGCGACGGATCCAGACGCGAAGTCCCGCCTCGCCGCGCTCGCCCGGCACCAGCAGACCGACGAGCTGTCGCTGGCCCAGCAGCTGGGCCTCAAGGTACGTCGCGTGGTGATCGACGCCGGCCATGGCGGCCACGACACCGGTGCCATCGGCCCCACCGGCGTCCGCGAGAAGGACGTGGCGCTCGCCGTCACCCAGAAGCTCAAGACGAAGCTCGAGGCGCTCGGCCTCGAGGTGGTGCTGACCCGCGACGACGACACCTTCATCGCGCTCGACGAGCGCACGCGCATCGCCAACCGGGAGCACGGCGATCTCTTCATCTCGATTCACTGCAACGCGGCGCCGTCGAAGTCGCTGCGCGGCGTCGAGACCTACACGCTCAACACCTCGAGCAACCGCTACTCGGTGCGGCTGGCCGCCCGCGAGAACGCCACCACCGAGCGCGGCATCAACGATCTCCAGTACATCCTCGCGGACCTCGCGACCAAGGCGAACACCGGTGAGTCGCAGCGGCTCGCCGATCGCGTGCAGCGGTCGATCGTCCGCGGCCTGTCGAAGGACTACAAGGGCATTCGGGATCTCGGCACGAAAGAGGCGCTCTTCGTCGTCCTCCTCGGCGCGAAGATGCCGTCGATCCTCGTCGAGACCTCGTTCCTCTCGAACCCCGAGGACGAGCAGCGGCTGGCGAGCGAGGCGTACCAGGAAGCGCTGGCCGATCAGATCGCCGAGGCCGTCGACGGCTTCCTCGACGAGCGGAACAAGGTCGCGCAGGTCGACTGAGGCGCACGGCGCTGGGCTTGCGGCGTGACCTGTGGTTGTCAGCCGCCCCGTGAGACGGGTGCGCGCGCTCGAGGCGGTGTTCTTCGCGACGGGGTTCGCGTCGTTGCTGCTCCAGGTGGTGTGGCAGCGCCTCATCTCGCTCCATGCGGGCGTCGATCTCGTCGCGAGCACGACGGTGGTGGCGGCGTTCATGGCGGGCCTGGGCCTGGGCAACCTGCTCGGTGGCGCCCTCGCCGATCGACGGTCTCCGCGGGCCGTGCTCGGCCTGTACGCGGCCTCCGCGGCCCTCGTGGGCGTGTACGGCCTCATCAGCCCCGCGCTGCTGTACGACGGCTACCGCGCGGTGGCCCCGTCGCTGGCAGGGGTTGGCAGCACGTTCGCGTTCAACCTCGCGCTGCTGGCGGTGCCGACGACGCTGATGGGCGTGTCGATGCCGCTGCTCGCGCGGGGCGTGGTGACGACGGTGGACGAGGCCGCGCACCGGCTCGGGCGGCTCTACGCCATCAACACGCTCGGCGCGGCGCTGGGCGCTGGGGTGTCCGGCTGGTACCTGCTGGGCACGTTCGGCTTCGTCAGCAGCATCCGGCTGGCGTCGGCCTGCTACCTGCTGGCCTCGGTGGTCGCCGTGGGGTTGTGGCGCGTGGCGGCACCAGACGCGAAGGGCGGCCCCGTGGAGCTCGCCCCGGCGCTCGAGCCGCGGGGCACCGACCCGGCCTGGCCCTGGTACGCCGCGTATGCCGTCACGGGCGCGGTCGCGCTGGGCCTCGAGGTGGTCTTCCTTCGGCTCGTCGACGCGCTGATGCGCTCCAACGCGTACACCTTCGCGCACGTGCTGACGCTGTACCTCGTCTGCTTCGCGCTCGGTTCGGCCGCCGGCGCGCGCGTGGTGAAGCCGGTCGAGCGCCCGGGGCAGACCTTCCTGCGGCTGCAGCTGGCGATCGGCGCGACGGCGCTGCTCGGGCTCCTGCTCCTCGTGCACATGCCAGTGCCCCCCGTGCGCGCGATGTTCGAGAGCTACTTCGCCTCAGACGGGTACCTCTCCACGGGGCCGGCCATGCCCGAGACGGCGCGCGCGGCCGCGAAGCTCGTCTTCGTCTACGCGCTGGGGCCGGTGACGGTGATGGGGCTGCCGGTGTTCCTCATGGGGCTGGCGTACCCCTTCGTTCAGGCCGAGGTGTCGCGTGAGCTGTCGCGGCTCGGGCGGGGCACGGGCCGGCTGCTGTTCGCCAACATCGTGGGCAACGTCGCCGGCACGCTGCTGGTGAGCTTCGTGCTGCTCGACGCGCTGGGGAGCGCCGGCACGCTGCGGTTGCTCGCGGGCCTCAGCGTGGGCCTGGGCCTCGTCGGCGTGTGGCTCGGCCGTCAGTCACTCGCGGGTCGCCGCGTGGCGTGGAGCGCCGTCGCCGTCGTCGCGGTGGCCTGCGTCGCGGTGTTCCCGTCGAACGAGCGGCTCTGGCGGTTCTTCCACGCCGCCCCCGAGGGCGCGCTGGTGCTTGTCGAGGAGCGCGCCTGCGTCAACGCCTGGGTGACGAAGGAGCAGGGAGAGCAGGTGCTGTTCCTCAACGCCACCAGCCAGAACGGCTGGCCGTACGACGACTTTCACGTCGTCATCGGCATCGTGCCCTCGTTGGTCCACCCGTCACCGAAGCGGGCGCTGGCGGTCGGCCTCGGCGCTGGGAGCACCGCCTGGGGGTTGCTCCAGGACGAGCGCCTCGCGAGCGTCGAGTGCGTCGAGATCTGCGGCGGTGAGATCGATCTCGTCCGCCACCTCGCCACCGCGCGCGGCTCGGCCGAGAGCCGCCAGCTCCTGGAAGATCCGCGCTCTCACCTCATCGTCGGAGACGGCCGAAAGCACCTGCTCGCGGCGACGGACCCGTGGGACGTGATCACCGTCGACGCCATGCGGCCCAACGGCGCCTCGGCCGGCAACGTGTACAGCGAGGAGTTCTACGAGCTCGTCGCGGCGCACCTCGCGCCTGGCGGGCTGTTTGCGCAGTGGGTGCCGACGCCGCGGGTGCTCGAGACGGTGAAGCAGGTCTTCCCGCACGTCGTGGTGCTCGAGGTACCCGGCGGCCGAGGGGAGTTCCTGCTCGCGTCAGATGCCCCGGTGCCGATCGATCGGGCGAGCCTGGCAGAGCGGATCGCCGCGCGTGGGAGTGGCCTGCGGGAAGCGCAGCGCGCGTCGGTGCGGGCCTTCGTCGAAGGGGTGACGCCCCGGGTCGAGCGCGCCGGTGGGCCGAAGGCGGCGGTCGCGGAGACGGCCCTCAACTCGGATCTGTTTCCGCGCGACGAGTACTTCCTCAACCGCTGAGGTGCGCGCAGCGGCGACCCGTGAGCCCCTCACGAGCGCGCGCAGCTGGGTCGGTCAGCGCACCCGGCCCGCGAGCGAGAAGATGGGCAGGTACATCGCGACGAGGAACACGCTCACGGTCGCGACCAGCAGCACGCAGCCCGCGACGATCCCGCCGACCAGCGTCTTGCGGCCAAGCGCGATCACCCCACAGGCCCCCGCGAGCGCGGCGGCGGGGCCGAACCACTGCGTCAGGAAGCCCCGGGTGAGCCAGGGCAGCTCGCCGCCGAGGTCCGCGAACATCGCCGCGAAGCGCGGGGCCACCAGCAGGCGCAGCACGAGGGCCGCGGCGACCGAGGTGACACCCAGGAGCGCTGCAGGAACGAGCGGCGGTGCTCGCTCTGGGGTCGTCACGGCTGAACGGACTTGAGCACGCCGCCGCCGATCGTCCCCAGCCACAGCGTCGTGCGCTGCGCGCCGCTCTGCATCGTGGTGAAGCCGTCGATGGCGGTCACCCGCCGCTGGCTGCCGGAGTCGATGAGCCGCCACTGCACGCCGTCGAACCGCATCATGAAGCCGAAGCGGATCGGCGGGTTGGTGAAGCCCACCATGTAGAGGTTGTCGACCGAGCTGCCCCACGAGGCCGTGGCGATGTCGACGGGAATGGGGAAGGCCTCGAAGGCCGAGAGCGTCGCCGAGTCGAAGTACACGCCGTAGCGCGCGTCGCCGAAGGCCCAGGCCTCGCCACCACCGGGCGCGTAGACGGTGCGCCACGGGCCCTGCTGCACCATCATCGACTCGCGCGGCGTCCACGTGGTGCCGGTGCGCTGCACGAGCAGCTCGTCTCCCGCGACCCAGATCTCGTTCGCGCTCGGGCAGCTCACCGCGAAGAGATCGCCGGCCATCTGCGCGACCTCTTCGCCCGCGAGCCCGCCCGAGTTCCCGAGGTACGCGGTGCCGTTGTCTCCTGCGCCCACCAGCCGCTCGCCGCACCACTTGAGGTCCCGAATGGCGCCGAACCGCGAGACCGACATCGGCGCCCACTGGGTGTTGTTCCACCGGTACGTGCCGTCATCGGAGTCGACGATCACGTCCATGCCCGCGCGGGCGACGATGGCGTGGACGCGGCGGGTGAACGGCTGCGGGGCGCCCAGCGGCTCCCAGCCTGACGGCCCCTGGTGGAGCACGCTGCCAGTGGCCTGCAGACACATCGGGTCGACACACTCGTTCACGCTGACGAACACGTCGCTCGGCGTCGCGGCGATGTCGGCGACGTCGCCATAGAAGCCGCGGCTGCGCTCGGTGAACGTCTTGCTCGTCGCGTCCCACTCCCACACCGCGCCGAAGTCGCCGACGACGTAGCCGATGGGGGAGCTCAGGCCGCCGCCGAAGATGCCGCGGGGTTGCTGGGGCCCGCGCATCGCGAACTCGCTCCACCCGGAGCCGCCCGTTCCTCCGTCTCCACCGCTGCCACCGTCGAAGGGAGCGCCCGCATCGAGGTCGACGCCTCCGTCTGGGTCGAGGCCTCCATCGACCGGGACGGGTGGGGCGGGCGGGGGCACCCAGGCGGCGATCAGCGCCCGGCCGTTGCGGCGACCCGCGAGGAACAGCCGATCGTCGAACAGCCCGAGGCTGGTGAAGTCGGCCGAGGCGAGGCTCGGCGGCAGGTTGATGGCCGTCCACCCGCCAGCGCTGAAGCGCCAGAGCCGGCCACCACCGACGGCCCACGAGTCACCCGTGGTGGCGTCGACGATCTGCCCGGCCTTGAGGAGCACCGCGAGCTCCCGGTCGAACAACGAGTCCCACACCCGTCGCGCAGGGTCGTACCGGTAGATGCTCCCAAGCTCGTTGACGACGGCGAACGCGCCCCGGCCGTCACCCGTGATCGACATCACCCGCCGCAGCGTGGGGTTGTTCTCTTCGACCCAGCCGCCGTCGCGGTACGCCAGCAGGTTGTTCCCGCTGCCGGCGGTCATGCCGAAGGTGCCGTCGAACCAGAGCGTCGAAAGCTCCGAGATGTTGTTCGGCTGGAACACGCGCACGCGCGGGGCCTGGGTGGTGCCGCGGAACTCGACCGCGACGCCGGTGGTGCCCTGGAGGCCGACGGCGATAGCGTTGGTAGGCGTGGTGCCGCCGATGGCACGGAACGAGACGCCCGGTCCCGAGAACAGGCGCTGCCACTGATCGGTCGCGCTGCGCGCCAGCACGGTGCCGTTCTCGCCGACGAAGAGGGTGCCGAGGCCACCGGGCGCGAGGCCCCCGCCCCAGAGATCGTTCCCGGTGGGGAAGGGGTTGTCGTGGGAGGCCGTGGTGGGGCCCGCGAGCGGAGGGTCTCTCACCACGAACACCTTCGCGGTGGCGCTCTTCATGCCGACGCGGGCGGTCACGGTGGCGGTGCCGGGGTCGAGCGCGGTGACGGTGCCCATCATGTCGACGCTGGCGACGCGGGGCGGGAGCACGCTCCAGGTGACGGTGGCTTCGATCGAGTCTCCGTTCGGGGCCACGACGCGCGCGTTGAACTTCCGCATCTCACCGACGCGCAGGGTGGCTTCCGGTGGGTCGACCTCGAGGCGATCGATGTTGGGCGTCGACGGCGAGGTGAGCCAGAAGAGGCCGAGCCGATCGGTGGTGGCCTCGACGGCCTCGAAGGGCGTGGTGTTGGTGCGCGAGCCCGGCAGCGGGTTCATGAACGACTCGTTCCCGGTCTGCCGGCGCATGTCGTAGGTGCCCGGGTCGACGCCGCGCACGAGACGCTCGGGATCCCACGTGATGTAGAGCTTCACGGGCGCCTGAAAGCGCAAGTTCGTGGGCGAGACCCGCCACCCGACGCTGATGCGCTTGCGCCCCTCGATCTCGGGGATGCCCATGTCGACGCGGGTGAAGAAGATGCGCGTCTCACCGCTGACGGCGTTGCGGGGCACGTCGAGGGCGTACCCGTTGCGAATGAAGAGCCCGCCTTCGGGCGTGATGACGAGCGCGTTGTCATCGCCTCCATCGGGCAGGTTGACGGGCGGCGGACAGGCGAAGAGGGCGGCGGCGCACAGCGCCATGAGACGAATCGACGAAGACGTCACGAACGGGTGCTCCTTCGGCCCAGACGGCGCGCTGGAGGCGCCAGCGTGTAGGCGTGAATACTCCACCTTCCGGGCGGGGAACAGCGGCGCGGCTTCGGGTTGACGGGGAATGGGTTCCGCTGAATGTGAGTTGCGTGCCAATGGTCTTTTCCCGCTCGAGGTGCCGCACCATGCCGATCCGCTCGTTGGTGGTTGTCGCAGTCGTCGCTTCGCAGGTGGCGCTGGCTCAGCCGGTGACGCCGAGGGAGGCCCAGCTGCCGAGCCTGGCGCCCCTGGTGGAGTCGGTAAAGGGCGCGGTCGTGAACATCGACGTGCGCAAGGAGGTGAAGGGCGACGAGCTCTTGAGCCTGCCCCTGCCGATGCGCCGAAGGGGTGGGCCGCCGACGACGCAGGGGAGCGGCTCGGGCGTCATCATCGACTCGAAGGGGCTCGTGCTCACGAACAACCACGTGGTGGCCGACGCGCTGACGATTCGGGTGCGGCTCGACGACGGGCGCACGCTCGAGGCCGACATTCTCGGGCGGGATCCGCTGACCGACCTGGCGCTTTTGCGCATCAAGGGGAAGGTCGACAAGCTGCCGTCGGTGGCGCTCGGTGACTCCGCGGGCCTGCGGGTGGGCGACTGGGTGGTGGCCATCGGCAACCCGTTCGGGCTCGCGCACTCGGTGACCCTGGGCATCATCTCGGCGAAGGACCGCGACATCTCGGCGGGCCCGTACGATCAGTTCCTGCAGACCGACGCGGCGATCAACCCCGGCAACTCGGGCGGGCCGCTCTTCAACCTGAAGGGCGAGGTGGTGGGCATCAACACCGCCATCAACGCTGCGGCGAACAGCATCGGGTTCTCGGTGCCTTCGAACCTGGCGAAGGCGCTGGTGCCGCAGCTCGAGGCGAAGGGCTTCGTGGTGCGCGGGTGGCTCGGCATCGCGCCCCAGGACGTGACGGGAGCGCTCGCGCGTGCGCTCGGCGTTCCGGGCGGTGAAGGCGCGCTGGTGGTGAGCGTGACCGAGGGCGGTCCGGCGTCGAAGGCCGGTATCAAGGAAGAAGACGTGATCGTCGCGCTCGACGGCGTGAAGGTGGTGAACGCGTCGGGGCTGGTGCGCATGGTGGGGCTCAAGCGGCCGGACGTTCCGGTGACGCTGTCGATCGTGCGCGCCGGCAAGGCGATCGATCTCAAGGTAACGCTGGGCACGCGGCCTGACGTCGAGGGCATCGGCGCGGTGGAGCGGCCTTCCGACTCCGACGAGAAGTCTTCCTCGCCGCCGCGGCTGGGGCTCTCGCTGGACGATCTCGACCCCCGCTTCGTGAGCGCGACGGGCATCAAGGGCGGCGCGAGCGTGGTCGAGGTGGCGCCGGGCTCACCGGCCGAGAAGGGCGGGCTGCGCCGCGGCATGGTGGTGACCGAGGCGAACCACAAGCCGGTCAAGAACCGCGACGAGCTGGTGAAGGAGCTGAAGACGGCGAAGCCCGGCGACGTGGTGCTGCTGCGAACGCTGGTGCCAGGCGGGGGACGCGGGCTGCAGGCGATCGAGGTGCCGTAAAGGCGGTCAGGCGGCCTTGCGGTCGACGAGCTCCCGAACGGCGACGAGCTGGCCGTTGACGATGGTGACGAGGGGG
Organism: Myxococcaceae bacterium; assembly: GCA_033763395.1. Taxonomy (GTDB): domain Bacteria; phylum Myxococcota; class Myxococcia; order Myxococcales; family Myxococcaceae; genus Xiheimicrobium. The sequence goes on from JANRKQ010000150.1 coordinate 117,443, forward strand.
CGCGAGACGAGGCGCGTGACGGGCATCACCGAGACCGGCCGGTCCGTCTTGCGGGGCGGGGCGTGGGTGGGGTCGGTCATGGAGAAGTCCTTCAGCAACGTTGAGGCCACTGGCTTGAACCCGGGCACCGCCTGCAGGTTGCGGGGGCTTACGCCGGTCGATGTCTCCGAAATGAGGACAGGAGGACGAGAATGCACCGCTCCATGACGCGCGTTTGCGACCCGCCATTCACACCGGGGCGCGGCTGTCCTGACACGGCTGCCCTGAGACCAACCCCCCAGGTCCCCGTGCCGCCTGCCACCGGCACATATGGTCACACCACGTAGTGTCACGCTTGCTCACGTCTTCTCGCACATGCTAGTCCGCGCGGTTCCGAGGCCGATTTACCGGCTCCGGAGCGATTCGCACTTCCGCGGACTTCTGTGGGTGAGGGGACGACATGCGTTTGAAGCGGCTCGACATCACGGGCTTCAAGTCCTTCATGGACCGCACGGTGTTCTCGTTCGATGACGGCATCACCGCCGTCGTCGGTCCGAACGGGTGCGGCAAGTCCAACGTCGTCGACGCCATTCGGTGGGTCATGGGCGAGCAGAGCGCCAAGAACCTGCGCGGCCGCGGCATGGAAGACGTGATCTTCAACGGCTCCGAGACGCACGCGCCGCTGTCGATGGCCGAGGTGACGCTCACCCTCACCGTCGAGTCGCAAGACGTGCTGCCCGAGACGCTCGCCGGCCTGCCTGAGGTGTCCGTCACGCGGCGGCTCTTCCGCTCCGGCGAGTCCGAGTACCAGATCAACAAGACGACCTGCCGTCTGCTCGACATCACCGAGCTCTTCCTCGGCACCGGCGTCGGCACCAAGGCGTACTCGATCATCGAGCAGGGCCGCGTCGGACAGATCGTCTCGGCGCGCCCCGAAGACCGCCGCTCGTTCATCGAAGAGGCCGCCGGCATCACCAAGTACAAGGCGCGCCGCCGCGCCGCGGAACGCAAGATGGAGTCCACACAGCAGAACCTGCTGCGGGTGAACGACATCGTCGCCGAGCTCGAGAAGCGCCTCGACTCGCTCGAGCGCCAGGCCCGCAAGGCCGAGAAGTACAAGCGCCTGCGCGGCGAGATGCGCGACATCGAGCTGCACCACTCGTCGCACCGCTTCCTCGAGCTCACCGCGGGCCGCTCGCTCCTCACCGCCCGGCTCGAGACGCTCACGACCGACGAGAAGGACACGCTCGGTCGCGTGCAGTCGATGGACGCCGACATCTCCACCCGGCGCGAAGCCCTCGAGGCCGAGACCGCCGCCCTCGAAGCCGCCGCCGCCGAGTTCTACGCGCTCGAGTCGCAGGTGCAGCTCGACGCCCAGAACCTCGTGCACTGGAAGGAGGATCTCGAGTCCACCCGCGCGCGCGTCGCCGCCGCCGAGACCGAGCTGGCCGAGGTGCTCGCCCGCAAGGCCACCGCCGAGCAGGAGAAGCTCGAAGCCGAAGGAGAGCTCCAACGCCTGGGTGTCGCGTCGCGCGAAGACGAGGTGGCGCTCGAGGTGTTCGAAGAAGAGCTCCGCCGCACCGTCGAGCTCATGGCGCAGGTCACCACGCGGCTCGAGGGCGAGCGCCGCGAGCTGGTCGACGTGCTGACCCGCGTCGCCAACCACGAGTCGAACCTCGCCAACCTCGACACCCGCCGGGCCGAGCTCGACCAGCGCATGGAGCGCCTCGTCGCCGAGCGCACCGTTCTCCAGGCCGAGCAGACGCAGCTCGAAGACGCCCGCCGCGAGGTGCTCACCCGCGTGGAGCAGAGCCGCCAGCTCGCCATCGAGATCACCCAGCGCCGCGGTGAAGAAGAGACGACGCTCCAGCAGGCGCGCGACGCCTTCACCGAGAACGAGGTGCAGGTGCTCGCCGTGCGCGACGAGCTGTCCGACACCCGCAGCCGGCTCCAGTCGCTCGAAGAGATCCAGCGCAACTACGAGGGCTTCGACCGCGGCGTGCGCGCCGTCATGAGCAGGGCCGGTGAGGATCTGCGCCAGGCCGGCATCTTCGGCCTCGTGTCCGACATCGTCACCGCCGCGCCGGAGCTCGAGAAGGCCATCGAGGCGGCGTTGGGTGATCAGCTCCAGCACGTCATCGTCGAGACGCCCGAGCGCGGCGTCGAGTACGTCGAGTACCTCAAGTCCCTCGGTGAGGGCCGCTCCACCTTCGTGCCCGTCACCAGCGATGGCCTCGAGGTGCTGCCGCCGCTCGAAGGCCCCGAGGTGCGCGCGATGGCGCTCTCGCAGGTGCAGGTGAAGGACGAGGCGCTGCGCGGGCTGGTCGAGCGGCTCCTCAACGGCGTGGTGGTGGTGCACGATCTCGAGAGCGCCCGCTCGCTCGCCGCGCGCGCCTCGAAGTACACGTTCGTCACCGTCGACGGCGAAGTGCTGCGGCCCGGCGGCGTCGTCACCGGCGGCGTGATGGAAGGCCCGGCCGTCGGCGCGCTCCACAAGAAGCGGCAGATCGCCGAGCTGGCCGATCAGGTGAAGCACCTCGAGGAGCGCTACCAGGAGCTCATCACCCGCCACTACGAGCTGCAGAAGCAGGTGGGGCAGCTCGAGGGCGTCTTGAAGGGTCTCGAGAAGAACCGGCACCAGGAAGAGCTCCAGCTGCAGGGCCACGAGAAGGATCTGTCGCAGGCCGCCTCGAGCCTCGTGAAGCTGCGCGAGCGCATCGCCGGCCTCGACGCCGAGCTGTCGCAGCTCGAGGCCACGAAGAACCTGCTGTCGGTCGATCTCGAGTCGTCCCGCGGCGAGGTGATGCACGGGCAGACGGACAAGCAGGCCCGTGAAGAGCGCGTCGCGCTGCTTCAGTCCGAGCTCGAGGCGCTCACCGCGAAGAGCGAGGCCACCCGCGCCGAGGCCACCGGCCTCAAGGTGAAGGTCGCCTCGTCGAGCGAGCGCGGCTCGTCGGCCCGTCAGCGCGCCGACACCCTGTTCACCCAGGTGAACGAGCTCACCGAGCGCGCCGGGCGGCTGTCGACGACGAAGGACGAGGGCGTGGCCCGCATCGCCGAGCTCGAGCAGCGGCTGTCCGAGACGGGCGCTGGCCGCGAGGAGCGCGAGGCGAAGCTCCTGGAGGCGCGCGGCGGCATCGAGGCCCGTAAGGAAGCCCACGCCGCCGAGGTCGCGAAGGTGCGCGACGAGGAGCACCAGCTCAAGGAGCTGCGCACCTCGGCCGAGGCGCTCACCCACGAGCTGGCTGAGCTGACGCTCAAGTCCCGCGAGCTGTCCCTCGAGCTCGAGCACCTCGCGTCGACAGTCCAGGAGCGCCACGGCGTCGCGATGCACGAGGCCATCTCGCTGTACCACACGCACCCGCAGCTCGGCGCCGAGGCGGTGGAGCGCCTCAAGGAGCTGCGCGCGCAGGTCGAGAAGATGGGCGAGGTGAACGTCACCGCCATCGAGGAGCACCAGGAGATCGCCCAGCGCTTCGAGTTCCTCTCGAAGCAGAAGAAGGATCTCGAGGCCTCGCTCGAGCAGCTCACCGAGGCCATCAAGACGATCGACGAGACCTCGCGCGAGCGGTTCAAGGAGACCTTCGACGTCGTCAACGACAAGTTCCAGCAGGTGTTCCCGCGCCTCTTCGGTGGTGGTCGCGCGAGCCTGCTGTTGACGCAGGAGCCCGGCTCGAACGAGCCCGGCATCGAGATCCTCGCGCAGCCGCCCGGGAAGAAGCTCCAGAGCGTCAACCTCTTCTCGGGTGGTGAGAAGGCGCTCACCGCCGTCGCGCTCATCTTCGGCATCTTCCTCATCAAGCCGACGCCGTTCTGTCTGCTCGACGAGGTCGACGCGCCGCTCGATGAGGGCAACGTCGGCCGCTACAACGACATGGTGAAGGAGATGAGCAAGACGTCGCAGTTCATCCTCATCACGCACAACAAGCGCACCATGGAGATCGGCGACACCCTCTACGGCGTCACCATGGAAGAGCCGGGCGTCTCGAAGCTGGTGGCCGTGAACCTCAAGGAAGCGGCGGCCAATACGGACCAGCAGGTGGCGTGAACGCCCGGCGTTTTCCGCGGGTGAAGTCGGAGGCTGGGTACGGTACAGACGCGGCCTCTCATTTGTCCGGAGGCCCTCATGCGTCTGCGCAGTCTCTCGCTCGTCCTCGCCCTCGCGGGCTGTGCCACCCAGGAGCCGGCCCAGAAGGCTCCCGTCGCGACGCCTTCGGCCGAGACAGCGCCAGCCGCTCCGCCGAAGTTCACCGTCGACCTCTCGAAGCCCATGCCGGCCGGGCTCGACGAGGCGGCCATGGACCTGAAGGCCGACCCCTGCGCCGACTTCTACCAGTTCGCCTGCGGCGGCTGGATGGCGACCACCGAGATCCCCGCGGACCGCCCGCTCTACTCGCGCGGCTTCGTCTCGATTCAGGAGCGCAACGAGCAGCTGCTCAAGACGATCCTCGAAGAAGCGGCGGGCAACACGCTCCCGGCGGGCACGCCCTTCGCGAAGCAGCTCGGTGACTACTACGCCACCTGCGTCGACGAGCCCGGCCTCGAGAAGTCCCTGCCCGAGGTGAAGAAGTTCATCGACCAGGTCGCGAGGGTGAAGGACGTCAAGTCGCTCGCCACCAGCGTCGGCACGCTCCACGCCGCGGGCTACCGGGCCTTCTTCGAGGTGGGCGCGATTCAGGACCTCAAGAACTCCTCCGAGGTGATCGCCATGCTCGACCAGTCGGGCCTCGGGCTGCCCGATCGCGACTACTACGTCGACGCCGACAAGCAGTCCGTGCGGGAACTCTACAAGTCTCACGTCGAGGCCATGTTCGGCCTGCTCGGCCTCGAGGCGAAGCTCGCCCAGCGCAAGGCCGACGAGGTGATGGCGCTCGAGACCCGGCTCGCGAAGGTGTCGCAGACCAAGGTGGAGCGGCGCGACCCGAACAAGCTGTACAACCGCGTCGACCGCAAGGGCCTTGTCGAGAAGGCGAAGGACTTTCCCTGGGAGGCGTACTTCACCGCGCTCGGCGCGAAGGACCTCTCGGCCATCAACGTCAACTCGGTGCCGTACTTCGTCGAGCTCGCCGCCATCGCGAAGGACACGAAGCCCGATCTGCTCAATACGTACCTCACCTGGGTCGTCCTGCGTGCCTCGACGCCGGCGCTGCCGAAGGCCTTCCAGGACGAGGCGTTCTCGTTCTCGTCGAAGGCGCTCACCGGCGCGAAGGCCGACCGGGCCCGCTGGAAGAAGTGTGTCGCCTTCGCCGACGGCGACCTCGGCGAGGCGCTGGGCCGCGAGTTCGTTCGCCGCGCCTTCGGAGAAGACGGCAAGGCCCGCACCGACGCGATGGTGGAGGCGCTCCAGCGCTCGTTCGAGAAGAACCTCGGCGGCCTGGCCTGGTTCGACGAGCCCACGAAGAAGGCGGCCCTCGAGAAGGTCGGCCGCATGGTGGGCAACAACAAGATCGGCTACCCGACGGTGTGGCGCGACTACGGCAGCCTGACGACGTCGCGCACCTCGTTCTTCGCCAACTCGCTCGCGGCGAACCGCTTCGAGCTCAGGCGCCAGCTCGCCAAGGTGGGCAAGCCCGTCGACCGCACCGAGTGGCTCATGTCGGCCTCGACGGTGAACGCCTATTACGACCCCCAGAAGAACGAGATCGTCTTCCCCGCCGGCATTCTGCAGCCGCCGTTCTTCAACCGGGACGCCACCGACGCGGTGAACTTCGGCTCGATGGGAATGGTGGTGGGCCACGAGATCACCCACGGCTTCGACGACGAGGGCCGGCAGTTCGACGTCGACGGCAACGTGAAGGACTGGTGGTCGCCGGCGGTGGGCAAGGCCTTCGTCGAGAAGGCCGAGTGCGTGAAGAAGCAGTACGACGCGTACGTGGCCATCGACGATCTCAAGGTGAAGGGCGACCTGACGCTGGGTGAGAACATCGCCGACCTCGGGGGGCTGAAGCTGGCGCACGCCGCGATGGCTGACTGGTACACGAAGAAGCCCGAGGCCGACGTCCAGGGCCGGTTCACCCGCAGCCAGCAGTTCTTCCTCGGCTTCGCGCAGTCGTGGTGCACGAAGATGCGGCCCGAGATGGCGCGCCTGCGCGCCGCGACCGACCCCCACGCGCCGCCCTTCCTCCGGGTGAAGGGCCCGCTCGGCAACCTCGACGCGTTTCAGCAGGCCTTCAGGTGTCCGGCGAGCGCTCCGATGATCCGCAACGGGGCCGAGCGCTGTGTGGTCTGGTGACGCTGGTTGAGCTGACGCGGGAACACCGCTGCGTCCGTTCGGCGCCGCTCCCTGGCTCACGGCGCCCATCGGGGGACTCAAGACCGCGGCCGATCGCGCAGCTCAAGCCGGCGCCGCGCGGGATGCGCGAGTGGCCGAGGGCTGCGCGCTCTTCGGGGCCGCTGCTTCATCGCCGCGCCCAGGCCTCTTCGAGAGGGCATGGCGGAGGCCGCGAACGGTGCAGTCCTCCTGAATGCCATCAGCGCCGCGCGTCGCTCGGGTGGCGCGCGCTGGGCCTCGCGGCTACCCCTCGGGCAGACCAGGAGGTCCACGATGGACACGGCGGCGCTGGCGCGCGCACAAATGGGGTTGTCGCTCGCGTTCCACATCGTGTTCGCGGCGTTCGGGGTTGGCCTGCCGCTGTTGCTCGTCATCGCTGACACCTTCGCGGCCCGCACCGGAGACGAGCGCTATCGCCTGTTGTCTCGCCGCATGGCGAAGGGCACGGCGATTCTGTTCGCGGTTGGCGCCGTGTCGGGCACCGTCCTCTCTCTGGAACTTGGTCTCCTCTGGCCCGAGTTCATGCGCCGCTTCGGCGAGGTGGTGGGGCCGCTCTTCGCGCTCGAAGGCGTCGCGTTCTTCCTCGAAGCGATCTTCCTGGGCGTCGTGCTCTACGGGCGCGAGCGCGTCTCTCCCACGGCGTACCGGCTGTCGGGCGTCGTGGTCGCGCTCTCCGGGGCTGCCTCGGCGGCGTTCGTCACCGTGGTGAACGCCTTCATGAACCTGCCGGTCGAGGTGCAGTGGACGCAGGGGCGCGCCTTCCTCGAGGAGCCGTGGCGCGTCTTCCTCGCTCCCTCGGCGGTGACGCAGATCGTCCACGTGCTGCTGTCCTGTTACGCCGTGACCGGCTTCGTCATGGCTGCGGTGCACGCGACGCTCCTGCTCAGGGGGCGTGACCCCTCGTTCCACCGCGCGGCGCTCAACGTGGCGCTCCCGGTGGCCATCGTGAGCGCGCTCGCCATGCCGCTGTCGGGCGATCTCTCGGCCAAGCAGGTGACGACGCACCAGCCGTGGAAGCTCGCCGCCATGGAAGCCCACTTCGAGACGAAGGCCTGCGCGCCGCTGCTCATCGGCGGGCTCCCGGACGAGGCGACGGGCACGGTGCGGTTCGGTCTCGAGGTGCCGTGCGGCCTCTCGGTGCTCGGCAAGATGGATCCGAACGCGGTGATCACCGGGCTTGATCAGATTCCGCCGTCCGACCGCCCGCCCGTCACCCGCACCCACCTCAGCTTTCAGGTGATGGTCGGTGCGGGCGGCTTCCTGGCGCTGGTGTCGGTGTTCGCGCTCCTGTGGCGGTGGAGGAAGGGCGCCTGGCCCGAGCAGCGGTGGTTCCTGTCGAGCCTGGTCGTCGCCGGTCTCGCGGCTCCCATGGCGATGGAGGCCGGCTGGCTCGTCACCGAGTTCGGGCGGCAGCCGTACGTCGTGCGGGGGCTGCTCCTCACCGCCGAGGCCGCCACGAAGGTCGACGGGCTGATGCCCCGATTGCTCGTCTTCAGCGGCGTGTACCTGTTCCTCGCCGCGACGGTGGTGAGCCTGCTGCTGGGGCTCTTCCGTGAGCCCGAGCCCACCATCGAACCGCACCCGGTGCCCGATGCCGCTTGAGCACGCGCTCGCGGCGGTGATCGTCGGCGGGCTGGTGCTCTACCTGCTCGGCGGTGGCGCCGACTTCGGCGGCGGCGTGTGGGATCTGCTGGCCTCGGGCCCGCGCAAGGCCGCGCAGCGCGCCCTCATCGAGAAGGCCATCGGCCCCATCTGGGAGGCCAACCACGTCTGGTTCATCTTCGTCTTCGTGCTGCTCTTCAGCGCGTTCCCACCAGCGTTCGCGACGCTGACGACGGCGCTCTTCACGCCGCTGACGCTCTACGCGCTGGGGCTGGTGATGCGCGGGGCCGCCTTCACCTTCCGGCACTACGACTCGGACGCGCGCCGCCGTCGCCGCTTTGGCGCCTTGTTCTCGGCCGCGAGCGTGGGGTGCCCGTTCCTCCTCGGCGCGATGGGCGCGGCGCTGGTGCGGGAGCAGCCCTTGTCGCTGGCCGTCGACGTCTTCGTCGTCGCTGCGGGCCTCTTCACGCTGGCCCTCGTCGCCGCCCTCGCCGCGACCTACCTGACGGTCGAAGCAGCCGACGAGGCGCTCCGCGAGGACTTCCGTCGCCGCGCGCTGGGGAGTCTGGCGGTGGCCGGGCTCGCCTCGTGGGTCGCGCTCGGAACCGCCGAGTCGGTGGCGCCGCAGCTCACCGCGCGAGTCGGGCAGGGCGGCCCGGCGGTGTTCGGCACGCTCTTCGGAGCGCTCGCGCTGGCGCTGGTCGCCACCCGTCGCTTCCGCCTCGCGCGGCTCGTCGTCGGCGCGCTCGCCGGCACCGTCGTCATCGGCTGGGCGCTGGCGAAGGGCGAGACCCTGGTGTGGGGCGAGCACACGCTGGCCTCGAGTCATGCCCAGGCCTCGACCATGCGCTTTCTGCTCGCCGCGACGGTGATCGCCGCCGTGCTCGTCGGCCCAAGCCTCGCCTTTCTCTTCTCGGTCTTTTCGCGCCCGCCGATGAAATCAGCCGCAATTTCAAATGGTTTGGACGGCGGCCACGGAAAAGAACCCAAGGGGGCTTGATTTTGGTCATGCGACCATGCTCCCTTTGGGCGTATGGCCAAGACCGAACTCCGTCCCCCGATGCCCGTCGTTCCGAATCCCACCCCGCAGTCCGTGGCGCCCCAGGAGGACGCGGACGAGCGCATTCTGAAGGCCGCCGGTCGGCTGTTCCGCGAGAAGGGCTTCGCGGCGACGACCGTGCGTGAGATCGCCTCCGCGGCGAACATGCTGCCGGGGAGCCTCCACTACCGGTACGCCAGCAAGGACGACGTGCTGCTCGCGCTCATGAACCGCGCGGTGCGGCGGGCGATGCAAGCGGTGCGGTTCGCCATCGGCGAGGTGAAGGATCCGGTCGAGAAGATTCGCCTGGGGCTGCGCGCGCACCTCGAGCTCCTCTGCAACGGCGACGACTCGCTCTACGTGCTGCTGTTCGACTGGCGCTCGCTGCCGGCCGGTGCGCGTGAGGGCGTCGAGCGTGAGCGCGCCAAGTACGAGGCGTTCTGGGACGGCCTGCTGTACGAAGCGCACGGCAGCGGCAAGGCGCGGCCGATTCTCGACATCGAGTTGGTGCGGCACTTCGGCTTTGGCGCCATCAACTGGGTGGCCACCTGGTACCGGCCCGGTGGCGATCGCACGCCGGGGCAGATCGCCGACGCGATGTTCGCCTACCTGGCGTACGGTCTCATTCACGAGCCCTCGCGGCCCGCCGACCTCGACACCCACTTCGCGGCCATCATGGCCGCCTCGTTCAAGAGCCGGAGCTGATTCGCATGGCGATCATCGACACCTTCTCGAACGTCGTCGAGACGCTCCCGCTGATGAAGGACGCGTCGGCGTCGGGGAACCTGCAGGTGCTCCGATCGCTCCTGGGTCCTGCGTTCCGCGGCATGGTGCTCCAGCGGGGGAAGAACGAGCCGGTGTCGTCGATGCCCGTCGACTACTCGGTGCGCTTCGACTGGAACTACCTGCGCAACAAGCCCGAGCTCGCGCGGCTCTACGAAGCCGCCAAGAGCAGCCAGTGGAACGGCACGACCGATCTTGACTGGACGGCGTCGGTCGATCCGCTGTCGGACGAGCACGCGCTGTTGCCATGGGACTTCCTGCCGATCTCGAACCTCGCCTCGTTCCAGAAGGCGTCACCGAAGGAGCGCGCCGAGCAACGTCGGGGCATCACCGCGTGGCTGCTCTCGCAGTCGCTCCACGGTGAGCAGGGGGCCCTCTACGCGGCCTGTCAGGTGACCGAGGCGGTGCCCTGGCTCGACGGCAAGCTGTACGGCTCGACCCAGGTCGTCGACGAGGGCCGGCACGTCGAGGTCTTCCACGCGTACCTGACCCGCAAGCTCGAGAAGAAGTACGAGATCAACGACAACCTCTACGTCGTGATCGACGCGCTGATGAGCGACTCGCGCTGGGACATGAAGTTCCTCGGCATGCAGATCATGATCGAGGGCCTCGCGCTCGGCACCTTCGGCATGATCCAGCAGATGACGATGGAGCCGTTGCTCAAGAAGCTGCTCACGTACATCATCACCGACGAGGCGCGGCACGTGCACTACGGCGTCCTCGCGCTCAAGGACTTCATGCGCGAGCTCACCGAGAAGGAGCGCCGGGAGCGGGAAGACTGGGCGTTCGAGGTCTCGCTCTTCCTGCGCAACCGCTTCTTCGCGCACGAGTTCTACGACGAGTACTACGGGCACGTGATGACGCGGCAGCAGTGGGAGCGCACGGTGCTCGAGAGCGAGATGATGAGCCGCTTCCGCAAGACGATGTTCAAGCGCGTCATCCCGAACCTCAAGCGCATCGGGCTGCTGACCGATCGGATCAAGCCGAAGTACGCCGAGCTGGGCCTGTTGGGCTTCGAGCACGGCAAGGCCGCGCCGGAGCTGACGGCGACCGATCTGATCAACGATCGCGACTGACCGCGCTCGCAATCGCCGGGGCCCAGCGCCGTCATGGCCGGCATGGGTCTGTGCTCGATGGTGGTCCTGGGTGGCGTGGCGGGGTGGCTCGCGAGCGTCGTCGCGGGCACCAACGCCCGCATGGGGCTCGTCGCCAACGTGCTGGTTGGCGTGTTGGGTTCGACGGTCGGGGGCGTCGTCTTTCGCTTCTTCGGCGGCGCCGGGGTGACGGGCTTCAACCTCTCCAGCCTGCTCGTGTCGGTCGTCGGTGCGTGCGTGGTGCTCGTCGTCGCGAAGAAGCTCTTCAGGTTTTGAGCCGGCGACGGACGCACTCGAGCTGAAGTTCTGGTCCACGCTGCGGGGCGCTCAGGGCGGGAACTGGCGGCGCCGGTGACGGACGCACTCGAGGCGAAGTCCTCGTCCACGCTGCGCGGCGCTCAGGGCGGGATCTGGCCGCACACGCCGAGGCCCGGCGCGCAGAACCCCGAGACACAGAACACATCGCCGCAGTCACCGTCCCGCGTGCACGCGCGAGCCCGGCAGACGTTGCCCATCGGCCCCAGGATGCAGTCCATGCCGGACGGGCAGGGTGACGCCGCCGAGCAGCGCTGATCTTCGCAGCGGAGCGTCATCGGGTTGCACGTCTCGCCGCGCGCGCACGGGTTCATCGGGCCACAGCCGGGTTGGCAGTCGGTCTCGCCGGAGCAGGCGCACCGACGCGTCAGGCACACCGAGCCGCTCGGACAGCTCGCGTCGTTGGTGCAGGTGGAGGGCTGGGTGTTGCACGTCCCGCACTGTGTCTGTTGATCGGGTCGCAAGCAGATGAGCGGCCGGCCGCAGGTGGAGTCGTCGGAGCAGCACATCGGCTGCGGGCACCCGAACTGCGGACACATGAATGCGGGCGCCGACCTCAGCCGGCACTGCGCGAACCGGGGCTCGCACGAACACTGAAAGCAGAAGTCGGGCGTGCACCGAGCGTCGGCCCGACACGCGGAGACGGAGAGCCCCGTGCAGGGGTTCGCTGCGCCGCCACCCGAGCCGCCCGCGGAGCCACCTGCCAGGCCCCCAGACGCGCCGCCCGCCGTGCCTCCGCTCGAGCCAGCCGCGGAGCCTCCGCCTGTTCCTCCCGCCGAGCCGCCGCTCACACCGCCCGCGGCCATGCCGCCTGCGCTTCCGGCGTCGCGATCATCGACCAGCGCCACGCGACCGCAGGCCGCCAGGATGACCGTCAGGCTCAACACCCCGAAGACTCGCATGCGGCGTTCAGGTCCACCCCGCGTGCCAGCCGGCCTGGGAACACGCGCCCACCCAAGATGCCGAGACCGCTGGGCTTTTCGGCTCACCGCGGAGGGGGGGCGCCCACTCCGCTGCGTCCTTCACGCTCCACCCGACGGAAAACTGATGCACGCCCTGGACGACGGCCCGCGCGCCCCGATCTCACTGACCTCTGGCGCAACAGCACGACGCCCGCGGGATGGCCCCGCGGCACCGGTGCCGCTGAGCACCTCGCGTATGGGACGCTGGGGTGGGGCTTCGCTTGTGGCGGTGAGTACGACGCCCACGGGAGCGGGCCGCTGGCACCTGTGCCGCTGAGCACCTCGCGTACACGACGAGTGGGCTTCGCGTGTGGCGCGGAGCACGACGCCCACGGAACGACGAGTGGGCTTCACGTGCGGCACGAGGCCTCCCGCACGCGTGGCCTCAGGTCGTGGCGACAGCCCCCGCTCCCGGTCGGCCGTCGAGCGCTCAGAACAGAGACAGCTGCGGCAGCTGGCGCTCCGGCCGGCGGAACGTCTCGGGGCGGGTCCACTCGTCGTCGTCGCGGTTCATGCCGAGGCGTTTCGTCGTGACGTCGAACACCTGGGCGATGGCCTCGGCGTAGGGCCCTTCACCGCGGCCCCGAACGCCGTACCGCGCGTCGTACAGCTTCCCATCGCGCGTCTCGCGCACCCGATGGAGGATTTTCTCGGCCCGCAGGGGCAGGGCGGCCCGAATGCGCGCCTCGAAGACCTCCTTCACGTGCCCGGGCAGGCGCAGCAGCACGTAGCCTGCCGTCCGGGCTCCTGCCTCGTGCGCCGCTTCGAGCACCTCGGCCATGCCCTCGTCCGACACACCCGGGATGATCGGCGCCACCATCACGCCTACCGGAATGCCGGCCGCGGCCAGCGTGCGAATCGTCTGGAGCCTTCGCTTCGGCGTCGCCACCCCCGGCTCGATCGCGCGCGCGAGCGTCTGGTCCCAGATGGGGATCGAGACGGCCACGTGGACCGAGGCGTCACGGTGGAGGCGCAGCAGCACGTCGAGGTCGCGCTCGATGAGCGGCGCCTTCGTCACGATGGCGACGGGGTTGCGGTAGGTGGCGCAGACCTCGAGGCACGCGCGGGTGAGCCGCAACGACGCCTCGAGCGGCTGGTAGCAGTCGGTGACGCCGCTGAACATCACCAGCTCGCCCTTCCACGAGGGCCGGTCGAACGCCGCGCGCAACAGCTCGGCGGCGCGGCGCTTGACGACGATCTTCGTGTCGAAGTCGGTGCCCGCGCCGAACGAGAGGTACTCGTGCGAGGGCCGGGCGTAGCAGTACGCGCAGGCGTGGTTGCAGCCGCGGTACGGGTTCGCGCTGAACCGAAAGCCGAGGTCGGGCGAATCGTTGCTGGCGAGAATCGACTGGCTGGCGTCCTCGAAGACCTCGACCTTCGCCAGCGGCACCTCGTCGAGGTACTCCAGCTCAGTGCTCGCCCAGGGGTTGGGTGGATTGGCGATCGGGGTCGGCTTCACGCCGCCAATGGACCACTGAAAGAGCGTTCAGGTCAAGCCGCGAGGATGCGCATGAGCGAGCCCACGGCAGAGTCGTCTCGCACCGGCGCGCCGAGCGTGGTGAGGCACAGCGTGGTGTCGTTGACCTCGAAGCGGCTGACGTGGAGCTGCTGGTCGCGGAACGGGCCACTCGTCTTGCGGGTCGAGGCCCCCAGTGCACCGAGCTCTTCGAGATCGACGCCGCCCTTGCCGGCGATCAGCAGGCCGTCGTGCGTGGTGAGCGCCACCGCGTCGAGGGAGCGCTTGAGGCAGAGCGCGTCGAGGAACATCGAGAGGGCTTCGTGAATGCGGGGCGAGCGGCGGGTGCGGCGTTCCATGCGGAAACCTCCATTGACCTACAGGGGCCTACAAGCATGAGGCAGCCGGGCGCGACGGCAAGAAATCGGTCGAGACCGCGTGCGGGGACCGTGTTCCGACGGTGTCGGTGTCACCCGCCAGGCTCTGAAGTGGCGTTGGCGGGCCGGTCTTCGGCGCGGAACTCGGCGATGAGCTTCCCGGCGACGAAGAGGAAGGGGAACGAGACGAAGAGCCCGACGAAGCCGAGCAGGTGCTCCCACGCGATGAGCGAGAGGATCAGCACGAAGGCCGGCAGCGGCACGTGGCGCGAGGCCAGCCGCGGGTTGAGGAAGTACGACTCGACCTTGTGAAGCACGAAGGTGAGGCCGACGAAGAGCCCGACGCCGAACCAACCCTTCGTCTGGTACGCGACGATCGACAGCACCGCGCCCGAGATGAGGTTCCCCACCACGGGGATCAGCCCTGACACGAAGATGAGCAGCATGAGCATCGGCACGTGGGGCACGCCGAGGAGCCAGAGGATGGGCAGCGTCAGCACTGCGTTGACCGCTGCCACGATGAACTGGAGCTGCACGGTCAGGCTCACCGCCTCGGCCACGTACTCGCCCCAGCGCGTGAGCGTTCCGAACAGCGACGTCGGCGCCAGCGAGTCCCGGAAGGCCCGCAGGCGCTCCTCGTCGAGGAAGTACACGATGGCGAGCACCAGCCCGATGAGCGCGTAGATGAGCAGGTGGCCCACCTCGGCGGCGCTCCTGGCCACGTTCGAGGCGTAGTGCTGGGCCGACTCCACCAGCTTCTCCGGGTCGGGCAGGTGCGGCTCGAGCTCGATGAAGAGCGGGTGCTCCTGGATCGCTGCGATGCGGGCCGGCAGCGTCTCGCGCGTCTCCTTCACCACGGCCGTCAGGCGCCCAGCGCTGAGCCACGCCGAAAGGCCCAGCACCACCGAGGCCCCAGCGAGCACCACGCCCAGGGAGAGCCCCCGTCCGAGCCGGAACCGACGGCTCAGCGCGCCGGCCGAGAAGAACAGCAGCCGCTCGAAGGCCACGAAGAACGCGAGCAGCACCAGCAGCCGACGGAACACCAGCAGCAGCGCGAGGAAGGCCAGCAGCGCCACGGCCCGCCGCGCCGTCTTCTCGCGAAAGAACTCCGCCAGCCGATCTCGTGCCATGCTTCCTCTACGCCTCGCCTCGCGCCCGATTGAGCGCCCGGAAACGACAACGGCCCCCGGAATCGCTCCCGGAGGCCGTTGATCTTGCTGGGGAACTAGGATTCGAACCTAGATAGCCAGAGTCAGAGTCTGGAGTCCTAGCCGTTAGACGATTCCCCAATGCACTGCGACTTCACTTCTTCGGCTTGGATTTCTTGTCCTTACCAGAAAAGCCCTCGTTTGGCACAACGTAAATCCGCACCTCTTCGTTGGCCTCGTAGACGTTGAGACCGAGCCATTCGCCCTTTCCTGACGGGTTGGGAATGTGAATGGCCTTCACGCCGGGCTGGTTGATGACGGTGCGGTACGTCGAGGGGGAATAGACCTTCTTGTAGAACTTGAGGGTGCCTTCCCAGTCCGAGGGGCTCTTGTACCGATGCTCACCGACCTGCCGGGCGTTGTCGGGGAGGGTGGCGCCGAGGTCGGTGTCGGCGAGCGCACCAGAGGCAGCGAGCAGGAGAGCGAGGAGAAGGCACCGCATCGGAAGCGCCTTCTACAGCCACTTCCAGGCCGAAATCACGTCCATGAAGACGGCGACGGTGCCGTGCAGGAGCGCCCCGTACCAGAAGCTCCGGGTGCGCAGCGCGAGGATGCCCAGGGCGATGCCGGCGACGATGCTCCCCAGCGCCTCGAGCTCGGCCTTGCCCAGGTGCATCACCGCGAACGGCGCCATCTGGATCAGCACGGCGGCGACGCGCCCGAAGCGGGGAATGAGGCCGTTGAGCATCCACCCGCGGAAGAGGAACTCCCAGCCCACGAAGTAGAGGAAGTACGCGCTCTCGTAGAGCAGGAAGAGCGGAAGGCTGGTCACCGACTTCCCGTCGACGGTGAGCATGAACGAGGCGTTCCCGGCGAGCGGGTAGATGCCCTTGAAGGCGTCGAGGCGCGAGGCGACGTAGGCCGCCGGCAGCATCACCGCGAGGAAGACGCCGGTGATGGCGAGCCCCTGGCGCCAGTTGCCCAGTCCGAAGCCGTACTTCCGGTAGAAGCGGCCCTTCGTGGCGACCGCGAGCACCAGCGGCATCACGAGGTACAGCACCAGCGAGCAGCCGAACCACCAGAAGTGGCCCAGCACGTTCGCGGCGGGGTGCTTGTCGAAGCGATCTCCGACGAGCGCGCGGAAGTAGCCGGTGTTGCCCTGGTAGTGCGAGATGATCAGCAGGGCGCACGCGCCGCAGATCACCACCGTGGGCTCGTCGGCGAACCCAGCCAGCGCGCGGCGGAAGACGGTGACGAGGCGCTTCACCGGAGCGCGGCGTCGATGCGATGGAGCGTCTCGTCGCGGCCCAGCAGCTCGAGCGTCAGCCCGATGCCGGGAGACACGGTGCCGCCCGTCGCCGCCACGCGGATCGGCTGCGCCACCGCGCCCACCTTCGCGCCGTTCGCGTCAGCGACGATCTTCACGATGGGGTCGATGGCCTCGGCCGTCCACGAGGGCAGGGTGACGAGCTGCTCCTTCGCCTTCGCCAGGAGCGCCTTGCCCTCGGGCCCCAGGTGCTTGGCGGCGGACGCTCCGTCGATGGTGACGCCGTGCGCGTAGTAGGGGCGCAGCTTCTGGGCCATCTCGACCAGGGTCTCGCTCCGCTCGGCGAACGCCCTCACGCCGAGCTCCAACTTCGCGTCCACCGCCGCGTCGGGCACGCCCGCGGCCTGCAGGTACGGCAAGAGCGCCATCGCCACCTGGAGCGGCTCGAACGTCTTGAGCCAGTGCTTGTTGGTGGCCACCAGCTTGCCGGGGTTCCACACGCCCTGGCTGTGGCCCACGCCCGAGAAGTCGAACTTCTCGATCAGCTCCTCGCGGGTGAAGAGCTCGTCGTTGCCGTGGCTCCAGCCAAGGCGCGCGATGAAGTTGATGAGCCCGTGCGGGAGAATGCCGTTCTCCTTGTGGCGCATCACGTCGGCTTCGGGGTGCTTGCGCTTGGAGAGCTTCGAGTTGTCCTGCGCGAAGATGAGCGGAATGTGCGCGAACTGCGGCGGCTGCCAGCCGAGCGCCTCGTAGATCATGAGCTGCGGGAAGGTGCTGTTGATGTGCTCCTGCCCGCGCGCGACGTGGGTGATGGCCATGTCGTGATCGTCGACGACGCAGCCGAAGTTGTAGAGCGGCACCCCGTCCGAGCGCATCAGCACGAAGTCGTCGAAGTCGTCGTAGGGCTTCTCGATGCGGCCCAGCACGAGATCGTCGAAGCCGAAACGGCCCTCGCGGCGCGGCATCTTGAAGCGGATGAGGGCAGGCCCGTCACGGCGCTCCTTCGAGTCGCGCCAGGGGCTGGTGAACTTGAACCCCGCGGAGCGCAGGTCGTCGCCTTCCTTGAGGCCCTTCTCGGCGGCGAAGGCCTTGCGTGCGGCGGCCAGCTCTTCTTCGGTGGAGGAGTCGCGGTAGGCCCAGCCCTTCGCGATGAGCTCGTCGGCGATCGCGGCGTAGCGGGCGAGCTTCTTCATCTGGAAGTAGGGGCCGTGGCCGCCGTCCTTGCCGGGGCCTTCGTCCCAGTCGATGCCCAGCCAGGTGAGCCCGTCGAGGATCGCCTGCAAGGATTGTTCGGTACTGCGCTCTTGGTCGGTGTCTTCGATGCGCAGGACGAAGGTCCCGCCGTGTTTGCGGGCGTAGAGCCAGTTGAAGAGGGCGGTGCGGGCGCCGCCGATGTGGAGGTACCCTGTAGGAGACGGCGCGAATCGGAGCCTGGGCTTCATGAGCGCCGCGCATAGCAGACCTTCGAGAGGCGGGAACGGACGTCAACAAGCGGAAAACCGGGGTCAGGCGTAGACTGGGGCCTTCCGCGGCCGGCGGGACTGGAGTCGACATGACGCGCGTGATGTGGGCCGCTGGTGTGGCCGGGCTGTTCGCCTCGGCCTGCTTCGTTCCGCCGGGTGAGGCGTGCAACGAGCCTGGCATTCAATGTCTGCCTGATGGCGGGCGCGCGGGCGGCACGTCGGGTGGAATGGGCGGCGGTACCGCGGGCGGAACGAGCGGCGGCTCCAGCGGAGGCACCGCTGGTGGCTCGAGCGGCGGTGTCGGTGGAGGTGGCGCGAGCACGGGTGGCGGAAGCAGCGGAGGGATCGCGGGTGGCTCGAGCGGCGGCATCGGTGGAGGTGGGGCGAGCACGGGTGGCGGGAGCAGCGGAGGGGGCGCGGGCGGCTCGAGCGGCGGCGTCGCCGGCGGTGGCGCGAGCACAGGTGGCGGGAGCAGCGGCGGCGGCGCAAGCACGGGTGGCGGGAGCAGCGGCGGCGGCGCGAGCACGGGTGGCGGAAGCAGCGGCGGCTTCGCGGGCGGTGGCGCTGGCGGTGGTGGCGGGATGGCCGGTGGCGGCGCAGGCGCTGGGGTGGGTGGCGGTCTCGCTGGCGGCGCGGCCGGTGGGTTCGCTGGCGGCGGGGCCGGTGGCGGCATCGCTCCCGGGCCGGGAGAGTCCTGCGCGAACGCCGTCGCGCTGAGCGTGCCCGCCGTGGTGATGGGGTCGACGGCCGGGTCGGTGTCGAACCACGAGTTCACGACGGGCGGCGGGTGTCGGCGAACGGGCCCCGGGACGCCGGACCAGGCCTGGGCCATCACGGTGCCGGGCCAACGCAGCATCGCCGTGACGCTCACGCCGCAGAACTGGGACGCGGTCATCAACCTCGTCACCGACCCGTCGCTCTGCGGCGCCCCCGCCAACCCGGGGCGCAGCTGCCTCGCGTCGGCCGACGACCCGGAGCGCGTGACGTATTTCAACCCCAGCCCCGGGCCCGTCACCGTGTACCTCGTGGTGGCCGGCTTCTCGGCCAACGCCCGCGGCGCGTACACGCTGAGCGTCGACTTCGTCGAAGGGGAGCGGTGCGAGGCTCCCATCGTCTTCGACGCCGGCGTGCCGCTGGTCGGTCAGGGCCTCAGCGGGTTCGCCAATGACTACACGACGCCCGGCTCCGGCTGCGCGAACCGCGTCTTCGGCCCAGACCGCGTGTACCAGACGACCGTCCCGGCGCAGTCGGCGCTCTCGGTGCAGGTGGCGCCCATCAACGCCGACACCAACATCTCGTTCGCGGTCAACGCGCCCACCTGCGCTGCCCGGCAATGCACTGGCACGCCGGCCGACACGGTGGGCTTCGGCGCCGTCGATCGCGGGAGCTTCCTCAACACCGCGTCGGTGCCGGTCGACGTGTGGATCGTCGTTGACTCGTCGAGCGTGGGGGCGAACGCCAGCTTCACGCTCACGTCGGCGGTGGGGCCACTCCCACCGCCGGGTGACACCTGCGGCACGGCGACGGTCGTCGGCCCCAACCAGGTGCTGCCCAACGAGTCGCTCGCCGGCATGCTCGACACCGCCAGCTTCGGCCAGGGGTGTGACTTCAGGCCGGGCCCCGATCGCGTCTACGCGGTCGACGTGCCGCCGTTCACCACGCAGTTCGCCACCGTCTTGCCGATCACCCCCGGCTTCGATCCCACCTTGAGCGTCTCGGACGCCCTCACCAGCTGCTCCGCGAGCCAGTGCATCGCCGCCGCCTCTCCCGGCCCGGGCGGGCGGACGATCGCCTTCACCAACCAGTCGCTCGTCACCCGCCGGTACTACCTGACCGTCGACGCCTTCGTGCCGATGGGCGGGCAGACGTCGTTCATCCTGTCGACGAGCAACGGCTCCCTCTTCGACGGCGGCATCGACGGTGGTGGGTTCGTCGACGCAGGCGTGGCGGATGGGGGCGGGACCGGTGGTGGTGGGCCCGGGCCCGGCGAGACGTGCCTGATGCCGGAGCCGCTCATCGTCGGCGCGCCCGTGCTGGTGCCGCTCGGGAGCTCCACCAACGACACCTCGTCGACCTCGGCCTCGTGCAACTTCGGCCCGGGCCCCGATCGCATGTACAGCGTGACGATCCCCAGCGGGCAGCGCCTCACCGTCACGGCCAGCCCTCAGGCGCCGTTCGATCTGACGCTCTCGTCCTCGTCGAACACGGCGTGGTGCGCGATGGGCCTGTGCACCCAGTCGGTGCAGTCGACGGGCATCGGAGGTACCGAGACGCTCATCGTCGACAACCCCCTCGCCGCGGCCACCACCGTGGTCATCACCATCGACTCTCTGACGCCGATGGCTGGCCAGGTGGGGCTCTTTGCGAGCCTGACGCCGCTCGTCGGGCAGCCGGGAGACACGTGCCAGGCTCCGGTCCTCGTGATGCCGCCGCAGACGATCATCGGGCTCACCACGCAGGGCCTCACGCGCGACTACATGCTCACGGGCGGTCTCTGCCGGGGCCCGATGGGGCCCGAGGCCGTCTTCTCGGTCACCGTCCCGGCCTTCCAGACCCTGTCCGTCACCGTCACCTCGATGAACGACGCCGTCGTCAACGTGCTCACCGGCCCCGCGGCCACCTGCGGCTTCCAGGGCTGTCTCGCGGGCGCCGACATGACCGTGTCGGGCCCCGAGTCCGTGACCTGGTTCAACGGCACGGGTGCTGCGCAGACCGTCTTCGTCGCCGTCGGGCGCTTCGGCATGACGCCTCCGCCGATGCAGTACGACGTGTCGTTCTCGATCGTGCCGTGAGGCCCTGGCGTGACGAAGAGGCCCGCGGGCGTGCGTCGGGCGGGGCCCCGCCGTATGGTGCCGGCATGATCCGGTGGACCCTGGCAGGGGCTCTCGCGGCGGCGCTCCCCGCGTTCGCGACGACGCTCATCGCGATGGACGTGCCCGCGTTGACGAAGGCGGCCGACGTGGTGGTGCGCGGCACCGTGGTGCGCGTCGAGGCGCGGTGGACGATGGACCGTGCTCGCATCGTCACCGACAACGAGATCCTCGTGACGCAGGTCTACAAGGGCAACGTCGTCGCGAAGACCGTCGTGGCGATGCAGCCGGGCGGCGTGGTGGGTGACCTCGGCCAGAAGGTGCACGGCGCCGCGACCTTCGCGCTCGGCGACGAGGTGGTGGTGTTCCTCGAGCGCCGGGGCGACCGCTTCTCGGTGGTGGGCCTCGCGCAGGGGCGCCTCACGGTCGATCGCTCGGGCGCCGAGCCGGTCGTTCGTGGTGGAGAAGAGGAGCTCTTCCTCGTCGACGCGAAGAGCCACCAGCCAGTGAAGGCGCCCATCGAGCCGATGACGCTGTCACGCCTCGAGGCCGTGATGCGCGAGAGCCTCCCAGCGACCGCTCCGGAGCCGGTCTCACCGAAGGGCGCCCTGTCGCCGCAGCCGGTGAAGACGCCGTGATCGCCGTCCTCGTCGTCAGCCTCGTCTCGAGCCAGGCCTACGCGCGCAGCCGCGCGACGGAAGGTGACACCACCACGCAGTGCCTGTGGTGGAAGGAGCGCTCGGTCATCAACTGGCGCCAGTCGACCCTGGGCAGCCAGCGCACGCCAGCCGAGTCGGAGTTCACCGCCATCGAGGCCTCGTTCTCGGCCTGGCAGGACGTGCTGTCGAGCTGCGGGAGCCTCTCGTTCGAGCAGGGCGCGCGGAGCAGCTCGCGGCGCGCGGAGTACAACGAGAAGGGGCCGAACGAGAACCTCGTGCTCTTTCGCGAGCGGCGCTGCGCCGACGTCGCGCCCAGACAAGACCCGTGCTTCGCCGACGGTTCGTGTGGCAACACCTACGACTGCTGGCAGTTCAGCGACGGCGCCATCGGCATCACCACCACCAGCTTCGACCCACGCAACGGCCGAATCCTCGACTCGGACATCGAGCTCAACACCCCGACGTACCTGTTCACCACGGTCGACGCGCCGCCCTGCGTGCGTGGCGCCGAGAACGTCAGCTGCGTGGCAGCCGACATCCGCAACACGATGACGCACGAGATCGGTCACCTGCTCGGTCTCGCCCACATCGACGAGGCGAGCTCGACGATGGCGCCCAGGGCCATGACGGGTGAGACGGTGAAGCGCACCATCGACCCGGGCTCGCGGCGCTTCATCTGCGATGTGTACGCGAAGGGACAGCCCTCGAAGACGTGCTTCACCGTCGTGCTGGGCACCGAGTCCGGGCCGGCCGCGCGGACCGGGTGCGGTGCGGTGGGCGCGACGCCGCTGGTGCTGCTCTCGGTGTTGCTGGCGCGGCGGCGGAGGCGCTAGCCGGTGCGGTGCGCGGGGCTCGCGGTGGTGCTGGTCGCCTCGACGGCGCTGGCCCAGCCCTACCTGCGCACGCGCGCGCTGTCGAACACGGGAAACTCCGAGCTGTGCGTCACCTGGAGCGTGCGCAAGCTCACCTATCGCCAGGACGCGGCGGGGAGCTCGCGGACGCCCGTCGAGGCCGAGTTCACCGCCGTCGACAACGCGTTCGCGGCCTGGCAGGCGCTGGCGCGCGGGTGCTCCGACTTCGAGTTCGTGCGGGGGCCGCGCATCGCGGACGCGGGCGTGGGGAAGGGCACCGGCGACGACAACGTCATCATGTTCCGCGAGGAGAACTGCCGCGACGTGGTGCCGCTCGCCGACCCCTGTCAGACCGACTCGAGCTGCGGCAACAAGCACCGCTGCTGGGAGCACGGCGACGCCACCATCGCCCTCACCACCTCGACGTACTCGACCCGCACGGGCGTGGTGTTCGACTCGGACATCGAGTTCAACGCGGGGAAGTCGGCCGATGGCACCCGGTTTCTCTTCACCACCATCAGCTCACCGCCGTGCAGCGAAGGCATGGAGACCCCGTTCTGCACGGCCTACGACATCCAGAACACGGCGACGCATGAGATCGGCCACATGGTGGGGTTCGATCACGTGACCGAGCCGAGCTCGACGATGGCGCCGACCGCGCCGCTCGCGGATCTGCAGAAGCGCGTCATCGACCCCGGCACCGCGTCGGGCTTCTGTGGCACCTACCCACGCGGGAAGCCGCCCGTGCCCTGTGACGAGCTCGCCCAGCTCAAGAGCCGCATCACGGCCCGCAACACCGGCACGCTGGGGTGCACCTGCCAGGCACCGAGCGGCGTGGGGCTGCTTCCGCTCGTCGGCCTCTGGGCCCTGGGTCGGCGGAGGCGGAGCGAGGCCCGGTGAAGCTCGAGAAGGTGCTCCAGTCGCAGGGCTTCGGGTCGAGGAAGCAGTGCCGGGCGTTGATCGAAGGCGGGCGGGTGCGCGTGTCGGGGCAGGCCGTCGACTCGGCCGAGCTCGAGGTCACCCTCGAGGGCCTGGCGCTCGAGGTCGACGGCGTGACGTGGAGCTGCGCCGAGCGGGTCTACCTGGCGCTCCACAAGCCCATCGGCGTCGAGTGCAGCCACACGCCGTCGCACCATGCGTCGGTATTCTCGTTGCTGCCGTCGTTCCTCGTCGAGCGTGGCGTGCAGACCGTCGGGCGCCTCGATGCCGACACCTCGGGCCTGCTGCTGTTGTCGGACGACGGCCCGTTCATTCAGCGGCAGACCTCACCGAAGTGGAAGGTGCCGAAGGTGTACGAGGTGACGTGCGCCGAGCCGGTGACGGCGGGCCAGCTCGAGAGGCTGCGGGTGGGCGTGGTGTTGTCTGACGATCCGAGCCCGGCGAGCGGAGCAGCCGACCTCGTCGACGACCGGCGCCTGCGGCTGACGATCACCGAAGGGCGTTACCACCAGGTGCGGCGAATGCTCGCGGCGGTCGGCAACCACGTCGTCGCGCTGCATCGGGTCGCGATCGGCGGGTTCGAGCTGCCGAGCGAGCTGGGCCCCGGCGCGTGGGTGCGCATCACGCCGGAGCGGGTGGGGCGGTGAGGTCGAGCGCCTCGGCGTCGGCATACAGCGCCGCAAGCTCGAGGCTGGCCTCGACCGACGCGAACTCGACCGCGCTCTCGCTGAAGTCGTAGAGCTCGAACCGGCCCGCCGCATTGCGCCGGAAGACCTCGACGCGTCGCTCGGTCTGAGAGACGAACGCGAACTCTCGCAGCGACTCCATGCGGGTGTACTGCCGAGCCTTCTCGCCGCGGTCGTAGGCCTCGGTCGAGCCGCTCAGGACCTCGATGATGAGCGTGGGGTTGGCGATGGCTTCCTCATCGTCCACAGCGCGGCGGACGGGACCACAAACGACGGTCACGTCGGGGGAACACGAAAAACGGCTCTCGACCCGACGCACCCGCGCATTCGGCTCGAACACGATGCATCCGCGCCGTGCCAGCGCCGCCCTGAGAAGCGCCGAGCACGTCGCAGCGAGGACGGAGTGCTTGAGGGTGCCCCCCGACGTCGCGAAGACCTCTCCGTCGAGAAAGTCATGCTTCTCGTCGGACCGCTCCTCGGCGGCGAGAGACTCGGTGTACGTCATCTTCAGTCTCTGTGCGGCCGTCAGGACCGTGGTTGTATCTCAACGTCACTCCGTGGTTTTGACAGCCCCTCCCGTGGCTCCGAGCCTCCGCACCTGCGCGCACTGCGAGCGCACCATCGAGCCCACCGAGACCTGGTACCGGTTCGTGCTCGTGCTCCAGGGCGAGGCCGAGGTGCTCGACCCGCGCGGCGCCGCCGACGAGCCGGAAGATCTGCTCGCCCAGCTCGAAGCCCTCGACCCGGTCGAGCTCGAGGCCCAGGTCCATGAGGAGCAGTCCGGCGTCCTCTGCACAGCCTGCCGGAGCGAGCTGCGCGCCTTTCTCGGAGTTCGCTTCCGGGTGCAATAAGTGCGCGGAATCGCACCGCCTCGGCAGCCCCGCCTGACAAACCTGTGATGGGCGGCGCCCATCGGTTCGCTACACCCTTGCTCGATGCTCGCTGCGGTCGTTGTGCTCCTCCTGGCCCAGTCACCCGACGTCGCCGATGCCGGGGAGGTCGCCGCGCGGCCCGAGGGCCCGACCGTGAGCGACGGCGGGGTCGAAGACCAGACGAGAGAGGCCCCGTCGGCCGCAGGCACCGCATCGAGTGAGCCCAGAGACGCGGGCGTCGAGGACGAGCCCGATCGCCGCCTGCAGACGGTGGTGACGGGCTCGCGCACCGAACGAAAGCTCCAGGACGTGGTGGTGCCCACCGAGGTGATCACCCGTACGCAGATCGAGCAGCTCGGCGTGCGCGATCTCGGCCAGCTCCTCCAGCAGCACCCGGGCGTCGAGATGGTCTACACGAACCGTGGCGTCGGCATTCGCCTCCAGGGCCTCGACCCCGAGTACGTGCTGGTGCTCATCGACGGCCAGCGCATCGCCGGGCGCGCCGGCACCATCACCGACGTCACGCGCTTCTCGCTGCGGGACCTCGAGCGCGTCGAGATCGTCAAGGGCCCGGCGGCGGCGCTCTACGGGGCCGACGCCGTGGGCGGCGTCATCAACCTCATCACCCGCCGGCCGCAGCGCGCCCTCGAGCTGTCGCTGCGCGCGATGGGCGGTGGCTTTCAGAACGGCTCGCGTGACGTGCCGCTGGGCTCCGAGGCCGACGTGCGCGCCCACGTCGGCTCAAAGCTCGGCCCCTTCGAGCTGCGCGGAGGCGCGGGCTTCCGGCTCCGCAGCCCGTTCGATCGCAACCCCGACAACGTGGCCGACAACGGGCCGGGCATTCGCCGCTTCGACTACGACGTCGATCTCTCGTGGAACCCCAGCGACGCGGTGCGCGTGTGGAGCCGCACCTCGTACGCGTGGACCGATCTGCGCGCCGTCGACGAGAGCGACACCGGCGCCGTCTTCAACCGCGTGCAGCGCACCGAGAACGTCGACACCTGGCTCGGCACGCGCGCGACGCTCCCGACGGGCACCGTGCTGACGGCCCGCGGCCACTTCGGCTTCTTCAAGGATCAGTTCCTGCTCGATCAGCGCAACTCGCGGAAGCTCGACGAGTACACCCAGACGATCACCCGGCTCTTCGAGGGCTACGTGCAGGTCGATCATCGGCTCGGCAACCACCAGCTGACCGGCGGCGCCGAGGTGCTCAGCGAGAACCTCTCGAGCACGCGGCTGTCGTCGACCTTCGTGCAGCGCGGCCGCTTCGGCCTCTTCGTGCAGGACAGCTGGACGACAAGTGGCAGCGGGCCCGTGAAGCTGTCGGTCGAGCCGGGCTTCCGGGCTGACATCGACAGCCAGTTCGGCGGCGCGCCTTCACCGCGGCTTGCCTTCAAGGTCGACGCAGGCCAGGCGCTCACCTTCCGGGCGTCGTGGGGTCTGGGCTTCCGCCCGCCGTCGTTCAACGAGCTCTTCCTGCAGTTCTGCAACACCGGCATCGGGTACTGCGTCGCGGGCAACGCGGGCCTCATCCCCGAGCGGAGCGGCTCGGTGAACATCGCCGTCGACTACCGCCTGCCCATCGAGGGGTGGACCGTCTCGGCCAGCGCCTGGCACACGAGCCTCACCAACCTCATCAACATCACCGCGAGCGGCACGCCGAACCCCGACAACCCGACCATCTTCACCTACGAGAACGTCGCCGGCGCCTACACCCAGGGCGGCGAGGTGAACACGCGCCTCAAGCTGTCGAAGGGCGTGTCGGTCGACCTCGCCTACATGGGCCTCGACGCGAGAGATCTCACTCGCAACCGGCCCCTCGAGGGCCGCAGCAACCACCGCGTCAACGCCTCGGTGAACATGAAGTATCGGCCGACGGGCCTCGAGGGCGTGGTGCGCGGCACCTGGAACGGCCCGCGCAGCTTCTACGTCGGCACGGGCCTGGGCTTCGCGAACGTGCTGGGTTTCGGCGAGGAGCGCGTGGTGCAGGCGCCTGGCTACTTCGATCTCGAAGTGCAGATCACCTGGGTCTTCAAGCCGTGGCTCAAGTTCTTCCTCAACGGCTACAACCTGCTCAACGCGGGCGACGCCGACTTCAACCCCCGACCGCCGCGCGGACTGCTCGGCGGCGCCACTCTCGAGTACTGACATGCTCCGAGCCCTCGTCCTCGTCGTCTTCGTCGGCAGCGCCTGCGCCCCCGATCTCCGCGTGACGGACTGCTTCGACGGCATCTGTGGCGAGCTGCCCACCGAGCCGCTCTTCAGCTTCACGCGCTCCGAGGGCGGGCTCGTCACCGCGCTCGTCGACGCCACCTCGAAGACGCTGCCCACCTACATCGACCTCGACGAGCCGAAGGAGCTCAAGTTCGACGAGGCCGAGGCCACCGGCGGCTGGGAGCTGTCCTTCATGCGCGACAAGATCCGCACCAATGGAGGCGGCACCAACCCGATGGGCAAGGTCGAGGTCGCCGTCATCAAGGCCGACTTCGACGCGCTCACGAAGGCGCCGGCGACGGGCTACCAGCAGGACGGCGCCGAGGGCGTCTTCAACACCGTCGACGGCGGCTGGTACTTCTACGACATCGCCGTGCACCGGCTGAACACGGTCGATCATCTGTATGTCGTCAAGACCGGGCAGGGCGCGTACTTCAAGGTGCGCATGGGCAGCTACTACGACGAGAACGGCACCTCGGCCCGCGTCTCGCTGCGCTTCGCCCGGCTCGACCCGCCGTGAATCGACCTTCCGCGGGCATGGCGGGCGGGTAACATCACGGCCCTGATGTCCGCTCCCGCCGCCAAGGACGCCGCGCACCCGACCGTCGACGATGTCGAGTTCCGCGCGCTGTACAAGAAGACGAAGTACGTCGTCGAGACGGCCGACGGCTGGTCGCTCGTCATCACGCGCTACCGGCCGACGCCGCAGGCCTTCCCGCAGCCGCTGTTCGGCGAGCCGATGCTGCTGGTGCACGGCTTCTGTCAGAACCGCCACGCGTGGACGAGCGGCGAGTTCGTGAAGAACCTGCTGTTCTTCGGCCTCGACATCCACATCCTCGAGCTGCGCGGGCACGGGAAGAGCTCGCTTTCGTTCCAGCACGAGCGGGCCGCGCGCTTCGGGCGAAAGCCTCCGCCCGATCTCGACTACGGCTGGGACATCGACAGCTACTTCCTCTACGACCTGCCGGCCGCGGTGGCTGGCGTGCGGCGCATCACCCGGCGCGAGAAGATCTTCTATTGCGGCCACTCGATGGGCGGCATCCTCGGGTACGGCTACGCGGGCATTCACGAGCACTTCGAGGGCATCGTCACCATCGGCGCGCCGGCCGAGCTGGGCCGCGGCAGCCCCTTCTTGAAGCTGCTGGCGTTCGCCACCCCGGCCATCGAGGGCGCCATCGACTCGATGCTGGGCACGCTCAACGTCCAGCGGGCCCTCGCCCACACCGCTTCCGAGCTCGCGTCGAAGGTGCTGCGGCAGCCGCCGCCCGAGGCGCCCAGGCCCTTCCGCTACCGGTACCTGCCGCTCGACACCTGGCTCAAGGCCGCCTCGGACGCGCTCGGCTACGCGGAAGACAGCCCGGTGCTGGGCATGGTGGCCAGCCGCATCAACTACCTCGCCCGCTGGGACCGCCTGCAGATGGAGAACGTGCGCTGGCTCCTGTCCGAGGGCGGCGAAAAAGAGCCGCGCCTCGTGGTGGAGCAGTTCGCCCGCTGGGTGCGCAACAACGAGGTCGTCTGCTACCGCACCGGCTACGACTTCAAGCGCGGCTTCGGGAAGATCCGCGTGCCGATGGCCATCATCTTCGGCGATCAGGATCCCCTGGCGTCGGTGGCGTCGACCCGCAGCGTGTACCGCTCGGCGAAGTCGGACTACCTCTTGTGGCGGCCCGTCAAGGGCAACAGCCACATCGAGCTCACCATGGGGCACGACGCCCGGCAGGTCTGTTACGACGTGAAGAACCTCATCGAGTACGCGCGCACCCACCGGGCGCGCACGCCGTCGCTGCCCCGCGTTCGCAGCTGACTTCGGCCTCGTGGCCTTCGGTGGAGGGCGCAGCTGTTCCGACGGGCTGGCCCAAAATTTGGCGGCCGGCTCCAGGTTGGTAGCTTCCGCTACAGGATGAGACAGCTCGGTCGAAGGCCGGTGGGGTTCTCGCGTCGCCTGCGCAGCATCGGTGTGTCGTGCGCGCTGCTGGCGGCGCTCGGGGCCCACGCCCAGGACCGGGTGCAGCTCAACGTCATCACGAAGATCGAGGTGAAGGGCGGGGCGGTCGAGATCGTCGGCTCCCGCCGGCCGAGCTTCACCACCTTCACCCTCACCGACCCGCCGCGGCTCGTCATCGACGTCTCCGAGGCGGTGTTTCAGGGCGTGCCGGCCGAGACGAAGGTGAACGATGGCTCGATCACCGTCATCAAGACGGCCAGCTACGGCAGCGAGTCGGCAGCGATCGCGCGCGTGTTGATCGGCTTCGAGCAGGAGCTCGAGAGCGACATCGTGACGCAGGGGCCGGCGCTGGTGGTGAAGCTGCCGCAGAACCCGAAGGAGCTCGCGAAGCTGGCGCAGGAGAAGGCCCAGGCCGAGCGCGCGGCGAAGCAGGCGGCCGAGGCGGCCGAGAAGGAGCGGCTGGCGAAGGAGAAGGCCGAGGCCGAGGCGCGCGCGACGGCCGAGGCGGAGCGCAAGGCGAAGGAGGCCGAGGCCGCGCGCGTGGCGAAGCTCGAGGCCGAGCGGCAGCGCCGGGAAGACGAGGAGCGCAAGGCGAAGGAGGCGGAAGTCGCGCGCCTGGCGAAGCTCGAGGCCGAGCGGCAGCAGCGGGAGGTCGAAGAGCGCCGGCGCCGGGAAGCCGAAGAAGCCCGCCTGGCGAAGCTCGAGGCGGAGCGCCTCGAGAAGGAGCGCCTCGCCCGCGAGAAGGCAGAGGCCGAGGCGAAGGCGAAGGCCGAGCGGGACGAGAAGGCGCGGCTGGCGCGCGAGGAGAAGGAGCGCAAGGAGCGCGAAGCCCTCGAGGCCCGGCGACGTGCCGAGGAGGAGCGCCTGGCGAAGCTCCAGGCCGAGCGCCTCGAGACCGAGCGGGCTGCGAAGGCGCGCGCCGAGGCCGCCGCGAAGGCCCGCGCCGAAGCCGAGGCCGAACGTGAAGAGAAGGCCCGCACGGCTCGCGAGGCGCAGGAACGAAGGGCCGAGGCGAAGCGGCGGGCCGAGGCCGAGCGCCAGGCGCGCCTCGACGCGGAGCGGCTCGAGAAGGAGCAGCGCGAACAGGCCCGCCTCGACGCCGAGGCCCGGGCCCGCGCCGAGCGTGAGGCCCGCGCGACGCTCGAGCGCGAGGAGAAGGAGCGGCGCGCGCAGGAGGCCGCCGAGGCCCGACGTCGCGCCGAGGCCGAGCGGGTGGCCAAGCTCGAGGCCGAGCGCCAGGAGAAGGAGCGCCTGGGCCGCGAGCGCGCCGAGGCCGAGCGGGTGGCGAAGCTGACCGTCGCGCAGCGGCAGCAGGAGGCCGCCGAGCGGGAAGAGAAGGCTCGCGCCGAGAAGGAGCGCAAGCAGCGCGAGCTCGAGGCCTCGGTGGCCCGCACGCCGTCTCCCTTCGAGCTGGCCGGCCGCGCCCGCATGACGTCGGTGGGCTTCAAGCAGGCCGACGGCGTCGGGCGCATCCTCCTGCGCACCTCGGCGCCCGTTCGCTACTCGGTGGGCGAGGACGGCCGCCGCAACGTCGTCGTCACCCTCGAGAACACCGAGATCGGCCTGCCCAACAACGAGCGGCTGCTCGACACGTCCTTCTTCGACACCGCGGTGTCCCTCGTGAAGCCCGAGGCGGTCGACGACGCGCAGGTGCGCATCACCATCAGCCTCAAGCGCGCCGTCGCCTACCGCACCACCCAGACGGGCAACGAGCTCACCGTCGAGTTCGAGCGGCCGGACTGAAGGCGCCGGAAAACCCTGCTACAGGCCGCGCCCCATGTCGTTCGGGTGGATCCTCACGGCAACGCTCCTCTCGGCCTCGCCCGACGCCACCGAGCTCACCCTCACCGCCGAGCGCGTGCTGCACGACGGCCGCGAACAGCGCACCATCGCCGAGGGGCGCGCCCACCTCGAGACCGCCGGCGCCGCGGTGGACGCCGATCGCATCGTCTACGATCGATCGCGCGAGGTGGTGACGGCCGTCGGGCACGTCGTCGCGCGGGTGGCACAGGGCGGCACCCCCACCGCCGTGATGGCCGACGTGGTGTCGCTCCGGCTGACCGGGGAGCGCGTCGACGAGATCTGGGTGCTCGACGGGGTCGCCACCGCCCGGGGCGGCGCCAACGTCGACAAGCTGCTGGCCGCCACCACGAAGCGCGAGCTCGACGCGGCCGGGCCGGTGACGATGCTGATGTCGGGCAACCACTTCACCCGCCTCGACGACGGCGGCTGGCGGCTCGAGAACCTCGAGCTGGTGCCGTGCGAGTGCAACTTCGAGACGCCGTCGTGGTCGATTCGCACCCGCGAGGCGCTGCTCAACCCCGAGGCCGATCGCGTGGCCGTCTTCCTGCCGGTCATCTGGTTCAAGCAGGTGCCGCTCGTCAAAGAGGTGCCCCTGCCGCTCGTGCCGTACCTCAACCTGCCGCTGGGCGATCGCGCGACGGGCCTGCTGTTCCCCCGGCTCACCAGCACGCTGCTCAACGGCTTCCAGTTCGAGCAGCCCGTCTTCGTCACCGCGGGCCGCAGCGCCGACTTCACCTTCACGCCGGGCTTCTTCGCGGGCGGGCCACGCTGGGCCGACGCGACGAGCCAGCGTGATGTACTCGCGCGGCCCGACTCGGTCTTTCGCACGCCGTGGCGGGGCGGCTTCGACGACGCCGTCGTGCAGCCCTACCAGAACCCGTTCGGCATTCAGGGGCCGCGGCTGCTCACCGAGTTCCGCTACGTGTTGTCCCCGCGCGCCCAGGGGCGGGCGTCGCTCGGGCTCCTGTACGATCTGCGCCCGCTGCGCGACCCCGGCGACGCCAACCTCGTCTTCGCGCGGCCACGTGGGCTCCGCGGCGAGGCCTCGCTGTTCCACACGCAGGACTTCGGTGGCGGCTTCGGCACGCGCGTCGATCTCTCGGCGCACTCCGACGGGTACTACAACCGCGACGTCACGCCCGACGTGATCGCCCGTGAAGCCGGTTACCTGCGCTCGACGGCGGTGCTGTTCCATCGGGGCGCCGATCACCTCGTCACGCTCGACGCCGTGCTGAGGCAGGATCTCACCGGTGGCGCGTTCGGCGCGTCGGGGTACTCGCTCTTTGGCCTCGATCAGCGGGCGCGGGGCTCGCTGGCGCCGCGCTTCGGGCCGAACCCGATTCAGCGGCTCCCGGCGGTGACGGTGACGGTGCCGCTGCGCCCGCTCATCGGGCCGCTGGCCTTCGACGTGACGGGCGACGTGGTGCAGCAGCGGCCCTTGCGTGGGGTGTCGGGCGACGAGGGAGCCCTCGCCAACGAAGGGCGGTTCTTCGACCCCGACACCGGGCTCGAGCTGCCGGCCGAGTGCCTGCTCGAGCGGCTCTACCTGGCGCGCGCGCCGACCCAGCTCGCGAACTGCCCGCTGACGCGGGGGCCGGACGGGACGCCGAACCTGCTGAAGGCGGGCCTCGGCGATGGCTTCTGGGATCGCGGCGAGCGGGAAGGGCGCCTTCGCCTCAACGTGATGCCCCGCCTCTGGGCGGCCACCACGCTCGGCGACGTGGTGTCCCTCTCGGCGACGGCCTCATGGCGCCAGGGCCTCTGGCACGGGCTGGCGAGCCAGCAGACCATCACCCGCGGGTACCCGCTCGTGTCGGCGCGGGTCGAGACCGAGCTGGCGCGGGTGTTCAAGGACGTGCGCCACGCGGTGACCCCGCTCTTCGAGGTGCGCGCCGTGCCGTTCGTGCTGGCGTCTTCGTCGTCAGGGAACGACGCGTCCATTCTCGGGGGACCGGCGCCGTACGACGAACTCGATCGTTCGATCGGCGACAACCGCGCGCGGGTGCAGGCGGTCGCCGAGCTGCGCAACCGCCTCGTGCAACGTGGCGGCCGGGAGCTGCTGCGCCTCGACCTGGGGCAGGGGTTCGATCTGCTGTCGCCCTCGACGCCAGGGCCCGGTGGGGCGCTGTCGCCGATCGCGGCGGTCAACGCGCCGCGCCTCGCCGAGAGCTCCGCGCGGCTGGGTCTCAGCATCGGGTGGTTCACCGTCGCAGGGCAGGGCCGGATCGAGCCGCTGTGGCGCAAGACGGCGGAGGCTGCTCCAGCGCCGCGGGTGACGCGCGTGTCGGCGTCCGCGTCGTGCGACTTTCCCGGGGGGCACGCGCTGACGGCTGCCTACGAGAACGTGCTCGACGACGGCACCAACCGCGCGCGGGCGCCCATCGATCTGCTCTTCGGCGACCCCGTGGTGGCCTCGGCCGAGAGCCGCGCGCAGCTCCTCGTCGCTGGCGCCCGCACCCGCATGGGGCCGGTGGGCCTTCGGTACGACGTGGTGCTGTTCAACCGCCTGTGGCCCCGCCGTGACCTCGAAGGCAACTTCGCCCGCAACGCGAGGGGCGAGGTGATTCAGGACCCGCTGCTCTCGTTCGCGCAGCAGACCGTGGGGCTCTCGTGGACGCCGGCCTGTGACTGCTGGCGGCTCGACCTCTCGGTGACCAACCGGCTCACGGGCTCTGGCGTGCTGGGGCCGCCGGAGTTCGGTGCCAGCTTCACGGTGTCACGGTTCGGCACCATCGGCACCCAGTAGTGACGGGCGTGAGCCGGGCCAGCGCCCTCGCGTGATGCTTGACCCGGGGTCCTTCACGCTTCGAAGATGGCGCCCTTCGTGGGAGGCAGCATGCGCGTGAAGGTTCTTCTGCCGCTGATGTGGGTCCTTGGGCTCGGGTGCGGAGGGATCGCGCCGACGACGATGGAGTTCGTCGAGATCACCCCAGCCCAGCCGCGGATCGGTGAGATCGTCACCGTGCGGTTCCGCCTGCTCGACAACCGCGGCATTCCGCTGTCGGGCACCACCGTCGACTTCAAGCTCCAGTCGCCCAACGGCGGCGTGTCGCTCAGCCCGACGTCGGTCCAGTCGCTGCGGGGCAGCGGCTTCGCCGAGACGCAGCTCCAGGCGTCATCACGGGTCAACTCCGTCATCGTCGTCGCGACGGCAGGCGACCGCACCGTGCTCTCGCCGCCCATCACCTTCGCCGGCGCCGTTCCCAACCAGGGCCAGATGACCTTCCAGTGCGGCGCCATCGGCGGCGAGTCGACTGGTGGTGTGCACGCCATTCACGCCTACGACGTGTCGCGCACCCTCATCGCCGGCATCAAGCTCGACTGCACGGCGCACGTGGGCGATCGCAACGGTGACGGCGTCGAGGGCGCGCTCGTCTCGTTCCTCACCGAGGCTGGCACCATCGGGCCCACCGAGGTCTCGGTCTCGAATGTCGTCGGTGACGCCACCATCCTCTACAAGACCTCGCTGCCGCATCCCCGCGACGTCGAGCCCGAGAACTTCACCTGGACGCCACCTCAGGGCGAACGGCAGACCGGGGAGTACCTCGTGCCCCTGTGGATGTTGCCCTTCGAGTGGGTGCCCAACCCGGTCGTCTTTCCGCGGCCGCGCCCAACGATGAACCCCCGCGAGCCCAACCGGGCCGACTCGGTGCCCAACCGTCGCAAGCCCGACGGCTCGCCCGAGCGCCTCAACCCCCGCGACAACCTCGTGACGATGATCGCCGTCACGACCGGCGAAGAGGCGTTCGTCGACTCCAACAACAACGGCCAGTGGGACAGCGACGAGGCCTACACGGACCAGACCGAGCCCTTCGTCGACTCGAACGACAACGGCACGTGGGACCCCGACGAGCGCTACATCGACGTCAACGGCGACAAGACGTGGACCGGCAAGAACGGCCGCTATGACTCGAGCACGCTCATCTGGAAGGCCGAGCGCATCTTGTGGACGGGGGTTCCAAGCCGCTGGGAGGGCGAGATGCCGTCTCCCACCTTTGCCAGCCTCAACCAACAACCGCCCGGCCCCATCAACTTCATCTGCGCCTCGTCGTTCTGCAGTCAGGCCCGGCCGGCGCAGTCGATGACCGCCGGGTTCTACACCCTCGACATCTACCTCGCGGACCCCTGGTACAACGCGCCCGCGCAGAACGGAGACGACGACGGCTGTGGCATCACCACCGCCGAGGGCATCGGCAACCCCGGCGACCCACCGGTGCTGGTCCAGACGTTCGGAGTGGCCTTCGGGAAGGGGCTCAGGGCCTACGTCTACCCGGCAGGCCTGTTTGTGACCGTTGCGATCAAGGACGCGCGAGACCCCGACGCGCCGCCCGGTTCGCAGATTCCCGTGCGCAACCCGCCCGTTATCTTCACGGCGCCCATCACCTGCTCCTTCACCGCTTCGCCCCAGGACAAGCTGAAGAACATCGTCCTCGTCGACGAGGTCTCGGGCACGATCGAGTAGGCCCCACGCCCCTTGTCCTGCCTCGCCATTCGGCTACGGTCGCCGCCGGCTGATTCTCGAATCAACGAGCAGCCGCCGGTGGGTCGTCGTGGCGAAAAGAGTCACCAACAAGCTGGTGCGCACCGAGCGTGAAGCCGAGCGGCGCAAGGCCATCTTGCGCGCGGCCGTCGAGGTCTTCTCGCGCAAGGGCTTTCAGGGCTGCCGCATCGCCGACGTCGCCCGTGAGGCCGGCGTCGCGTACGGCCTCGTGTACCACTACTTCAAGGACAAGGATGAGCTGCTGGGCTCGGTGTTCGAGAGTGGCTGGCAGGGGTTCCTCGTGCGCGTGCAGGGCGCGCTGTCGCAGCAGGCCGACTTCGAGTCGAGGATTCGCAGCGTCGTGCACGTGGCCTTCGAGGCCTACCGGCGCGACCCGCGCGGGGTGAAGGTGCTGATCCTCGAGGTGGGCCGCAGCCCCTCGGGAGGCGCTGTCAACCGCGGCACCGAGTTCGCCCGGGTGCTCGAGCTCGCCGCTGCCATGTTCGCCGAGGCACAGGCCCAGGGGCAGGTGCCCAGGCACCTCGACCCGCGCTTGTCGGCGGCGCTGCTCTTCGGCGCTATCGAGATGGGCCTCACCACCTTCGTGATGGGGCTCGTCGAGCGGACCGACGAGGTGCTCGAGCGCGCGCGCGATCAGGTGGCCGAGACCTTCTTGCGCGGCATGCTGGGCGCCAGGCCCAACGTGCCGGCGCTGGCGGTAGGCGCGTCGGCCGAGGTCCTTCCCAGCGAGGCAGCTCCATGGACGAACGTGAAGTCCGGTACGAAGTCGAAGGCGGCACGGCGCGACTGACCATCGATCGGGAGGCGGCGCGCAACGCGCTGTCGCAGGCGGTGGTGCAGCAGCTCCTCGAGGGCCTGTCGCAGGCCGAGGCCGACCCGGCGGTGCGGTGCGTGGTGCTCACGGGCGCCGGCTCGCGGGTCTTCTGCGCCGGAGGCGATCTCGGCGGCATTAGCGGCGACGGCTTCCTCTCGGCGCACGACGGGCGGCGCGCCTACGGGCTCTTGCTGCAGAAGTTCCAGCAGGTGAAGAAGCCCACCGTCGCGCGGGTGAACGGGCACGCGCTCGCAGGAGGCCTGGGGCTGGTGCTGGCGTGCGATCTGGCCGTGGCGACCGCCGACGCCGGCTTCGGGACGCCCGAGATCGATCGTGGGCTCTTCCCCATGATGTTGATGGCGCTCTTGCAGCGCCACCTGGGGCGCAAGCGCGCGCTCGAGCTGGTGCTGACGGGCGAGCGCATCACGTCCGCACGCGCGCTGGAGTGGGGCCTCGTCAACCGGGTGGTGCCGGCCGGCGAGCTCGACGTCGCGACGAAGACCCTGGCGGACTCGTTGGCCGGCAAGAGCCAGGCGATCCTCGCGCTCGGGCGGCGTGCCTTCTTCACCGCGGAAGACCTGCCGCTGGGGCAGGCGGTCGAGTTCCTCGCCAGCCAGCTGTCGCTCAACATCCTCTCTGAGGACGCGGCCGAGGGCGTCACGGCGTTCCTCGAGAAGCGCCCGGCGAAGTGGACCGATCGGTAGCGGGCCTGGGGCCGTGGGCTTCTCTCTCGTCACCGGCAGCTTCCCGGTGCTGACGAAGGTGCACGTCGGCGATGCCCTGGCTCGCGCGCACCATCGCGGGGCAGCCCCGATGGCCGGGTTCACCACGGCCCCAGCCGTCACCTCATTCGCCACGGCCCGGTCGGTACGGCGCGGCTGCTGAGCACCGAGGTGACGATGGGAGGCGACCTGCACGGAAGGACCTGATGCGCTCGCTCGCGCGTGGTGCACGCATGCCGGCGCCCGAGGCTCCGACGACGACCGGGCCGGAGACCAACGCGTCGGCAGGGGGCGGCACGGCGCCAGAAGCGTCAGCGACGCCCTGAGGACTGGGGAGACTGCGGGACGCAGCCCTGGGCGAAGTGGTTCCAGGCCGCCCAGCCGGTCCCTCAGCCACCGTTCGCCGGCGGTGAGACGGGCAGGGCGCTCGTCGCCTCGAAGAACTTGAGCCGCAAGAGGCTCGCCGGGTCGACCCACCGGCCGTCGAGCTTCACGCCGAAGTGCAGGTGCGGCCCGGTGACACGCCCCGTCTTCCCCACGCGGCCGAGCCGCTGGCCGGGCTTCACCTGATCGCCTTCCTTCACGTCGAACCTCGAGAGGTGAAAGTACGCGGTGAAGAGCCGCCCCCCGTGGTGCACCAGCACGGTGTTGCCCGAGGCGAAGCAGTCACGCACGAGCACCACCTCGCCGGCGTTCGCCGCGACGATGTCGTCACCCGTGTCGCCGTCGAGATCCATGCCGAAGTGTTGGCTGTTCTTCTTGCCGTTGATGAGCCGCAGGTCACCGAAGGGCGCGGTGATGTCGGGCGGCCGCGGCCAGCTGAAGTCGTCGGTGAAGAGCCACGGCTCGAGCTCGACGTCGAACGCCTCGCTGAAGGCCTTCGTGTCGCGCGCCGAGCGGAGCTGCTCGGCCTTCGACGGGCTGGTGAACTTCCTGGCGACCTTGAGCTCGCGCCGCGGCCAGCCGGGTTCGACGATCTCGAGGGTGCCGCTGAGGGTCGTCTCGGCCTCGCCGTCGGGCACGAGCTCGACGGTGAGCGCGCGAGGCCCGAGCTGGGCTTCGACCGAGAGCGCGACGAGGGCCTGGTACCCGTCGGCCACCGGGAGGAAGTCGAGCGTCTGCGGCCCCAGCGTGCCCGAGGGCTGCTTCGTCACCCCGAGCACCGTCACCAGCACGGCGTCTCCGGGGCGCGCGACGCCCGGCTGCAGGTGCACCGACGCCACCTGCAGCACCGCGAGGACCGAGAGGGCCGCGACGCTCGTCACGGCTCAGTTCTGGATCAGCGTGATGTTCGCGTCTCGCTGGCCCGTGAAGGGCTGGCCCCACAGCGTCTGCCAGCCCGCCTGGCCGCTGCCCGCCACCGGGAACACGACGCGCATCGGCGTCCCCGAGGGCACTCCGCTGAGCGGGAGCGGCTGGGTGGCCGTCGCGCGGAAGCGCTTGGTGAAGGTCGACACCTTGCAGCCGAAGGGGTTCATGCCCGCCGGGTCTGCGGTCGGCTCGTCGGGGGTGAAGGCGAAGCCGCTCGTGTTCCCGAACTCGCCGAAGTCCATCGGGTTGGTGCCGTTCATCTGGTTCAAGTCGAAGCTGTACTGGAAGAAGGCGGCGCTCCCGCCCGGCTTGAGCGGCGCATCGAGGGTGAGGAAGATGGTGTCTCCGTCGCGCACGTTCTGGCTCATGTTGCCCATGGCGCGGCGGAACGAGAAGGTGACGGCCATGGGCAAGCGCGGCATCGTGGGGTCTCCGCCGAAGACGAAGCCGGTGAAGCTCGAGGTGGTGGTGGCGCCTCCAGCTTCGAGCCCCGTCGCCCGCACCATGAGGTTGTGCTTCTCGCCCAGGGTCCACCCATTGCCCGAGGCGTTGATCTGCACCACGTTGCCGCGCACCACCACGCTCGTCGGCACCACCGTGGCGCAGTCCTCCTGGGTCGCGCGCACGAGGAGCGACTTGTCGTTGATCGGCTGGTTGAAGACGACGAACACGCTCTCGGTCGGCTTGAGCATGTTGCGGGCGGGCGAGAGCACGTCGTTGAGGCTCTCGATGTTCGTGGCGACGATGGCCGGCGCCCCCTGGGTGCGGTTCTCGCCCATGCGCAGCGTCGGCACGCCGCCGACGAAGAAGTCGCGGCCCGAGCGCTGGTCGACGATGCCGTTGAACTCGACGTCGCCGTCACCGTCTTCGTCGAGGCCGCCGACGATGAGGGTGTAGTTGGTGCCGGTCGACACGCGCGCCAGCTCCGACGGCGCGGGGACGTTCGTGAACGAGATCGTCCCGTTGTCATCGGCCTGGCCTTCGAACGAGAGCTGCCCCGAGGGGCCGCCGAAGCCCTGGCCGCCCGTGCCGACGAAGCCAGCGGGGGACACCTCGAGGAGCGCCCGCACGCCGCGCGCCGGCCGCCCGTTGGCGGTCTGCACCTGGTAGCGCACCGAGCCGTTGAGCTCGACGAGCAGGATGATGCCCGCGTTGGCGTTGCCGTCGTTGAGGGGCACGTTGCCGGCGCTCGAGGGCACGCTGACGGCCGTGCGCACCGTGCCGAAGCCATCGCGCGAGATGAAGAGCTGCCCCGACGCGCCCGCGGGCACCTTGTCGAACCGGAAGGTGCCGTCACCGCCCGAGCGGATCGCCGCGGTGAAGCCCGTGCCGAGGACGAGGGTGACGCTCGCGTCGGCGAGGGGCGCGAACTTCGTGTTCATCACCACGCCGGTGATCGTGCCCGTCGGCGTGGCGGGCGCGATGGCGGTGACGGTGTCGGGCGCGCGGACGCCATCGGCGATGCCGTCCTTGTTGGTGTCGGTGGGCGGGGGCGCGCAGGCGATGAGCGCGGCGAAGGCGGCCGCGGTGAGCGTTCGGACCATGGGAAGACTCCGGGGAAGTGGGGAAACGGGCCGACTTTGGCCCCGGGGCGCGCCGCGTCAAGCTTCACGCGCAGGCAGGGAGTCGACCCACGACGGCCAGCCGGCGGGTATGCTGCGCGCCGTGCGAAACCTCCGATGGTGGGTGGCCGCGAGCGGCGCGGCGGCAGCGGTGGCCCTGGTGTCGTGCGGTGGAACGTCGACCCAGGGCTCGATTCCAGCGACGGGGGGCGAGCTGTGCACGCCCGACCGCGTCTTCTGCCTCGAGGTGCCGCCGCAGGGCCTCAGCGAGACGCAGACCTTTCGAATCTTCGCGCCCTCGAGCGATCGGCCGGGCGCGCAGCTCTCCGAGGTGTGGGACGTCGAGGCCGTGGGGCAGACCGAGTTCCGCTTCCTCAAGCCCGCGACCGTGCGCATTCGCCAGTCGGCGGTCGACACCAGCGGCGTGCGAGATGACACGCTCCTGCGCGTGTACGCCCTTCGGGACGGCGCCTGGGAGGTGCTCGGTTCGTTCTTCAACGATCGGGTGCGCCAGGAGTTCCGCGGCACCACGCAGCTGCTCAGCAACTCGAGCCGTCAGCGCGCGGTCTCGGCCTTCACCGTGCTGCGCGTCGATCGCCTGCCCGATGGTGGCACGCCCATGGAGAGCGACGCCGGTCCGCTCCCCGACTCGGGGGTGATCGTTCAGCCGCCAGTGCCCGACGCGGGCCGCCGCGACGCCGGCATGATGATGCCCGACGCTGGAATGCCCGACGCCGGCCGCCCCGACGCCGGAACGATGCCAGACGCAGGCATGATGCCGGACGCAGGCATGATGCCTGACGCCGGCCGGCCCGATGCGGGCATGATGCCGGACGCTGGAATGGTGCCGGACGCCGGAATGATGCCGGACGCTGGAATGATGCCCGACGCTGGAATGATGCCCGACGCTGGCTCGATGCCAGACGCCGGAATGATGCCCGACGCGGGCTCGATGATCGACGCGGGCTCGACGATCGACGCGGGCTCCATGATCGACGCGGGCTCGATGGTCGACGCCGGCATGGGCCCCGATGGTGGCCTGGATCCCGACGGCGGCGCGGACGGAGGCTGAAGCGTGCACCTCCGCTGGCCGCTCGCGGCGGCTGCCTCGTTTGGCCTCGGCCTCGCGGCCTCGTGCGGAGCCGATCGGCAGGTCGCGCCAGAGCAGCCCGCCCCGATGGTGCAGTGCCGCTCCTTCGACGAGCTGATGCCTCGCTTCGTCGGCGCCATCTCGACGGGCAAGACCGAGGGGCTCAAGAACGTCGTCGAGAACCAGCTCCTCAAGACGACCCGCGAGGACACGCCTCCGCCCATCAACGACGTGCTGCGGGTGATCTTCGCCACGCTGAACCGGCTCGCGTCGAAGCCGCCCGAGCCCGGTGGGACGAAAGAGAACTCCTGCGCCCCAGCCGGCGCCCCCCCGCCGCTCGAGCGCGCGAACGAGGTGTGTGAGCTCCGGCGCACGATCGATCTGCTGGTGCGGCAGGGAAAGGGCCTCGACGCCATCGGCGTGGTGGAGCCGCAGCTGCAGGGCATTCTCGACTACGTCACCGGCACCGGGACCTCGCGCGACCGCGTGCCCCACTACGAAGTGGCGGCGGCGTTCTCGAACCTCTGCAGCAACAGCATGGTGTGCCAGCTGTCGAACGGGCTCGACTTGATCATCGAGTTCACGGCCTACGCGAACACGCCCGACGGGCGGCGCCTGGTGCAGAACCTCAACACGCTCGGCACCAAGCAGACGCTGACGGCCTTCCTCGCGCCGCAGAACCTCTCGGAAGACGGCTTCATCGCCATCGCGCGTGCGCTCATTCCGGCCATCAAGGGCGCAGACCCCACCGCGCTCGAGAACGCCTTCAACCAGCTGACGATCCTGCCGGCCGACCTCCGAGCAGACTTGCGGCCCCTCATCGAGGATCTCAAGGTGCTCTTGCGCAACGAGCGGCTGCGAGGCTCCATCTCGCGAGCCCTGACCTGCATCGAGACGGGAGATCGCAACTACGACATCGTTCGCATGCTGTACCGCCTCGCGATTCGCGACATGCGGCCCGAGTTCGGCATCACGCGGCTGTCCCAGATCTTCAAGCAGCTCCAGGACGTCGATCAGCGCGGCTCGCTCATCTTCCTCGCCAACACGCTCGCGCAGGCGGTGCGCAACGACGAAGACGCGATCAACGCCGCCGCCAGCACCTGCAAGACGCTGCTCGCCACCTCACCGAACAACGCGCAGCAGGCGCTCCCGGTCGTCGCCGACCTGGTCCGGAACGGGCTCGTCCAGGAAGCACTGTGCGCCGTCGACACGCTGTTGTTCGGCTGCTCCGGCGGCGCGCAACCCGCCTGCCGCTGAGGGCCGGTCGGGCCGGCGCCCGTACCTACGGCCACTGATTCCAGCCGTTCGCCGCGTGGCAGGAATCGCCGATGAGATCGAGGTAGACCTGCGGGGTCGCCTGCTTGATCGCCTCCATCGTGGAGAACGCCTTGATCTCGTCGAGGCCCTTCACCGTCGCGTCGAGCAGCGCTCTGGACTTCGCCACCGCGACCTCCTGCTCCTTCGTGGGCTTCCAGCTGGTCTCGTTCTTCAGGCGCCCGACCGTCTCGAGGAAGTGGCCGTAGAACTTCACCTGCTGCGTGAGGATCTGCAGCTTGAATTGGGGCGCCTGCTGGAGCGCCGCGTCGTACTGCCGCTTCTCGGACTCCAGCCGGTAGAACAGCACCGCGATCTGCGCGTCGAGCCGGCTGCCCCAGCGCTTCTTCACCTCGGGAAAACGAGACCAGCCGAACACCGCCTGGACCAGGTGGAGCCCCCCGCACGGGTGCGCGTACAGCCCCTGCTTGCGCTTGGGCACCTCGGGCAGGCCCTTCTTCATGCCGTCGAGCAGGTCGGCGGTGTTGCGCTCGAGCGCCGCCAGCGCGTCGTCCATCAC
Organism: Myxococcaceae bacterium; assembly: GCA_033763395.1. GTDB lineage: Bacteria > Myxococcota > Myxococcia > Myxococcales > Myxococcaceae > Xiheimicrobium. Next base: position 159,812 of record JANRKQ010000150.1, read on the forward strand.
CGTGTCGATGCTGACGGGCCCGAGATCGGTGGCGATGGTGCCGCCCGGCTTCGACGTCTGCGAGAGCACCTCGAGCGTCCAGCCCACGTCCTTCCAGTAGTCCTCGCTGGCGGGCACGTGACGGAAGCCCTTCTTCACGCTGTCGACGAGCTGCTGCAGCGTCACCTGGCCCCACGCCGTCGGGAAGGTGGTCGTCAGCGGCAGCTTCGCCATCACGAACGTCTTGGTGACGAGGTTCGAGTGCGGCTCGATGGGCGTGCGGTCGGCCGCGTAGCGCTGGAACCCGTACGCGTTGCCGACGCCGACGCCGCCGTCGGGCAGCAGGTTGCGGCCGAGGAAGTCCTTCGTGATGGCGTCGGTGGCCTTGCGGCCGTCGGCGGCGAGGAAGGTGCCTCCGAAGGCCGTCATGCCGTGCGCGAGCGCCCAGGGGTTCTTCGCGTCAGCCGCCCAGACGAGGCAGTGGTCCTTCAGCTGCTGGTGGGCTCTCGCCTTCACCGGCGCTTGCGAGAGGACGAAGGACGCGACGATGGCGGTGAGCGACATGGTGCCTCGGGGGACGACGCGTGGCTTGGCGCATTCAGCACGATGGGGCGTGCAGCGCGCACACGCTCGTATATAGAGCCCCACGGCCGGTCACTGAAGGGCGTCGGGAGCCGCCCGCCGAGGAGTCTGTCTCGATGAGGTCGTATCGAACGTTGGCGCTCGTCCTCGCCGTGTGGGCCGGAACGTCGGCTGCCCAGTATCAGGCGGTGCCACAGGCTGGCATCGGCTACCCAGCGTTGACGAACCCGCAGACGGTGACGCTGCTCGCCGCTGGTGATGCGGGCATCGAGCTCGACCGCGGCCGAGCCTTGCTGCAGCTCCCGTTCTCGTTCCAGTTCTACAACCGGCAGTACACCGCCGTGTACGTGACCGCGAACGGGGCGCTGTTCTTCGAGCCGACGACCAACCCGAACGATGACTTTCCTTCGAACGTCGCGATTCCTTCGACGACCGAGCCAAACGGCGTGATCGCTCCCTTCTGGGAGGATCTCGACGGAAACAACGGCAGCAGCGCCGTACGCCAGCAGGTCGTCTCGGGACCCAACGGTCAAGGGCTGGCGATCGAGTGGCGAGATTGGAACCGGCGGTTCGGTTCCTACACGCTGAACTTTCAGGTCCGGCTCTGGGAGAACGGCGTCATCGAGTTCTTCTACGGCACCATGCAGGGCGCCGGGCAGGCCATCTCGGCCACCATCGGCATCGAGAGCCCGACGGGTGCACAGGGGACGAACGGCCTCGGGCCCATCGCGAACCCGGCCGTCGATGGCGGGCAGCAGTTTCGGTGTCTGAACCGCACGAACCCCAACGCCCCGGTCCCCTCGTTCGCGCACTGCGATCTCTCGAGCTTCGACCCGCTGAACACGGGCACGCCGATCAGCTACATCCGCTTCGGGCCGCCGCCAGGCGTCGATCTGCAGCCGACCCGCGTTCGCATCACCGGCATCGCGCAGGCCGGAAACGACCTGCAGCTCAATGTCGAGACCTCGATTCGAAACTTCGGCACGGTCGCCTCGCCGCCGTTCTCGTACAAGCTGTACCTCTCGCAAGACACGATCTTCGATCCGCCCCTCGCCGACGGTGGGGTGAGTGACTCCGAGATCGTCACGCCGGGCCCACGCGGGCCGTTCACGCTCAACCCGAACGCCGCCATCGTGGACAGCGCGGGCGGCGTGGCGCCGCGCCCGACCTCAGGCACCTTCTACGTGCTCGCGGTCGCCGACCCGGAAGGGCTGGTCACCGAGACGAACGAGAACAACAACGTCTTCGCCACCTCGACGCCGTTCTTCGCGGGCGTCGATCTCGTGGCCGAGTCGGTGAGCGGCCCGCCCTCGGCCGGCCCGGGCGATCCCGTCACCGTCTCGTACACCTTCACGAACCAGGGCTTCGACCCGCCGGGCGTAGTGCCGTTCAAGATCTACCTGTCGGCCGACACCGTGTTCTCCGGAGACGACCGGCAGGTCTTCTCGGGCACCCGTGCCGTGTCCGGCGGAGAAACGGTGATCGCGCAGAGCACCTTCCTGCTCCCCAGCACCGTGCCCGCCGAGGACTACTTCATCCTCCTGGTGCTCGATGACGGGCCGACCGCGGGCGTCATCGTCGAGGTGTCCGACGCCAATAACCAGGTCTTCAGCCGCGCGCGCATGCAGGTGCGCCAGGCCGACCTCATCGTCGAGCGCATTCGGGTGGCCCGCCCCGTCACGCCATTCGAGACCGCGACCGCGGCCTTCTTCGGCGAGTCGATTCGCATCGAGGCCACGGTGCGCAACCAGGGCGGCGCCTCGGCGCCGAACGTATCGCTCATCTTCTACCTGTCGGACAACGAGACGCTGAACGGCCTCACCGACCCCTTCATCTGTGACGAGGGCCCCTTCGCGCTCGCGCCGGGCACCTCGCGAACGGTGGAGAAGACCTGCACGGTCCCCAGCCTCGCCGTGTCAGGGCAGCCGCTGGTGCGCGGGCCGTTCTTCTTCTTCGCGGCAGCGACCGCGGCCGGGCTCGCCGAGACCGATCCGTCGAACAACTTCGCGCAGGCCCCGCCGCTGCTGGTGCGCTCGCCGGCCCCGAACCTGCTCCCGACGAACCTGCGTGGACCCCTTCGCGCGGCCGCGGGTGAGGTCTTCGCCGTCACCCGCACGCTCGCCAACACCGGAAACCGGCCGTCTCCCGCGGTGCGCTACCGCTACGTCGTCTCGGCCAACACCGTCATCACCCGGGACGACCCGGTGCTCCCCATCGTCACGCCGACCGGCGACGTGGCCGAGCGCTCCGTCACCCTCGCGGTCGACCAGCGCGACACCGCCACCGAGCTCATTCGCATTCCGCTCTCGGTGACGCCGGCGACCTATTACCTCGGCGTCCTGCTCGATCCCGACGAGCTGGTGGACGAGGTCGACAAGGCCGACAACGGGCTCGCCGGCCCCTTGACCGAGGTCGTCGCCCAGAGCCTCGGCGTCGCCCCCACCGCGCTGCCTGACGCCCTCGTCAACCAGCCCTACCTCGCCGAGCTCTCGGCCACGGGCACAGCGGCGGCCAGCACCTTCGTCGCGCGCGTCCCCGCCGAGCTGCCGCCCGGCCTCACCCTCTCGATGGACGGTCGCATGGCGGGTACGCCGACGCGCACGGGGGCCTACGCCTTCACGGTCGCCGTCACCGCGGGTGGGCGCACCATCGACGCGCGCTTGAGCCTCAAGGTGTCGCGCAGCACCGCCTCGCTCGTGTTGACGACGACGCTGTTGCCGCCGCCGGCGCGCCTCCTCACCTACGACTTCCAGGCGGGCGCCACCGGAGGCGTCGGGCCGTACCGCTTCCTCGTCTCCAACGGCGTGTTGCCTTCGGGCCTGGTGTTGAGTGATCGCGGCCGGCTGAGCGGCTCTCCGTCGGGCGACCTGGGCACCTCGACCACCTTCACCCTGAGCGTCGTGGACTCGGTCGGCAACGTCGACTCGCGCGTGTTCACGATGACGGTGGTCGACGCCTCGCCGTTCCGCATTACGACCGCTGCGCTCCTCAACGGCACGCTGGGCGAGGACTACCTCGTCGACATCGAGTCTTCGAACGCCGGGGGCGCGCCGGTGTCGCGGCCGGTGCGATGGACGGTGCTCGAGGGAACGCTCCCGCCGGGCCTCACGCTCGAGAACAGCGCCACCGAGCGGGTGATCATCTCCGGCCAGCCGACGGGCGCGGGGCTCTTCCGCTTCCGGCTCGAGGCGACCGACAACCAGGGGCGATCGGACTCGGTCGGGTACGTGGTGCTCGTCGCGGGCAACGGCGTGTCGATTCTCGGGGAGCTTCCGCCGAGCCTCGATCGCGGCGCCCAGGTGTCGGTGCAGCTCAGCGCCAGCGCCCGCGTCGACGGCGCGCGCTTCGTGGTGATGGATGGCAGCCTGCCGCCGGGCGTGAGCATCGATGACGCCGGGCTGGTGACGGGCACCATCGACGCCGAGGCGGCCTACCGCAGCTACACCATCACCGTCGGGTACGGCGCAGGCCGCGACCAGCTCGTCACCATGAAGGCGCTGCGCATCGACGTCGAGCCGCCGCGCGAGATCGTTCGCCGCGGGTGCGCCTCGACCGGCGGGGTGGGGCTCTCGGCGCTCCTCGCGCTCGCTGGCCTCACCCGTCGCCGCCGGCGGTGAGCTTTCACGGCGTTCGTCGCATCGTCTCGGAGCTCGCCCTGCCTGATGGTCGGGTCGAGGCGACGCTCGAGCTGCACTGTGGGTGCACGATCGCTCGACGCCTCGACGAGAACCGGCTCCTCACGGCCGAGGACGGCGCTCGGCTGGCGGTGGGGAAGTACCCGTGTCCCAGGGGGCACCCCGTGGCTGGGCCGCGCGACTGAGCCGTGGGCCTCGAGGCCGCGGCCGGGCGTTCTCAAGGTGTCGGAAGGCCTCGTGATGCGCGTCGTGGGCCTGGTCCGGAAGCCCGTCGAGATCCGCGGAGTGTCCGGTCGGTCACTGGCTGCAGCAGGGGAGCTCCTGGGGCGCCCCTTTCGTGGCCATTGCGTCGCTGCCGCCCCGTCGCCACAGTGGCGGCATGCACAGGCCCCTCCTCGCGTCGTTGTCCCTGCTCGCCGCAGCGTGCGCGCCCACCAGCGTCGATGCGCCGGGCATGCCGGCTGAAGGCGAGCCGCTCGTCGTCACCTACTACTACCTGAACTTCTGACGCGTCTGCGACGCGACGCGGGCCGCCGTGCGCGTGCTCGACAGAGAGCTGCAGGGCACCGTGCGCTTCCGCACGGTGGAGCACCTCGAGCCCGAAGCGGTCGAGGCGAAGGCCCGCTATCGCTGGGAGAGCCACGGCGCCGTCGGCTACCGCGGGCGTCGGCTGTTCTACCGGGCGGGCGACCACCGGGTGAACGCCCGCGACATGCACGAACGAATCCTCGACGAGCTCGGCCTGCCGCCCGAGTGCCGCGTCTTCACAACAGCCCCTTCGCCTTGATGTCGAGATAGGCGTTCACCGACGCGGGCCCGAAGGTCTTCGCGCTGGTGCGCACCACCCGGGCCCCGGCGTCCCGCAGGCGCGCGACAGTGGCCTTCGCGTCTGCCTCGAGCTGTGCGGCGACGCGGCGACGGTGCGCGTCGAGCACGCGCTCGGGCATCGCCTGTGCGGCTGCCTGCACGTCGTCATCGAGCATCGAGGCCACGAGCGGCAGGTGTCGTGGCACCAGGCGCTGGGTGCGCCGCAGCAACGCCTGCGCCGCGTCGGGATCGGTCAGGTCCGTCATCAGCACCACGAGGGTCCGTCGCACGTTGCGCGCGAACGCGAGGTCGAGCGCGCCGCCGTAGTCGCTCTCCTCGAGGCTCGCGTCGACGCGGTAGAGCGCCTGGGCGATGGCGCGCAGCTGCTCGGCGCCCTTGCGCGGCGGCAACCACGCCTTCACGTCGGCCGCGAAGGCGAGCACGCCCACCTGATCGCCTTGATCGAGCGACACCCTGGCGACCCGGAGCGCGGCGTCGACGGCGTGATCGAGCTTGCGGCGCGCGAGCACCTCGCCGGCCATGTGGCGCCCACAGTCGAGCAGCAGCAGCACCGACTGGTTCCGCTCGGGCTGGTGCACGCGCACCATCGTCCGGGAGCGCCGCGCCGTGGCCTTCCAGTCGATGCTGCGCCGATCGTCTCCCGGGCGGTACTCGCGCAGCGACTCGAACTCGCGCCCCTCGCTCCTGAGCGGCACGCGGCGACGGCTGTCGTCCTCCGCCGCGCGCGCGAGGGCGAGGGCGTCTTTCGTCAGCGCCGTCAGATCGGGGAACACCTTCACCACCTGCGGGAGCGGCACGGCCTCCTGGCGCGCGCAGAGCCCCCAGGGGCCCTCGAGCCGGAGGAAGGCCGCTTCGAAGACGAGCTCTCCGCGGGTCTTCGGCTCGAGCCGGTAGCGCAGCGTGAGGTGGGACTCGAGCTCGAAGGGCTGGCGGTGGCCGTCGACCAGCGGCCCGGGCGGGACGCCGTCTCGCACTTCGCCGCGGACGGGGCCAGTGACGCCCGGCGCGAGCTCGAGCCCGAGCTCCACGTGCGTCGGCCGGTTCGACGACAGCACCGGGTCGATGCGCCGGGTGACGCGCAGGCGGCCGGCGCGGGGCGCGCGGAGGAAGTCGACGGCGACGGCGGCTCCGAGGGCGAGATCGAGCACGAGGCAGGCCAGCTCCACCGACGGCGCCAGGACCGCGAGCGCGGCCGGGAGAAGCCCCAGGGCCGCCACCACCACGGCACGGCGCGTGGGCACCGGCCAGCCCCCGCGCGCCCCGTCGCCGCGGGCCCCGGCCGGCTCGGTCGACGTCATCGCGGGACTTCGACCCGCTCGAGCAGCTGGCGAATGAGATCGTCGCTGGTGAGGCCCTCGACCTCGGCCTCGGCGCGCACGATCAACCGGTGATTCAGGACGCCGGGCGCGACGGCCTTCACCTCGTCGGGCGTGACGAAGTCGCGACGCTCGAGCGCGGCCCGGGCCCGCGCGGCGGCGAGCAGCGCCTGGGCCGAGCGGGGGGAGGCTCCGAGGCGCAGGCGGCGATCGTCACGCGTCGCGCGCACCAGCCGCACCACGTACTCGAGAATGCTCGGCTCGCAGGTGATCGACGTCGCGCGGGCCTGCAGCTCGGCCAGCTCGTCGGCGGCCAGCACCCGGGGCACCTGCGGCGCGGCGCCCCGGCGCTCGTGGAACTTCACCAGCATCTCGCGCTCGGCGGTCGCGTCGGGGTACCCCACCATCACCCGCATCATGAAGCGGTCGAGCTGCGCCTCGGGCAGCGGGTACGTGCCCTCGAGCTCGAGCGGGTTCTGCGTGGCCACCACGAAGAACGCACCGGGGAGCGGGTGGGTGGTGCCGTCGATGGTGACCTGCCGCTCCTCCATCGCCTCGAGGAGCGCGGCCTGCGTCTTCGGCGGCGTGCGGTTGATCTCGTCGGCCACCAGCACCTCGGTGAAGACAGGCCCCTTCACGAGGTGGAACGTGCCGTCCTGCGGGCGGAAGACGCTCGTGCCCACCACGTCGGTGGGCATGAGATCGGGCGTGAACTGAATGCGGGTGAACGACAGGCCGAGCGCCTGGGCCATGGTGCGCGCGGTGAGCGTCTTCGCCACGCCCGGCACGCCCTCGAGCAGCACGTGGCCGCGCGCGAGGAAGGTCGTCACCAGATCGGCGAGCACCTTCGGCTGGCCGACCACCACCTGCGACAGGGCCGCCTCGAGCCGCGTGAGGGCGTCGCTCATCTCGTCACTTCCCCTTGAGGCCCAGCACGGTGCCGAAGCCGGTGAGGCCGAGCGCGAAGACGGCGAGAATGGCACCGAACCCGGGCTTCGACACCCAGACCTCCTGGTTGCCCTCGAGCGCGCGCGCCAGCGTCCGGTCGATGGAGTTGATGATGGTCGCGAACGTCCACAGGGCGCCGAGGGTGAGCGCGCCGAGCTGGCCGGCCCAGATGAGGAGCTCGTTGATGCGCGTGGCCTTGTTGACGCGCACCACCATGAAGGTGATGACGAGCACCGCCATGAGGAAGGTGACGACGCCCGGCCCGACGAGCCCCAGCACCTCGCCCTCGGTGACCGTCTCTTTCCACGGGAAGAAGCACGAGAGGACCACCGTCAGCGCGCCGAAGAAGGCGAGCTTGTCGCCCGGGTTCAGAACCGCGATGAACTGCTTGATGCCGCCGATGAAGTCCTCGGCGTCGACGGCCTTGTCGGGGGTGAAGGCCTCTTTCTGAGAGGCGGGCATCTCGTTCCACGCCTCGGGGTCGACGCGGCTGCGCCAGTCACCGGCGGCGTTGCCCGTGCCCTCGTCGGTGTCCTGGGGCTCGGGCGCGGGCTTGGGCGCCGGGCGCTTCTTGACCGGCTTCCTGGCGGCCGCGCTGGTCGAGCCCGTGGCGGTGCGCCGGGCGACGGGCTTCCCGGTCGACTTCGTGGCGGTGCGGCGAGGGGCCGCGGGCTTCGAGGGCCGCGGCGCGTCGTCGATCGCCTCGAGGTCGACCACCGCGTCGCAGTGGGGGCAGACGACCGCGCCGTCGTCGATCTCCTCGTTGCAGGAAGGGCACTGCATTTGGCGTCACCATACCCGGGCTTGGGGCGCAGCGAGGGCCGAAAGAAATTCCGCACTCGACAACGATTGGCGGTGTTCTAGGGAGGCCGCCATGAAGCGATCGCTCCTGACCCTGTTCGTGCTCGTCGTAGGCCTGGGCTGTGCACCCTCGTCGCGCGTGATCAAGCGCAACGCCGACGGGACCGAGGTGAAGGAGACCTCGTCGTCGAAGAGCTCGTCGTCGTCGAGCAAGAGCTCGTCGTCCTCGTCTTCGTCGTCCAAGAGCAAGTCCAAGAGCGGGAGCAGCTCGAAGTCGTCGAATACGAGCGGCGGCTGGGGCGCGGCCGAGACGGTGCCGCCCGAGTTCGCCGAGGTGGTGCAGCTCGAAGACCGGCGTTCATTCGGTACCGAGAACAAGCTCTTCACCATCGCCCTGACGGCGAACAACCCGGCCCTTCGTGGCCGCGCGCTGCTGGCTATCGGCCGCATTCAGGACCCGGCCTCGGCCGACGTGCTGACCAAGGGCCTCACCGATCCGGACGCGGGCGCGCGCGCCGAAGCGGCCTTCGCCGTGGGCCTGCTGGGCGCCTCGTGGACGCCGCTGGCCGAAGACGTGAAGACGAAGCTCACCGACGCGCTCAAGCTGGCCGAGGCCGACGAGCAGGATCCGGGCGTGAAGCTCGCGATCCTCGAGGCTCTCGGTCGGGTCGGCACCGCGGGCGCCGTGGAGCGTCTGGTCGAGCGCCTCATCGTCTCGGGTGACGTGCAGGCGCGCGCGGCGCTGTCGATCGGCGTGGCCGCGAAGAGCGGGGTGGTGGTGCCTCCGAAGGCGCTCACGGCGCTCGCGGCCCTGGTGAAGAAAGAGATCGCCCCCACCACCCGCTACGGCGCGGCCTACGCGCTCGCCCAGTCGAAGAGCCCTTTGGCGCGCGCGGCGCTGCTCACCTGCGCCAACGACGACGCCTCCGAGATCCGGGGCATCTGCGCCAAGGGCCTGGGCGACGTGGGCACCGACGTCGACGCGGTGACGCTCAAGAAGCTGCTCGACGACCCCGACTACCGCGTGGCGGCCGAGGCCACGCGCTCGCTCGCGAAGCTGGCCAACAAGTGCAAGGGCGCGGCCTGCGCGGCCATCGGCGCCCTCAACGATCTCTCGTTCCGCATCGAGCGGCTCTTGCGTGGCGACGCGGTGGGCGGTGGTCAGCCCCTGCTCATGCTGGCGCAGACCGGCCTCCCCGCCGCGGGCAAGCCGGTGCTGGTCTCGCTGCGCAAGCAGATCGTCGACAACTACGCCCAGGTGCCCAGCGGGCAGGCGCGGCACGACGTCGCGAACATCGAGTGCCGGCTGGCCGCGGCCATCGACAAGATCGGTGGCATTCCGGCCGAGGTGCTCTCGTGCGGGCAGAACCTGATCCCCGAGCCGCAGCGGCTGGCCATGGCGCTGAAGGAGATCGCCAACGCCCCGGTGACCGACGCGGCCAAGCGCGCCACCGACGTGGGCGCGTACGTGTTCCACAACGATCCGAAGGTGAAGCTCGCGGCGCTCGAGGTGCTGGGCGCGACGAAGACGCAGGCGTCGGCCGACAAGGTGAAGCCGTTGATCATGAACGCCGATCTCGTGGTGGGCGCGGCGGCGGCGACGGCGGCGGCGAAGCTGGGCGACAAGACGGCGGTCGCCAACATCCGCTCGCTGGCGGGCAAGGCGGGGTCGATGGTCGAGATCGCGCCGGCCATCGCCGAGGCGCTGGCGACGCTCGACGCGAAGGACGCGGTCGGCGACCTCGAGCCCTGGCTCCAGTCGCAGCACTCGACCATTCGTGACGCGGCGGCGGCGGCGCTGTCGAAGCTCAAGGGCGCGCCCGTCGTGGCCGCGCGGGTCGAGCGGCAGGACTTCGCCCGGCCCCAGGGCCTCGCGAAGGATCAGCTCGTCACCATTCGCACCGAGAAGGGCGAGTTCGAGGTGAAGCTCTACACGTCCGACGCGCCGCTCACCGCCGCCAACTTCGCCAAGCTCGCGCGCGACGGCTTCTTCCGCAACCAGACGTTCCACCGCATCGTCCCCGGCTTCGTGGCGCAGGGTGGCGACCCGCGCGGTGACGGCGAGGGTGGCCCCGGCTACACCGTGCGCTGCGAGGTGAACCACCGCGTCTACGCGCGCGGCGTGGTGGGCATGGCGCTCTCGGGCAAGGACACCGGTGGCTCGCAGTTCTTCGTCACCGCGGGCCCCCAGCCGCACCTCGACGGCCGCTACACCGCCTTCGGCGAAGTCACGAAGGGCCAGGAGGTCGTCGACGCGCTGCTCGAAGGCGACAAGATCGTCGAAGTGAAGCTGCAATAGCGTGGACGGTTCAGCTCACCGCCCAGGCATCGCGACCGCTTGAAGCGCGGAGCGCGCATTCCGCCCGTCGGAACCTGAGTGCTTCGGAGTCAGCTCTTCGCCTCGGCCGTCTGGCCGCCCATCAACACCGGCTGGGGTGCCACCAGGTACTCGCCCCAGCGGCCCTTCTCGGCCTCTTCGAGCCGGCTGATCTCGGCGCGAATGCGCAGCCACTCCTCGGGTGGAATCGAGAGGAACACCTTCACCAGCGTCGGATCGAGCTGGGTGCCACCCAGGCGGCCGATCTCGCGGAAGGCCACCTCGGCGGGGCTGCCCCTGCGGTACGGCCGGTCAGAGGTGATCGCGTCGAAGGTGTCGGCGATGCAGAAGAGCCGGGCGCCGATGACGATCTCGTCCCCTTTGAGCTGCCGCGGGTACCCGCGCCCGTCCCAGCGCTCCTGGTGCTGGTAGACGATCTGCGCCGCGTCCTGGAGGTAGGGAATGTTCGCGAGCATGCGGTAGCCCATCTCGGGGTGCTTTCGCATCTCGACCCACTCGTCGGGCGTGAGCGGGCCCGGCTTGAGCAGAATGGAGTCCCGCACGCCGATCTTCCCGATGTCGTGGAGCAGCGCGCCCTGCTCGATGTGCACCAGCAGGTCCCCCGCCAGCCCCGCGGCCTCGGCGATGCGCCGGGTGAAGCGGGCCACCCGCCACGAGTGCCACTGCGTCTCGGTGTCGCGGTAGTCGAGCGCCCGAATCATGCCTTCGAGCAGGCCGTTGGTGCGCTCGACCACCTGTTGCTCGAGCACCGCGTTGAGCGACGCGAGCCGCTCGTTCCGATCGGCGAGCTCGCGGGCCAGCCGGCGGTTCTCTTGAACGAGCCGGTAGTAGTCGACGGCCTGCTGCAACCCGAAGCGCAGGTCGTGCAGCTGCCAGGGCTTACCGATGATGCGAAACACCTCGCCGCGGTTGACGGCCTCGATGGCCACCTTGAAGTCGTTGGCGGCGGTGATCAGCAACCGCACCGCGTCTGGGCGCTTGGCGCGCAGCACGCCGAGCAGCTCGATGCCGTTGAGGTTCGGCATCATGTAGTCCGTCACCACGAGGTCGAACTCGGTGGCCTGCGCGGCCTCGAGCGGGTCGGTGAACACCGTGACGGGGTGCCCCATCGACTCCAGCACTCGCCGCAGCACGTCGGTGATGGACGGGTCGTCGTCGACCACGAGAAAGCGCTCCATATGCTTGAAACTCCTCTGGTTTTGGCCGACGGGACGACACTGTAACGCGATGGGAGGGTGGGTGCGCTGAAAGTCGGCCGAGGTGCGCTTTTCTCGCCTGGTGGCGCGCGCCTCGTCTACCATCGCGAAACCTTATGGGAAAAAGCGCGGCAGCGGGGCGCGTGCCAGTCATCGTGATGGGCCTCGGTGTGATTGGCCAGGAGATCGCCAAAGCTGCGCTCGCGCATGACGAGGTGGAGTTGATCGGCGCCGTCGACACCAGTCCAGCGCTCAAGGGCAAGGCGCTCGCCGACGTGATCGGCCAGTCGGCAGGCGGGCTCAAGGTGCAGGCGTCGCTGTCAGCGGCGGTGGCGCGACGGAAGAACGTGGTGTTGTTGCACGCGACCGGCTCCCGGTTGCCCCAGGTCAAGGATCAGCTGCTCGAGGCGATGTCGCACGGGCTGCACGTCGTCTCGACCTGTGAAGAGCTCGCCTTCCCCTGGTTCAACCACCCCGAGATCGCCGAGCAGCTCGAGCGCGCGGCCGAGCGGGCCGAGGTGTCGGTGGTGGGCGCCGGCGTGAACCCCGGCTTCGTGCTGGATCGTCTGGTGGCCACCGTCGGCCAGGTGTGCGGCGCCGTGCACCACGCGAAGGTGACGCGCACCGTCGACGCGCTCACGCGCCGGGAAGCGCTCCAGCGGAAGGTGGGCGCGGGGTTGTCGGAAGACGAGTTCTTCCGCCTCGTCGATCAAGGCCGCATCGGGCACGTCGGGCTGGTCGAGTCGGCCGCCTTGTGCGCGCTCGGGCTGGGCCTCGACTGCGACGACTACGAAGAAGAACTGACGCCGGTCTTCGCCGAAGAGGACGTCAAGGGCGGCGCCTTCGTGGTGAAGAAGGGGCAGGTCGCCGGCATGCACCAGGTGGCGGTGGCGCTCGACGACGGCCAGGAGCGCGTGCGCCTCGAGCTCACCATCGCGCTGGGCGTCGACGAGCCGGGCGACGTCATCGAGATCGACGGCGACCCGAAGCTCAAGGTGCTGATCCCCGGCGGCATTCCCGGCGACAAGGCCACCGCCAACCTCGTGGTGAACGCCGCGCCACGCCTTTCCGCCTCGCAGGCCGGGTTGCTCACGGTCCTCGAGCTCCCCGCAGGACGTTGAAACGGAGACGAACGAGATGCTCGATCGGTCAGCCGTAGGACGAACGACGCCGCCGACGCTCAACGAAGTCGAGCGGGGCGCCATTCGCCGGTTCGCCGAGGCGCTGGGGGACTACAACCCGATCTACTTCGACGCCGAGTACGCGCGCGCGTCGGGCTACAGCAACGTCGCCGCGCCGCCGTCGTTCCCCATCTCGTTCGCCGCCGGGAGCGATCTGCGCGAGCTCGTCGGCGTGCCGGCGCGCAACCTGCTGCTGGGTGAGGTGAGCTTCGAGTACGAGCGGCCCATCGTCGCTGGAGACCGGTTGCTGGTGACGAGCCGCGTCTCGGAGATCTCGGATCGCCCGGGCCCCGCGGGGCGCGTCGAGGTCGCCGTCATCGAAGACGAGGGCCGCGACGAAGAAGGGCAGATCGTCTTCCGCGCCCGCCGCTCCTACGTCGTTCGCGCCACCCGGGAGGTCTGATGCCGCCGCGCAAGCTCTACTTCGAGAACGTTCGGGTCGGCGACGAGCTGCCGGCCATGGCCAAGGCGCCCATCGATCGCGTGCAGCTCGCGCGCTACGCGGCCGCCACCAACGACTACAACCCGCTCAACGTCGACGAGCCCGCCGCGAAGGCCATCGGCATGCCGTCGGTGGTGGCGCCCTCGACGCTGGGCCTGGGCTTCCTGGGGCAGCTCGTCACCGACTGGGCGCGCGGCGGCCAGGTGAAGAAGGCGCAGGCGCGCTTCACCCGCATGCTGTGGCCCACCGACACGCTCGTGTGCAAAGGCCGCGTGAGCGACCGCTGGGGTGAGGGCGGGAAGTACTTCGTCGAGCTCGACGTGTGGGCCGAGAACCAGAAGGGCGAGCTCGTCGTGCGCGGCACGGTGCTCCTCAAGGTCTTCTACTCGTTCGAAGACGAGACCCGCTTCCGCACCGGTCAGCCGCCGCTCATCGTCACCGTGCCGCGCCAGTCGATCCTCGCCGCGCCTCCGCCGCCGCCACCGCCGCGGCCCTCGGTGGGGAAGGGCAAGCCGAAGCCCGGCAAGGCGCCTGCCACGAAGAAGCCCGCCGCGAAGAAGCCAGCGGCGAAAAAAGCCCCTCCAAAGAAGGCCGCGAAGCCGGCGACGAAGGCCTCCAAGCCCGCGAAAAAGAAGAAATAATCGGTTCCATCTCGCGGTGCGTCAAAATTCGTTGACTTGAGAATCAGCCCACGCGCAGGATGCCGCTCGACGCACGGCGTCGTTGTCACTGGGCCGTTTCCTGGAGCGAGACATGTCGGCTGGAATCAACCGCTACAAGGCGGATCTTCGCGAGATGCAGTTCGTGCTGTTCGAGCAGTTCGGCTTCAAGGACTTCGCCGGCAAAGGCCCCTACGAGGGCTGGGACGAAGAGACCGCGAAGTCGATCCTCCAGGAGACGTACCGCTTCGCGCGGGAAGTCCTGGGCCCCTTGAACAGCATCGGCGACCGGGAAGGCTGCAAGGTCGTCGACGGCTCGGTGATCACCCCGAAGGGCTTCAAGGACGCCTGGAAGCAGCTCTTCGAGACGGGCCTGAAGCAGATCTCGGTGCCGAAGGAGTTCGGCGGGCAGGGCGCTCCGTACGCGCTGTACGCGCTCATCGAAGAGATCACCTCGGGCGCGAACACGGCGTTCAACATGTACCCGGGCCTCGCGTGGGGCGCGGCCGAGGTGCTGGCCGAGTGCGGCACCGAGCACCAGAAGAAGACCTACGCCGACAAGATGTTCAACGGCGCCTGGGGCGGCACCATGTGTCTGTCCGAGCCGCATGCTGGCAGCGACGTCGGCTCGGCCACCACGAAGGCCGTCAAGCAGGCCGACGGCCGGTACAAGGTGAGCGGCACGAAGATCTACATCTCGGGCGGCGATCACGATCTCGCCGAGAACATCGTGCACCTGGTGCTCGCGCGCATCGAGGGCGCTCCGGCCGGCACCAAGGGCCTGTCGCTCTTCATCGTGCCCAAGCGCCGCGTGAACGCCGACGGCTCGGCGGGCCCGCTCAACGACGTGCAGGTGGCGTCCATCGAGCACAAGATGGGCATCAACGGCTCGGCGACGTGCGTGCTCAACTTCGGTGAGAACGGCGAGTGCTTCGGCGAGCTCGTCGGCACCGTCGAGCACCAGGGCATGCCGCAGATGTTCCGCATGATGAACGGCGCGCGCATCGCCGTCGGCATCCAGGGCCTCGCGGTCGCCTCGAGCGCCTACCTGAACGCGCTCGAGTACGCGAAGGACCGCAAGCAGGGCGCGAACTTCAAGCACTGGAAGGACCCGTCGAAGCCGCGCGTGGCGATCATCGAGCACCCCGACGTGCGCCGCATGCTGCTCGAGCTCAAGAGCCACGTCGAAGGCATTCGCGCGCTGGTGGTGAAGCTCGCCGCGCACCGCGACCAGGCGATCCTCTACCAGGGCAAGGACGACGAGAAGGCCACCTACCACCAGAGCCAGGTCGACCTGCTCACGCCCATCGTGAAGGCCTACGCGAGCGACGAGGCGTTCCGGCTCACGGGCATCGCGCTCCAGGTGTACGGCGGCGCCGGCTTCCTCAAGGACTGGCCCGTCGAGCAGTACGTGCGCGACTCGAAGATCTTCTCCATCTACGAGGGCACCAACCACATTCAGGCGATGGATCTCGTGGGTCGCAAGCTCGGTCAGAACGGCGGCGCGAACTTCCAGACGTTCATGAGCGACATCGCGGCCTTCGTCGAGAAGCACAAGGGCCACCCGGTGTTCGGCAAGGAGGTCGACGCGCTCGGCACGGCCTCGGAGTCCGTCGTCTCGACGGCCATGGGCTTCATGGGCTGGAGCCAGTCGGACAAGGTGACGCTGGTGCCGCTGTCGGCCAACCGGTTCCTCGAGATGATGGCGAAGACGACGGTGGGCTTCCTGCTCCTCGACGCGGGCGTGAAGTCGGAGGAAGCGCTCGCGAAGCTGCCGGCGACGCACGCCGACCGCGCGTTCTACGAGGGCAAGCGGTATTCGGCGCTCTTCTACGGCCGCAACGTGCTGCCGCAGGTCAAGCAGCTCGCCGAGCTCGTCACCTTCGAAGACGAGAGCCCGATGCAGATCGCCGACGCGATGTTCGCGACGAGCTGAGGTCTTTCGTCGCCGTGAAGGTCTCGGGCCGCCCGAATGCCGCGCGCATGGGCGGCCCGACTCGTGTCAGCATGCCGCCGTGGCGAGGGTGCGACGCGTGGTGGTGACGGTGCTGGCGGTGCTGGGGGCAGGCTACGTCGGGGTGGCGGCGCTGGCCTTCTTCGGGCAACGCGCGCTGCTCTTCCCCGCGCCCAGGACGGCCGAGCGGCCCTCGCCCGCGAGCGACGTGGTGGAGCTGCCCGAGACGGTGTTGCTCGTTCGCCAGGCAGGGCCCGATCGGCCGGTGGTGCTCCACTTTCATGGCAATGGCGAGCAGCTCGCGTGGACCGAGTGGATGGCCGACGCCTGGGGCGCGCAGGGTGTGGGCTTCGTCGCAGTGGAGTACCCGGGCTACGGGCTGGCGCGGGACAAGGGCGTCGCCTCGGAAGAGTCGATCGTCCGCGCGGCCGAGGCGGCGTCGCGGTACGTGCGCGAGGTGCTGGGCGTTCGCAACGAGCGGCTCGTCGTCTCGGGCCAGTCGCTCGGTAGCGGCCCGGCGGTCGAGCTGGCCAGCCGGGGCGTCGGCGCGCAGCTGGTGCTCTTCACGCCGTACACCTCGCTGCCCGACGTCGGGGCCCGCGTGCTGCCGTTCCTGCCCATTCGGCTGTTGATGCGCGATCGGTTCGACTCACGCTCGAAGGCCGCGCAGGTGACGCAGCCGACGCTCATCGTGCACGGGACGGCCGACGAAGTGGTGCCGTTCGAGCTCGGAGAGGCACTCGCCCGGTCGCTCCCGGCGGCCCGCATGGTGCGCATCGAGGGAGGACGGCACAACGACATCGCCGGACGGCCCGAGGTGTGGACCGAGCTCGCGACGTTCGTCTCGAGGTAGCTACTTCGTCGCCTCGCGCACGCCGATGGCGAGCTGTCCAAGGCCGGCGGCCTTCGCGGCCTCCATCACCTCGACCACCTTCCCGTGGGGCACGCCCTCGTCGGCCTGGACGATCACCAGCGTGTCGGGGTTCTTCGCCTTCGCGTCGTCGAACGCGCGCTTGAGCTCGTCGGGCGACACCACGTCACCGGCGAGCACCAGCCGCCCATCGGAGAGGATCGCGACCGAGAGATCGGTCGTCTGCGCCTGCACGTCAGCCGCGCCGCCCTGGGGCAGGTTCACCTTGAGGCCGGCCTTCGCGCCGGTGCCCTGGTTCACGATCACCGAGCTCGTCACCATGAAGATGATGAGCAGCACGAGGAAGATGTCGGTGAGGGGCGTGATGTTGATCTCGGAGAACACGCCGTCGTCAGAGGTGGGATCATCGGAGCTGCCTGGCACCTTGCCCATCGCCATGGCGAAATCAGCTCCCGCTCACGGGGGCCGGAGCCGGAGCCGCCTGAGCCGCGTCGGGCGACGGCGTGGTCTGCCGGGGCGCCTCGCGCAACAGCTCGACGAACTCTTCGGCGATCAGCTTGAGCTCGACGTTGAGGCGGCCGAGCCGGGCCTGGAACATGTTGAACAACACCACCGCCTCGACGGCCACGACGATGCCGGCGGCGGTCGCGACGAGCGCCTCCGAGATGCCGGTCATGACGGCCGCGGAGCCGCCGGTGCCGCCCGCCTCGACGTCGACGCCGAGCTCTCTGAACGAGCGCATGATGCCGGCCACCGTGCCGAAGAGGCCGACGAAGGGGGTGGTGGCGCCGATGGTGCCGAGGATCCACAGGCCCCGCTTCATCTTGAGGGCGAGCTGCTGGCGCTCGCGATCGACGGCGGCGTCGAGCGGCGGGCCCACGGTCTTCTGCGCGCGCTCGAACCCGGCGCGGAACAGGTCGGCCGAGAGGCTCGTGTCCCGGTCGGCGGCGGAGCGGGCCGCGGCCACGTCACCGCGCAGCAGGTGCCTGGCGATCGTCTGCCCCAGCGCGCGGGCCTTCGAGCCAGCGCCCCAGAGGGCCAGCATTCGTTCGATGGCGACGCCGAGCGCGAGGACGGACGAGAGCAGAATCACCGCCATCGTCAGCCCGCCGAGGCGGAGATAGTGCACCAGCTCGTCGAAGCTCATGAATGGACCGGAGACATAGCGGGCCCTACGCTGGCACGCCATGACGCTGCTCCGGGCGGTGGGCCCGCTCATTCTGCTGGGGCTCTGTGGGTGTCCGCGCCTGCCGCCGCTCGACTACGGCGCGAATGGCCCGGCGAAGGACGCGGCCGATCTGCTCAAGCGCATCGAGGTGGCCGACGCGCAGGTGTTCTCGGTGAAGGGCGACGCGAAGCTGGTGGTCGACAGTGAGCAGGGCAAGGGCTCGGTGTCGCTCTTCGTGGCGGTGCTGCACCCCTCGCGGCTGCACATCGAACAGCTCGACTTCTTCGGCCGGCCCGAGGGCGTGCTCGTCACCGATGGCGAGCAGTTCGGCCTGTACGACGGCAAGCAGCGAAAGTTTTTCCGCGGGCCGGCCTCGCCGCAGAACCTCGCGCGCTTCGTGCCCATCGCGCTGCCGCCCCGTGAGCTCGCGGCGTTGCTGCTCGGCCGGGTGCCACGGCTGCCGCCCGAGTCGAGCGCGATGTCCGTCGACGAGGCCTCGCGCAGCTACCAGCTCTCGTTGACCCGCGGGCCGGTGACGCAGCGGCTGGCCGTCTCGACTGGAACGCACCGCGTGACGCGCTCCCGGGTCGAGGGCATCGACACCTACGCCATCGACGCCGACGAGCTGACCCCCTACGCAGGCGCGACGCTGCCGAAGCGGGTAGTGCTCGAGGCGCCGAGGGCGAAGCTGACCGTCGAGCTGCTCTACAAGGACATCACCGTCAACGAGACCCCGGAGCTCACGCTCTTCGAGCTCGAGCCGCCCGAGGGCATCCCCGTCGTCGAGGTGCAGGCGAACGGGCAGGCTGTCGACACCGCTCCGTGATGCGTGTGGCGCGACGCATCGGGTGGCTCGGAGCGCTGGGGGTGTCGGCGCTCGTCGGGTGCCGCGGCTGCGACAAGCCGGCTGTCGTCGATGCGGGAACGCCGGGACCGTCGACCGCCTGGCTCGAGGGCCGATTGCCGCCAGAGACCGGCCAGCCGAGGGACGGAGGCACGCTCGTGGTGCGCCTCCCGGTCGAGCCGAAGGGCTTCACGCGCATCGACGACACCCAGGCCGAAGGCACGATGGTGCGCGCGATCACCGGCACCGTCTACGAGACGCTCGGGCGGGTCGATGACGAGCGCCCCGAAGGCCCCCTGCGCCCCTGGCTGGCTGAATCATGGAAGGGCCTCGAGACGTTCACGGTGACGCTGGCGCCCCAGCTCCAGTTCCACGATGGCCAGCCCTGCACGGCCGCCGACTTCAAGGCCGTGCTCGACGTCATCCTCGACGAGAAGAACCCCACCGTGGCGATGCGCTCGGCCCTGGGCCCCATCGACTCGGTCCAGGCCCCCGACGCCCGCACGCTCGTCGTGCGGTGGAAGCGCTACTCACCGTTCTTCCACCGGGCGCTCCTCGGCGCCGTGCCCGCCATGCCCGCGTCGGCGCTGCGCGGTGAGTTCGGCGGCCTCGCCATTCACCGCGCGCCGATTGGAACGGGGCCCTTCCGGGTGGAGCGCTTCGTCCCTGGCGCACGGCTCGAGCTCGTTCGCCACGTCGACGCTCGCGGCCCGCGCGCGCACCTCGAGCGGCTCGTCTTCGAGTTCGTGAAGGACGATCTGGTGGCCACGCAGCGGTGGGAGAAGGGGGACTTCGACGTCATCACGCGCATCCCTCCGGCGGCGTGGCGCGCGGTGGAGCAGGCGCCCTGGGCGTTCACCGGGTACCAGCGTGTGCGCTTCGACGAGAACGCCTACGCCTTCATCGCGTGGAACCTCTCGCACCCGGCGCTGAGCGACGTGCGGGTGCGGCGGGCGCTGGCCCAGCTGTACCCCGCGGAGGTGATCTCGAGGGTGGTGGAGCTCGGCCTCGAGGCGCGCACCACTTGTCCGTTCCTGCGCACCTCGGCGAGCTGTCACCCCGACGTGGCGCCGCTCCCCTTCGATCCCAGGGCCGCGGCCGCGCTGCTCGACGAGGCGGGGTGGCGCGACACCGACGGTGACGGCGTGCGGGAGCGCGATGGCCAGCCGCTGGTGATCACCTTCCTCGCCGTCACCCAGTCGCAACGGCAGGCGAAGTTGCTCCCGCTGTACCAGGAGGCGCTGGGCCAGGCGGGCGTGCGCCTGGTGCTCGAGCCGGTGGACGCCAGCCAGCTCGTCGCCCGGCTGCGGACGCACGACTTCGAGGCGGCTGCGCTGGCGTGGTCGAGCCCCGACGCAGTGTCCGATCAATACGATCTCTTCCACTCGTCGCAGGCGGACGGCGGGAAGAACTACGTGGGCCTGCGTGACGAGTCGATCGACGCGCTCGTCGAGGCCATTCGCGCAGAACCCGATCCGCTCGAGCGGCCGCCGCTCGAGCGGCAGCTCCACAAGCTCGTGTTCGCCCAGCAGCCGTACCTGTTCCTGACGAGCCGGCCCGTCCTCGACGCGCTGAAGGTACGGGTGCACGGCCTTCGGCCGACGCTCGGCGGCTACGACTTCGCGCGCGCCTGGGTGGAGCCCTGATGGGCCGGCTCATCGCCACGCGCCTGGGGTGGATGGTGCCGACCTTCCTGGTCATCACCGCGCTCACCTTCGCGATGGCGCACCTGGCCCCTGGAGACCCGCTGCTGCTCTCCGACGATCCGTCGGCCTCGCTCGACACGGTCGCCCAGGCGCGCAGCCAGCTCGGGCTCAATCGTCCGCTGGTCGAGCGGTACGTCACCTGGGTGGGCCGGCTCGTGAGAGGTGATCTCGGCACGAGCGCCGTCGACCGTGAGCCGGTGCGGGCGAAGATCGGCGCGGCCCTGCCGAGAACGGTCCTCGTGTCGGGCCTCGCGCTGGTGGTCTCGTGTCTGGTGGCCCTGGGCCTCGGCCTGCTGCTGGCGGCGAGGCGCGACGCCGGGTGGGCGCGGGTGCTCGCGGCCTCGCTCACGGTCGCGTCGGGCGTCCCGTCGTTCTGGGTGGCGGTGATGGCGCTGCTCCTGTTCGCCACGCCGCGCGGCGTCGAGTGGTTCCCGCTCCAGGGGCTCGAGGGGCCCTCGCACCTGGTGCTCCCGGTCGCGTGTCTGGCCTGGCCCACGGTCGCGATGCTCACGCGCTACGTCCACGCCGGCGTCGCCAAGGCGCTCGAGCAGGACTTCGTGCGGGCCGCGCGCGCCAGGGGCCTCACCGAGCGCCGCGTGCTTCTGTTCCACGCGCTCCCC
Organism: Myxococcaceae bacterium; assembly: GCA_033763395.1. Lineage (GTDB taxonomy): Bacteria > Myxococcota > Myxococcia > Myxococcales > Myxococcaceae > Xiheimicrobium. Next base: position 180,880 of record JANRKQ010000150.1, read on the forward strand.
AACGCGCTGGTGCCGCTGGTGACGGTGCTCGGGCTGCACCTGCCACACGTCTTCGCCGGGAGCGTCGTCATCGAGCGCGTCTTCGGCATTCAGGGCATGGGGCTCCTCGCGTTCGACGCGATCGGCACCCGCGACTACCCGGTGGTGATGGGGGTGGCCACGGTGATGGCGGCTGTCACGCTCGGGTCGATGCTCCTCGCCGACGTCGCAGCGCTCGCGGTCGACCCCCGGCTCGCCGCGGGAGTCCGCCGATGACACGCGTGGCCGCCGTGGTGCTCCTCGGGTGGCTGGGGCTCGCGCTCTTCGCCGATCTGCTCGCCTCCGAGCTGCCGCTGGCCGTGCGCGTCGACGGTGTGACGTGGGTGGCGCCAGCGCTCATCCGCCCAGGGGCGCTCCAGGGCGAGACCCACGCCTCGCTCGCCCCGCGCGCCGAGTGGATGGTGCGCACGCCGATTCCCTTCGGGCCGCTCCAGACGGTGGTGACGCTCGAGGCCGAGCGCGCCGGCGCGCCCCCCTGGAGCCCCGACGCGCGCCACTGGCTGGGCACCGACGAGATCGGCCGCGACGTGCTGTGCCGGCTGATCCACGGCGCGCGCGTGACGCTGGTGGTGGCCTTCGGCGTGGTGTTGCTCTCGACGCTGCTGGGCGTGCTGCTCGGCGCCTTCGCGGGGCTGAAGGGTGGGGCGATCGACCTGTTCGTCTCTCGTCTCATCGAGGTGGCCTCGACCTTCCCGACGGTCTTCTTCCTCATGGTGATCGTCGCGGCGCTCCGGGCGCCTTCATTGTGGGCGGTGGTGCTGGTGCTCGCCGCGACCCGGTGGATCGAAGCGGCCCGCCTCATGCGCGCCGAGGTGCAGCGGCTCGAGGGCCTCGACTTCGTGCAGGCGGCGCGGGCGCTCGGCGCGTCGGAGCTGAGGGTGCTCGTCGTTCACCTCGTGCCGAACGCGCTGAGGCCGGTGATCGTCTCGGCCACCTTCGCCATCGGCACCGCGGTGCTGCTCGAGTCGGCGCTGTCGTTCCTGGGGCTCTCGGTGGCGCCGCCGGCGGCCACGTGGGGCGAGCTGCTCGTCCAGGCCCACCGGACGCTCGTGCACCCTGGCGCCTGGTGGTTGGCGGTGTTCCCCGGGCTGGCCATCGCCTCGGTCGTGCTGGCGACGCAGGCGGTCGGCGCGGCGCTTCAGCGAAGATTCGACGGCCGGGCCTGAGCGGCTAGAGTGTGCCCTGCACATGCCTTCGATTCGTCTGGGCGACCTGCTCGTCAAAGCCAAAGTCGTCTCCGAGAGCCAGCTCAAGGCCGCGCTCGCGGAGCAACAGAAGTGGGGCGGGCGGCTCGGCGAGATCCTCGTGCGCATGAACCTCGTCACCGAGGACATGTTGGTGAAGGCCCTGTCCAAGCAGCTCAACGTGCAGGCGGTGAACCTCGAAGCCGTGCAGGGGGTGCCGCCCCACGTGCGCTCGAAGATCCCCGTCGACGTGGCGCGCGATCTCACCGCCCTGCCGTTGCAGCTTCGTGACGAAGGCAAGACGCTCGTGGTGGCGATGGCCGAGCCGCAGAACCTCAAGCACCTCGACACCTTGCGGTCGGTGTCGCGCTGCAAGGTGGTGCCCCAGATCGCCGGCCGGCAGTCGATCGCCCGGGCCTTCACGCGGTTCTACGACGGGGCCTCTGAGGTCGAGAGCGACGTCGAGGGCAGCTTCAAGCTGGTCGACTCGCAGGGCCACACGATCATCAAGAACGCCGACGACATCGCGGCCAAACGGAAGGCCACGAAAGAGGCGGTTCCAGTGCAGCGAACGGCGTCGCTCGCCGACGTGCCGGCGCAGCCTGCGTCGCTGTCGGGGAAGAGCCCGGGCGAGCTGCTCAACGCGATCGAAGCGGCGCAGCGGAAAGAGGTCGGCGCCCTGAAGGCCATGGTGGAGCTGCTCATCGAGAAGGGCGTCTTCACCCGCGAAGAGTACCTGGCGAAGGTCAAGCGCTGAGGAGCGATGCGCAAGAAGCTCGGAGAGATCCTCGTCGCTTCGGGGGTGGTCACACAGACCGACCTCGACGTCGCCCTGGGCGATCAGACCGCGGGTGAGCCGTCGCGGGTCGGCGACCTGCTGGTGGCGCTGGGGAAGATCACCCCCGTGCAGCTCGCGCGCGCGCTGTCGCAGCAGCACGCGATTCCCTTCATTCAGCTGCCGCCAGTGCCCGGCGACGTGCTCAGGACCATTCCCATCGAGTTTCAGCAGCAGCACCGGCTGGTGCCCTTTCGGGTGACGGGTGACGCCATCTCGGTGGCGGTGGCCGACCCCTCGAACATCGACGCGATCGAAGAGCTGCGCTCGCAGCTCAACAAGAAGGTGAACCGTTACGTGGCCGCGTCGGACGAGATCGACGCCATTCACGCTGGCGCGCTCGGCGTGGCCTCGCTCGACATGCCCAGCATCGCGCCAGCCGTGGCGCCGGTGAGCCGGGGCCCGTCAGCGAGGGAGCTGTTCGGCTCGCTCGAGCTCGAGCCGTCGGGCAGCGGCTCCTCGCTCGGCGACGATCTGTTCTCGGGCATCGATCTTCCACCTCCTGACGTGGCTGACCTGCCGCCCCCGCCCGCCGTGGCGCCGGTGGCGAAGGCCGCACGCCGCCAGGAAGAGGACGAGCCCGAGTTCTTCGAAGCCAGTCCGGTGCCGCGCGCGGCCACGGCGGTCGCGCCCGGTGTGAAGGCTGTGGCTCCACCGGCCGCGCCTGTGGAGTCGTTCGAGCTCGACGGGGTGCCGATCGAGCAGGCCGCCGACGGGCTCACCTCGTCGCCGAGCGGCACCTTCGACCTCACGAGCGCCGTCGAGGAGGTGGGCCCCGAGCCGGTGTCGGAGCCATCGGGCTCGTTCGACGTCGCCATGTCGGACTCGGGAGACTTCGGTGCCGCGCCGCCGCCCGCGCCAGCACCGGAGCCTTTCGATTACCCCTTCACGGACTCGGGCAACTTCGTCGCAGCCGACGCCCCGGCTCCGGCTCCAGTGAGCCCGCCGGCCACGTTCGAGTTCCCGCCCGCGCCGCTCTCGGCGGTCGAGCCGTCGGGTACGTTCGAGCTGACCGAGGCCGCGCCGGCTGAGTCGTCTGGAGACTTCTCGTTCCCGCCGCCACCGCCCGCAGACCCCGCTGGTGCTTTCGAGCTCTCCGAGGCCGCGCCCGCGGAGTCGTCCGGCGACTTCGGCTTTCCTCCGCCGCCCCCCGCGGCACCGAACGGCCCCCAGGAGTCCTCGGGAGACTTCGCCTTTCCGCCCGCGCCCGCCGGTGCGCCCATTCAGGGGCAGGCCGAGAGCTCCGGATCCTTCGAGGTCTCGGTGGCCGAGTCGTCAGGAGACTTCGCGGCGCCCCAGCAGGCCGTCGACGACTTCTTCGCCGCCGTGCCCCCGGCGCCCGCTGCTGCTGCCGTGTTCTCGAGCCGGGAAGAGGAGCCGGTGTCTCTGGAAGAGCTGCCGATGGAGGCCCTCGAGCCCGAGCCGGCCGAGCCGCTCTTCGAGGTGCCGCCCGGGGAGCCGCTGTTCTCCGAGGCCGGGCCGGCCATCGAGGTGTCCAGCTCGAACGTCATCGTCGACCCCGGGCCGGCCAACGACGTCACCGCGCCGATCGAGTTTCCGCCGCCTCCGCCCGCGGCCGCGGCGCCGGCGGTCGAGCCGTACCCTGAGCTCGAGCCCGCCGCGCCCGCTCCTCCGGTCGAGGCGCCGGCTCCCGCGTCGATGCCGTCCTGGCTGGGGGTCGATGCGGGGCCTGCAGCGCCAGTGGCGTCGGGCTTCGTTCCGACTCCGGGCGAGTGGACGGGCCGGCTCGATGACGTGCCGCCGTCACGGTTGATCGTCGGCGCGGTGAAGGCGCTGGTGACGAAGGGGCTCCTCACCGAAGCCGAGATCCTCGAGGCGCTCGGCAAGAAGGGCTGACGTGCCCGCGCTGCTCGAGCTCGACTCGCTCGCGGTGCGTCATGGCGCGACGGCGCTGGTCGAGGGCCTGTCGCTCGAGCTGGAGCGCGGCCGCGTGCATGCGCTCGTGGGCGAATCGGGCAGCGGCAAGACGCTCTCGATGCTCGCGCTGCTCGGCCTGTTGCCCGCGGAGCTCACCTCGTCGGTGGGCAAGCTGTCGGTCGAGGGGAGGGCCGTGGCGTGGGGCACCCCGGCGCACGCCGCGCTCCGCGGGCGAACCCTGGCCATGATGCTGCAGGATCCCGCGTCGGCGATGGATCCCGTGATGCGCATCGGGCGTCACCTCGACGAGGTGCTCGAGACCGTGGCCGCCACGCCTGGCCGCCGCGATGCGCTGCTGCAGGCCGTGGGCTTCCCAGAGCCCGGGGCGGTCGCCGCCCTGTACCCGCACCAGCTGTCGGGTGGGATGCGGCAGCGGGCGCTGCTCGCCACCTGCCTCGCCGCGGGGCCGAAGGTGCTGGTGGCCGACGAGCCGACGACGGCGCTCGACGCCGCGCTGCGTGGCAGCGTGTTGGCGTTGTTCCGCGAGCTGGCGACGAAGCAGGAGCTCGCGGTGGTGTTGATCACCCACGATCTCGACGCGGCGCAGGCCGTCGCCGACGAAGTGACGGTGCTCTACGCCGGCCGGGTGGCGGAGCAGGGCCCTGCGTCGCAACGCTTCGTGAAGCCGCGTCATCCGTACACGGCGGCGCTCCTCGCGGCCCGGCCGAGCGGGGGAGGGCTGCCCATTCCGATCCGGGGCACGATCCCAGCGGCGGGCCAGTGGCCTCCCGGCTGCCGCTTCAGCCCACGGTGTCCGCGTGCGACGGGGACGTGCGAAACGCAGCCGCCGCTCGAGGCCGGTGTGGCCTGCCACCACCCGCTCGAGGCCTCGCCGTGAGCCTCCACGCTTCTGGTTCTCGAGGCGTCGGGCGGTGGATGCCCCAGGGCCTCGACGCGACTGAAAACGGTGCGGCTGAAGCCTCGATCGAGGGCGCGCGATGACCGCATTGAGCGTCGAGCACCTCAGCGTGCGCTACCCGCGACAACCTGAAGACGTCGTGCGCGACGTCTCGCTCTCGGTCGCGGCCGGCGAGGTGCTGGGCATCGTCGGCGAGAGCGGCTCGGGCAAGTCGACGCTCCTGCGCGCGTGGTTGGGGCTGTTGGCGCCCCGGGCGGGTGTGGTGCGGTGGAGCGGCCGTGCGCTCGGAACGCTGAAGCCCGATGAGCTGCGCGCGCTGCGCCGCCAGGTGCAGCCGGTGTTTCAGGACCCGCAGACGGCGCTCGACCCCCGGCTCACCGTTCGCCAGGCGCTGGCCGAGCCGTTTCAGATCCACCGCGAGCCGTACACCGACGATACGCTCACGGCGCTGCTGGGCGAGGTGCAGGTGCCTTCAGACGTGCTGGGGCGGCTGCCGTCGGCGCTCTCGGCGGGGCAGCGGCAGCGGGTCGCCCTCGCGCGGGCGCTCGCCCTCTCGCCGAGAGCCCTGCTGCTCGATGAGCCGGTGAGCGCGCTCGATGTCTCGGTGCAGGCCCAGGTGCTCACGCTCTTGAGCGCCCTGCGCGCGTCGCGGGAGCTGACGCTGGTGCTCGTCTCGCACGATCTCGCCGTCGTCGGCACCCTCGCTACCCACGTCGCCGTCGTCTTCGCGGGGCGAGTCGTCGAGTCCGGACCGGCGGCCGCGGTGTTGCGCACGCCTCGTCACCCGTACACCCGGCAGCTCGTCGCGGCCGCGATCACGCCGACCGTCGAGCGCCCCATCGCTCAGGAGCCGGGCTGCGCGTTCCGTCACCGGTGCCCCCAGGCTCAGGCCTCGTGCGCGCAGACGCCGGCCCTCTCCGAAGGGCCGCACGCGTGGGCCTGTCCCGTGGTGAGGTGACGGCCTCGTGTTCTGGCTGAGCCACCACTTCCCCGACGAGTACCACCGCTGCTACCGCGTCGGGCCGCTTCACGTCTGCGCGCGCTGCCTGGGCGTGTACCCGGTGCTGGCGCTGTCCCTCGTGCTCCAGGTGGTGCTGCACACCCCGCTCGAGGCCGCCTGGGACCTGCCCGTCGGGTTGGCGCTGGCGGCACCGGCGACCGTCGACTGGGCCGTGGGCCGGTTCTTTCCCCATCGCTCCTCGAACCTGTGGCGCACCCTCACCGGCGTGCTGCTGGGACTGGCGCTGGGGCGCAGCCTGTTCATCCACCTCCAGCGGCCCTTTCCGCCGGTGCTGCTGGCGCAATCAGCGCTCGTGACAGCGGTTGCTGTGCCTGTCATTCTCGCGACTTACCGGCGAAAGCGTCGTGGGTAGATCACCTGGGCGCCCTGGTCGTTGAAGTCGGGGCGACACAACGAGGAACGGTTGGGACCGCAGACTGCCGACGAGCACTTGATGCTCGCGTTCAAGTCGGGGGACGCCAGGGCGTTTGCGACGCTCGTGGCCCGGCATCGGCAGCCGGTCTTCAACTTCATCCTGCGTTATGTCGGTCATCGGCAGAGGGCCGAGGACCTGCTGCAGGAGACGTGGCTCAAAGTGGTGCGCAGCAGCAGCGAATGGGAGCCAAAAGCCCGGTTCACCACCTGGGTGTACACGATCGCGAGGAACCTCTGCGTGGACAGCGCGCGCAAAGAAGCCTTCAGGGCCACCGACTCACTCGACGCCCCGGCGTCGGGTGACGAGGGCGCGGAAGGCCGCTCAAAGGGCGAGCTGGTGGCCGACGAGTCGGGCCAGACCCCCGATCGGGCGGCGCACAACGTGCGGCTGCGGCCCCTCCTCGAGCGGGCCATCGCGAGCCTCCCGCCCGAACAGCGAGAGGTGTTTCTGCTGCGCGAGTACCAGGGCATCGGCTTCAAGGAGATCGCCGAGGTGACCGGCGTGAACGAGAACACGGTGAAGAGCCGCATGCGGTACGCGCTCGAAGGGCTGAGAAAGAAGCTGGCGGAGTGGGGTGTCGATGGCGAGGCGATGGCAGAGGCCTCGAGAACGGTGATGGGCTGACGATGAACCCGGGTGTGCACCAGAACGAGGACACGCTCCTCGACTTCGCGTACGGCGAGCTGCCGGCCCATGAGGCCGCGGCGGTCGACGCGCACGTGCGCACCTGTGCGAAGTGCAGCCAGGCGCTCGCGCAGATTCGCGGCGTGCGCAGCATGTTCGCCCCCCTGCCCATGGAGGCCGCGCCCGAGGCCGGGCTCGAGTCGCTGCTCGCCTACGCCGAGCAGCACGCCCGACGCACGAAGGCTCCGGCGCAGGCGGGGTGGCGACGGTGGCTGTTCGTCTTCTCGTCCGCGGCGGCGCTGCTCGTCGTCGGCGTCGTGGCGACCCGCGCGATGGAGGAAGCCCCCCAGACGCCAGCCGATGTCTTTGCGCGCAATCAGAAAGAGGCTGAGCGCGGCCTGGGCTCGGCGCAGCTCCCCGGCCTGGCCCAGGACGCCGAGAAGGCCGCGAACGCGCCGACGCCAGTCGCCGCCGCTGCAGAGGCTCCCCAGGCCCCGGCACCCGTCATGGCAGCTCCGTCGCGCCCAGCGGCCACGGCCGATGTCGATGAGGGGGGGCTCGAGGGCAAGCGCGGCGGCGGAGAGACCCGAAACAAGGACACCGGGTCCCAGAACCAGAAGGCGCCCCCGCCCGCGCCCAAGCTGGCGAAGCCGTCGGGGCCGAGCCTGGGGGACTCGCTTCGTGATGAGCCGCGGCAGTCCGAGTCGAAGCGCGGTCTCAACTCGACGTGGAACGAAGACAGCAACTCGGTGGGCGGCCTCAAGCAGGACTTCTCGAACGCCGCTGGAGCGCGCCGCCAGGAATCGGCGGACAAGAAGGTCGAAGCGCAGGCCGCGCGCGAGCCCACGAAGGAGCGCAGCCGCGAGCGCCTCGACGACTTGAGCGACGGCACCTCGGCCCGCCAGTCCGCGACGGGGGGGACGGCGACGCCCCCCTCGAGCTTCGGGCTCGGGACGGGCAGCAGCGCCCCGTCGCCGCCGCCCCAGGTGGAGCCCGTGGCCGCCGCGCCGCGGCCGGTCTCGCCCCCCGTCCAGCAGGCCCCCGCGCCGCCGCCGGCCGACGCACCGGCCCCGCTGAAGAAGATGACGTCGGGGTACGGCCTGCCGTCGTCGGCGCCGCGGAGCGCGCCCTCGTCGGTCGAAGCAGACGACGCCGAGACCGTGGCGTCGGCGCCGGCGGGGCGCGCCGAGCAGCGGCCCGTGCGCGACGTCGAGTCGGTGAAGCAGGCGCTGACGAAGGCCCGCGAGCTCGGGTCGGTGGGCGATCGCAAGGGCGAGGTCGAGGCCGCGCTGCTCGCGCTCAGCGCGGGGGCGACCGGGTACGAGCGGGCCGAGGCGCTCAAGCGGGCCTGTGACGGCTACGAAGCGCTTCGCCTGTTCGATCGCGCCGAGTCGTTCTGCGGACTCCTCGTCTCGGAGTTCCCGGCGACCGCGGCCGGGCAGGAAGTCGCCCGCCGCCGCGCCGCCGTCCGCAAGGCCGCTGAAGAGAAGGCGAAGGCCAGGCCTGCCGAGGCACCCGCGTCGGTGTCACCCGCCTACTGAAACCCTCGGCGAGCGGGCTGTGCGACGAAAGACGACATCGTCCCCCTGTCTCTTTCTTGTCCTTTGACACCCGAGAAAGCCGGTCGCTAGCATCGCGTACCCGGTTCCCCGCGAAAATCCTCCGTCGACCCTTCGGTTCCCCACGGGAGAGTTCCCCACATGCTCAAAGGCAAGACCCCGCTCATCGTCGCGCTCGGCCTCGGCTTGATCGCCGGTGTCATCGCGTACTCCGCGGTGAAGAAGAAAGAGAACGACGTGCGCAAGGGCTGGAACCTCGTGCCCGTCGTCGTGGCCGCCATCGACATCTCGGAAGGCACCGTCGTCACGATGGAGATGGTGAGCCAGCGCTCGATCCCCGAGCAGTTCGTCACCTCGTCCGTCGTGAAGCCGGACTCGGCCTCGTACATCGTCAACCAGAAGGTGCTGGTGCCGCTGCAGGCGGGTGACCCGCTCCTGTGGAGCCAGTTCGAGACGACGCGCGCCGCCGAGCGCTTGTCCACCAAGGTGCAGAAGAAGGCGCGCGCCATCACCATCGAGACGAAGGGGTCGAGCTCGGTCGGCGGCTGGGTGCGGCCGAACGATCACGTCGACATCATCGGCACCTTCAAGGACCCGGCGACGGGTGAGCAGGTGGCCGTGACGCTGCTCCAGAACGTCATCGTGCTGGCCACGGGGAAGATCACCGGCACCACCAACATCAACCTCGTCCCCGACAGCCAGCGCGACTACAACAACGTCTCGCTGCTGGTGATCCCCGAGGAGGCCGAGATCCTCGTGCTCGCCCAGGATCTCGGCGCGCTCACCCTGTCGCTGCGCAACGAAGACGACATCGACGTGCTCGAGGAGCGCGGCCGCGCCACCATCAACACGCTGCTCTCCGGCGAGCGCACCAAGGTGCTGCAGGCCAAGCGCTTCAACACCATTCAGGTGATCAAGGGCGCGGCGGCCGCTGACGTGCGCACCTCGTCGCCGGCGGAGTGACCGATGCTCTCGGGACTCGTCGCGCTCCTCATCACCGGCTCGGTCTTCTTCCTCGCCCTCGTCGTCATGGGCGTGTTGTCGAAGGCCTTCGAGCAGTACCAGGAGCGCTACATCGTCAAGTCGATGAACGACTTGTCAGACATGTTCCTGTTCATCGACCCGCGCCAGATGCTGGTGCTCAACGTGGCGTCGATGGCGCTGCTGGGCCTCTTCTCGTACTTCGTCATCAACCCGCTGGTGTGCATCGGCGCCACCATCTTCGGCTTCTTCCTGCCGATGCTCCTGGTGAAGCACTACCGCAAGAAGCGCATCAAGAAGTTCAACCACCAGCTCGTCGACGCGCTCCAGGCGATGGCCAACGCCTTCAAGGCCGGCCTCACCTTCCAGCAGGCCACCGAGCAGATCGCGAAGGACTCGTACCCGCCGCTGCAGCAGGAGTTCGGGCTCTTCACCAAGGAAGTGAAGCTGGGCGTGCCGATGGAAGAGGCGCTCAACAACATGGCCCGGCGGGTCGGCTCCGACGACATGGATCTGGTGGCGGTGTCGACCAACATCTCGCGGCAGCTCGGCGGCAACATGGCCGAGATGTTCGAGACGCTGTCAGGCACCATTCGTGAGCGGTTCCGCCTCGAGGGGAAGATCGAGGCCCTGGTGGCGCAGGGCAAGCTGCAGGGCTGGGTGGTGTCGGCGATGCCGCTCATCCTCGGCGTGGTGCTCAACTACATGCGCCCCGACCTCATGCAGCCGATGCTCGATCACTGGTTCGGTTACGTGCTGGTGGCCGCCATCATCGTGATGGAGATCCTCGGGGTCATCATCATTCGCCGCATCACCAACATCGACATCTGAGGCGCCGATGGATCCGTTGACGACGATCTTGATGGTGATGACCGCGATGCTGACGGTAGCCGCGGTCGCGCTCTTCGCGATGGGGCTGTACTCGAACCTCCTCGAACAGTTCGTGGTGGAGGTGCAGGAGGAGTCGGCGGGTGGCGTGCAGGGGGCCGGCGCCGTGGCGGTGCGAAAGCTGGGCACGATGAACCGGCGCTTCATGTGGCCCGGCTACGAGTCAGGCATGAGCCGAAAGCTCATCAAGTCCGGAGAGGCGAGCAACTGGAAGGCCGAAGACATCATGGCTTTCCAGGAGATCGGCTTCGTCGTGGGCGTGCTGTTCGGCCTGATCGTCGCCAACTTCTTCAACGTCAACCTGCTGTGGGCGCTCGTGGGCGCGCTCATCGGGCTCTTCTACCCGCTCATCTGGATCAACGACAAAGTCACCAAGCGCCACCTCGCCATCAGCCGCGCGCTGCCGTTCAACCTCGACCTGCTCACGCTCTCGGTCGAGGCCGGCCTCGACTTCACCGCCGCGCTCGCGAAGGTGGTCGAGAAGGGCAAGTCGGGCCCGCTGCGCGACGAGCTCAACCTGGTGCTCAAGCAGCTGAAGATGGGCAAGACGCGTGAAGAGGCGCTGAAGTCGATGATCCTCCGCGTCGATCTGCCCGCGCTGACCCAGTTCGTCACCGCCCTCATTCAGGCCGACAAGATGGGCACCAGCCTCGGCAAGGTGCTGCGCATTCAGTCGACGCAGCTGCGCATCGAGCGCACCCAGCGCGCCGAGAAGCTCGCCAACGAGGCGCCGGTGAAGATGCTGTTCCCGCTCATCGCCTGCATCTTCCCCACGGTGTTCATGGTGTTGTTCGGGCCCATCGTCTTCGCCTTCGTCTTCAACAATGCGGCAGGAACCTAGGAGTCGGTCGTCGATGCCTCCCCCGTCGAGAAACCCACCTGCACGCGCGCGATCGGCCACGGGCCAGGCCGCCGCCGCCAGACCCAGGCGTACCGGGGTGGCGCCGGCCGTGCGGCCCTCGGCGAAGCTCGTGTGCTCAGCGGGCCCGGCCTCGGGGCAGGAGTTTCCCCTCTCGGGTGACGAGGTGACGATCGGCCGCGCGGCCGACGCCACCGTCTCGGTGCCCGACACCTCGGTCAGCCGCAAGCACGCGCTCGTGCGCAAGACCGACGACGGCTGGGCGGTGTCCGATCTTGGCTCTGGCAACGGCACCCTCGTCAACGGCGAGGTGATCTCCGAGGAGCAGCTGCTCTCGAACGACGACGTCATCACGCTCGGCGACAGCGAGTTCCAGTTCGTCGACGCCGGCGCGGCGGCGGGCTCCGATGCGCTGGCGCCCTCGCCGCGGCGCGCGCCCGTGCGCACGGCCCGCACCGGCGGTGGCTCCGGGAGCCGTCCCCGCACGTCGCGGGCCGCGCGGCTCGACGAAGATCCCGCCGTCGCGGCGAAGAAGAAGCGCAAGCTCTTCATCATCGTCGGCACCACGCTCGCGGTGCTCATGTCGGTCGGCATCGGCGTGAAGGCCATCGGCAACAAGCGCGACGCCGAGGCCCGCGCGAAGGCGGCCCTCGTCAAGCAGAAGCGCGACGAGCTGCTCGCCGAGTTCCAGGCCGCGAAGGGGCTCATCAAGGAAGCCCGCTTCGATGACGCGCGCCAGTCCCTCGAGGCGGTGCTCGCGGCCGACGAAGAGGCCCAGGTGCTCCGGCCCGACGAGAAGAAGTCGATCGGCACGTACCTCGAGACGGCCAACCGCGAGGTGCCGAACGAGCAGACGCTCCAGGACGCCGGCAAGGCGCTGGCTGCCGATCAGCTCGGCCAGGCCGCGATGCTGCTGGGGAAGGTGAAGACGTCGATCCCCTCGACCGAGAAGCGCCTCGAGACGCTGAAGGCCACGCTCGAGACCCGCCTGGCCGAGAAGGTGATCGAGGCGCGAAAGAAGCTCTCGGCGGCGCCGCGCGATCTCCCAGCCATGGAGCAGGTGAAGGCCATGGCCGAAGACGTACTGCTGGCGCGCCCGGAGGACCGCGACGCGCCCGACATCAAGAAGCAGGCGGAAGACAACATCGCCCGCATCAAGAACCCGAACCTGCCGCCGCCCATCCCCGAGACGCCGCACCTCGAGGTGATGAACCGGTTCCGCAACGGCGATCAGTCGGGCGCCGTCTCGCTCGCCCAGGCCTGCGCCGCCAAGAGCCCCCAGTGCCGCGCGCTCGAGGCGCAGCTTCGCGAGTTCGACTCGAAGTTCAAGGCCATGGACGGCCTGTCACCCCAGGAGCTGTGGGCGCTGTACCTGGTCGACAAGAAGATCGCCGGCGGACAGTCGAGCGATCTCTCGAAGCCCATCAAGACGAAGGTGGCGTCGGTCTTCATGCTCGAGGCGTCGAAGGCCAAGACGGTGGGCAACTGGGTGATGGCCATCGGCAACGCGCGCAAGGTGCTCGAGGTCGACGGGCAGCACCCGGCTGCGAACCAGATCATCCAGGAGGCGCGCACCAAGGCCAATGACATCTACCTCCGCGGCTACCAGCTGAAAGAGACGAGCCCCGACGAGGCGGCCAAGCTCTTCAAGGAAGTGCTGCTGATGACGCCGGACGACGACCAGACGCACCTGAAGGCGAAGTCGCGGCTGGAAGAGCTCCAGCGGCAATGAAGCAGGCCGATCTCTTCGGGGGGGCGCCGCCGCCGGCTCCGCGGCCCGAGGCGTCGGAGCAGGCCTCACGCGCGGCGGTCGAGCGCGAGATCCCTCCGCCAGACGCGATGGAGGCGCTCCCCCACGAGCGGCCCGAGCCCGTTCCTGCCTGGCGTCGCGCGCGGGAGGCGCCGGCGCGAAAGGTGCTCTCGGTCTCGGAGCTGACGTTTCAACTCAAGGAGTCCATCGAGCCGCGGTTCGCGCGCGTGCTGGTTCGCGGCGAGGTGACGGGCTTCCGGGGGCCCAACACCCGCGGCCACCTCTACTTCGCCATCAAGGACGAGGGCGCGCAGCTCGACGTGCGCATCTGGCAGTCCATGGCGCGCACGCTCAAGTTCCAGCTGCGTGACGGGCTCTCGCTCATCATCGAAGGAGGCCTCAACGTCTACGAGCCGCAAGGCCGCTACAGCCTCATCGCCCAGCGCGTCGAGCCCGAGGGCGTGGGTGCGATGGCGCTCGCCTTCGAGCAGCTCAAGGCGAAGCTGACGAAGGAAGGCCTCATCGGCGAGGGGCGGACGAAGCCGCGCCGGGCGCTGCCCACCGTGCCGCGGCGCATTGGCGTGGTGACGAGCGCGTCGGGCGCCGCCTGGCGTGACTTCATGAAGGTGCTGCACCGCCGGCACCCCCGGCTGCCCGTGCTGCTGTGTGACGCGCGCGTGCAGGGCGACGACGCGGCCATCGAAATTGCCCGCGCCCTGCGGTGGCTGTCGAAGACCGACGTCGATCTCATCGTCGTCACGCGTGGCGGCGGCTCGGTGGAGGACCTGTGGACCTTCAACGAGGAGCGCGTGGTGCGCGCGATCTTCGCGAGCCCGGTGCCCGTCGTCTCGGCGGTCGGCCATGAGATCGACGTCACGCTGGCCGATCTCGTCGCCGACCACCGGGCCCCGACGCCCAGCGCCGCGGCCGAGCTGGTGGCGCCCGTGCTGTCCGAGCTCGAGCACCGCCTCGAGGCCTTCCAGCGACGGCTCACCCAGTCCGCACGCCGCAAGGTGCTCGAGGCCCGGCACCGGCTGCAGACGGCCCGCGGCGCGCTCGGCGATCCACGTCGGCAGCTCACCAGTCGCAGGCTCCGGCTCGCCGAGCTGGGGGACGGGCTGCGGCGTGGCGTCGAGCGGCCCCTGCGGCGTCGCCAGAAGTCGTTGACCGAGCTGTCCACCCGCCTGTCCCGCTCGAGGCCCCAGGCCCGCCTGGGCGCGCAGAAGGAGCGGCTGGCGGCGCTGTCGGCCCGCGCGAAGTCGGCGCTCGCCCGGCGCCAGCGAGAGGCCCGCGCCGCGCTGCACCGGCTGCGCCTGTCGCTCGAGCGCACCTCACCGAGGCCCCGGCTGCGCGACGCCCGCCGCGACGTCTCGCAGCTGAAGGAGCGTCTCCCCCAGGCGATGCGCCGCCGGCTGGCGACCGATCGCGCCACCTTGTCGGCCCTCGTGGGGCGCCTCGAGGCCCTCAGCCCCCTGTCGGTCCTCGGGCGTGGCTACGCGCTGGTGCGACGGGTGGACGGCCCTGTCGTGCGCCGCGCCGCCGAGGTGGCCGCTGGAGATCCGTTGACGATCCGGCTCGATCGAGGCGATGTGCTCGACGTGCGGGTCGAGGCGACGCGCACCGGCGAGGAGTGAGCTCATGGCGAAGGCCCAGGCGGCAGGCGGGAAGGGGCAGTACGACGAGGTGGTGAAGCGGCTCGAGGCCATCGTCGAGTCGCTCGAGGACGGCTCGTTGTCCCTCGAGGACTCCCTCGAGCGCTTCGCCGAGGGCATCACCCTGGTGAAGCAGGGCGAGGCGCTGTTGTCGGACGCCGAGAAGCGCATCGAGCAGCTGTTGTCGGAAGACGGCCGCACGGCGCCCATCGAGGTGAAGGAGCCGGCGGCCCCCGCAGCGGTCGCCAGGGCCCTTCCGGCCCGCCGCGCTCCGCCAGCCCCGGCGACGCCGCCCGCCGACGAAGATGACGTGCCGTTCTAGAGCGCATCTCACGGCCGGTCTCGGGCCCCCCAGCACGAGCACGACGCAGCCGAGTTGGACGGAGGCGAGGAGGTTCTCGGCCCTCCGTTCCCTGTGAGTGGCGAGCCGGCGCCATCGCTTCAGCCATGCGAGGAGGCGCTCGATCCGCATCGAGAGTCGTGAAAAAGGCCGCCCGCCGTGACAGATGACGCCTCATGGCGTTCGAACTGTCCTCCTGGCTCCCCGGCATGCAGGCGCGCGTCGAGGCGCTGCTCGGCTCGCGCATGACGACGCTGGCCCAGCGCGCACCGTCAGCCCTCGCCGAGGCCATGCAGTACTCGCTGCTCGATGGGGGCAAGCGCCTGCGCCCCGTGTTGACGCTCACCTTCGCCGATGCCCTGGGTGGCGGCCGGCGCATGGCCGACGACGCGGCGTGCGCGGTCGAGTGCATTCACACCTACTCGCTCATCCACGACGATCTGCCGGCGATGGACGACGACGATCTCCGCCGCGGCCGGCCGACGAACCACAAGGTGTACGGCGAGGCCATGGCGATCCTCGCGGGCGACGCGCTGTTGACCGACGCGTTTGCGATGCTCGCGCTGGGCACCTCCGAGGATCAGGCCGTGCGCGGGGCGATGGTGGCCGAGCTGGCGCTCGCCGCGGGCGCCGGCGGCATGGTGGGCGGGCAGGTGCTCGACATCGCCGACGATCGCCCGGCTGCGCAGGAGTACCTGATGCGGCTCCATCGCTTGAAGACGGGCGCCCTCATCAAGGCGTCGTGCCGGCTCGGGGTGCTGGCGGCGCGCGGCTCGGCCGAGGCGCTCGAGGCCGCGGAGCGCTACGGCGAGGCGCTGGGGCTCGCGTTCCAGATCGCCGACGACGTGCTCGACGTCACCGCGACGCCCGAGCAGCTGGGCAAGCCAGCGAACGCCGACGCCGCCGCAGGGCGCTTCACCTTCCCGGCCGTGGTGGGCCTCGACGCGTCGAAGCGGCTCGCGCACGAGCTGGTGGCGCGCGCGAA
This sequence comes from Myxococcaceae bacterium, assembly GCA_033763395.1. Taxonomy (GTDB): domain Bacteria; phylum Myxococcota; class Myxococcia; order Myxococcales; family Myxococcaceae; genus Xiheimicrobium. The sequence goes on from JANRKQ010000150.1 coordinate 196,809, forward strand.
GGACGCGGTGCGCGTGGTGGAGCCGACGCCCGGCCCGCTGGCGGCCCTCGCCGACTACTCGGTGGAGCGCACGACGTGACGGTGCTGGAGCGCATCGCGTCTCCAGCGGACGTGCGCGCGCTCCCCGAGGCCGAGCTCGAGCCGCTCTGCGCCGAGCTGCGGCAGGCCATCATCGAGACCTGCGGCGCGGTGGGCGGCCACCTCGGCGCCTCGCTGGGCACGGTGGAGCTGATCGTCGCGCTCCACCGCGTTTACCGCACCCCCGTCGATCGCCTCGTCTTCGACGTCGGGCACCAGGCCTATGCCCACAAGCTGCTCACCGGGCGCGCGGGGCGCATGGCGACGCTCCGGCAGGAAGGGGGGCTCGCCCCGTTCCTCGATCCCACCGAGAGCCCGCACGACGCGTTCGGCGCGGGCCACGCGTGCACCGCCGTCTCGGTCGCGGTCGGCATGCTCGAGGGCCTCCACCGTACGGGGGCGCCTGGGCAGGTGGTGGCGATCGTCGGCGACGGGGCGCTCACGGGCGGGCTCACCTTCGAGGCGCTCAACCACGCCGCGGTGGCTTCGCGCGGCCTGGTGGTGGTGCTCAACGACAACGGCATGAGCATCTCCACCAACGTGGGCGCGGTGCGCGCGATGCTCGAGCACGACGCGCGGCGTTTCTTCGAGTCCTTCGGGTTCGCCTACGTGGGCGGGCTCGACGGCCACGACGTGTCGGCGCTGGTGACGGCGCTGCGCGGCGCGAAGGCGTCGGCGAAGCCGGTGCTGCTGCACGTGAAGACCCAGAAGGGGCGGGGGTTCGCGCCGGCCGAGGCAGACGCCCGGACGCGCGGGCACGCCATGGGGCCGTACGAGCTGCGCGACGGGAAGCTGGTGCGCACGCGCGGTGGACAGGCCACCTGGTCCGAGGCCTTCGCCCAGACGCTCGAGGCCCGCCTGGCGCGCGACGAACGCGCGGTGGTGATCACCCCGGCGATGCTCGAGGGCAGCTCGCTCACCTCGCTCAAGGCTCGCTTCCCCGAGCGCGTCTTCGACGTCGGCATTGCGGAGCAGCACGCCGTCACCTTCGCCGCGGGCCTCGCCACCACCGGCGCTCGCCCCATCGTCTGCATCTATTCGACCTTCCTCCAGCGCGCGTACGATCAGCTGGTGCACGACGTGGCGCTGCCAGGGCTGCCGGTGGTGTTCGCGATCGATCGCGCGGGGCTGGTGGGGGCCGACGGCGCGACGCACCAGGGTGCGTTCGATCTGTCCTTCCTGCGGCCGCTGCCGGGGTTCTCGATCACCTCACCGGTCTTCGCGGGTGAGCTCGAGCCGCTGCTCCACCAGGCGCTGGGCCGGCCGGGGCCGTCGGCCATTCGTTTTCCGCGGGGCGTGGTGCCGGCGGTGACGGCCCCTCTGGACGTGGGGCCTGCGGGCACGACGCGGTGGCTCTCTAAGCCGCCCGGCGCGGCGTTGGCGTTCATCACACATGGCGTCGTGGGGCTCCACGCGCTCGAGGCGGCGCGGGACGCAGGGTGGGCGGTGCTCGACGCGGGCGACGCGGCGCGGCTCGACGAGGCCCTGCTGGCCGACGCCGCGGCGTGCGGGGCGCTGGTGGTGGCGGAAGAGGGGACGCCCCGCGGCGGGCTGGCCGATGGAGTGCGTGCGGTGCTGGCCGAGCGGCGATTGGCACCGAGGCTGCGCGTACAGTCGCTCCCGGCCGATCGGTTCGTGCGGCACGGTGAGGCGAACGCGCAGCGGCGGGCGCTCGGGCTCGACGCGGAGGGGCTCCGTCGGGCGGCCCTCGAGGTGCTCGGCTCGTGAAGAAGGAGCGCCTCGACGTGCTGCTGGTGGAGAAGGGCCTCGCCGAGACGCGCACGCGCGCGCAGGCGTTGATCCTCGCCGGGCAGGTCGTGGTGGACGATCAGCGCGTCGACAAGCCGGGCACGCGGGTGCCGATCGAGGTGCCCATTCGGCTCAAGGGCGAGGGCCTCAAGTTCGTCTCGCGCGGCGGGCTCAAGCTCGAAGCGGCGCTCGAGCACTTCCACGTCGACGTCACGGGCGCGGTTTGCGCCGACATCGGCGCGAGCACTGGGGGCTTCACCGACTGTCTGCTGCAGCGGGGCGCGGCGCGGGTGCACGCCATCGACGTCGGCTACGGGCAGCTCCACGAGAAGCTCCGCACCGACGCGCGGGTGCGCAGCCGGGAGCGGGTCAACGCGCGGCACCTCACCGACGACGATCTGCCCGAGCCGGTGTCGATCATCGTCATCGACGTCAGCTTCATCTCCCTGGCGCTCGTGCTCCCGGGCGTGCTGCCGAAGCTCGCGCCGAAGGGCACGCTGGTGGCGCTGGTGAAGCCGCAGTTCGAGGTGGGGCCCGATCAGATCGAGAAGGGCGGGGTGGTGCGCGACACGGCGGCGCGCGCGGGGGCCATCGACCGGATCCGCGCGTTCGTCGAGGCGCAGGGGTTGGCGGTCGACGGCGTCATCGATTCCCCGACGCCCGGGCCCGCGGGTAACGTCGAGGCGCTCCTGGTGGCGAGGCGGCCTTAGGGCGGCGTCGTCGCCCCGCGCTGGTTCCGGTACTCCTGCAGGCCCAGCGGGCGAATCTGCTCGGTCCCCACGCGCAGCCACGCCTGGCCGTTGTCGTCGATGGCCATGTACATCGAGTCGCCGGGGAAGGTGCCGCCCTCGATGGTGAGGCGCCACACCTCGCCGGTGCGGGGGTTGTCGATGGCGATGATCTCGGTGGGGAACGTGCCCTGGCCCTGCGCGGTGGGCACCGGGCCGTTGACGAGGAAGAAGTCGGTACCGCGGCCAGGCACGACGCCCTGGGTGTAGAGGCTGCCGGTGGGGCGGAAGGGCTGTGGCGGGCTGCTGGGGTTCGCGAGGTTGATGATGGTGCCGTCGGCCTCGCTGAAGAACCAGGTCGAGAACGGCCCCACCAGCGCCAGCATGTTGCCCGAGGCGAAGGACACGACGGTGGTGAGCTCTCCCGAGAGCGCCGGCGCCGACCAGCGGCGCCCATTGCCGGCCTCGCAGCCCGCGACGTCGGTGGTGCACGAGACGACACTCGTCGAGAGCTGGTTCTGCATGTCGACGGACAGCACGGGCATGTACATGCGGCGCCCATCGACGCTGAACTGCCCGGTGGGGGTGATGGGCCGGTTGAGGAGCTGCCCGAAGCGCTGCGTCAGCACCGCCGGGGGCGGGTTGTTGAGGAGCGCGCCGGTCGCGTAGTCGTACTGCAGCACCACGACGCGGCCCACGCCGCTGGCCTGGTTGTACTGCCACGACGAGGTGTACACGCGGCCCTGGGTGACGACGGGGTCGGCGTTCATCACGCCCGGGTAGCCCGTCGAGAAGGCGCCGAACGTGGTCCACCGGATCGGGTTGGCCATCGGCGCGGGGCGAGCGGAGATGCGCACGACTTCACTGCGCGCGCCGGACTCTTCGTCGAGCCAGGCGATGGCGTCTCCGTCGGGCGCGACGATGAGGCGCCGCACGGGGCCGAGCACCTTCGAGGTGGGGTTCAGGTTGCCGTCCACGGCCACGGCGCCGACGCCGGGCGTCCACAGCCAGCGCACGTCGACGGTTCGGTTGGCGGTGGTGATGACGGTGCCGAAGCGACAGGGCGGATCGATCGAGGTGTTGAACGCCCGGCCGTTGCCGTTCTGATCGATGCGCAGCAGGCCGGTGCCGCCGTTCCCCGTGCCGACGCAGCCGATGAAGGTGGTGGGCTGGCCAGCGATGCCGCCCTCGGCGATGAACGCGTCGGGCAGGGCCATGGAGCCCTCGGGGCCTGTGCGCACGCTCTGGACGGGCATGAAGGTGATGCTGACGGGCTGCGAGACGCCTTCGCGCGTCTTGAAGCCGCCATCGGGGAACGAGTCGACCTCTTCACACGTCACCTTCGCGGTGAGCGTGAGCGGCAGCGCGAGGCCGCGGGGGTTGTAGAGCCCCTGGAACTGCATCTCGGCGGGGCTCAGCTCGAACTGCGTGGGCTCGCCGGTGTACGCGACGCTGCGCACGCGGTTGTTGCTCTCGAGAATATCGAGCCCGCCCACCTTGCGGCAGCCGCTGGTGGTGATCTGCCCCTTGATGGTGGGGGCGATGACGGTGGTGCTGCCAGGCAGCGTCAGGAAGGCCCTGGGCGGCGGTGGCGGAGGCGGCGGAGGTGGGGGCGGGGGCGTGCAGGCCGCGCCGAGGAGCATCAGCAGGAGGCCGAAGAGGCCTCCCAACACCGCCCGCCGTGCCGACTGTCGCATCACTTCTCCATGACGATGAACTCGACGCGGCGGTTCAGCTCTCGGCCCCGCGCCGTGAGGTTGGGAGCAATGGGTTTGCTGTCACCATAGCCCACCGACTCGAGGCGTTTCGGGTCGACGCCCTGTGCGACGAGGTACTCCACCACCGCACGCGCCCGATCTTCGGACAGCTTCTGGTTGGCGGCCTTGACGCCCTTGTTGTCGGTGTGGCCCTCGACGGACACGCGCTTGACGTTGTTGCGCACGATGACGTCGACGACCTGCTTCAGCAGATCGAACGAGTCCGCGAGGATCGTCGACTTGCCGGTGGCGAAGTGCACCTGCTGGAGGATCTCGATCTTGTCGCCCTTGAAGATGACGAGCATCTTCTTCGGCGCCGGGGCGAGGTCGAAGGCGAGCGGCATCTTGCCGCCAGCGGGGATCTGCACCTCGCGCGTCTGCGACAGGTAGCCGTCGGCGGTGGCGGCGGCGGTGTACGTGCCGGCGGGCACCTCGATCTCCTTGGCGGCGCCCTCGATGGTGTCGACGACGACGACGGTGCCCTCGGCGGTGAGCGTCACCTGGCCCTTGATGGTCTTCTTCTGGCTGGTGGTCGTCACCTCGAAGAGGCCCTTCTTCACGTCTTCTTCGAGGCCGATCTCGACGGTGGTGGCCTTGCCGGCCTGGAGCGCCACGTCCTGCTCGGCGCCCTTGAAGCCGTCACGCGAGACGACGAGCTTCGCTTTGGCCTCGCCGAGGTCGAGCGTGCGGAACTTGCCCTGCGCGTCGGTGGCCGAGGGGAGCAGCCCGGGGATCTGCACGAGGGCTCCGGCGATGGGCGCCTTCGTGGTCTTGTTGACGACGGTGCCCTCGATCCGGGCCTTCGCGGTCTCGACCTTCTGCTCGATCTTCCGCTCGCGCACGATCTCGACCGTCTTCGTCTCGCCCCGCTGGAAGGGGTCGATGGCGAAGCTGGCGCCGACGAAGAAGTTCCACGGCGGCGTGGCCGGCACGCCGAGGCCCACGTTGCGGGTGAGGCCCAGGTTCACGCCGGTCAGCAGGGTGAGATCCTTGATGGCGGTGATCTTCACGCCAAGGCCGAGCTGCTGGGGCATGGCGGCACCGGCAGGCACGCTGGCGCCGTCGGGCCCGGTGAGGATGCCGCTGGGCACGCCGAGGGGCGCGGCGAGCGAGTACTCGATGAAGGGCACCGCGATGGGCAGGGGGATCTCGAGCGACGCACCGAAGTTGAAGCGGTTGTAGCGGTTGATGCCGAGCGCGTACTCCTCGGAGGCGTTGAGGCGCTGCGTCACGAGGTTCGCGGTGGAGTCGAAGGTGAAGCCCACCGCGAGGTTCGCGATGAGGGGCACGCTCTTGGACAGCGCGCGCACGTCGTAGGCGACGAGGAGCGTGGGGCGGAAGCCGACGGCGAAGCGGTCGATGCCCTGGTTGCCGACGCCCGAGAAGGTGAGCAGGCGCAGATCGACGCCGGCGTGGAAGCCCTTCGCCCACTCGTTCGAGGCCTTGAGGCCGAAGGTGAGATCGCCGAGCGCCTGGATGAGGTTGGGCGAGGTGCGGTTGTTGGTGTTGGCGGCAGCGGTGTAGCCAACGAAGAGCTCGCCCCACGAGAACGGCTGAAAGCTGGCCCCGAAGGTGATGCCCGAGCGAATGTTGGCGGCGTTGCGCACCGGGAAGTCGTTGATGTTGAGGTACTCGCCGAGGAAGCCGACGCGCACGAGGCCCTTGCCGCCGAGGCGCGCGCTGGGGACGTAGGCGGTGCCGATGCCGACGTTGCCGACGGTGACGCGCGCGTTGCCGGGCGTGTCGATCGAGGTGCCCCACGACGACGGGCTGTGCGGCTCGGTGCCGGCCTCATAGGTTTCTTTCTTCGAGACAATGGGCAGCTTCGCGTCTTCGGCGGCCTTCTTCGGGTCGACCTTCGGGTCGGCGGTGCCGGTGGCGGCCTTGAGGCGCTCATCGGCGCGGGCGCGGGCGTCGGCCGGGTTCGGCTCGGAGTCGCGCAGCCGGCTGCTGGGGGGCGGCGTCACCGTCGGAGCCGGCGCAGGTGCGGGGGCCGGCTGGGTCTTCTTCGGAGGCTCCGCGGGTGGGGGCGTCGCGGGCTTCGCGGGCGTCGCCGGCGGGTTGGGCTGCGAGAAGGGGCTGCTCCACTCATCTCCCGTCTGGGCCAGAGAGGTGGAAGCCAGCAGGAGTCCGAGAGAAAGGAGTGTGCGGTGCATGGGTCCGATGTGGGTGACGGCCGGCGCGGACTCTACCTGTGTGGCTGCTACACTGCGAGCGTGTCTTCAGGCCGGGTGTTGATTCTGGGAGGACGGACGTCAGGGCTCGCGGCGCGGCTCGAGGCGCGGGGCTTGACGTGTGACACGTCGACCACGGCGACCGAGGCGGTGACGGCGCTGGAGCGAAGCCGGCCCGATGCGATCGTCGTGTCGTTGCCGGCGCGGTCGGCGCCCAAAGCCCTCGAAGCGCTGCGCAAGAGTCCCCGGTCGCGCGGCATTCCGGTGGTGTTCGACGGCACGAAGGTGGCGAGCCGGTCGCTGGAGCGGCTCGACGTCGACGGGGTGGCGCGTTCGCTCGAGGAACTCGAGCAGCAGGTGGCGGCGGGCATCCGGGCACGGCGGGTGGCGGATCGGGACGAGCTGGTGCGGCGGCGGCTCGAGCTGCTCCTCGACGTGACGCGGGCCTCGGCCGACAAGGGCGCGCTCTCGACGCTCGCGCAGGTGGTGGCGCCGCGGCTGAAGGAGGCGCTGGGCTGCGAGCAGGTGAAGGTGCTGCAGATCGAAGGCGAAGCGCCGCGCAAGGCGGTGCTCGTGGACGAGCTGGGGCGCACGCCGATCGATCTGGCGGTGGCTCCGACGATTCGGAAGGCGATCGAGACGCGCGAGGTGGCGGGCGGCGATGGCACGTGGGTGTACCCGGTGCCGCACGAGGCGTCGGCGTTCGCGGCGGTGGTGTTGAAGCGAGCCGCGTCGCTCGAGCAGGAAGAGCGCGACTTCGTCTCGGCCGTGTGCGTCGCGCTGGCGAACGCGGCGGAGCAGGCCCAGGCGCAGGTGGCGGTGAGCCGGGTGCGCAGCTCGCTCGAGACGGCGTACCTCGAGCGCTTCAAGGAATTGCAGGAGGCGAACGCCCGCCTCAAGGCGCTCGACCGGCGGAAGAACGAGATCCTCGCGGTGCTGAGCCACGATCTGCGGGCGCCGCTCAACGTGCAGCTGGGGCACGTGCACCTGCTCTTGACGGACAAGGGGCTCCCGGCCGACCTCAAGCCGTCGGCCGAGGCGATTCAGCGCTCAAGCCGGAAGATGCTCGAGCTGGTGGAGTCGCTGCTGGAAGGCCACCGCGGAGAAGACGGCCGCATCGTCTTGTTCTCGAAGGCGATGGACGTGTCGGAGACCTGCCAGGAGGCGGTGAACGACCTGCAGATCCTCGCGCGGGAGCAGAAGGTGAGCCTGCGCGCCGAGGCGCCGATGAGCCTCGAGGTGGTGGGTGACGAGCAGAAGATCAAGCAGGTGCTGCAGAACCTGATCACGAACGCGCTGAAGCACGCGAAGGGCGCGACGAAGGTGACGGTGCGAGCGCGCCTCAAGCCGCAGCCGGACGGCGACGTGGCGCTGGTCGAGGTGCGCGACGACGGGAATGACGTCGACCCGAATTCGCTGCTGATGGCGTTCGATCGATCGAGCGGGCTGGGGCTGTCGATCTGCCGGGACTACGTCGAGCGGCACGGCGGAGAGATCTGGGCCGAGGCGCCGAAAGAGGGCGGGGCGGTCTTCGCGTTCACGCTGCCGATTCGGCAGGGCAAGCCGGTGCGGAAAGCTCCGGTGCAGGCGGGAGCGCCGTTGGTGCTGCTGGCCGAGGACGACCCGGTGTTCGCGCGGGTGTGCACGATGGGGTTGTCGGGGCACTACCGGGTGGAGCACGCGAAGGACGGCGACGAGGCGGTGGCGAGAGCGAAGGCGCTGACGCCGGACGTGATCGTGATGGATGTCTTCATGCCCAACCGGGATGGGTTGGATGCGTTGCGGGAACTGCAGTGCACGCCGGCAACGGCAGACATTCCGGTGTTGTTGATTTCCGGGCATCCGGACTTGTCCGAGAAGCTCCGCGCCCTGGATCTCGGTCATGTCGATACGCTGACGAAGCCGTTCTCATTGAGCCAATTGCTGACCCGCGTGGGCGATACGGTGAAGCGCCGGGCGACGAAGGTGGCGGCGGTCGGGGTGGACGCGGAGACGGGGTTGTTCGACCAGCTCGGCCTCGTAAACCGGCTCGATGCGGAGCTCTCCCGGAGCGGCCGCTACGGCCGTGCGTTGTCGGTGGGCGTGCTGCGGCCGGTGGGAACGGCGACGGGGAAGATCGCTTCGTCGGCGGCGATTATGCGGCGCGAGCTGCGGGCGCCGGATGTGGTGGGCCACCTGGGCGGCGGGGTGTTCGCGGTGCTCCTCCCCGAGACCTCGTTGAACGACGCGCGGCAGTTGGTGAACCGGCTGTGCGGGCTGCTCGAGCACGAGGGGATGAGCTGGCAGACGCGCCTGGTGGACGTGCGTGAAGGCACGCAGGGCGCCGAGGCCCTGCTCGAAAGGCTCTTGGCCTGAGGTCGGCGCCCGTGCTCAACGGGCTCACCGCGAGCTACAAAAAGTCTCCGAGCAACCGCCGTCGTCGCCACAGCGGGTGGAGCATTCGGCCGCAGTCTTGCACGGTTCTCCCAGTCCCTTCTTGGGCGTGCAAATCATGTTGCTCGACCTCGCCTGAATCGGGCTTGACTTCGCTCGCCGGCCTCAAGCACGCTCCCAAGAGAACGCCGACACCAACGAACAGAAAGATTCGCATGATTCGATTCCGTGGCGGCACGCAAGCCAATACCTGATCCCGGAGGGGTTCAGGGTGCGCTGCGCTGGGATGTTCCAGGAAAGTTTCGCGGTGCTGCTGGAACCTGGGAACTGGTGGTCGAGCCACAGTCGAAGATGATCCTGCACTGATTGTTCAGGGCCACGCCATGATCGCGATGCGAACCGAACAGGGGCAGCCCGAACCCGGCAGACTGGTCTACCGGGTCGCGGAGTACGCTTTTGACACGGAGCCGCGACCGGAGACCTGCGGGGCGTCCTTTGCCGTCAACGAAGTCGAACTGATGCTTGACGACGAAGAACGGCAGCGTGTGCTCTTCGTGACAGGGTACTGTCCACGTTTTGGCTGGCGATCTGCTGTGCTGCGCCCTCCGGTCGCGCGCCCTGGGCTGCTCAGAGGAGAAGCGGGGGCACCCATCACGGCCGGGGCCGCGATCGCGCTCCATCCGGGGGCCGACCGCTGGTCCGTGCTTGTAGATGAACGAAGTGGTTGGGTCCGCCTTGGGCAGGGCAGTCCCGATGAAGATCGAGAAGGTGTTCAATTTGCCCCCGGCGCTGTCGCGGTTCTCGAAGGGAGCCGCCTTGTCGCTCTCTGGCTGCATCCAGAGCCGTTTCCAACGTTGTCTGGTGAGCCATCAGTCATACCGGGATGACGGCAATCTCTGCCAAGGCAAAGCTTCAAGCGAGCCGGATGGAGGTCGCGCGCACATGGAAGTCCGAAAAGTCTGGACGAGTAGGCCCCAGACCCCGGCATCGACGGGCGCTCACTCAATCTTTGGCGAGCCAGCCTCGCGCCGTCACCGTTCGCTCACGCCTCTGCACCAGGCGTCAAGTCGTCGGTGTGGGCTGCGTGTGGGCTGGGGTCGGTAGGCAATACGCGCGGCCTCTCGGCTATGCTCTTTCTCAGTGGTTCGCCCGGTGCTTCTCACCACGCTCGTCTGCCTGACCGCCCTCGCCGGTCCTCCGAAGCGTCCGCCTGTCGATCTCCAGGCCATGCAGGAGGCCATGGGCTCGGGCACCGCCGCTGACGCACTGACGCCGTACCCGAGCGCCGCGTCGTACGCGCACTTCCTCCGCGCGCGGCTCCAGCACCACGAGGGCAACCATCGCGGCGCGCTCGACGAGCTCCGCCTCGCGCTCGCCAGCGACGACGCCAGCCCCTACCTCCTCACCCAGATGGGCGAGCAGTACGCCCGCCTCTCGGAGCTCGAGCGAGCCGAGGCCCAGCTCAAGCGCGTCATCGACAAGAGCCCCGACTACGCACCCGCGCAGCTCCTCATGGGCCGGGTGCTCTACGAGGCCCAGAAGACGACCCGCGCCCGCGCGCACCTCTCCCGCGCCATCAGGCTGCGCCCCGCCGACCCCGACGCCTACCTCGTCCTCACCCAGCTCCTCCTCGACCAGGGGAAGATCGACGACGCCATCAAGGTCGTCGAAGACCTCGGCGGCGCGCTCCCGGGAGAGCCCGTCGGCTACCGGCGCCTCGGCCTCGCCCTCGCCGAGCGCGGAGACGCCGTGCGCGCCGAGCGCCTCCTCGCCCGCGCCGTCGAGCGCGACCCCGGCGACCTCGAGGCGTGGACCACGCTCGCCCGAATCCACGAGTCCTCGGGCCGCCCCGAGAAGGCCCTCGAAGCCTGGAGCCGTGCCGTCGAGCGCGATCCCGAGAACCGCGACGTGCTCCTCTCGGCCGGCCGCCTCGCGCTGCGCCTCGACAAACCCGCCGAGGCCCGCGCGTACTTCGACCTCCTCCTCTCGCTCGGCCGCGACCCGGAGTCCGTCGTCAAGGTCGCCTTCTCGTACCTCGCGGTGCACCGCCTCGCCGACGCCGCAGCCGTGCTCGACGGCGCGCGCAAGAACCTCGAGGAGCCGCGCCTGCACTTCTACGCCGGCCTCGTTCACGAGCGCGTGCGCAACTGGGCGAAGGCCATCGACGCCTACGACGCCGTGAAGGCCGACGCCGGAGAGGTGGCCTACGAAGCGCGCCTCCACAAGGCCATGTGCCAGTCGTCGCTCGGCCAGCACAAGCTCGCCCTCGACGCCTTCTCCCGCCTGACCGAAGAACGCCCCGGCCTGTCCGGCCTCATCTCCGCGCGCGCCCGCGCCCTCGAACGCGCCGCGCGTCCGAAAGAAGCCGAGGCGCTGCTGCTCGCCGCCTTCGATCCGCGCCCATCGTCCGACGTGCTCGACGCCCTCGGTGGCTTCTACGAGCGCCAGGGGCGGCCCGCCGACGCCGTCTCGCTCTTCTCGAAGGCCCTCCAGAAGTCGCCGAAAGACGAGCCGCTCCTCTTCGCGCTCGCCGCCGCGCAGGAGCGCAAGGGCGACTGGCAGCGCGCCATCGACACCATGCGCACCGTGCTCGAGGCGAACCCCACCAACGCCGCCGCCATGAACTTCATCGGCTACACCCTGGCCGATCGCGGCGGAGACCTCGACGAAGCCGAGCGCCTGGTCGCCAAGGCCCTCGACGCGCGCCCCGATGCCGCCGCCTACCTCGACTCCATGGGCTGGGTCGCCTTCCGCCGCGGGCAGTTCGACCGCGCCGTCGAGCTCCTCGAGAAGGCCACCGCCGAGTCACCCGACGAGCCCACGCTCCTCGAGCACCTCGCCGACGCGTGTGCGCGGGCCGGTCGAAAGCCCCGCGCCGAGGCCGTGCTCAAGCGCGCGATTCAGGTGCTCACCGAGAACCCCGAGGCCGCCGACCGTCCACTCCAGCGTGCCGAGCTGGAAAAGAAGCTCAAAGCGCTCTGAAAGTGCATCGCGCTGGCGGCGCGCGCGTGTAGCGTGCGCCTTCGTGACCAAGCGAGACGAAGGCTACTTCTCGGCGAAAGATGGAACGCGCCTCTTCTGGCGCTCGGCAGTCCCCGACGCGGCGCCGAAGGCCTGGGTCGGTGTGGTGCACGGCTACGGCGATCACTCCGGCCGCTACCTCTGGGTCATCGACCAGCTCGTCGCCGCCGGCTTCGGCGTGATGGCGTTCGACTACCGCGGGCACGGCAAGGCCGATGGCCGCCGCGCCGACGTGCTCGTGTGGGACGACTACCTCGGCGATCTCTCGCTCTTCTACGGCAAGCTCGAGACCGCCGCGGCCGGGCTGCCCATCGTCCTCCTCGCGCACAGCCACGGCGCCCTCATGGCCACGCACTTCGTCGCCAACGGCAAGCCGCCCTCGCTCAAGGCGCTCGTGCTCTCGGCGCCGTTCTACAAGCTCGCCTTCGAGCCCCCGGCCCTCAAGCTCTTTGGGGCGCGGCTCATCAAGGGCCTCATGCCCGGCCTGCACCTGTCGAACGAACTCAAGGTGGAAGATCTCTCGCGCGACCCCGCGTGGCAGAAGAGCTCGGCGGAAGATCCCATCTACCTCCACGTCACCACGCCCCGCTGGTTCTTCGCGTGCGCCGAGGCCCAGGCGCGGCTCGCAGGGAAGGGCGCCGCCATCACGCTGCCCCTCATCGTCGTCGCTGGCACCGGCGATCGCATCGCCTCGATGCCCGCCGCTCGCGCCTTCTTCGACACCGTCGCGTCGACCGACAAGACGTGGAAGGACTACTCGGACTTCCGTCACGAGGTGCTCTGCGAACTCGAGAAGGAGCGGCCGATGGGCGACATTGTGGCGTGGATTTCGGCCCACCTCTGACGTAGGAACGGCGACTCGCGATGGCCACCAACGACAACATCAACATCATCGGTAAGGGCATCACCATTCGGGGCAGCCTCACCGGCGCCGGCGACCTCGTCGTCGAGGGCCGCGTCGAGGGCCAGGTGAACCTCAAGAACCACCTCACCATCGAGTCGAGTGGCGTCGTCGAGGCCGACATTCGCGCCGACGAGCTGACCATCAACGGCTCGGCCTCGGGCAACATCGACGCCGGCACCAAGTGCAGCATCAACCAGTCCGCCAAGGTGAACGGCGACATCAAGGCCACCCGCGTCGTCATCGAAGACGGCGCGGTGTTCAACGGCTCCATCGAGATGGACGTCAAGCTGCCCGACGACATCTGACGCTTCTTTTCAGTCACGCACGCAGGTTTTCCCGAGGGGCGAAGGACGACACATGGCGAACACGATCATCGGCTCGAGCATCGTCATCGATGGAGAGATCTCCGGCGACGAGGACCTCGTGATCCAGGGGACGGTGAAGGGGAAGATCTCGCTCAAGGAGAGCCTCTTCGTCGAGGCCTCGGGCGTCGTCGAGGCCGACATCGAGGTGCAGAACGTCGACATCGCCGGGCGCGTGACGGGCAACATCGCCGCCAGCGACAAGGTCGAGCTCAAGGCCGACTGCCGCGTCGTCGGCGACGTGCGCGCCCCGCGAATCCTCATCGCCGATGGGGCGAGCTTCAAGGGCAACGTCGACATGGACGTGAAGGAGCGCTGACGCCATGGCCGCGACCAAGGAGTTCTCATCGGGAGGACCCGACAGCACCGTCATCGGGCCGTCGATCCTCATCAGCGGAAAGCTGACCGGTGACGAAGATCTCACCGTGCGCGGGCGCGTCGAGGGCGAGCTCAACCTCTCCAAGACGCTCATCGTCGAGACCAGCGGCATCGTGAAGGCCAACGTCTCGGTGCGAAACGCCATCGTCTCGGGCGTGGTGGTGGGCAACATCACCGCCACCGAGTCGGTCGAGCTGACGCGCGAAGGCCGCATGGTGGGCGACATCAACAGCCCCCGCGTCATCATCGTCGACGGCGCCAGCTTCCGCGGCCGCGTCGACATGGGCAACGCCGAGCCTCGCCCCCAGGGTGAGCGCCCGGCCTCGCGCCCCGTCGTTCGTCCCGCGGCGCGCCCGGCCACGATTCCCACGCGGCCTGCCGTTCCGGCCCGTCCAGCGGTGCCCGCCAAACCCCAGCCGCCGCCGATGGCGCGCGTCGAGGCGAAGAGCGAACCCAGGGGTGAGTCGAAGCCGGCTCCGCCGCCGCCTCCGCCCCAGCCCGTGCTGGTGGGTGAGGCCGGCAAGAAGAAGGTCCTGGTGAAGAAGAAGAAGTAAGCGTGTGCCATGGCCGACCTGTCGAACCCGCAGAGTGAAGGAACCGAACCGCCGGCGCCCGACGCCGTGACGACGGAGCCTTCTCCTGCGGTGCCAGCGCCGGTGCCGGAGTCGCCTGTGGCCGAAGCGGTCGAGGCGGGCCCACCGGCCGAGGCGATCGCCGAAGACGATCTCTCCGACGCCGATGAGGGCGAAGACGACGGCGGGGGCGAAGAGGTCGATCTCACCGCCGTCACCCCGCACGATCTCCCCAGGCACTTCTCGGCGCCAGCGCTGCTCCCGCTCGACCGGCTCGACGACGACGACACCTTCCGCTTCCGGCCGCTCGCCGAGCTCGAAGACGTCGCGGCGCTCGCCACCGACATCGCGCGGCTGGGCCAGATCTTCCCCATCGACGTGCGCCTCGTGCCGCCCGACCGCCTCCAGGTGGTGACGGGTTTTCGGCGCGTCGCGGCGCTCAAGTTCCTGCAGCGTGAGAAGGTCGTGGCGCGGCTGCACACCGAGCTGTCCGACGCCGACGCGCTGCTCATGGCGCTCGCCTCGGCCATTCACTCGCGGGCGGTCGACCCCGAGACGCTGGCGGCGCTCAAGGAGCGGCTCGAGGCGCGTGGCTCGCTCACGCCAGCGGCCCGCGACATGCTCGCCAAGGCGCTCGCCACCGACGACGAGCTGGCGCCCGAGAACGTCGAAGAAGAGGTCGACGCCGACGAGTTGGCCGCCGATGTCACGGTGCGCCTCGCCCAGTGCAATCAGGATCTCTCGCTGCTCGCCGACGTCTTCGACCAGCTCGACGACGAGAAGCGCGACGCGCTCCTCACGCAGCTCAAGTACTCCATCGACCTCGTCGCCTTCCTGGAGAGCAAGAAGTGAACGGCTTCGATCTCGGGCCCCAGGCGCTCGAGGCCGACCGCCGACGCCTGCTCGCCCTGCTGACCGAGAAGTCCTACGCGAAGAAGAAGGTCGTGCTGTCGAGCGGCCGCGAGTCGGACTTCTACATCGACTGCAAGAAGACGGTGCTGACCGCCGAGGGGCACTGGCTCGTCGGGCGGCTGCTGCTCGAGGCCATCATTCGGAACACGCCGTCAGCGGTGGGCGTGGGCGGGCTGACGATGGGCGCCGACCCGCTCGCGTCGTCGGTGAGCCTGGTGAGTCACCTGGCCAGCCGGCCACTCCAGGCGTTCCTCGTGCGCAAGGAGCCCAAGGGGCACGGCACCGGCCAGTGGATCGAGGGGCGCACGTCGCTGCCCGACGGGGCTCCCGTCGCCGTGGTGGAAGACGTCGTCACCACCGGGGCGTCGACGATCAAGGCCATCGAGCGGGCGCGCGCGGAAGGGCTGTTGCCGGTCGCTGCGTTCGCCCTCGTCGATCGCCAGGAGGGCGGCAAGGAGGCCATCGCCGCGCTCGGGGTGCCGGTGTTCGCCCTCTTCACGCGCGAGGACTTCCCGCGATGACGCGGTTGAAGGTGGCCGGTCTCGCGCTCGTGATGACGGCGTGCGCGACGGCACGTATTCCCCGCATTGGGGGCGATCCGCCGCCGGCCGACCGCGATCCCGCGCTCGAGTCGGCCTACCAGCAGACCCTCGAGCGGGCGACGCGGAGCCAGGGCATCTACGATCTGCTCGACACCCGGCTCTTCGTCTACGCCACGTGGGAGTCCCCGGCTTTCGTCGAGGCCCGTGTCACCCGCTACGGACGTTTCCGCGCGCTGCCGGTCGAGGAGCTCCGCGCGTCGATGGAGGCCGAGCGCCAGCGGCTTTCCGACGTCGTCGAGTTCCATCTGGCCGTGCACGCGAACGATCCCCGCATGGACGACTTCGATCGCCCGTCGTCGATGTGGCGGCTCGCGCTGGTGGTGGACGGCAAGGAGTACGCGCCGAAGCTGATCGAGCGCATCGGCCGCACCAACACCGAGCAGCGCTCGTACTACAGCTACATGGAGCCCTTCTGGGTGGGCTACCGCGTGCGCTTCCCGAAGGTCGACACGCAGGCGATGACGCTGAAGATCGCCTCGGCGGCCGGCAAGGCCGAGCTGACCTTCGCGGGAGAGTAGGCCCATGGCCCGCGGTTGGGCTTCCCGGCTGGCGCCCGCGGCGGCCTTCCAGTTCTGCTTCATCGGCGCCGTCGCGATGCTCAAGCCCGCGACGAACGCGCTGGTGCTGTCGCGCTTCCAGGCGGCGGCGATGCCGTACCTGTACCTCACGGCCGCGCTGGTGACGGGCACGCTCGCGGTGCTGGGCGCGAAGTGGGGTCGGCGGAGCAGCCCGGCAGGGTTGGCGGTCGTCGGTGCGCTCGCGTCGATCGCCTTCCTCGTCGGCGTGCGCTTCGGGGTGCCCCTCGTTCCGCTCGCGGCGTACCTCTTCGCCGAGGCCTTCGCGACGCAGGTGTCGCTCGGCTTCTGGGGCACGGTGGGCGAGGCCTTCGACGCCCGCGAAGCGCGCCGGGCCTTCACGTGGATCAACGGCGTCGGCATGTCGGGCGCCATCGCAGGAGGCTTCCTCGCGCAGCTCGCCGCGCGGACGGCCGGGGCTCCGATGCTGCTCGCCGGAGGCGCGGCGCTGCTGGGCCTGGGCGCGCTCGCCTTCCGCTTCCACCGCACCGACGGCCAGAAGGTGGCGCCCGCGCGCTCGGCGGTGGCCTCGGTGCGCACCGTCGTCGAGCTGCCGTACGCCTCGCTCCTGGCGGCGCTGGTGCTGGGCTTCTCGCTCATTCAGCAGCTGACCGACTTCGTCTTCCGCCAGCGCGCGGTGGAGCTGCTGGGCGAGGCCGACATGGCCGACGTCTTCGCCTCGCACCAGCTGTGGACGGGCGTCTTCTGCGTGGTGTTCCAGTTCGTCGCGGCGGAGCCCTTGCTCCGGCGGCTCGGCATCTTGCGGTACGTCGCCATCGTGCCGGCGACGCTGGCCGGCCTCACCGTCCTCTCGGGTGTGTGGGCCTCGGTGTGGGGCGCGTGGGCGCTCAAGCTCTTCGAGAGCGCGGCGAGCTGGTCGCTGCTCCCGGTGGCGGTGCAGTTGCTCTACGCACCCCTGCCCGACGAGCTGCGCGACGGTGTCCGGCGCACCATCGACGGGCTGCTGCGGAAGGTGGGCATGGGCGTGGCGGGCATCGTGTTGCTCGCGGTGTCGGCGGCGCTGGGCCTGTGGGGCGTGCTGGCGGTGGTGCTGCTCGTCTGCGCAGGGCTGGGCGTGGTGCTGTGGAAGATTCGCCCGCGGTACCTCGAGGCGCTGCACCTGCGCGTCGCGGGCCAGGCCGAGAACAACCTGGTGGGCACCGAGTTGTCGCTGCTGGGCGAGACGCTCCGCTCGCCGTCTCCCGAGCGGGCGCTCCGGGCGGCCGAGCTGCTCGAGTACGCCGGGGCCCTCGACGAGTCGCACGTGCGGGTGATGCTGGCGCACGCGCACGAGCGGGTGCAGACGCGCGGCGTCCAGCTGGCGGAGGCGATGCGCGCAGCAGGGCTCGCGAAGCTGCTCGAGCCGATCGTCCAGGCGGGCGCGCGGAGGCCACGAGACGCGGCGGTGTGGGCGCTCGCCCGGCTCGCTCCGGATCGGGCGCGGGTGGTGCTGCCGCCGCTCCTCGTGCGGGATGACATTGGCCTCGTCACCTCGGCGGTCGGCGGGCTGCTGTCGCTGCGGGGCGAGCCCCACGACGGGGCGCTCGGCGTGTTCGATCGACTCCTCGAGCGCGGGGGCTCGGCGCCGACCCAGGAGCGACGCGAGGTGGCGCGCCTGTTGGGCCGGCTGGGCAACCCGACGCACGCGGCGCTGCTGGCCCGCTACCTCGACGATGGCGACGCCTCGGTGCGCCAGGTGGCCATCGCGGCGACGGGAGAGGGCCTGCACGTCGAGCTCGCGCCCAGGCTGTTGCGCTTTCTGTCGTGGCGGGACGAGCGACGCACGGCCCGCGAGGCGCTGGCGGCGATGGGTGACGACGTGGTGCCGCTCCTCACCGCGACGCTCGACGATCGCTCCCGGAGCCTGTCGCTGCGCATGCAGCTGCCCCGCGTGCTGCGCCGCATCGGCACGCAGTCGGCCTTCGACGCGCTCTTGCAGTCGAACGCCCGGGACGACGCCGCGCTCCACTACCGGGTGGGCGACGCGCTGACCCGCATTCACGACGAGCACCCCGAGTTCCTGGTCGACCGGGAGCGCGTCATGGAGGCGCTCGTTCGCCGCAAGCACACCCGAGAGGCGCTGCTGCCAGCGTGGCGCGCGATTCGGGCCGCGCACGGAGACGCCTCGCTCCTGACGCGGGTCGTGGGTGATCGGCTCGATCAGTCGTTCGAGCTGTCGTTCTGGCTGCTCGGGTTGCTCCACGACTCCCGGGCGCTGCGGCGCGCCCACTCGCACCTGGTGGGCCCCGACTCGAAGCGGCGGGCCTGGGCGCTGGAGCTCGTCGACAACCTGTTGTCGGAGGACGAGCGCGCGCTGCTGGGCGACGCGCTCGAGTCGCCGCACCGCGAGCTGCCGCTGGCCGACGAAGACACCGCTCCCTTCTTCGTCGAAGAGCTCTGCACGAGTGAAGACTTCACGCTTCGCGCCTGCGCGAGGCGGGTGGGGCGAAGCCTGGGCGTGTGGACGCGCCCCCCGAAGGAGGACGACATGAGCGACGTGACGGTGAAGCGGCTCTTCGCGCTCGAGGGCGTGGAGATCTTCGCGCAAAGCGACGTCGACGATCTGGCCGCGGTGGCAGGCGTGGCGAAGGAGCAGGTCTTCCGCAAGGGGGAGCGCGTCTACGCCGAGGGCGACCCGGGCGATGCGCTGTACGTCATCGTCGAGGGCGCGTGTGAGGCGCGCCGCGAAGGCGAGGTGGTGCTGACGATGAAGTCGCGCGAGTCGTTCGGCGAGACCTCGCTCTTCGACGGCGCCCCGCGCATCAACGAGGTGGTGGCCACCGCCGACACCACGGTGCTGGTCATCGATCGCCGCGACTTCCTCGATCTGCTGGGCGATCGGCCCGAGCTGCTCGCAGGGATGTTCCGCGTCATGTCGAGGCAGCTCAAGTCGATGGTGGTCGAGGTGGCCAACCGGCGCAGCTCGACGGGCGATCTGCCGGCGGTCTCGGTGCCGCCAGTCGCCGAGACGGGGAAGAACCTCTTTTGAACTCGGTCTTTCATGACGATGGCGCGAGTGGCCCTCCTGCGGTCTCGAAGGAGACGGGCGCAGACACGAGGAGGCTTCCGTGAGGTCGAGCTGGCCGGACGATGCAGCGTTGGCGTCGATTCTGTCGCTGCCCGAGGGCGTCGCGCTCAGGGCCGTTCGCCACGACGAGCTCGGCGAGGTGCCGCAGCGGCTGCGCACCTGGTTCCCGACGATCGAGGTGGGCGCCGAGTCGGTCTTCCTCGACGAGGGCTGGCTCGAGCGCCACGTGGCGACCGCCCCGGGTGGAACACCAGAACGAATCGACTCTGCTTGCGGTTTCGCCCGCGCCGGTGACGACGGGCGCGACGTACGGATCGTCTGGGTGGAGCGGGACGGCGTGCGCGTCGGGCTCATGTCGTTCGAGCGGCAGCTGGCGTCACAGACGCTCCACGGCCGGGTAGGGGCGCTGGATCCAGAGGCGCGCGCAGGGGTGCTCGGCGCTCTGGGCTTTCCCGTCTTCGAGGCGCTGGGGCGCTGGCTCGAAGCCGAGCTGTTGCTGGTGTGGGTGACGCTCGCCTCGCGTGGCCAGCAGGTGATGGCCGAGCGGCGGGGCTTCTCGTTGTGCGGGCTGGTGCCGGGGTTCGATCGTGATCAGCTCGCGCCCGGGCGCTCGGTGCGGGTGATGGAGGCGCTCTACGCGAAGGTGCTCGCGCCGAACGGCGAGCTCCGCTGGCCAGGCTCGCACGCGCTGACACCCCACACGCGGGCGGTGCTCGAGGCTTTGCGGCTCGTGCGCCCAGAGTAGGCTTCGCGGCCTCCGTGAAGACCATCGCCCTCATCGCCCGCCCGAAGAAGCCGGAAGCCGCCGAGCTCGCCGTCACCATCAAGGCGGCCCACCCCGAGCTCGAGTTCCTCGTCGAGGCGCACCTCGCGGAGCAGACCGGGTGGCCGGCGACGCCTGCCGAAGAGATCCGCGAGCGGGCCGAGGTGGTGGTGGTGCTCGGCGGCGACGGTACGCTCATTCATGCGGCGCGGTTGCTCCGTGGGCGCTCGGTGCCGATCGTCGGGGTGAACCTGGGCTCGCTCGGCTTCATGACCGAGATCCCCGTGGCGGGGGCGCTCCCGGCGCTGGCGTCGGTCCTCGCGGGGACGGCGCGCATCGACTCGCGCATGAAGCTCTCCTGCCGGCTGGTGCGCGCGGGCAAGGTGGTGCTCGAAGACGAGGTGCTCAACGACATCGTCATCACCAAGGCCGCGCTCGCGAAGATCTCGGATCACGAGACCTGGCTCGATGGCGCGTACGTGGCGACGTTCAAGTCCGACGGGGTGATCTTCGCGACGCCCACCGGGTCGACGGCGTACTCGCTCTCGGCCGGCGGCCCCATCGTGCACCCGTCATTGGACTGCGCGGTGGTGACGCCCATCTGTCCGCACGCGCTCACGCAGCGGCCCATCGTCGTGCCCGCCGACGTGCCGTTGACGGTGAAGCTCTCGGCCGAGGTGAGCGATGTGTACCTCACCATCGACGGCCAGGAGGGCCTGCCCCTCAAGCTCGGCGATCAGCTCGAGATCTGGAAGTCGGAGCACCGCATGCAGCTCGTGCGAAACCCGCAGCTCGACTACTTCGCGATCCTCCGCACGAAGCTGCGCTGGGGTGAGCGCTGACGCTCAGCGGGGCATGCCCGAGTCGACCCAGCGGGTGACGAGGTCGATCTCGGTGGCGCTGAGGCACATCCACCCTTCGCGGTGGAAGGGGGTCTGCCAGGTGCGACACCACCGGCCCTCGACGCCCTGAACGGCGAGCGCCAGCGCGACGCACCGACCGATCGTCTCGCCGGGGCACTTCGTCGAGGGCCGCAGCAGCACCTCCCAGGTGTCGCCGAACGAGGGGCCGGGTTGGTTGTTCGCGACGTGGCACCGCTCGCACCGCGTCGAGAGGAGCGGAAGCACGTCGCGCTCCCAGCGCAGCGCCGGGCCTGCATCAGGGGGGCTCCCCGCGTCGGTGGGGGCGCCAGCGTCGGCGCTGAGGCCGGCGTCGAGGTCGAGGGCCGCGCCGGCGTCGAGCGTCTCGAGGCTCCGCGCTTCGGGGACGGGCACCTCGGGACGACCACAGCCAACGGTCAGCAGTGCAGCGAGGAGAAGGGAGCGCATGTGCCCGGGTATGCCGGCCCGAAAAAAGCGGACATCACCGGCGAAGCCCGAGCTCACGCGTCACCGACGACACGTCATCGTCCGAGCGCACCGTCACGCAGCGGGCCGAGAACCCACAGTGCGGGCACGGCGGACGGGGCACGATGGCGCGGCAGTCGAGGCACAGCGTCACCGGCCGGCGACCCAGGGCCGCGAGGAGCGCCTCGTCGGACAAGGTCACCGTGTCACCGGCGATGACGCTGCGCGCACCGAGGGCCGAACCACCCACCCCGAGCGTCACCAGGAAGAACGGCACCACCGAGACGGCGCCGGCCTCCTTCGAGTCGAAGTCGACGGCGAGCAGCAACACGGCCCCGGCGCCGAGCAGCAGGAGCGACGCCCCGAGCACCAGCAGACCGCCGAGCCGCCCGAGGCGACGGACGAGGGAACGAACCATGGGGGCCTTCTAACAACGGCTTCCTTCACCGGACCGTCCGTGCAAAACCAAAGCGCGTCAAATCGCCTGCAAGGACCACCGTCATGCCCCGCGAATACCCCCTCGAGCGCTACCGCAACATCGGCATCATGGCGCACATCGACGCCGGGAAGACGACGACGACCGAGCGCATTCTCTATTACGCGGGCGCGATTCATAAGATGGGCGAGGTCCACGAGGGCACCACCACGACGGACTGGATGCCCCAGGAGCGCGAGCGCGGCATCACCATCACCTCGGCGGCGATCACCTGCTTCTGGTCGCGCCGCGACGTGAAGCACCGCATCAACATCATCGACACCCCGGGCCACGTCGACTTCACCATCGAGGTCGAGCGCTCCCTGCGCGTGCTCGACGGCGCGGTGGCCGTGTTCGACGGGAAGAACGGCGTCGAGCCGCAGTCCGAGACGGTGTGGCGGCAGGCCGACAAGCACCAGGTGCCGCGCATCTGCTTCATCAACAAGATGGACAGCCTGGGCGCCGACTTCGAGATGTCGGTGCAGTCGATCAGAGACCGCCTCGACGCGAGGCCGCTCCTGATGCAGCTGCCGCTCGGCAAGGAGAGCGAGCTCAAGGGCGTGATCGATCTCGTGCGCATGAAGGCGCTCGTCTTTCGCGACGAAGAGAAGGGCAGCGTGTACGACGCGGTCGAGATTCCCGACGAGCACGCCGAGGCCGCGAAGGCCGCGCGCACGCAGCTGCTCGAGACGGTGGCCGAGCTCGACGACGCGCTGATGGAGAAGTACCTCGAAGACGAGGGCGCCAGCATCACCGAGGAGCAGATTCGCGCGGCCGTGCGCAAGGGCTGCATCGCGATGAAGGTGTTCCCGGTGTTCTGTGGGTCGGCCTACAAGCACAAGGGCATTCAGCCGCTCCTCGACGGCGTCATCGACTACCTGCCGTCGCCCATCGACATTCCGCCGGTCCACGGCAAGGACCCCGACGGCAAGGACGTGGTGCGCGAGACGAAGGACGACGCGCCGTTCTCGGCGCTGGCGTTCAAGATCATGAACGACGCCTACGGCACGCTCACGTTCATCAGGGTGTACTCGGGCAAGCTCGAGTCCGGCACGGCGGTGTGGAACACGGCGAAGAGGAAGCGCGAGCGGGTGGGGCGCCTGGTGCAGATGCGCGCCGACAAGCGCGACGAGATTCAGGAATGCTACGCCGGTGACATCTGCGCGATCGTGGGCCTCAAGCTCGCCGTCACCGGAGACACGCTGTGCGTCGAGTCGCACCCGGTGCTGCTCGGCCGCATCGAGTTCCCCGAGCCGGTGATCCAGCTCGCGCTCGAGGCGAAGTCGACCGAAGACGCCGACAAGCTGATCCAGGCGCTGGGCAAGCTCGCGGTGGAAGATCCGAGCTTCCGCGTGAAGACCGACGCCGAGACCGGGCAGACGATCATCGCCGGCATGGGCGAGCTGCACCTCGAGATCCTCGTCGACCGGCTCAAGCGGGAGCACAAGGTCGAGGCGAACGTCGGCAAGCCGCAGGTGGCCTGGCGCGAGACGGTGACGACGACGGGCGAGGGTGAGGGGAAGTACATCAAGCAGACGGGCGGCAAGGGCCAGTACGGGCACGTCAAGCTGCGGGTGTCTCCGAACGAGCCGGGCAAGGGCTTCGAGTACAAGAACTCGATCGCCGGCGGCGCGGTGCCGAAGGAGTTCTTCCCGGCCATCGAGGGTGGCGTCACCAACTCGCTCAACCGCGGCGTGGTGGCCGGGTACCCGCTCATCGATCTGAAGGTCGAGGTCTTCGACGGCAGCTTCCACGAGGTGGACTCCGACGAGATCAGCTTCACCATCGCAGCGTCGATGGCCTTCACCGAGGCGTGCAAGGCGGCGGCTCCGGCGCTGCTCGAGCCGGTGATGCGCGTCGAGGTGACGACGCCGGCCGACTACTACGGCGCGGTGACGGGTGACCTGAACCGCCGACGCGGGACGATTCGTGGCATGGGCAGCCGCGGCTCGCTGCAGGTGGTCGACGTCGAGGTGCCGCTGTCAGAGATGTTCGGCTACGTCGACTCACTCCGAACGCTCACGCAGGGGCGCGGGAACTACTCGATGCACTTCGGCACGTACGCGCAGATTCCGCCCAACATCCTCCAGCCGCTCTTGCTGCGCCTGCGCGGGTACTGACACGTCTTTGGAAGTCCAGGAGTCACCATGCGACAGCAGGTCCGCCAGGTCATCGATGCCACGCTCCACGCGCTGAAGGCGAGCGGCGCGCTCACCTTCGACACCATTCCGAACTACGCCGTCGAGCTGCCGAAGAACCTCGAGCACGGCGACTGGGCCTGCAACGTGGCGATGGTGATGTCGAAGACGGTCGGCAAGAAGCCGCCCGAGCTCGCCGACGCGATCATTCAGCACCTCGTCGATCCGCACTCGGCCGTCGTCAGCGTCGAGAAGGCGGGCCCGGGCTTTCTCAACTTCCGCCTGAAGGACGTGGTGTTCCAGCGGGTGGTGACCGAGGTGCTCAAGGCCGGCGTGCAGTTCGGCCGGCGCGCGCCGAAGTCGACCGGCAAGAAGGTGATGGTCGAGTTCGTGTCGGCGAACCCCACCGGCCCGGTGCACATCGGGCACGCGCGTGGCGCCTTCATGGGAGACGCGATCGCGCGGCTCCTCGACGCGGCCGGGCACGACGTGACGCGCGAGTTCTACATCAACGACTTCGGCAAGCAGGTCGAGACGCTCGGGCGCACCGTCTACAAGCGGTACCGGGAGCAGTTCGGCGAGGCCATCACGCTCGTCGAGGGTGAGTACCCGGCTGAGTACGTCATCGACATCGCGAAGACGTGGAAGGCCGAGGTCGGCGACTCGTTCTTGAACAAGCCCGAGGCCGAGTGGCTCCCCGCGGCGATCGAGGTCGGCACGCGCGAGAACCTCAAGGCCATCAAGGCCACCCTCGCCAAGGCGAACATCACGCACGACGTGTTCTTCAGTGAGGCGTCGCTCCACGCCTCGGGCGCGGTGCGGTCGATCGTCGACGTCTACAAGGCACGCGGCGTCACCTACGAGGCCACCGAGGGGAAGCGGAAAGACAACAAGGAGAAGGTGCGCGACGCCGAGTCGAAGGCCGCGAAGTATGCCGACCGGCAGCTCGGCGGCACCTTCCTCATGACGGCGACGTGGCAGGACGAGAAGGGCAAGACTCCGCTGAAGGACGAGGAGGATCGAATCATCCTCCGCGCTGACGGCACGCCGGTGTACCTGACGGCCGACCTCGCGTACCACAAGGCCAAGTTCGACCGCGGCTTCGACCTCGCCGTCGACGTCTTCGGCGCCGATCACGCCGGCCACGTGCCGCGCATCCAGTCGGGCATGCACCTGCTCGGCATCGACTCCAAGAAGCTCGAGTTCGTGCTGGTGCAGATCGTCCGCATCACGCGCGGCGGTGAAGAGGTGAAGGTCAGCAAGCGGAAAGGCACGCTGTTCGAGCTCGCCGATCTCATCGACGAGGCCGGCGCCGACGTGTGCCGGTTCATCTTCTTGATGAAGACCCGGGACGCGCAGTTCGACTTCGATCTCGACGCGGTCACGAAGCAGTCGAAGGACAACCCGGTCTTCTACTTCCAGTACGGCCACGCGCGCTGCGCGTCGATTCTCAAGAAGGCGGCGGAGAAGGGTGTGCCGTTCGTTGGCGCGGACAAGGTCACCGACGCGCACCTCGCCCGACTGGTGCTGCCGGAAGAGAAGATGATGCTGAAGAAGATCTCGCAGCTGCCCGACGTGGTGGCGAGCGCCGCGGACCGCCTCGAGCCACACCACGTGCTCTATTACTGCCAGGAGCTCATCGG
>JANRKQ010000151.1:0-1905 GCA_033763395.1 Myxococcaceae bacterium
GGCCGGCGCTGAGCGGCGCCACCTCGCCATCGAGAGCAGCGAGTGGTTCGACCGTCGTCATGACCGCGCGATGTCAGCCCTCCCGTGTATGACGCTCCTCGCGTGAGCATCGTCGTCGTCGCCGAGAAGCCGTCAGTCGCCAGGGACCTCGCCCGGGTGCTCGGCGCCCATGTGCGCGGTGACGGCGTACTCACCGGGAACGGCTACGTCGTCACCTGGGCCATCGGCCACCTCGTCGGCCTGGCGGAGCCCGACGGCATCGACGAGCGCTGGCGACGCTGGAGCTTCGACCTGCTCCCGATGTTCCCCGAGCGCTGGCCGCTGCGCGTCTTCGAGCCGACGGCCACGCAGTTCGACGTCGTTCGCCGAGCGCTGACGGCGCGAGACGTCACCGAGGTCATCTGCGCAACCGACGCCGGCCGCGAGGGCGAGCTCATCTTCCGCTTCATCGCCGAGGCCGCGGGCTGCCGACGCCCCGTGAAGCGCTTGTGGATTTCGTCGCTCACCGACGGCGCCATTCGTGAGGGCTTCGCGCGGCTGCGCCCGCAGTCCGACTTCGACGGCCTCGCCTCGGCGGCGCTCGGCCGCAGCCGCGCCGACTGGCTCGTGGGCATGAACCTGTCACGCGCGTATGGGTTGTCGCTCGACGAGAAGCTCTCGGTCGGCCGCGTGCAGACGCCCACGCTCGCCCTGCTCGTCGAACGCGAGTTGGCCATTCGCGACTTCGTGCCCGAGGACTTCCTCGAGGTGGTGGCGACGTTCTCGCCGCGTGAGAAAGAGCAGTACACCGGCGTCTGGCACCGCGACGGCGTCAAGGAGCACCCCCGCCGCCTGCCGAAGTCCGGTGAAGAGGCCGCCGCCATCGTCGCCCGCGCGAGGTCCGGCGTCGCCACCATCGGGGACGTCACCTCGAAGCAGAAGAAGCTCCCGCCGCCGCAGCTGTACGACCTGACCGAGCTCCAGCGGCACGCCAACCGGCTCTACGGCTTCTCGGCGCAGCGCACGCTCGAGCTCGCGCAGGCCCTGTACGAGCAGCACAAGCTCATCAGCTACCCCCGCACCGACAGCCGGCACCTGTCCACCGAGGTGTCGCGCACGCTCCGCGCCGTCACCGACGCCATCGGCCCGTCGTTCCACCCGCACCTCGCGCCGGGCACGGGAGACCGCCCGTTGAGCCGCCGCTTCGTCGACGACGCCGAGGTGAGCGACCACCACGCCATCATTCCCACCGCCGTCTCCCCCGCGGGCCGCAGCCTCAACGTCGACGAGCGCCGCATCTACGAGCTCGTCTGCCGGCGGCTGCTCCAGGCGTGGCATGACGACTTCACCTGGGCCGCCACGCAGGTCACCACCCTCGTCACCACACCGGGCGTCGTCGACCGCTACCTGAGCCACGGCACCGCCATCGAGCAGCTCGGCTGGAAGGTGCTCGACGTCGGGCCGGTGCGCGCGCCCACCGAGAAGCGGGCCCCCGGTGAGGAGTCCGACGAGGAGGGCCTGCTCCCTGCGGGCCTCACAGCGGGCCAGGTGCAGCAGGTGCTCGACGCGAAGGCGGTTTCGAAGCGCACGCGGCCGCCGCCGAGGCTGACCGACGCGACGCTGCTGACAGCGATGGAGACGGCCGGGAAGACGCTCGATGAGCGCGAGCTGTCCGACGCGATGAAGGAGAACGGCCTCGGCACGCCTGCGACCCGCGCGAACATCATCGAGACGCTGCTGACCCGCCAGTACGTCGTTCGTGAGGGCAAGGCGCTGGTGGTGACGGAGAAGGGCCTGCGCCTCATCGAGGTCGTCGACCCCGAGGTGAAGAGCGCGGCGATGACGGGCGCGTGGGAAGCGAAGCTGCAGCGCATCGCGAAGGGCCACGGCGCGCTGCCTGAGTTCATCGACGGCATCGAGCGGTAC
>JANRKQ010000152.1:0-117738 GCA_033763395.1 Myxococcaceae bacterium
GACGCTCGACGGGGCGCCGACCTGCCTCAGCTTGGTAGCGACGCGGCGCACGTTGGCCGAGCCGAAGATGGCGTCGTTCCACGGCGCGAAGGCCATCGTCGGTGCGCGCGCGGGCCGCTGGAGGACCCCCGCCGTCGCCAACGAGAGCGCGGCCTTCGGTGAGTCGCCGTGAAACACCCAGAGCGTGAAGGCGTTGCTCCACACCTCGACGCGCCAAGTGCTCGCGTCACCGGTGCACAGCTCGAACACGCTGCGCGCGTCGGACTCGGCCACGGCGATGAAGCCCCGGTTCGAGAGGAACGTCGGCATCGGGTAGCTCGACGCGTGGCGCGTGCCCTCGAGCATCCACGCCTCGGGGTACTCGTCGTCGACGGTGCGCTTGCCGATACCGGGCTCGCTCGTCCACAGCGCGACGGTGTGGCCTCGGTGGTCGACGCCGTCAGCCTGCGCGCCAAAGCCCAGGAAACGGTCTTCGGGCAGACACGCGAACGAGAGCGACACCCGGTTCACCATCGGGTCGGCCGCCTTCACCTTCAGGGCGAGCGCGCCGTCGGTGGCCGAGGCCTCGACCGACACCACCACCGCGCCCGCCGAGTCCCGGTAGCTGCCCTGGCCGCTCGACGCGGTGAGCGAGTCCCACGAGAACTGGTTGGCCTCGGTCCACGGCTGGGTGCCATCGGTGATGCGCCAGCTGCCGAACTGCATCTCGTAGCGGGCCCGGGCCGAGCGGACGGCGGCCTGCGCGCGCGCCTGGCTGCCGGCGGTGCCGGTGAGGAGCGGCTTCTGTTTGACCCGCACCGACAGGCTGCCGCGTTCGACCGGCAACTCGAAGCCGGCCAGCGTGGGGACCGCGGGCGTACAGCCCACGACGAAGACCGCGAGGAGGACGACGCGCATGAGCCTGCTTGTAGCGCAGGCGGAGCGACTCGCTTAACAGAGAGGCACCGATGCGCTGGCTCGAGTGGATTCAGACGCTGACCACCATCTCGCAGCGCGGGCTCGCGTACTCAAAGGACCCGTACGACCGAGAGAACTACGAGCTCGTGCGTGCGTTGTGCGCCGAGATGATCGCCACCGGCTCCGGGGCGCCACTGGCCGACATGGTGTCGGCGCTGGCCAGCCAGAGCGGCTACCCGACGCCGAAGGTCGACGTGCGCGCGGTGGTGCTGCGTGAGGGCCGCCTGCTGCTCGTGAAGGAGACCCAGGACGGACGTTGGGCGCTTCCTGGCGGCTGGGCCGACCTCGGCGTGTCACCGGCCGACATGGCGGCCAAAGAGGTGCGCGAAGAGACGGGCTTCGAGGTGCGCGCCAGCCGGCTGCTCGCGCTGTTTGGCAAGAAGCTCGACCCCAAGAGCGTCTTCAGCGTCTACAAGCTCATCTTCCACTGTGAGCTCGTCGGAGGCGCCGCCCGGCCCAGCCACGAGACGAGCGAGGTGGGCTTCTTCGCGCGCGACGCGCTGCCCGAGCTGTCCCAGCACCGTACGCACCCGCGTCACCTCGAGGCCGTCTTCGCGCGCCTCGACGACCCCGGCCTGCCGACGTTCTTCGAGTGATGGATTTGGTGGAGCCTCCCTCCTTCCTGGAGCAAGCAGCCCCGTGATGCCCTGGTACCTGTGGACGACCGTCGCTCTCGCCGTGGCCGCGCTGATGGGCTGGCTCCTCGTGCCCGGGCTGCTCCGGCGTCTCATCAAGCGGCGCCTGTCGAACTACCGCACGGAGTTCACCGTGCCCGACGCCGCGAAGCCCGAGCGGCTCGAAGGGAAGCGACGGGTCGCGGTGCTCGGCGGCGGCGTGGCCGGGTTGACCGCGGCCATCACGCTCGCGCGGCGCGGCTTTCAGGTCGAGCTCTTCGAGTCGAACGCCTACCTCGGTGGGAAGCTGGGCAGCTGGAAGGTGACGCTCGGGCCGGGCGAAGAGGCCTGGGTGAGCCACGGCTTCCACGCCTTCTTCGCGAACTACTTCAACTTGAACCGCTTCCTCGACTCGCTCGGCCTGCGGCGTGAGTTCATCAGCATCGGCGAGTACGTGATTCTGGGCACCGACGGCGCCGAGGTGCGCTTCGGGAAGATGGAGACGACGCCGGTCTTCAACCTGCTCTCGCTCGCACGAAACGGCGTGTACCGCTTCCGCGACGTGCTCAAGGCGCCCGCGCGCGACGTCTTCGGCGTCTTCCTCGAGTACGACGAGGGAGAGACCTTCGAGCGCTACGACGACGTCTCGTTCGCCGACTTCGACCGCCTCGCGAAGCTCCCGCCGCGCCTCAAGCTCGCCTTCAACACCTTCGCCCGCGCCTTCTTCTCGGACGAAGACAAACTCTCGCTGGCCGAGCTCATCAAGTCGTTCCACTTCTACTACCTCGGGCAGGACGGCGGCCTGGTCTACGACTACCCGGTGCACGACTACGAGCCGCAGTTCCTCGCGCCGATGCGCGCCGAGCTCGACCGTCACGGCGCGACGGTGCACCTGTCGACGCGGGTCGAGTCGCTCGAGCGCGCGGCCGATGGGTTTCGCGTCAACGGGGCTGGCTTCGACCGCGTAGTGCTCGCCACCGACGTCGTCGGCGCCCGCGCCATCATGTCTCAGGCCACGGGCATCGACCCCACGCTCAAGGCCCCGTTCGAGAAGCTCTCGACCGGCCAGCGCTACGCCGTGCTGCGCATCTGGGTCGACAAGGACGTGCGCACGGGCTTCCCGCCGTTCGTCATCACCGACCGCGAGAAGGTGCTCGACGCCTTCACCGCGTACCACCGCTTCGAGCACGAGGCCCGGGCGTGGACGAAGCAGCACGGCGGCGCGGTGCTCGAGCTGCACTGCTACGCGGTGCCCGAGGACCTCTCACCCGAGCAGGTGCGCCAGGCGCTCCTCGACGAGTTCGAGCGCTTCTTCCCCGAAGTGAAGGGCTACACGCTCAAGCACGAGGTGTTTCAGCTCAACCGCAACTTCACCGCCTTTCACCTGGGCATGTACCGGCACCGGCCCGGCATCGAGAGCGGTGTCCCCGGCCTGGTGTGCGCGGGTGATTGGGTGAAGCTGCCCTTCCCCGCGATGCTGCTCGAAGCGGCATGCTCCAGCGGGCTGTGCGCGGCGAACGTGCTCCTCCGTGAAGCGGGCCTGCGGGAGGAGCCCGTCTCTGCCGTGCCCGGCCGCGGGCTCATGGCCGGCGTCCCGGCGCCGCCGGCCCGCAAGCTCCTCGTGCCCGGCGCAGGCAAGACGCCATGACGGCGCGGCCCACGATGCTGGTGACGGGCGCCAACACCGGCATCGGGTTGGCGACGGCCGAAGGCCTCGCGCGGCGGGGAGCGCGGGTGCTCTTCGCCGGGCGCTCGCGCGAAAAGAACCTCGCTGCCATCGAGCGGGTGCGCCGCGCGACGGGCAACGACGAGCTTCACTTCGTCGAGCTGGACCTGGCCAACCTCGACCAGGTGCGCGAGTGCGCGTCGAAGTTGAAAGCTGCCGAGCAGCGACTCGACGTGCTGGTGCTCAACGCCGGCCTGGTGCGCGTGCGCACCCTCACGGCGCAGGGCTTCGAGACGACATTCGGCGTCAACCACCTCGGGCACATGCTGCTGACGCTGCTGCTCGAGCCGCTCCTCGCGAGCGCCGCGCCGTCCCGCGTGGTGGTGGTGGCGAGCCGCGCGCACGAGCGCACGAAGCAGCCCCTCGACTACGCGACGCTGCGGCGGCCGACGGCGACGTACTCGGGGTGGCGCGAGTACCAGCAGTCGAAGCTGGCCAACATGCTGTTCGCCTTCGAGCTGGCGCGGCGCTGGAAGGAGAAGCGCATCAACGTGTACGCGCTCCACCCGGGCGTCATCGCGTCGGACATCTGGCGGGTGGCGCCCACGCCCCTGCGCCAGCTCGGCATGTTGTTCATGCGCACACCCGAAGAGGGCGCCCGCGCGAGCCTGCACTGCGCGACCTCGGAGGCGGCGGGTGGTGAGACGGGCCAGTACTACGACGAAGACGGCTCACCTCGCCGGCCGAGCCCGCTGGCGGTCGACGAGGCCGCGCAGGCGACGCTGTGGGCGTACTCCATGGAGGCGCTGACACCGTACCTGTGACGGGTGCAGCGAGCGGGGACCCCGGCTTCCGTTCGAGCACCGTGTCGACCGGGCGCCATGGCGAGCGACGACACCGCCGCTGACGGACTCGCTTCAGAGGCAGGGCCCGCCGTCCGGCAGGGCGCCACTATCGGGCCGGTCGGCGTCACACCCATCAGGCAGCCGCGCGAAGCCGCACTTCTTCTTGCCCTCGGGCGTGTCGATGAGGCGGCAGTCACACTCCTGCACCAGCGCGGCGCAGGCCTCGTTGTCAGCCGCGGTCGCGTTGGCGGTACCCTCGGCCGTCGCCGCGCGCTGCAGACACGTGTTGCGGTCGAAGCTCGACTGCTGGCACTCGCACAGGCGCTCAGAGAGCTGCCGGCACGGGCTCTTGCAGCCAGCGGCGAGGACGACGAGGGCGAGGGCGGCGAACAGCGGCTTCATGCGGCGGGCACCCTGCCACAGTCCGAACGGGCCTGCGTGGGGAAGTGCTGCACGGTCAGCGGGCCCCCAGCGTCGCGTGGACGGTCTCGCGGAAGTAGCGCGCCGCCAGGCCCACGGTGCGAGCGGCGGACTCGGGCGTGCGCGTGAGGGACGGCGCGACCTCCATGACGTCACCGCCGAGCAGGCCCACCTCGGCGCCCAGTCGACGAATGAGCGCCACCACCCAGTCGGGCTCGAGGCCTCCCGGCTCCGGCGTTCCGGTGGCATCAGCCCACGCCGAGTCGGTGCCGTCGATGTCATTGGAGAACAACACGCCCGACACGCCCGTCGCTTTCACGTGGGCCAGCACGTCGTCGAGCGCGCGCTCGGGGTTCTCGAGCACCTCGCGCGCCCAGAACTGGCGCACGCCCAGCGACGACTCCCAGTGCTCGCGGGAGCGCAGGGTGGCGCGAATGCCCACCTGCGTGAGGCGCCCGCGCCGGCCGAGCACCTCGTTCGCGTGCCAGCTCCAGGTGGCGAAGCAGTACTTCACGCCCAGCCGCTCCTCGAGGAGGTCGGTGTGCGCGTCGCTCTGCACGATGCCCCACGGGGTGCTGCCCCTCGCGCGGTGGAGCGGCCGCACGACGGGCCAGGCAGTCGAGTGGTCGCCGCCCAGGGTGAAGACCTTGAGGTGCGGGTTGAGCGTCAGGAGCAGCGTCCACGCGCGCTCGGCGATGGAGAGCGGCGAGACGGGCAGCGTCGCGGCCTCGGGGTGATGCGGGTACAGGGCCTTGCGGCTGGCGGCGAGCTGGCCTGGCGACAACATGTCGTCGTGGAGGAGCTGCGGGACGACGAAGACATCGCCGACGTCGACGAGCCCCAGCGCCTCGCACCGGGCCGGCCAGTCGGCGTCATCGTCGAGCAGCCGCGCCCGAATCGCCTGCGGCCCCAGGTTCGCGCCGCGCTGAAAGCCCGCGCCCACGTCCGAAGGAATTCCGAGCAGCACGCCGCGCGCCGTGGCCACCCGCTCGAGCGCCTCGCGGAACCGCTGCTGCACCTCGTCGTCGGTCGACACACGGTACAGCGCGCGCTGGAGCCGCTGCTGCTCGTCGCGGCCCGTCGACACGAGGTACAGCCCCGCGCCGGCGGGCTTCAGCAACGTCGCGAGCTCGTCGAACGGCGTCATGGGGCAGGTCATGCCGAAAGCCCGTGCCTCCGACAAGCCACGGCGTGAACGCGCGAAATCCCGCTGTCGACTCGGGGGATGCCAGCTATGCCCGTGGCTTCATCCGCTCTCCCCGAGGTGGCCGTGGTTCGTCGTGTCGTCGTCGCTGCGTCGCTGGCGTTGGCCTGCAGTCCTCCCGTCTCGTCGGCTGACTGCACCACCGGAACGCCGTGTTCGTCCGGCCAGGTGTGCAACCCCACCACGCGACGGTGCGAGCTGGCCGTTACGCCCGGCGCGACGGGAGGCGGTGTCGCCACCGGTGGTGGAGCCGCGGCGGGAGGCAGCGCGACGGGCGGCGGCAGCACGGGCGGTGGTTCGGCTGGTGGGAGCGGAGTTGGTGGTGGTGGAGCCGGTGGTGGCGCCGCCGCCATCGACGCCGGAATCGTCTCGGCGTGGACGCTGTCCATCGACGTCTCGGCGCTGAACCGGCCCCTGCCGGCCACGTGTTACGTCGGTCAAATGGTCCCCTCGACCATTCCGCAGGTCCCCCCGACGATGATGGTCGACGCCGTGCTCTTCGACGCGCCCGAGTTCCCGACGCTCGCGCTGGACCCCATGGCGCCGCTCGTCACGCTGGGGAACGCGCCCGCCATCGAGCTCCCTGACGCCATCGCGAACGGCGAGCGCGACGGCGGAGTGCTCGAGTTCCAGGGCGAGCGTCAGCTCTCGTCCCTCGGACCGACGACGCTCGGGCGCTCGGCCATCGAGCTGCGCACCAGCGAGACCACCGTCACCGTGACGAGCCGCTCGGCCACCAGCGTGGCGGGCACGTTCACCCTCGAGGGCCGCTACGCGTGCGTCGACAATGGCACCCAGGTGAACGAGCAGTGCCCGCGAGCGGCGCCGTTCGCGCCTGATGCGGCGACCTGCAGGCTCACCGTCCCCTTCACGGGGCAGCGGCGCGCCACGCTTCCTTCATGGGCGCGTTCGTCGACCGCGATGGCCGGCACCGACCGCTGGGCGCTGTTCCGGGAAGAGCGCTTCGTCGACAACGCGGCCTGCTACGTCGGCAATCGCGTCCCTCAGGCCCGCTTCTCGACGCGCAACCTCCGCCGGCTGCACCACCTGCAGCGGGTGAGCGCTCCCACGGCGCTCGCCATCGAAGACCTGAGCTTCTCACTCGGCCAGGCGCCCCTCGTCGAGGTCGACGCCCCGCTGACGCTCTCGGTCAACCAGTACCGCTTCACCAGGACGACGATGCGCATGGGGCCGGTCGAGCGAAACCGCACCGCGCTCGAGACGCGCACCGGCACCGTGCGCATGCCCTTCGCCCCGGTCGATGGCGTCGCCAGCGACTTCTTCACCGTCGACTCGCAGTACGTGTGCATGAGCGGCGGGCCCTCGCCGATGCAGCAGTGCCCCGCGGGGACGCCGTCGGACCCCCTGGCATCCGACGCGGTCAACTGCTCGGTGGCGGTCGGCTACGTCGCGTACCAGCTGCCCTGAGCTGGCCGGGTCGAGTATGCGACCGGGTGTCGTGGCCTCCGCGTCGCCGCCGGTGCACAAACGCCTCAAGCGCTTCCTGCGCTACCTGCTCATCCGCGGCGCAGCGGCGGTGGCTTCCTCATTTCCCGTGCGGTGGGTGTCGGGCCTCGGCGCCTGGCTCGGCCGCGTCGGCTTTGTCGTCGCCCGAGCGGAGCGACACAAGGCCCTGCGCCACCTCGAGCTCGCCTTTCCCGAGAAGTCCGAGACGGAGCGCCGCACCCTGGCGCGGGCCAGCTTCGAGCACCTCGGCCGCTGCGTCGGCGAGCTCGTCTGTGCTCGGCAGATCGACCAGGGCCTGGACGAGTGGGTCGAGTGGCCGACGGCCGATCGCGCCGTGCTGGACGCGGCGCTGGCGCGGGGCAAGGGCGTGCTCTTCATCTCGGGCCACGTGGGCAACTGGGAGCTCACCGCGCGCGGCGTCACCGCCCGTGGCTACGACGGCTCGAGCATCGCGCGCGAGGCCAGCGACCCGCGCACGACGGCGCTCATCGAGGAGCTCCGCGCGTCGGGCAACACCGGCACCATCTGGCGCGGCCAGCCGGGCGCAGCGAAGGCGATGCTCAAGCAACTGCGCGCGGGGAAGATCCTCGGGCTGCTCATCGACCAGGACACGAAGGTGCAGTCGGTCTTCGTGCCCTTCTTCGGCCGGCTCGCCGCCACGCCCCGCGCCGCCGCCGACCTCGCGCTGCGCACCCGGGCCGCCCTCATCGTCGGCACCTGCCCGCGCGTCGCGCCGTTCCGGTACCGGCTCTCGCTCGTCGAGGTGCCGCTGCCCGACGGCGACACCGAGGCCGACGTCGTCGCGCTCACGGCCGCCCTGACGCGCCGGCTCGAAGACGTCATTCGCGAGTACCCGGCCCAGTGGGTGTGGATGCACGAGCGGTGGAAGCGCCGGCCAGCCGACGAGGCGTCACCCGCGGGTGACGTCGCGAGTCGAGTCACTCCCGCGACGCCGCAGTGAGCACGACAGGAGTCGCTCGCCTGTCAGCCTCCGTTGCAGCGCCCGACGCAAGTCAGCCAGACGACGACGGTCGCCGCCGGGGCCGCGCGATGGCACGGGCACTGCTCTTCCACCAGGCCGTGCTGAAACGCGTGCGTGACACCCTCCTGCTGCTGTCGCTCGTGGCCATCGGCTGCGGCGTCGACGTCAACGAAGCCGACGAGGCCGAGCCAGAGCTCCTCGAGTCTTCCATCGAGCAGGGGCTGGTGACGTGCGCCGAACGACAGGACACGGGCTACCGCAACGGCAGCGCCTTCCCCATCACCGTCGTCACCGCTGACGGGAAGCCCGTCGAGCGCGACACCGCCAACGCCTATGCCGTCATGCAGCAGGCGGCCGCTGCCGCGGGCGTTCGAATCGTCGTCGTGTCGGGGTTTCGAACGATGGCCGAGCAGCAGTACCTCTACGCCTGCTACGTGAACTGCAACTGCAACAGCTGCAACCTCGCCGCGCGCCCGGGCACGTCGAACCACCAGTCGGGGCACGCCCTGGACCTCAACACGAGCGCGCCAGGAGTCCTCACCTGGCTGAACGCGAACGCGGGGCGCTTCGGCTTCTCACGCACGGTGCCGAGCGAGCCCTGGCACTGGGAATGGTGGGGCGGCGGGCCGGGCGGCGGACCTTGCGGGCTGACGCGGGACAACTGCACGACGGGCGAAGCCGAGGGCTGTGGGCGGTACGGCTGCGGCTGCGTCGACCACCAGTGCAACGGCGGGTTCTGTCCCGGCACGGGGTGCAGCGCGCAGCACACGCGTGACTGCGGCGGCTTCGGCTGTGGCTGCGTCGATGGTGCGTGCGGCGGCGGCACCTGCGAGGGCTCGGGCTGCACGGCGAAAGAGACGATGGACTGCGCGACCTTCGGGTGTGGCTGCGTCGACCACCGCTGCAACGGCGGAGCGGCCTGCCCGGGCACCGGCTGCACCTGGCGCGAGACGCGCGACTGCGGTGGCTTCGGCGTCAACTGCGCCGACCATCAATGCTCGGGAGGCTACGGCCCGGGCACAGGCTGCACCGGCAAGGAGACGACCGACTGCGCGGCGCGCGGCTGCGGGTGTGTCGACCACCAGTGTGGCGGCGGCGCCTGCCAGGGCACGGGGTGCACGGCCCGCCAGACGCTCGACTGCCAGGCCTTCGGACAGGCGTGCGAGCGGGGCCGCTGCGTTCCACCACCAGCGCTGTTCGATGGCGGCCACCCCGAGCGCAGCACGATGCAGGACGCGGGCGCGCCCGTGATGAGCCCTCCGCCGCGCGCCTCGGCAGACGCTGGAGCCCTCGCCCTGCCCCACGCCGATGTTGCGCTCCCGTCGACGGAACCCGTGGCCCCCGATGTCGCCCCAGCGGAACCACCTGACGTCGAACCCGTGACGGGGAGCTGCTCCATGGCGCCCGGCTGGCCTCTCGCGGGCCTGGCGCTCTTCCTTCGCCGCAGGCACATCGGGGGCCGCGCTGGCTGCGACCCAGCCAGGACGCGATGACGCCTGGCCGCGCCTCTGGCGCGCGACGCTGACGACACCGAAGACCGTTCATCTGGTTCACCGCTTCGACTGGCTTACGGCTCGCCGTGTTCGACTTGCCTCCAGCCCTGCCCTGCGCCGATTGACGCGTCGTCCGCGATGCCCGCAGCACCGGCGCCAGGCGACCGCTCTCTCGAAGACGATGTCGCCACACCTGTCGGCATCGATCGCGCCGCCCCCCGCCGACCACAGCCCGACGCCCACGCTGACGCTCGAGAGCTCAAAGGGGCTGTCGTCGACGACGGCCCTTGAACGCGCTGAGCTTCAACGCTCGAGCTCGCCCACCAGCCCATTCGCTTCGGCCAGCAGCCCGGCCACGGCGTCATGGGCCTGCTGCGTGAGCGTCTCGCGTGCGTCGAGGCCCAGACCCTTCGTCTCGAGCGGCCGCCCGATGACGAGGGCCGCAGGCTTTGGACGAATGGCGACGGTGCCCTTGGGGAGAATCGCGTGCGTCCCGGCGAGGGCGGCTGGAACGAGCGGCACCTGCGCCTCGAGCGCCATGATGGCGGCGCCCTTCTTGAAAGGCTTCAGCACGCCGTCGTCGCTCCTCGTGCCTTCAGCGAAGAAGACGACACTGACGCGATCGCGCACCTGCCGCGCGGCCTCGTGGAGCTTCGCCTTGTCTCCGTCTCCTCCAGTGCGGTCGACGAAGACGTTCCCGGCGCGCTCGAGCGCGTAGCCGAACACCGGCACCTTGCGCAGCTGCGCTTTCGCCACGAAGCGGAAGTGCCGCCGAATGTGCCGGTACAGCACCATCGCGTCGAAGTTCGACTGGTGGTTGACGCACAACACGAAGTTGCCCGGCGGCAGGTGCTCGAGCCCGCGGCACACCGTCTTCACGCCCGACACCCGCAGCACCGAGTCCGCCCAGAGGTGAATCGCCGGGTCCGGCGCGCGCTCGTCGAGGTACGACAACGCCGTCACCAGCGACGAGAAGGTGCCCGTGAGGCCCACCAGGCCGGCGCCCGACACCGCGGTTCGAAGGAGCTCTCTCACACGAAGTCCTTTGCGGGGAACAACAAGACGTCGCTGATTTGAGTGTGTTCGAGCATCAGCATCAACACCCGATCGATGCCGACGGCGATTCCGCCCGACGGCGGCATGCGGCCGACCGCCTCGAGGAAGGGCTCGTCGAGCGGGTACACCGGGCGGCCCAACGAGCGCCTCAGGTCCTGCTCCTCGACCAGCCGACGGCGCTGCTCGTCGGCGTCGGTCAGCTCCGAGAAGCCGTTCGCCAGCTCGACGCCGTGCACGTAGAGCTCGACGCGTTCGGCCACGCTCGGGTCCGAGGCCTTGAGCCTCGCGAGCGACGCCATCGACGCGGGGTAGTCGATGAGGAAGGTGGGGCGCTCCAGGCCGAGCTGGCGCTCCACTCGCTCGAGGAAGACGTGGAAGAAGACGTCGTCGAAGCTGGTCGAGGTGCCGGTGTAGATGCCTCGCGCGTCAGCGGCCCGCTTGAGGGCCGGCCCCTCGGCGAGCACCCGCAGGTCGAGGTCCGCGTGGCGCAGTACGGCATCCCGCACGGTGAGGCGCTCCCAGGGGGTCTTCGAGAAGACGGCACGGCCGGGCGCCACGGCCTGCTCGCCCGCGGCCAGCACCCGCTCGAGGTCGGCCATGATGGCGGTGTAGTCGGCGTGCGGCCGGTAGAACTCGAGCATCGTGAACTCGGGGTTGTGGTGCCCAGACACCTCGCCGTTTCGAAACGTCTTGCAGAGCTGGAACAGCGGCGGGCAGCCCGGGTCGGCAAGCAGCCGCTTCATCGCGTACTCGGGGCTCGTGTGGAGCGCGAGCGTGCGGCGCGTACCCACGTCCGTCTGCGGCACGAAGGGCACCTCGAACGGGTCGATGTGGGGCTCGAGGCCCGGCGTCGGAATGAGGCAGGGCGTCTCGACTTCGAGGTAGCCCATGCCCGCGAAGGCACGCCGCAGGGTGGTGAAGAGCGTCTGGCGGGCGCGGGCGGCGGCCCACTGGGTCGGCGTCGGCATGCGGGCGCGTGTGCCACGAAGGCGCCGCGTCGGCACGCTCCGTCGACAAGGCACGGGGGTGAAGCCCAGTGCTCCCTTGGGTGCCGCCAACAGGGGGAGGCGCCGATCTGCGCGGCGACCACGCTCGGCGACGGGCACGAGGCAGTGCGTCTCGACGTGCGCCGCCAGCTGCGCCGGCGTCGGCGCCGAGGGCAACACGAGCTGTGGCTGCTGCACGACGGCGGTGACGGTGGCCGCGCGACGATTCAGGCCGGCCCTGGCCACCGCGACCTGTCGGTCCCCCTCGTTTCTCGCTCGACGGCCGCGGTGTGGGCCCGATGCCGAACTCAGCCTGCCCTCCGTTTGGGAGCCGCGAACCCACCGCGTGCGGGTTGCGCGCGACCGACCGGCAAGGCTCGCGAGTCGACGCGGGGAGCCCTATGGAGTCCTCATGGCTCGTTCGAGTTTCGTGGCATGTCTGCTCCTCTCGGTCTTCGCCTGCCCGCGCCCGGAGTCGAGCCTCGTGCCCGACCGCGCTGCCACCGACGCCGGCGTCACCGTCGATCCTGAGGTCGAGCGGCTCCGCACCCAGATCGCCCAGCTCGAGCGAGACCTCGCGAACGCCACGAAGCTCACCGACGAGGCGCTGTGGGCCCACTGGACGACGGGCGCGCCGCTCGACGCCGGGGTGCTGGCGGCGCGGCGGCTCCTCGTCGCCACCCCGGAGCGCCTCCAACTCCTCGAGCAGGCGAGCTCGCGGGGCGTCGACGACCCGCGCGCCCTCGGCATCCTCGAGAGCACCCTTCGCGGCGAGGCGATGGCGGCGCAGCGAGACCTCGACGGTGATGCGGTGAGCGCCCTCGAGGCGACCCTCACGTTCGTCTTCGAGGGCAAGGAGGTTCGGTGGCGGGACCTCAATCGACTGCTGGCGGCCGAGAAGAGCGCGCTCAAGCGCAAGGCGCTGTGGGCGGCCTCGCTCCCCGCGGCGGAGAAGCTCGACGCGGCCCTGGCCGACCGTGACGCGAAGCTCGCGCAGGCCGTCGCACCAGAGCGCCCGTTCGACGTGTACGCCGAGCAGCGCGACGTCGACCCCGAGGCCATGCGCCGAGTCGCAGAGGGCGTCCTGACGCTCACCGGCGAGTCGTGGCGCCTCACGCTCGAGCGGCTCAACGCGGCCGACACGAAGCTCCCCGTGGCCTCGTTGACGCGGGCCGATCTTCCCAGGCTCATGCGCGTGCCGGCCGACGTCGAGCTCGCGTTCGACAAGAAGGCCCTGGCGCCTCGAGCCATCGAGCTGTTGAGCGGGCTCGGCCTCTACGGCCGACCCGGGCTGACGCTCGACCTGACGGACGCCTCGAAGAAGCACCCGCTGCCGCTCACCGTCGCCCCGGGCGGCCCGACGGACGTGCGGGTCAGCGTGCGGCCGCTGGGCGGCCTGCGGGACCAGCAGCTCGTCCTCTCGGAGCTCGGCGTCGCGCTCGCGCTCCATCACGCCGCGACGGGACGCTTCGCCTTCGACCGCCTCGGAGATCCGGCTCTCGCCGAGACGTCGGGAGCGCTGCTCGCGCTGTTGCCCCTCGAGCCGGCGTGGCTCGAAGCGGTCGGCGTTCAGCCGCAGGCCCAGCAGGCCATCATCGACAGCGTCGTCACGCAGCGGCTCTTCACGGTTCGCCGCGCGGCTGCCGTGTACCTCGCCCGGCTCGACGCCGTGGAGCGCTCCGACGCGGAGTCGAAGACGCGGGCCGCGGCCATCTTCACCCGCGCGCTCGGCGTCGCGCACACCGAGGCCGACCTGGTGCGGCTGCGCCTGGACACCGATGACGCGCTCCGGTCGGCGACGACG
This sequence comes from Myxococcaceae bacterium, assembly GCA_033763395.1. GTDB lineage: Bacteria > Myxococcota > Myxococcia > Myxococcales > Myxococcaceae > Xiheimicrobium. Next base: position 13,495 of record JANRKQ010000152.1, read on the forward strand.
CTGCGCGCGATGCTGCTGGCCGAGCACCTGCGCCAGAGCCTCGCCTCGACCTACGGGCCCACGTGGTTCAAAGAGACGGCGACCGGAGAGGCCCTGCGTGAGCTGTGGCGCGCCGGCACGTCGGTCGCCGCCGAAGACCGCATCGCGCCGCTGGGAGACGCGCTCACGGCGTTCTGGCAGCGCACGGTGACGCTCACGCCCGTCGGCCAGCCGCGCGACGGTGGCGTGGTGGTGGGTGAGTGGCCGACGCCGCGAGAGGCGCCAGAGCGGCCGATGTCGACGGTGCGCGCGTGGCCGCGTCCAATCGGTCCCACCGACGGTGGACGCCAGGTGCGCGACTGGCCGCAGATGACCCCGCGCCTCGTCGAGCGACGGTGGACTCCCCGCCCCTGGCCGCAGCCGCTCGACAAGCGCGTCGAGCGCCCCGACGCCGGTGGCGACGCGGGGTGGTGAGGAGTGAACCGCGGCGGGCCTCCCACCCGGGGGCACCCTGGGGGTGATGCCGCCCGCCCGGCCGTCAACGCTTCATCAGAAAGCGCACGGCGTCGACCAGCGCCGACACGAGGCCCTTCTGCTGAATCGCCTCGAGCTCCCCGCCATCGAGCCACACGCCGTGGCAGTGCGCGCACGCGTCGAGCACCACCTTGCGGTCGCGCTCGCTCTGCACCTTCCCGAGGTGGCGGGCGGGCACGCAGCGGGGACATGTGAGCAGCTCGGCCTGCAGCTCTGGCGGAGGCACGTGCCGCAGCTCGAGCCACTGCACGTCGACCACCTGCTCGAGGCGCGACAGGTCCTGCTGCTCGAGCCAGACCCCGCCACACCGGGTGCAGCCGAGGCCCTGCACCTCGGGCGTCCGTGCATCGGGTGACACCGCCTCGAGCGTCACGGTGCATCGCGGGCACTGCATGTTCGGGCCTCCTTCACGACGACGCCGCGGCCCCCACGAGAGGGAAGCCGCGGCGCACGGGACGACACGACGATGGCCTTCCTCAGAGGAGCTTCATCAGCTCGGCCTTCTTCGCGTTGAACTCGTCGTCGGTCAGCAGGCCCGCGCCCTTGAGCTCGTTGAGCTGCTTGAGGCGGTCCATCACCGAGGGCCCTGCCGCCGCCGCGGGTGCCTGCTGTTGCTGCTGCGCCGCCTGCTGCTGGTTCGCCTGGTTCTGGTTCATGAACATCTGGGCCATGCCGAAGCCCATGCCCATGCCCATGCCGCCCAGCGCGTTGCCCGAGCCGCCGCCACCCTCACCGCCGCCCTTCGCCATGCCCTCGGCCGCGCCGAGCATCGCCTGGCCCTGCGCGTACTGCTGGAACCCGCCCGCGAGCCGCGAGTACGCCACGTCCTTCGAGAGCTTCTTCAGCGTCGCCTCGTCCTCGGGCTTGATGCTGATGGTGAAGTTGCCGAACGAGGTGATCTTCACGCCGTAGTTCTGCGTGTGCTTGTCCATGCCGGCGATGACCTCTTCTTCGATCTCCTCGGTGTACGCGCCCGAGGTGACATCGAGGAGGGGCCACTTCTTCTTCACCAGCAGCTCGGCGATGCGGTCCTTGATGACCTTCATCACCTGGCTCTTGAACCAGCCGACGAAGCTCTCGTTGCTCGTCTTCTGCAGACCGACCATGCCGACGAGGAGCTTCTCGGGGTCGACCACGCGCTGCGCGAAGTCGCCGTACACCATGGTGCCGATGGCGAGGCCCGTCTCGGGGTCGCGCGCGTCACCGATGGGGCCGCCGAACTTGATCTGCGTGAACTCGCGCGTGCTGACGAAGTAGATCTCGGCGATGAACAGGTCGCCGCCGGTGACCTTCTCGAGCAGCTTCGAGAGGAACGGAATGTTGTTCGACTCGAGGTTGTGCCGGCCAGCGCCCAGGGTGCCGACCACCACGCCGTCCTTCACGAAGAGGCACACCTCGTCGGCCTGGACGGTGAGCTGCGTGAACGCCCGGACGTTGCGCTCCGGGTACTTGTAGATGATCTGATCCTTCGCGTCGTCGGCGCGCGCGATGAAGTTCCGCCTGGCCTCGGCGGCGGCAGACGAAGCGACGTTCTTGATCGAGTCGAAGATTCCCATCCCATCCTCCAGCGAAGGGCGCCGAACGGGCCGGCGCTCTTGAAGTGACACGACGTGGCGCTCAACGCACGAGCGGGCGGACCATTGCATGAGGCCCCCCTGCCGCAAAGGACGGGAATTTCACCGGACCTCATGGTGGAGTCGACACGATGGATGAGCGGCTCCACAAACACGGGCGCTTCTTCGACGTCTGGTCGCGCTTCTACCGGAACAACCTGTTCGGCCGGGAGCTCCGCCGCATTCAGCGCCTCGCCATCGCGCGGCTCAAGCTGGTGCCGGGCCAGGTGGTGCTCGACCTCGGCTGCGGCCCCGGCGACGGCGCGGCGCGCATCACCGAGGCCGGCGCCATCGCGGTGGGGCTCGACTACTCGGCGGGCATGATCGACACCGCGCGGCAGGAGCCGAGGCTGACCGGTCGCCTGCTCCGCGGAGACGCCGGCCGCCTGCCCTTTCGAGACGGCGCCTTCGACAAGCTCGTCTGCACGAACTCGTTCCACCACTACCCGGATCACTTCAAGGCGCTGTGCGAGATGCGCCGCGTGCTCAAGCCGGGCGGGCTGCTGGTGCTGGTCGACCCGCGCCGCGATCACCTCTTCGGCTGGGGCGCCATCGACCTGGTCGAGAATGCCGTCTTCGGCCTCGAAGAGGTGCGCATCTTCTCGGTGACGCAGTGGTGCCAGCTGCTCGGCGAAGCGGGCTTCTCGGACTACCGCGTCGACCGCGGCCGGTTCTGGAGCCCCGTCGAGTGGGCCGAGGCCTTCATCGAGGCGCGGGCCTGAACCCGTTTCGCGCGCGACTCGAGCCGACCGGTCGCAGCCGGGCTTTCCACTGTCCGACCTGCCATGCGCTCCGCGAGTGTCTCGAGGTCCGCGTCATGGACCCCTTCCCGCTCGAGCGACGGGGGCAGCCCCTCTACGAGTGCCCGTCGTGCAGGACCGTCGGCATCGCGCCGACCTGGTGGAAACGGGTCGCAGGCTTCGCCGTGCTCGGGCCCTTCGCGCTGGTGCTCCTCGGGGGCCTCATCACCGCGGGGTGGGTGCTCGTCGAGCTGCTCCTCGGCGCGTTCAGTGCTGGCCTCGCCGTGGCGTCGGTGCTGCTTTTCGCCGCCTCGGCCGGCGGGCTCGTCGTTACGTCGCGGACGCGGGTGAGGCTGGCCCGCTGTGACGGGCTGCTCTCCTTGAGGGTCGACGGACAGACGGTGTGGTTCTCGGGGAAGCTCTGAAGGCGTCACCCTTCGAGCGCGGCGCGCACCTCGCGGGCGGCCCTCACGCCCGAGCGCACCGCCCCCTCCATGTAGCCCTGGGCCTCGAGGCTGGTGTGCTCTCCTGCGAAGAAGACGCGCCCCTCGGGCTCACCCTCGCAGCCGCGGAACGCCGTCACCTGACCAGGCGCGTAGAGCGCATAGCCGCCCTTCGCGAAGGGCTCGTCGGCCCATGGCACGGTGACCTGCTCTCCAGCCCTCGCCGCGGCGCGGGTGCCCGGGAAGACACGGTTGAGCACCTCGAGCATGGCCGCGCGGCTCACGTCGTCGTCCACCTTGCCGATGAGGCGCCCGTCGGTGCCGCCGGTGAAGAACGTGATGACGCCGTGCTCGCTGTCCTGCATGCGGGTGGCGTCCCAGCAGTAGGGGAACCCTGCGTCGCAGAGGACGGTGCCCGACGAGTCGAGGGCGCGCCATGGCTTCCCGGTCATGCCCACACACACCCTGCTCGCCGCCCCGTAGTGCAGCTCGGCGATGGCGCGCTTCTTCACCTCCGACAGCGGTACCGTCAGCTTCACCTCACGCAGCGTGCTGAAGGGAAGCGCCAGCACCACGGCCTCGGCCGACTCACGCACCTCCTTGCCGTCGACGTCGAAAGAAAGCTCGAACTTGCCCGGGCCGCGCTCGTCCAGCCCCGTCAGCCGGTGGCCGAGCTTCACGGTGCCGTCGGGCAGGCGCTTCGACAACAGCTCAGCGATCTGCCCCGCGCCGCCGCGCACGACGTACCGCTCGTCGCTCTCGGGCCCGGTGCCCACGACTTCCTGGAGCAGCACCAGGGCGCTCACCTCTTCGAGGCTGCCGCCGTAGAGCGAGATGAAATCGGCCTCGAGGACGGTACGCACGCGATCTCGCGGAATGCGCATGCGGTCGAGCCAGTCTGAAGCCGACTGTCCATCGAGCTCCTTCTCGTGGGCGTCGAAGGACTTGTAGGTGACCTCGGTCGGGTCGAACGGGTGCGAGGCCATGGCGCGGGTGACGGCCTCTTTCATCTTCTGCTCGAACACCTCGAGTTCGTCTTCTCCAAAGATGTCGCCATGCATGTACGCGAGCGTGTCCTGCACGTCGTCGTCTTCCCACGTGTCCTCGAGCTCGAGCCCGAGCGCCGACACCATGCCGCGCACCTGGTCGTGCCACGAGTCGACGAACTCGCCGCCGAGGTCGACCGTGCGGCCGGGGAAGACGGTGCGCTCGGTGTACGTCCGCCCGCCGACCCGCGCGCCCGCCTCGTACACCGTGACGCCGATGCCCGCCGACGCGAGCCGCGTCGCGGCCGAGAGCCCAGCCAGCCCCGCGCCCACCACCGCGACGCGTGACGGACCCTCGACGCGGATGAGGCCGTCGCGCTTGACGCACGCGAAGAGTGACGAAGCCGAGAGCCCCGCGAGCACCGTGCGGCGATCGAGCCCCACGCCGCCAGGGCGACGAACGCCGGCCATGCGACGAAGACGAGGAAAGAGTCGACGAGCCATGAACGAACCTCCCGGCACCGGGTCAAAGCGCCACCGACACGGGCTGACAAGCGTTCTTCAGCCCCAGCGCGACATCAGGCGCTCGCGGTCGAACAGCCGTCGCGCCGAGTCTTCGTCTCGGCAGTCGGGGCTGTGTCCGGTGGAGACGGTCTGGAGGCGTTCACCACCGCGAGCCGCGAGACGACCTCGAAGCAACCGCAATGCAGTCGAATTCAAAGCGTTGGCAACCTCGGTCGTGGACGGCGATGGCAGGCGCTCTCTCAGACACACGGGGCTGCGACAGGCGAAGAGCTGACACGTCATATCTGCATGAGACCCACTCGCCTCCTCATTCTCGGATGTCTTCTGGTGGCCGGTTGCCTGAGACCCTCCCTCGAGGCCGGCGAGGACTCGCCGCCCGGGCTGACCAATGACGCAGGCACGTCGCTGGGGTCCCCAGGGGCCCTTTGGTCACGCTGGGAAGATGCAAATCCACTTGGCAGTGAAGAACCCTGGAGTGTTTCGCTCAGCGCCGACGGCCGTGTGCTCGCCATCGGTGGTGCGCCTGGAACAGTCACCGTGCTCCGGCGGAGTGACCGTGGGTGGGCCCAGGAAGCGCTCTTGCAGGGGTCGCCTGATTCGAACTTCGGCTTCGCGGTCGCATTGAGCGCCGACGGCCGGACCCTCGCCGTCGGTGCCACTCGCCAGGAGAGCAGCGGCGGCATGTCCCGCACCGGAGCCGTCTCTGTCTTTCGGCATGTCGCTGCCAACTGGGCGCAGGAAGCGTTGCTCGAGCCCTCGAACGCGGCCGCCGCCGGCTTCGCCTCCTTCCATGTCGGGTTCAGCGTCACGTTGGACGCGGATGGCACGACGCTCGCCGTTGGAGCTCCCGGGCACTCGAACGCCAGAGGGGAGGCCTTCGTGTTCAGGCGCCGAACCAACTTCTGGACCCAGGATGCGGCGCTCAAGGCGCCCGTCCCGAGCCCTGGTGATGCCTTTGGTTGCAGCGTCTCACTTGACGCCCGGGGAACAAGGCTCGCCGTCGGCGCCGCTGGCAACAAGGCGCTGAGTGGAGCGGCGTACCTCTTCGAAAAGAAGGAGGACGTCTGGACGGCTGGCGCGTCTTTCAAGGTGTCGAACACGAGCGACTTCTTCGGAACGAGCATCTCCTTGAGCGTCGACGGAACCACCCTCGCCATCGGCGCTGAGGGCGCACAAGACAACGCCGGCGCTGTCCACGTGTTTCACTCGACAGACACGACCTGGAAGCAAGAGACCCGTCTGGAGCCATCGAGACCCAACACGAAGTTTGGGAGCCGCGTCAGCCTGAGCGCAGACGGTACCACGCTCGCAGTGGCAACCTGGTTCGACGGCGCCGTGTCCGTCTATCAGCGGCAAGGGATTGAGTGGATTGCGGGCAGGCCCCTCGTGGGCGTTGAATCGAGACCCACCCGAGCGGTCGCACTGGCAATCAGCGCCGATGGCACGCTCCTCGCCGTGGGATACCAGCACCAACGCCAGAACGCGGACGACCCCAGCACTGGCACCGTCCGACTCGTTGCCCGCTGATCACCCCAGCGACGATGTCGCGGTGATCCAGCGCCAACGCCCGCCGGATGAAGTGGCGAGACACCGGCGAGGCATGTGGGCCATGCGACGCAAACCGGGTCAAAGCGCCACCGACGCGGGCTGACAAGCGTTCTTCAGCCCCAGCGCGACATCAGGCGCTCACGGTCGAACAGCCGGCGGGCCGCGACGACGATGGCCACGTCGAGGCACAACACCAGCGCGCCGATGAGGGCGTAGTACCCCAGGCCCGCCTTGAGCCAGCCGGCGAACTGCCCGGCGGCCAGCCCGACGAGGGGCAGCACCATGAGGCCGGAGAGCTGCTGCGCGAGCCGCGAGTCTCCGACCCGGGCGCTGATGAGCACCGCCACGCCGTTGCCAAAGAACGCGAAGAGGGGCGCGATGACGAGCACCCCGAAGGCCCACATGCGGTTGGGCAGCACCAGCTCGTGCGCCAGCGGCCAGGCCACCACGTCGACGCCGACGCACAAGAGCGAGAAGGCCAGCAGGCAGACCGCCACCGACGGCACCAGCGACGCGAGCGACTTGCCGACGACGAGCTCGAGCGGCGTCACGGGAGAGGCGAGCAGCGGCTCGAGCGTGCGCTTCTCCTTCTCGCCGGCCACCGCGTGCGACGAGATGAGAATGGGCACGAAGACCGGCATCACCAGGTAGATGGTGAACCAGTCGGCCAGCACCTTGTCGACGAGGAAGCGGGCCGCGTTCGAGAGGTCGACGGACAGATCGTAATAGAGCGCGAGCGCCTTCACGCCCGAGTCGGTGGGGTTGCGCACGTAGGCCCAGACGACGCCGAGCGGCGTGACGACGATGACGAGCGGGAGCGTCAGCATCGACCAGACCAGCCCCCGGTTCTTGCGCAGCTCGAGCACGTCCTTGCGGAAGATGGCGAGCGCGCGGGCGACGCTGAAGCTCATGGGGCCTCGGCCTCTTCCCGCACGAGCTCGAGGTAGGCCTCTTCGAGCGGTCTCGCGGCGCGGTGAGCGGCCGTCACGCGGGCCCCGGCGGTGACGACGCAGGTGATGACGTCGGGCGCCTGCGCCTCCGAGTCGAGGAGGACTCGGAGCCGGCTGCCCTCGGGCTGGGCGACGACGCGGAACGGCAGCGCGTCGAGGGCCCTCACCCACGCCGCCCCCTCACCTTCGACCAGCACGTCGAGCGCGAGGCCCTCGCGGCGCAGCTCGGTGAGGCTCGCCACCGTGCGCAGGGTGCTCTTCACCACGGCCACCCGCGAGCAGAGCCGCTCGACCTCGGGCAGGTTGTGGCTGCACAGCACCATGGTGCGGCCTTCCCGCGCGAGCTCGGCGATGGCGTCGCGCACCACCCGGCCGGACAGCGGGTCGAGGCCCGAGGTCGGCTCGTCGAGGAACACCACCTCGGGCGAGTGCACCAGCGCGCGCACGATGGCCAGCTTCTGCCGCATGCCCTTCGAGAACCCGCCCACCGGCTCGTCTTCACGGCCGCCCAGGCCGAAGCGCTCCAGCAGGCCCCGCGCAAGCGCCCAGGCCGAAGTCCAGTCGACCTCGTTGAGACGAATGAAGAACTCGAGGTTCTCGCGCGCGGTGAGGCGGTCGTAGAGGCCGGGCTGCTCCGTCAACAGGCCTACCTTGCGGCGCAGCATCACGCCGTCGTCTCTCAGCGGCAGCTCGACGCCACACACCGACGCGCGCCCCGCCGACGGCTGAAGCAGGCCCGTCAACATGCGGACCGTCGTCGTCTTCCCCGCGCCGTTGGGCCCGAGGAGGCCGAACACCTCGCCCGGCTTCACCTCGAAGGTGAGGCCGCTCACGGCGAGCCGCGCGCCGAACCGTTTCTCGAGCCCTTCGACGCGAATGCCGTGCATGCGGGCTGCGGACAACGCGCCAGGTGGCGCGCGCAATCCCTCACTCGATGGTGACGAGGACGAATTTGTTGTTCAGGTCCTTGTCGATCTGCGTGACCGTCTTGTCGGCGCCCACCGCGCCCTTGAGGATGCCGAGGCGCGGGTGCTCGACGAGCGCCCACTTCCGGCCGGGCTGCTGCGCGTAGTTGTACATGCCGACGTTCGCGTTGTCCTTGATCTGCTTGACGGTGTTGCGCGAGTAGAAGGTCTCGCCGCGCCAGTTCATGAGGAACGCGGCGATGGGCTCTCCCGGCCGTCGGTTCGTGTAGTAGCGCCAGAACTGATCGCGCTGCGTCCAGTGGTGCGAGAGGTCGACCCAGTGGCCCCAGTTGAACCACAGCGCGAAGACGAGCGCGGTGGCGAGGCCGGCGGTGAACATCGAGACGCGCGAGCGCCAGAAGGCGAAGGCGCCCGCCACGAGGCCTCCGATGAGGAAGCCGTAGCCCATCACCGACTTCAGGGGCGTGGTGCCGAGGATCGGCCGGTCCATGAGGAACTGCGGGTACGGGCGGTCGTAGTTGTAGACGAACAGGTCGGTGAAGTTCTTGGGCGTGCCCGACAGGTCCTTCCCGACGATCAACGCGAAGGGCAGCCCCAGCAGAATCACCATCGCGTGCTGCTCGATGCCATCTTCCCAGACGCGGTCGATGAACATGCCCATGAGAATCGCCATCGGGGGCAACAGCGGCAGCACGTAGTGGTGGAACTTGGTGGCCGAGAGGCCGACGATGCCCCACGCCACGGCGAACCAGAGCACCGCCATGAGGCCGACGACGTCGATCGCCTTCGCACCGCGCAGCTTGAGGCGACCCACCATCGCGAACGCGCCCGGCACCAGCAGCACCCACGGGAACGCGGCGTAGCCGCCCTGGAGGATGAAGTAGGTGAAGTCACCACCGGGCGTCGTCGTGTGCACGCCCGCGCCGAGCCGCGCGAAGTGGTCGTGAATGATGAAGCGGTACCAGAACAGCTTCCCTTCGTCGTCGACCGAGCCGAAGGTGAACATGCGGTAGTACCAGGGCAGGCACACGGCGAGGAACAGCAACAGCCCGGTGCCGAGCCGCATCTCCCACATGAGGGCGAACAGGGCGGGCGGCCGCTCGATCACCTTCGGGAGCACCCGGCCGAGCAGCACGGTGGCCGTCGCCCAGAAGACGAGCGAGCCCCACATGATGCCCAGCCACGTGGCGGCCGAGATCATCGGCTGGTTGTTCTCGCGCAGCGGCACCGCCATGAACACCGTGCGCTGCGACTCACCGATGGTGTACGCGACGACGCCCGCCGCGAAGCCCGCGGCCAGCGCGATGCCGACCGGCTGGAGCGCGTACTTCATGGCCCACTGCAGGTGCGCGCCGAGCCTGAAGTGCTGCGGCGTGCCCTCGGGCGCCCAGGCGAGCCAGATGGCCGCCAGCAGCGCCATCACCACCATCGGAATGCCGAAGCCCAGCAGGCCCTTCGCCAACGTGGCGATGGCGAAGAAGACGTACGCCGCGTACCACCACTCGCTGCGGAACTTCGTGTCCTTGTCCAGCAGCGCCACCAGCGTGCACGCCATGCCCGAGATGAGCGCCGAGACGAAGGGCGTGTCGGTGACGGCCTGCCGCGAGATGAGGAAGTAGAGCGGCATCGTCACCAGCACCACCGCCGTGGCGAGGCCGGCCCGCGGGCTGACGAGGCGCGCGAGTGCGTAGGTGAGCAACGACAGCGCGACGATGGAGAACGTCGCGAACGGCAGCCGGAAGCCCCACTCGGTGAACAACGGCAGCGCGCCGTCGCCGCCCGAGATCTTCGCGAACTTCCACGGGCTCGACACGATGAAGCCGTACACGCCGAGGAGCACCAGCACGACGCCGGGGAGCGAGAACACCGCGCCCCAGAACTCCTTGAGCTGCGAGGCGCCCTGCACCTTGCCGAGGAAGAGCGCGAGCCCCAGCGCCAGCAGCACGCCGCCCACGCCGAGCGCCGCGATGGGCCCGCCATCGGCGCCCTGCATGCCGGTCGCCATCATCCACATGGTGAAGACGGGCTTCGAGAAGAACCAGGCGTTCTCCCAGTACGGGTGCACGTAGTCGTTGCGCTGCACCATCTCGCGGGCGACCTCGCCGTAGTGCGTCTCCCAGGGGTCCCACAGGCCGACCGCGCCCAGGTAGGGCAGGAGCACGAGGCAGCCCAGCAGCGCGGCCACCAGCGCGGCCCGCATCGCCGCCGGCCAGGCGCGGAACTTCGCGAGCGCGGGCTGGTTGAGCAGCTCCTTGCCGAGGAGCGCCTCGGCGAGGGTGTCTGGTTCCTTCACGGCATCGGTCGTCGACACGGCGGTGACTCCTCGAAGCTTGACGAGTTCGGCGGGCGCGCCTCCTAACACCCACTGTGGCGGCAAGGGAATGACGGGTGTAGAGGCGCCGCTCGCATGGCGAGGCCTCCCAGACGTTCCACCGCGAAGGCGCAGCTCGCCTGGGCCCGCACGGTGCTGGCCGCCGAGGCGCGCGCCGTGACCTCGCTGTCATCGAGGCTCGACGGCACGTTCCTCGCGGCGGTGGAGGCGCTCCACGCGTGCAGCGGGCGGATCATCACCACCGGCATCGGCAAGCCCGGCTTCATCGCCCAGAAGCTCTCGGCCACGCTCGCGTCGACCGGCGTGCCCTCGCTCTACCTGCACCCGGCCGAGGCCGCGCACGGAGACCTGGGCCGCGTCGTCTCGGGCGACGTGGTGGTGGCGCTGTCGAACTCGGGCACGACGGAAGAGATTCTGCGCCTCCTCGTGCCGCTCAAGCGGCAGCGCGTCACCATCGTGGCGCTCACGTCGGACCCGAAGTCGCCGCTGGCGAAGGGCTCCGACGTGGTGCTCGACATCGGCGCCATCGACGAGGCGTGCCCCATCGGGCTGGTGCCCACGGCGAGCTCGGCGGCGCTCCACGCGCTGTGTGACGCGCTGGCGATGACGCTGGCCTGGCGGCGCGAGCTCACCCCCGACCGCTACGCGCTCTTCCACCCGGGCGGGAAGCTCGGCCGCAGCGTGCTGAAGGTGCGCGAGGTGATGCGCAGCGGAGAGGCGAACCCGCTGGTGAAGGCGAGCGCCCGCGTCAGCGACGCGCTGGTGGTGATGACGAACACACCGGGCCGCCCAGGCGCGACCAACGTCGTCGACGTGAAGGGCCGGCTGGTGGGCATCTTCACCGACGGTGACTTCCGAAGGCTGGCCGAGCGGGGCACGCTGGCGCTCGACGCGGCGGTGTCGACGGTGATGGCGAAGCGGCCGCGGACCATCGGCCCCGACGAGCTCGTCCTGTCAGCCGCCGCCATCATGCGCGAGACGAAGGTCGACCAGCTCCCGGTGGTGGACGCGCGGGGCCGGCCGGTGGGCCTCGTCGACGTGCAAGACGTGCTGGCCGCGCGGGTGGTGTGAGTCATGCGCAAGGGACACCACAAGCTCCGCAAGGAGCGCCGCCCCCCGCCGAAGGAACCCAGGGCTCCGCCACCGCCGGTGCAGCTGCCCGCGCGGGTGAGGGTGCCTCCACTGCCGGCGAAGACGCTCTTGCCGACGCCGGGCACCTTCCTGTGGACGTGCCGGGAAGGCTTCGAGGGCCCGCTCTTCGAGGAGCTGTGCTGGCACAAGACGTCCGTCACGCTGCTGTCGGCCGGGCTGGTGCAGAGCGAGAAGCTGCCGCGCGTGATGCCGACGTTCGCGCGCATGGTGTTCCGCGTCGACGCAGTGGTAGCGACACCGCAAGAGGCCGCGCAGGTGCTGGGGCCTCGCCGGCTCAAGGTGCAGGTGTGGGTGCCCGACACGCAGGCCGGCAACGCACGCGCGGGCGAGTGCGTGGCGTGGGAGTCAACCATCGCCGCGCTGCGCGAGGGGCAGAACGACCCCTCTACGCCGTGGAGCGCCTTCGAGTCGGGCGCAGGCCTGGGCCAGGTCTGTCTGGTGGCGCCGCACACGGCAGCGGTGGGCGTGGTGCCTGCGCGCGAGGCGCTGTCGCTGGCCGCGGGAGGCCGGGCCCGCATGAAGCGCACCGCCGAGGCGCCTTCGCGCGCGGCGATGAAGCTCGACGAAGCGCTCGAGTGGGTGGGCGTGGCTCCGGGAAAAGGTGATGTCTGCGTCGACCTGGGCTCGGCGCCCGGCGGGTGGACCCGGCGGCTCGTCGAGCGCGGCGCGCGGGTGTGGAGCGTCGACACGGGCCTGCTCGCGCCCGACCTCGCTTCGCACGGGCGGGTGAAACACTTCCACCAGAGCGCGTTTTCGTTCGCGCCCGACGAGCCGTGCGACTGGCTGTTCTGCGACATGGCGTGGCGGCCGCTCGAAGTGGCGCAGCTGCTCGCGAAGTGGGCGCGAAACCGGTGGGCGCGGCAGCTCGTGGCGAACCTGAAGCTGCCGATGAAGGACAAGCTGCCGACGCTGGTGCGTGCCCGCGCGGCGCTCGAGGCTGGCGGCTGGAGCGACGTGACGTTGCGGCAGCTGTACCACGACCGCGATGAGGTGACGGTGAAGGCCATTCGCCGCCACGCGTAGACAGCTGCCAGCGACGGGTGCGTGCTGGTCCTCGCCACCCGCACCGGGACGTGGCAGACGCTCACATCATGCGCCTCTCCTTCATCGTCTCGGTCGGACTGTTCCTCGGCTTCATCGTCGCCAGCGCCTGCGGTGGCCGGCCTCCCTGCAACGCCCAGACGTGCCCGTTGGGCTGCTGTGACACCGCCGGAATCTGCGCCCCCGGCAACAGCTCATCCGCCTGCGGCCAGCGCGGCGCGATGTGCACCTCGTGTGGGGTGACGTCCGTGTGCTCGAGCGGCACCTGCCAGCAGAACATCGGCGCGGGCGCGGGCTCGGCCGGAGCCGGCAGCGCGGGCGGGGGCACGGCTGGAGGCGGCTCGGCGGGTGGTGGCTCGGCAGGCGGTGGCTCGGCGGTTGGCGGCGGCCTGGCGGTCGGTGGTGGCGCGGCCGGCGGCGGCTCGGCAGCTGGCGGAGGCACTGCCGGTGGCTCGAGCGGCGGCCCTGCGGTGGGCGGCGGGTCGGCCGGCGGTGGCAGCTCCCCCAACGCCTCGGCCTACTGCACCCGCCTCGGCAACGCGGGAACCCGGTTCTTCGCGGGCCGACCGAACTGCCCGGCGTCGGGCACCAACATCACGCCGAGCTTCGACTTCAACCAGTGCGTTTCGGCGTGGAACATCTGCACGACGGCCGATCGCATGGTGCTCAACCAGATCGCCACGTGCCTCGAGGCGGCGCCGGTCTGCGCGCCGGGCAATGAGACCGCCGCGGCCTCGGCCTTCGTTCAGTGCTTCTCGCTGAGCGAGGCCCTCACGCCCGCGTGCTTCGAGGCCTTCTGACCTGACGGTCAGAGGCCCTTCTCGATCATCCACCGCTCGGCCTCGATGGCCGCCATGCACCCGGTCCCCGCCGCGGTGACGGCCTGGCGGTACGTCGCGTCCATCACGTCGCCGCAGGCGAACACGCCCTCGACGCTCGTCTTCGCGGTGCCGGGCTGCACCCACAGATAGCCGTTGTCCTGGAGCTTCAGCGTCTTCTCGAAGATCTCAGTCGCCGGCTTGTGGCCGATGGCGACGAACACGCCCTTCGCGTCGAGCTTCTTCATGTCGCCCGTCTTCAGGTTCTTCACGATGGCGCCGGTGACGCCCTTCGCGTCGCCGACGATCTCTTCGATGGCCGAGTCCCACACGAACTTGATCTTCGGGTTGTTGAGCGCGCGCTCCTGCATGATCTTCGAGGCGCGCAGCGAGTCGCGGCGGTGCACGACGGTGACCGAGCTGCAGAGCTTCGACAAGTAGGTCGCCTCTTCCATCGCGGTGTCGCCGCCGCCCACCACGATGACGTCGAGGTTCTTGAAGAAGAACCCGTCACAGGTGGCGCAGGCCGACACGCCGCGGTTCATGAACTCGTTCTCGCCCTTCGTGTTGAGCCACTTGGCCGAGGCGCCGGTCGCGATGATGACGCTGTCCGACAGGCACTGCTTCGACTCGCCCTTGATGTGGAAGGGGCGCTTCGACCAGTCCACCGAGAGCACGTTCTCGAAGTGAATGACGGTGCCGAAGCGCTCGGCCTGCTTCTGGAAGCGCTCCATGAGCTCGGGGCCCGTGACGGCCTCGGGGAAGCCCGGGTAGTTCTCGACGTCGGTGGTGATCATCAGCTGGCCGCCGGGCACGCGGCGGGCGTCGTGCTCCGAGGGGCCGCCCGCGAACATGACTGGCTTGAGCCCGGCGCGCGCCGCGTAGATGGCCGCGGTGTACCCCGCGGGGCCTGAGCCGATGATGGTGACTTTGTTGGTGTCCACGGTGACTCCAGAAGGGGGTGAGGCCTGCGCGGGGCTTGAGATGCGCAAATGCGGACAACGGTTTCAAGTCTGCTACGAACCCACCTGAATGGACGTCGAATTCTTGAGGAAAGTGCCGCTGTTCGAGGGCCTGACGTCGGCGCAGCTGCGCAAGCTCATGGCGGCGCTCAAGAAGGTCGAGTTCCCGGGTTCCTCGCACATCTTCCGCGAAGGAGAAGCTGGCCAGTCGATGTTCCTCATCACCGACGGCAAGGTGCGCATCTCGAAGATGGTGCCGGGCATCGGCGAAGAGGCCCTCGCGATTCTCGAGAAGGGCCAGTACTTCGGCGAGATGTCGCTCATCGAAGACGGCCCGCGGAGCGCCGACGCCATCGCGCACACGAGCTGCGAGCTCTACGAGCTGTCCCGCGACAAGCTCGACCAGGTGATGTTCACCGACAAGGAGCTCGCCTCGGTGCTGCTGTGGACGTTCGTGCGCACCCTGTCGGCGCGGCTGCGTGAGACGAACGACAAGATTCGGGCGTTCTTCGCGCTGTCGTCCTTCGGGCCGCGCTGAAACGAAACGGGCTGGCCACGGAGTCCGTGACCAGCCCAGAGGCCCTCACGCTCGGCCCCTTCTCAGGGCAGGCCGCCATCGGCCGACGAGCCCCACTGCACGCGCGCGTCCTTCGGCTGCATCGTCGACCACACCATGCCGCCCGCGTCGGGCGCCTGCATCGGCGCGGACTCCTGGGTGCGGCGCACGCCGAGCCAGCCCATGGCGTTGAAGCGGCGCGTCTTGTCGGCCGGAATCACCACATCGGTGGCGCCCACGCCGCGCTGGTCGATGACGCTGAAGTCGAGCTTGTTCTCGCCGGTGACGATGACCTCGAGGCGCTCCTCGCGGGCGATCGCCGGCCCCTGCCACGCGAAGGTGAAGGCCTGGCCCGCGGGGATGCTGAGCATCGCCGGCACGCTCACGTCGGGAATGGCGCTCACCGGCACCGAGAAGCGCTGCCCATCGACGTTCGTGTAGACGAAGGTGCCCGTCACCTTCCCGGGGAACTGCGCCTCGTGCCAGCCGGGTACGTCGACGTACGAGAGCGCCTTCTCGTTGAACGTCACCTTCGCCGGGTCGTTCAGCTCCAGCAGCGTGCCGAGGGCATTGCCGAGGCGGAACGTCGCGCGCGCGTACGTCACGTCGGTGTTGGCGTCGTAGTACAGCCAGTACTGGGTAAAGATGCGGTCCTGGCGCACGACGGACGAGTCTTCGCCGCCGCACCCCCGGCCAGCGGCGCCCGTGAGCAGCGGGAGCGCGAGGAGCAGCACGAACAACGAGCGGCGGGTCAGCGGTGAAGTGGTCATGCCCCGGGGCCTTCGCAAGGCACGCGCCAGTCGGTGACGCACGTCGTGACGCGGGCTTGGCCGCCGCCGGGGCTCGTGGGCCTGCGACCGCGGTTGCACCTCATGCAACTCAGGTGGAAGGCGCCTGGGGCCGACGACGCCGCGCGAGCTCTTCGGGCGTGGTGCCCAGCGGAGAGAGCCAGGCGCGGCCGTCCATCGCGCGGCACGAGATGGCGAAGGCGAGGTCGGTCTCGTGGATGACGTCGTGCCCCTCGAGGTCTGCGCGGGTGCGCGCCAGCTTGAGAATGCGGTCGTGCGCGCGCGCAGACAGGCCGTAGCCCCGCACCGCGCGCTCGAGCAGCTTCTTCTGCACGGGGCCGAGCGCGCAGAACCGGGCGAGCTGCTGCGGCGTCATCTGCGCGTTGGTGAGGATGCCCGGCGTGTCGACGAAGCGGTGCGCCTGACGCCGCCGCGCCTCTTCCACCCGGTCGCGAAACCACGCCGACGGCCTGCGCCGCGACGACAGCTCGGTCATGGTGGCCACCTCGACGGGCCGGGACTGCAGCATGATGTCGATGCGGTCGAGCAGCGGGCCCGAGATGCGCGCGTGGTAGTCGAGCACGCGGCTGCGCGGGCACTCGCACTGGCGGCCCGCCACGTTGAAGTAGCCGCACGGGCACGGGTTCATCGCCGCCACCAGCATCACCTCGCACGGGTAGCTCACGTGCTGGTTGGCGCGCGCCAGGCGAATGACGCCCTCTTCCAGCGGCTGCCGCAGCACCTCGAGTACGTGCCGGCGGAACTCGGGCAGCTCGTCGAGGAACAGCACGCCCCGGTGCGCCATCGACAGCTCGCCTGGCCGCGCCTGGGGCCCACCGCCGACGAGGCCAGCGTCGCTGATGGTGTGGTGAGGCGCGCGGAAGGGCCGCTCGCGAATGAGGGCCGCGTCGGGCGGCACGAGGCCCAGCACCGAGTAGATGCGGGTGACGTCGAGCGCCTCGTCGAAGCGCATCGGTGGCAGAATCGTCGGGAGCCGCCGCGCGAGCATCGTCTTGCCGCTCCCCGGAGGCCCGCACACCAACACGTTGTGCGCCCCCGCCGCGGCGAGCTCGAAGGCGTCCTTCACCTCGTCCTGACCGCGCACGTCGGCCATGTCGAGCACGTGCTCGGGCCGCCGCACCTGGGCGTCGGGCGTGCGCTGGAACGCCGGCAGGAGCGCTTCACCCGCCAGGTGCGCGACGGCCTCGCCGATGGTCTCGACCGCATACACGTGAATGCCCTCGACGAGCGCGGCCTCGGCGGCGTTCTCGCGCGGCACCATCACGCCCCGAAAACCGGCGTCGCGCGCCGCCATGGCCAGGGGCAGCACGCCACGCACCGGCTTGAGCGCGCCGTCGAGTGACAGCTCTCCGCCGAACAGCAGCCCGTCGAGGGCCTCGGGTGCGAGCAGACCTCCCGCGGCGAGCACGCCGAGCGCGATGGGCAGCTCGAACAACGGGCCTTCCTTCTTCAGGTCGGCCGGCGCCAGGTTCACCGTGATGCGCTTCTGCGGCAGCACGAAGCCGCAGTTCTTGAGCGCCGACACCACCCGCACCTTGCTCTCCTTCACCGCGCCGTCGGGCAGCCCCACGACGTTGAAGAACGGCAGGCCCAGCGCCATGTCGACCTCGACCTCGACCACCACCGCCTCGATGCCCACCAGGGCCCCCGACCGCACCCGCGCCAGCATGTGTCCACCCCTCGTTGCCGCGAGCGCCGACGTGACGCTCCGCACGAGGTGCATTGAGCAAGCCGCGCGCCGCGCGGAGGGCGGCCCTATGTGCCGGTCGTTGGGGCGTCTCTCAGCCGGTGAGAAGCCGAGTGGAGTCCACGTGTCCGTCCTCACGATGAGATCGACGACGCACCCAGGGCCTTTCGGCGCGTGCGGCGTGGCGGTGAAATGCGGGCCTCGCGACGACCCGCGCGCTCGCGGACTACCCGATGAGATCGGGCCTCAACGCGGCGAGCTGCTCCCGGAAGGCGGGCTCGGTGGTGAAGACGCGCCCGTGCATCCCGAGGCCAGTCGCGGCGTCGGCGTAGCGGGCGACGTCATCGAAGAAGACAGCCCGCGACGGAGGCACCTTCGCCAGCGCGAGCGCGCGCTCGTAGATGGCCGGCTCGGGCTTCACGTGGCCGACCTCGTACGAGAGCACCAGGCCGTCGAAGCGCTCGAGCACCGGCAGCCGCGGCCGCAGCCACGCGACGTGCTGGTCGTGCGTGTTCGAGAGCAGCACGAGGCGAACCCGCCCCACCAGGTGCTCGACGGTGCGCACCATCTCGTGGTGGAGCGTGAAGTGACAGTTCCACAGCGCGAACCAGGCCTCAGGCGTGAGGGTTCGGCCGAGCCGCTCGACGAGCTCGAGGCGCAGCGCGTCTCCCGGGAGCAGCCCACGGTTCACCCGGTCCCACAGCCCGCCATCGAGCCGCGCGCGCATCGCCTCGCGGGTGGTGCCGAACGCCTTCGCCATCTCGTCGAACAGCTTCTCGTTGTCGTGGAACGCCAGCACGTTGCCGAGGTCGAGGATGAGGGCGTCGATCATCGGGCCCTCCCCAGCCGCCGGGCGCGGCCCAGCACGATGCCCGACGAGCCACGGCTCCGCGTGCGGGTCGGCAGCCTGGGGCCTTCTCCGATGGGGTCGGGGCACACGTCGAAGAGCCGGCAGGTGCGGCACGAGGCGCCGCTCCACACCGCGTCGAAGAGCGCGCTCACCCGGTCGATGGTGTCGAAGTCTTCGGTCGAGAAGCCCACCTCGAAGTTGCGCGCGTCGGCGTGCTTCGCGCCCAGCCCTGCGCCGGTGAGATTGGCGCTGCCGACGTAGAGCCACGCGCCGTCGACGAGCACCGCCTTGAAGTGCACCCGCGGGCACAGCTTGAGCTCCATGCGCGCGCCACCGGCGCCGCCGTCACGAACGAGCCGCTCGTGCCGGTCGAACGCCGCACGGAAGGGCCGCGAGGGGAGCTCGGCGTGGAGCACCCGCACCGTCACGCCCCGCTTCGCGAGCGCCGCGAACAGGTCGGCCACGGGCCGGAAGTCGCCGTCGAGCTCCACCAACATGGCCTTGACGTTGGCGGTGGCGATGAGCACCGACTCGCGCGCCTTCGCCATGCGCTCGAGGACGACGCGACGGTACAGCGCCTCGCCCGAGAGGAACTCCGCCTCGATGGGATGCACGGCGTAGGAGTCTGACATGTTCGCGCGCCGCTCCGGGGGGCTATCCTCCGGGGAATGTTTCGTCGACTCCTCGCCCTGTCCGCGCTTCCGGTGCTGGCCTGCCAACCCGTCGACGACCCGTTCCTGGAGCTGGTGGCACAGCCGAGGACGCTCGATGGGCGCGGGCAGACCGCGACCATCACCGTGACGGCGTATCGCCGGCCCGGCGTCATCGGCACCGGCTCGGTCCGGCTGGCATCGTCGGCGGGGACCCTCTCGACGGCCCGCACCGTCATGGTCGATGAGTTCGGGACCGCCCGCGAGACGTTCGGCTGCGTCATCGCCGAGGAGCCTGACTGCGCGCCACGCGTGACGATCACCGCGAGCTGGCTCCATGAGGGCAAGGCGGTCGAGAGCGAAGTTCGCCTGACGGTCGGGTCTTCTCCGTCGTCGGACGGCGGCTCGGCGGGTGGGAGCGCGGGGGGCTCCGCGGGTGGAAGCGCCGGTGGCTCCGCGGGTGGCGGCTCCGGTGGCGGCTCGTCCGGTGGCTCCGGTGGCGGCTCGTCCGGTGGCTCCGGTGGCGGCTCGTCCGGTGGCTCCGGTGGCGGCTCGTCCGGTGGCTCTGGTGGCGGCTCGTCCGGTGGCTCCAGTGGCGGCTCGTCCGGCGGCTCTGGTGGCGGCTCGTCCGCCGGCTCTGGTGGCGGCTCGTCCGGCGGCTCCAGTGGCGGCTCGTCCGGCGGCTCCGGTGGCGGCTCGTCCGGCGGCTCCAGTGGCGGCTCGTCCGGCGGCTCTGGTGGCGGCTCGTCCGGTGGCTCTGGTGGCGGCTCGTCCGGTGGCTCTGGTGGCGGCTCGTCCGGTGGATCGGCTGGTGGCTCCTCGGGTGGCAACGCGGGCGGCTCCCCTGGCGGACCGCTCCATGCGCCGCCCATGGACACCAACGGCGTCGTGGTGGTCGGGACGCTGAGCCAGAACCTCGCCGAGGGCGCCTACGTTCACGTCGATGCTGGAACGCGGCCCTTCGTGGGCGTGCCGTACGGCCTCGACGGCAACCAGGCGTGGCTGCGCGCCGATGGTGGGCTGATCTACCGGCACCCCACCACGCAACGAATCATGGCAGCGGTCCCTGACCGGCTCGGCTTCACCAGCTTCGGGTGGGCCTACCCGACCAACATCGAGAACGACCAGGACGTCACGCCGAGCTGTCCACAGACGCCTACCCGCTTCCTGCTCCGGCCCTCTGGCAGCGTGGTGGCGCAGTGTCAGAACGGAGACTGGCTCGAGGGCTCGGCCGCCTTGCCGACGCTGGCGGGCCAGAACGTCGTCGCCTTCTCGCCCAGCGGAACGGCGCTCGTCAGCCGCGACGCGGGCCTCGTGCTGGTCGCGCCCTCAGGCACCACCACGCCGGTCAGCGCGCCGTTCACCCCGACGCCGCGGCTCACCCGGGTCAACGCGCAGGGCTTCCTCGCGGTGCAGACCGCTCCGACGTGCTCGCTGTACCAGCTCTTCCTTAACGGCCAGGTGATGTTCCTCGGCAACTACACGTCAACGGGCATCGCCATCACACCGCTCTGTACGGGCCGGCTCGACGCCGCGGGGACCCTCTTCTTCCCCAGCACCACGGTCGGTGGCGTGCGCGTGATTCGTCGCCCGCTCCAGCCCGGCGTGATGAGTGTCGCCTTCGACAACACGGCCTCGACGGTGTGGGACTTCGGCCCGCGCTTCAACCTCATCGTCACCAACGGCTCCGACATCGTCAGCGCCCCCTGACGGCGCGTTTTCGCTTGGGCGCCCGCGGCGCGACGGTACGGTGCGGCGCCATGGGATACACGAGAGAGCCCGTCAAGGCGCCGAAGGTCGGCGGTCCGGCGCTGCGCGCCTTCGTCGGAGCGCTCGAGAGTGCGCTGGGCCCCCTGCTGCTCAAGAAGCTCGTCACCGACTCGGGCATCGAGCGCTTTCGCACCACCAGCGCCGGCACCGCTTCGCCGATTCAGGTGCCGCTCCCGTTCGGGCCCGAGCCGAAAGAGAGCGCACCCGCGCCTGCGCTCGCGGCGCGCGCCCTCGACGCGCCACCCTCCCCTCCGGCGGGTCGCCTCGAGAGCGCGCGCGCCTTTCGCGACGCGTACCGCTCGGGCCTCACCGACCCGACCCGCGCCGTGCGGCGCCTCCACGAGGCCATCTCGAGGCTCGAGGGCGGCGACCAGCGCATGAACTTCTTCATCTCGCGCAAGCCCGAGCAGGTGCTGGCCGAGGCCGAAGCGTCGACGGAGCGCTGGCGCGCCGGCACCCCGCGCTCGGTCCTCGACGGTGTGCCCGTGGTGCTCAAAGACGAGGTCGACCTCGAGGGCTTCGTCACGACCCTCGGCACGAAGTTTCGCAGCGAGGTGGCCACCCGCGACTCGGCCGTCGCCGCCCGCCTCAAGGCCGCCGGCGCGCTCATTCTCGGCAAGGCCAACATGAATGAGATCGGCATCAACCCCATCGGGCTCAACCCGCACCACGGCCCCGCCCGCAACCCGTGGGACCGCACCCGCATCACCGGTGGCTCGTCGTCGGCGTCGGCGGCAGTGGTGGCGGCCGGGCTCTGCCCCATCTCCATCGGGGCCGATGGTGGCGGGTCGATTCGAATTCCCGCGGCGCTCTGCGGCGTGGTGGGCCTCAAGGCGACGTTCGGTCGCATCAGCGAGGCCGGCGTGCCGCCGCTTTGCTGGAACGTGGGCCACGTCGGCCCCCTCGGGCGCACCGTCGACGACGTCGCGGCCGCGTACGCGCTGGTGGCCGGCCCCGACGAGCACGACCCGGTCTCGCTGCGCCAGCCGCCGCTCCACCTGACCGACTACGAGAGCGGCGCCCTCGCCGGGCTGCGCATCGGCCTGTGCCGGCCGTGGTTCGACGACGCCGAGCCCGACGTGGTGGCGCGCTGCCGCGAGGCCGTGAAGGTGCTGACGGACGCGGGCGCGACGGTGGTGGAGCTGCCGCCACCGGACCTCAACCTCGTGCTGTGGAGCCACGCCGTCATCATCCTCTCCGAGATGCGCGAGGCGATGCACGACGAGGTGCTCCTCGACTCGGCCCGCTTCGCCCTCGACTCGCGCACGAACCTGGCCATCGGCGGCCACTTCTCGGCGCGCGACTACGTGCACGCGATGCGGCACCGGACCAAGCTGACGCGCGAGTGGCTCGAGCAGATGAAGACCTGTGACGTGGTGGTGACGCCCACCACGGCGTGCACGGCGCCGCCCATTCCCGAGGCGACGCTGCCAGACGGCGAGTCGAACCTGCCGGTGGTCGACCAGCTGATGCGCTTCATCCGCATCGGGAACCTCACCGGCTTTCCCGCGCTCTCGCTGCCCGTCGGCCTCGACGCGCAGGGCCTGCCGGTCGGGCTCCAGCTCATGGGGCGGCCGTACGAAGAGCACCTGCTGCTGCGGCTGGGCCGCGTCATCGAGTCGGCGCTCCCGGCGGCGCCGCTGCCGCGGGTGCACGTGACGGCGCTGGGCAGCTGACCGCTCGACGTCGGAGGACGCGGATGACGAACACCGTCGGGGTGTCGGTGAAGACCGTGACGTTCAGGCACGAGGCCGAGCTGGTCGTGCTCGGGCTCGGTGCGGCGGGCATCGACGCCTGGCTCGTCGACCACTTCCTCGTGTCGGCCGACCCGCTCATCTCGAACGCGGTGGGGGGCATCAAGGTGCACGTGGCCGAAGCCGACGAAGCCAGGGCGCGCGAGATCGTCGCCGAGCTGGAGCGGCCGGCGACCGATGACGTCTGCCTCGCCTGCGGAGCGCCCATGCCCCGGGCCGAGCCGCGGTGCCCGGCGTGCGGCTGGAGCTACCTCTCCGGCGGTTGAGCGATAGACTTTCGTCAATGGCCTCATCGTCTTGTCCGAACTGTGGCGCGCCGCTGTCGTCCGAGTCGTCTCTCTTCGGCGCGGGCCGCGCTGGCCTGGTCTGCGGGGCCTGCCGCGCGACGTTCGCCGACTGGAGCGTGACGCAGCAGCTCTTCGAGGTCGCTGGCATTCCGCTCCCCGACGTCAAAGCGGCGGTCGACGCGGCGGCGCCGCGCCCGGCAGACCAGGCCGCCCGCACGTGCCCGAGCTGTGGCAAGCGCCTCACCGCCTTCCGCCTCAAGGGCATCGAGCTCGACCTCTGCGACGGCTGCGGCACCACCTCGTTCGACCCCGGAGAGCTCTGGCGCCTCACCGGCGGAAAAGTCGGCGACGCGCCGGCCATGCCGAAGCAGGGCGTCTTCGAGATGCTGTGGGACTGCGAGCACTGCGACACGAAGAACCTGCTCGGCAAGACGAACCGGTACTGCCCCAGCTGCGGCGCGCCGCAGGACCCGAAGCGTCGCCGCTTCCCTGAGCCGGGCGAAGAGGTCGCCGCGAACACCGAGTACGACGGCGTCGATGCGGTCTGCCCTGCGTGCTCCACCGCCAACGGCGCGAAGGCGAAGCACTGCCGGCACTGCGGCTCGCCGATGGACGGCTCGGGGAAGGTGGCTCGCCTGGCCGACCAGGTGAATGGTCGCGCCGCGGCCGACCTCCCGAAGGCAGCGCCCCCGGCCCCGGCGAAGAAGGCGCGCTGGCCCTGGGCGGTCGGCGCGGCGGCCCTCATGCTGTGCGGCGTGTGTGGCGTGGCGACGTTCTGGACGAAGCCCTCGAAGGCCACCGTCGCCGGGCACACCTGGCGCCGCGTCATCGACGTCGAGCGCTTCGGCCCCGAGAGCGGCTCCGACTGGTGCGACTCGTTGCCCTCGGGCGCGTACGACGTCTCGCGCAGCAAGAAGCAGCGGTCGACCAACAAGGTGCCCGACGGCGAGACCTGCAAGACACGCAACGTCGACCGCGGCGACGGCACCTTCGAGCGCAAGCAGGAGTGCACGCCGAAGTACAAGGAGGAGCCCGTCTACGACGAGCACTGCCGCTACACCGTCGACCGCTGGAAGAAGGCCCGCGAGGTCGAGGCCCACGGCGCGCTCGCGCAGGCGCCGGCGTGGCCGACGGTGTCAGGCCTGCGCGGGGGCAGCGGCGTCGGCAGCGAGCGCGAAGGCAGCCGCCGCGAGACGTACACGGTCAACTTCACCGGGCCGAAGGGCGAGGCATGGACGTGCGACTTCGACGAGGGGCGGTGGCGCGGCCTGCGCGAGGGCGCCACCCTCGACGTGAAGGTGCGGGTGATGGGCGGCGGCCTCGACTGCGGGAGCGTCAGGTAGCGGCAGCTCTGCTAAGGCCGGGCTCCCCGCAGCACGAGGACCTTCCATGGCTCACGTCGCGCTCATCACCGGCGCCAGCGCCGGACTCGGAGAGCAGTTCGCCCACCGCTTCGCCCGCGACGGGCACGACGTCGTCCTGGTGGCACGCAACGAGGCCCGCCTGAACGCGCTCGCCGAGCGGCTGCGGCTCCACAAGGTGCGCACCTTCGTTATGCCGTTCGACCTGGCGGACCCGAAGACGCCGAAGGCCCTCTTCGACGCGGTGCAGGCGAAGGGCCTCGAGGTCGAGTACCTCGTCAACAACGCCGGCTTCGGCTCGACGGGCGCGTTCCTGGACCTCGAGGTCGGTCGTGAGCTCGAGATGGTGCAGGTCAACTGCGCGGCGCTGCTCGAGCTGTGTCACCGCTTCGTCGGCCCGATGCGCGCGCGTGGGCATGGGCGCGTGCTGAACGTCGCCTCGACCGCCGGCTTTCAGCCGGGCCCCTTCATGGCGACGTACTACGCGACCAAGGCCTTCGTGGTGAGCTTCAGCGAGGCGCTCGCGCACGAGCTGGCTGGCTCTGGCGTCACGGTGACGGCGAGCTGCCCCGGTGCGACCGCGACCGAGTTCGCGAAGGTCGCCGGCAACGACGGCACCCGCCTCTTCCAGCGGCCCGGCGTGGCGAAGGCCGACGACGTGGTGCACGACGCCTACGAGGCGATGATGCAGGGCCAGGTGCTGGCCGTGCACGGGTGGATGAACCTGCTGGCCATGCAGTCGCTGCGGCTGTCGCCTCGCAGCGTCGTGCGCGCCATCACCGCGTCGCTGAACCGCCCGCCCGGCGAGTGACCTCAGCCGCGGATTGACAGCGTCAAGTCGCCCGGGCAGAGTCCGCCCTGACAGCGTCAAGTCGGCGTCGTCCCTGGAGGTCATCATGGTGTCCGCCGCGCTGCTGTCGACGCTTCACCTGCTCGGGCTCGCGATCGGCGTGTCGTCCGTCTACGCGCGCGGCCGGGCCCTTCGTGCGCTGGTGGCCGACCCCGGCCGCGTCGCGCCGGTCTTCTTCGCCGACAATTGGTGGGGGGTGAGCGCCATTCTGTCCATCGGCACGGGCCTGGCGCGGGCCTTCGGCCCCTTCGAGAAGGGCCCCGGCTTCTACCTGAACAGCCATTCGTTCCTGGTGAAGCTCGCGCTGGTCGGCGCGGCCATGCTGCTCGAGCTGTGGCCGATGGTGACGCTCATTCGGTGGCGCATCGCCCAGGCCCGGGGCCGGCCCATCGACACGTCAGTGGCGGGCCGGCTCGCGCAGGTGAACTCGGTCGAAGTAGCGCTGATGGTGCTCATCCCCTTCGTCGCGTCGGCGATGGCGCGGGGCCTGGGCTTCACGTGGTTCTCGTGAGCCGCGCCCAGTCAGCGGGGTGCTCCCACGATGCGAATGCCGTGAACGCGGTCGCTCCGCGTGCCGAGCACCACCATGTCGTCGAACACGGCTGGTGACGCCTCGATGTCGCCCGACAGCTTGAGGCTCGCGACCTCGCGCCCGCTGGCGGCGTGCACCAGGCGCAGCAGCCCACCGATTCCGCCCTGGAGCAGATAGCTCGTGCCGTCCTCGTCCTTCACGAGCGTCGGCGTCGACCACGCGTACTGCGGGAGCGGGAGCCGCCACACCTCGGCGCCGGTCGCCTTGTCGAGCGCGAGCAGCACGCCGTCCTCGGGGCCGGGGCATCGCGCGAGGGTGAAGAACACGAGCGACGCGACGTCACCGGTGCCGATGGCCGGCGTCGCGAAGAGGCCGGCGTCGATCTTCTTCGGGGTGAGCGCGCCACGACACTCGAACGAGTTGGTCCACACCAGCGCGCCCGTCAGCGCATCGAGCCGCCGCAGGTGCGAGAAGCCTCGAGGGCCCGTCTTGTCGACTTCGCAGCCGGTGAAGAGCGCCGGGCGCTCGAGCGAGAGGTCGAGGGCCAGGCTCGCGTCGGTGTCGTCACCGGCCGAGAACGCCCACAGCGGGGTGAACGAGCGCAGGTCGATGGCCTGCAGGGTGCCTCCGTTGTCGGCAAAGAAGGCGAGCGGCCCCAGCGCCGACATCGAGTTCTCGACGCCGAAGTGGCCCGACGACTGCTCCTTGTAGCGGTACCGCACCACCTCGGGCGCCACCTGGAGCGTGAGCGCGATGGGGTCGAAGTCGGTGTGCAGCTTGAGCAGATAGATGAGCCCGTTCTCACCTCCGACGACGTACGTGTCGGTGGCGCGGTTGAGGAGCCCCGACGAGTCGAAGGCGCCCCACTCGCGCCTCGGCGCGTCGCGGTCGGCCCCGGCCAGGAAGAACACCTCGCGGTGCCCGATGAGCTCGTAGACGCGCAGGCCGATGGGCACGTTCTCGGGAATGCCCTGCCCGACGAAGAGCAGTGGGTAGCCGCGCGGGTCGAGCGAGACGCTGCCCTTGATGGGGTTGCCGGTGACGAGCGGTGGCCGGCTGGGCTTGCCGGTCGAGAGGTCGAGGAAGTGCACGCGCCCGTCGAGGCTCCCCTGCAGCACCTCGACGAAGCCATCGCGGCGCGCCTCGGCCTTCAGCTTCGGCATCGAGTTGCGCACCACCGCGGGCCAGCGCACGAGCGCGGGTTGCCCTGTCCAGCCGGCGCCGCCAAACCAGGGCGCGCGGCTTCGACTCGTGACGTGCGTCCACACCAACTCGAGCGCCACGGGGTTTCGGGGAACGCGCCCGAAGGCGCCGCCCGCGCGCGTCGGCCCGCCGCGGAACGTGAAGACGCCGTCGACCGTCGAGTACGGCTCGACGAACACCTGCCGGTCGGCCTCCGGGACCCCGGCGTCGCGCAGCACCCCACGAGTCAGCCCATCGAGCGTCTCGGGCTGGGCCGTCACGCCGTCCCACGCGGCTCGCTCGGGGGGTGCGCGCGGCGCCTCAGGCGGGGGTGACGGCGCGGGCGGCACGACTGGCGGCAGCACGGCCACCGGCGCGCGCGCACAGGCGCTCAGCACCACCACGAGGGTGAACACGCCTCTCACGACGCCACCGTAGCGCAGCGGTCGCGCGGGGCTCGGGTCGAGGCGCGCCAGCCGAACCTCGGCCCACCCTCGCCCTCGCGGCGGTCTCGAGCTGGGGCTTGATGACCCCAGCGGCTCGCGGTGACCCACCTCCACGGCTCACCTGACGAGGCTCCCGCCGCTGCATGCCGCTTGCATGAGCTGATCGGGCTCAAGGCGGGAATCGGGAGGCCCTTCGATGTCCGGGTTGTCACTTCGTGCGCAGGTGTCGTCTCTGCTCGTACTCTTTGGCGCGCTCTTCGCGGGCTTCATCGGGCTCGTCTGGCGGAGCACGGCCGAGCGCGTGGAGGACTCCGTCTACACCCGGGTCCTCGAGACGAAAGACGTCGTGGCCGACGTGATGCCGCCGCCGTTGTTCGCCGTCGAGGCGTGGCTCGTCGCCCACCAGGCGGTGCTGGCCGA
Source organism: Myxococcaceae bacterium (assembly GCA_033763395.1). Taxonomy (GTDB): domain Bacteria; phylum Myxococcota; class Myxococcia; order Myxococcales; family Myxococcaceae; genus Xiheimicrobium. The sequence continues at coordinate 41,198 of JANRKQ010000152.1, forward strand.
AGACGTCGGGACCGTGCCCGCGCTGGAGCGCCGCTGGACCGAGCTCGAGACGGCGTTCGACGCTCGCGAGCGACATTGGGCGGCGCACCTGCCTGCTGGCGCGCTCCGGTCGGCGCTCCACGACGACAGCGTGCCGCCAGGCAAACAGCTCTTCGGCATGGGCCGACAGCAGCTCTTCCCGCTCGTGAAGGAGGGCCAGCGGGCCGAGGCCGAAGCGCTGCTCCGTGGCCCGCTCGCGCGCCTCTTCCGCGACCACCAGCAGGCCGTCGACCGCGCCGTGCGCCTCGCGGGCGAGGTCGAAGCCACCCAGCGTTCAGCGGCGGCGGCCGAGGTGCGTCAGCTGAAGTGGACGCTCCTGAGCGCCGGGGTGGTGGGCCTGCTGCTCGCGCTGGCGCTCGGGTGGCACATCGGAGGCCACCTCACCCGTCGCCTGGAAGGCCTGGTGGCCTCGCTCGACGCCGCCGCGAACGGAGACCTGCGGCCCCGCGCTGCCGACCGCGCCCAGGACGAGGTGACGCGCGTGCACGAGGCGCTGCGCACGACCCTCGCGGGCATGGCCAGCGCCATCGAGAGCGTGCAGCGCGTCTCGCGTCAGGTCGAGGCCGAGTCCACCGCGCTGGCCAGCACCAGCGGGTCCTTGCGGGAGGGCGTCTCGACGCAGGCCTCGTCGTCGGCGCAGACCTCGGCGTCACTCGAAGAGCTCACCGCCAACGCCCAGCAGACGGCCGACATCGCCCAGCGCGCCAACGCCCTCTCCGAGAAGTCACGGGGCGCCGTAGACTCGACGAACGAGGTGATGCAGTCGGCTCAGCGCGCGATGCAGGAGCTCGCCGCCTCGTCCACCAGGGTGCGTGACATCGTCGGCACCGTCGACGAGATGGCCTTCCAGACAAACCTCCTGGCCCTCAACGCCGCCGTCGAGGCCGCGCGGGCCGGCGAGGCGGGCCGGGGCTTCGCCGTCGTCGCGCACGAGGTCCGCGAGCTCGCTCAACGCTCGGCCGCGGCGGCGAAGCAGATTCGGGCGCTCATCCAGGGGTCGGCCGAGCAGATCGCCTCGAGCGCCCAGCTCGTCGACACCTGCTCGAGCTCCCTCGCGTCAGCGGGGCAGGCCGTCGGCGAGGTGTCGGGCCTCATGGCTCGGCTGGCGACCGCGGCGAAGGAGCAGTCGGCTGGCGTCGAAGAGATCAACCGCGCCTCGCTCCAGCGTGACGCCATCGCCCAGACGACGGCGGGTCAGGCCTCGGAGCTGACCGACGCCGCTGCGCGCCTGTCGAGCTCGGCGACGAACCTCACGGCGCTGGCGCAGCGGTTCCGTACGCGAGACCCGTCGGGCTTCGAGCCAGCGCTCGCCTCGTTCGAAACCGGTTCTGCGAACGAAGCCGGCGCGCTATCGGCGCCGCATGGACCTCGGACTGACGGGACGGGCCGCGCTGGTGACGGGCAGCACGCGAGGCATCGGCCGGCACACGGCGCTCACGCTCGCGCGTGAAGGGTGCGACGTGGCGGTGTGTGGGCGCACCCGCGAGACGCTCGACGACGCGGTGACGGCGCTGTCAGCGACGGGCCGCCGGGTGCATGGGACCCAGGTCGACCTGCTCGACGCCGGTGGCGTGGAGCGCTTCGTGAGCGAAGCCGCCGCTGCGCTCGGGCGCCTCGACGTGGTGGTGGCCAACGTCGGCGGCACCTTCGGGGGGAACTTCCTCGACACCAGGCCCGAAGACTGGGTGAAGACGTTCGAGGTGAACCTGGTGCACGCCGTGCGCGTCATCCAGGCGGCGGCGCCGCACCTCGCGAAGAGCGACGGGGCCAGCGTCGTCATCATCGCCAGCATCTCGGGCTCGAGGCCCGGCCCACGCGCCCAGTACGGCGTCGCCAAGGCCGCCGAGATTCAGCTCGCCGCCTCGCTCGCGCGCGAGCTGGCGCCCCAGCGCATTCGGGTCAACACCGTCAGTCCCGGCAGCATCCTCTGGGAGGGCGGCTCGTGGCACAAACGAGCCACCACCATGCCCGACGTCATCGCGCGCTTCGTCGAGCGCGAGTTTCCCTGGGGGCGCATGGGCACGCTCGACGAGGTGGCGAGCGTCGTCACCTTCCTCGCCTCGCCCCGCGCCTCGTGGGTGAACGGCACCGACGTCATCGTCGATGGCGCCCAGGGCCAGCCGTCGATCCGCCTCTGACGGCGAGGTCTCGGCTCCTCGCCGCGACGACACGAGCAGGTCACTCGGCGAACTGGAGGAACCGCAACGCCGTACCGTCGGCGAGGGTCCACGCGTCCCCGTGGCGCAGGGCGCCCGTCACGTTCTCCGTCAGGAACGGCTCGCGACCGGGGAGCACGACCCACCGGCCGCGATGCCGCGCCATCACCGGCATGGCCTCGGGTACCCCCGGCGGGAACAGCGTCACCCCGCGGTCGACGTCGCGCCACACGGTGTCGACGGTTCCCAGCCAGTGACGCTCGGTGTGGCCCTGGTGCGTGACGTCGAGCACGGCCGGCTCGGCCCACGCCACCGCGGGCACCTGCCGCAAAGCGAGGCGCACGGCCGGGCCCTCGACCTCGACCACGTGTCGGCCGGAGAAGACCCGGGCCAGGAGCGGAAAGGCCCCCGCCTCCCGCGCCAACGCCACCTGCCCACGAAGCCCCGCTTCGTCTCCCGCCTCGGACGGGAGCTCGCCCACCAACTCGACCGCGCGCACCCGCGCGAAGAGCGGCTCCGGCTGGAGCAGCCCCACCACCAGCGCCCAGTCCGCGTGGTCGAGCGTGAGGGTCGCGACGAAGCCGTTCTCATCGAAGCTCACCCGCACCCCCCCACTCGAGACGAGCGGCGCCCCGGCCCCCAACCACCGCAGCCTTGCTGCGCCCCGCGCGCGCGACGGTGGCTCGTACCCACGCTCGAGGAGCGCGTCTTCGAACACCCGCCACGCCTCGGCGGGCGCGTCGACCCCCGGCACTGGCGGCAGCGCTGCATCGCCACGCCCCGCGACCCGCCAACAGCGCCCGTGCATCGAGAAGGGCGCGTGAGGCTCGAGCACGTCGCCGAGCTCGAGAGCGCGCGGGCCGGCCCGTCGGCCGTTCACGAAACCCGACGCGAGGAACCACTCACCGCGTTCGCGCACGAGCACCGGGCGATGGAACTCGTCGTGGAGCGCCGAGGCGGCGTCGTCGAGCGACCAGCGCCCCGAGGCACGCCCCCACTGCTCGCACAGCACCTCGACGCCGTCGCCGTCGGTCGCGCGCGCCATCGTCGTCAGGTGGGCAGCCCTTCGAGCTCGGCCACCAGCCGCTCCGCGGCGCGAAAGCCGGCGGGCCCCAGGCGCTCCCAGTCCTTCACCAGGGCCTGGGCCGTCTCGTACCCGTCGTCGATGAAGCGCGTGGCGCGGTGCTGCTGGTCCCACTGCTCGAGGCGCTGCACCACGCGCCACAGCGCCCCGGCCTCGCGCCGCGCCTCACTGCGCTCTCGCAACGGCGCTTCGGCGTCGAGCTGAACGAGGTCGGCCGCGCCCTGGTGCCCCACGAGCCAGGCCGCTGCCGCGTCGACGAAGAAGCGCGCGAGGTGTCGGGTCTGCGCACGTTCGACGACGTCGAGGAACGCCGCCGCCACCGCCGCCTGCGCCCGGCCCACCGAGGCCAGCACCTTCGGCTGCGCCAGCTGGGGTTTGAGCAGCTCGGCCGAGAGCCAGGTGTCTCCCAGCAGGTCGAGGAGGCCGCGCACGAAGGGCAGGTGCTCGGGGCTGACGGGCTTCACCTCGAGCGCGCCCACCCGACCGAGCGGCGCGGCGTGCACGAGCTGGACGAGGGGCGCGCGGCGAAGCTCCGGCTGCAGCATCAGCGTCGCCTCGGCCGCGGTGCCACGGGCCCGCTCGAGGAGGAGCGCCGCGAAGACCTCTTCGGCCGGCGTCAAGGCCCCCTGCAGCTCGAGCCGGCTCACCTCGGGCTCGGCCAAAGGCAGCTTGAGCGCCCACTGGAGGAGCCGCACCACGTTCGCCGAGAAGCGCAGCGGCGGCAGGGGCGCGTCCCACAGGCGGCCGGTGACTTCGCGGGTCCACCCGCCCTCTTCGAGCAACGCGTGCGCGACGCCACGGGCCAGCGTCTCTTCCAGCAGGCCGGCCGAGGTGGGGCCCAGCTTCGCCGGTGGCGAGACGCTTACGAGCAGCAGCCGCGTCAGCTCCGACGCCGGGCCGGCGCCCACCGCGCAGCGCGCGAGCGTGAGGAGGCTGGCTTCGGCATGGGTGACGCGCGCGAGGCTCATGCGTGCTGCGAGCGTCTCAGAATCTGGCGGGGGCTTCTACGCCGACTGTCGAAACAGCCGTCGCAGGAAGTCCGCCGGCGCCGGCCAGCCGTTGATGGTGAGCTGGCCGCCCTCGAGCCGCAGCTCCACCGTGTTGGCGGCCCAGAAGCGTGGGTCGTCGGGCCGGTACGCGTCCGAGAAGAAGTGCAGCACCTGGTTGGTCGAGCCGACCCAACGCCGCGCCGTCTCGGGCTTCGTCGCGTCGTACCGTCCATCGAGGAGCAGGTCGGCCACGTCGAGCAGGGCCTGCACCCCCGGCACGCCAGAGGCCACCTGCCCCTGGAGTTCGGAGAGCGTGTAACCGCTGTACACCATCACCGTCTTGCCGCCGGCCTTCACCAGCCGGGCCAGCGCCGCCACGGCGTCGGCCTGCTCGAAGGGCTCCCCACCCAGCATCGAGAGGCCTTCGATGCCCGGCGTCGAGAGGATGTCGCGGGCCAGATCTTCGACCTCGACCTCGCGCCCCCCCTTCCCGTGCACGAACATCTCGGGGTTGCAGCAGCCGACGCACCGAATCGTGCACCCCTGGACCCACACCGCGTACCGCACCCCGGGCCCCTCGGCCTCGGTGTCCTTCACCTGCTGGGCGACGCGGAGCTTCATCGAGGCGTCACCATAACGCCGTCGACGCCTGAATCTCGCGATGGCAGCGTGCGCTCTCACCCGCCTGGGCGGGTCTGCCCGCCAGCCTTCTCGTCAGGGGAGTCCCATGCACCGCCTCGCCCTCGCCGTCATCTTCGTCCTGTCCGCGTGCACGTCGGAGCGCGCCGCGACGGCCACTGGCACCGCCGCCACGCCGCCGAAGGCCGTGCAGGTGAACGAGGTGGCGCTCGCGCTCTCGAAGTCCATCACCCTCGACGCCGACGACCCTTCCACCTGTGAGAGCTGCCACGCCCAGGTGGTGGCCGAGTGGCGGGAGAGCCAGCACGCCCGCGCCCATCATGCGAGCGACCCGCTCTACGCAAACATGCGCACGCTGCGAACCCAGCGACAGGGCGAGGCGATTCCCAACAACTGCGCGCGCTGCCACAACCCGCGCGACCTGAGCGACCACGAGTCGAAGGCCGCGAAGACGGGGGTGAGCTGCGCCACCTGCCACCAGCTCGACGACGTGCACCTCGGCGGTGACGCGAAGGGCGTCGAGGCGCTGACGTGGGGCCCCGCGAAGGTGTTCCGGGGCCCGCACGATGTGGAGAACGGCGTGTCACCGGTGCATGGAAACGGGCCCGCGCTGCCGGCGCTCGCCGACGGGAAGACGCTCTGCCTCGCCTGCCACGGCGAAGAGAAGAACGCGGCCGGCATCGCCACCTGCTCGACCGGCGTCGAGCACCAGACGCTCCCCACCGCGGGCACCTGCGTGAGCTGTCACCTCCCCGAGGTGCAGGGGCCTGCTGGTGCCGTCTCGAGCCGCCCGACGCACCGCAGCCACGTCTTTCGCGGGCCGCACCACGCCTGGCGCACGAAGACGCCGGGCATCCTCGCCGAGAGCGTCGCGCTGTCGGGCCGGTTCGAGAACGACCGCGTCATCACCCGGCTCGAGAACCTCGCCTCGCATGGCTTCCCCACGGGCTTCCCCGCACGGCTCGCCCGCCTCGACATCATCGGCTTCGACGGCAGCGGCAACGAGGTGTTCCGCAACATCACCGCCGACCCGATGAAGGAGCACCCGCAGGCCGTCTTCAACAAGGGCTACGTCGACGCCGAGGGGAAGCCCTCGCTGGCGCCCTTCGCGGCGAAGCTGGTGCGCGATTCACGGCTCACGCCAGGGGAGACGCGCGAGGTGACGCTCCAGGTGCCTCCGCCGGTGGTGCGCGTGGAGCTGCGGCTGTCGTTCTTCCTCGTGGCGCCGCCGGCCGCGAAGCTGATGGCGTACCAGGGGCCCGAGACGGAGCCCCTGCGCGTGGCGACGGCCACCGTCAACCGGTAGCGCGCGCTACAACGCCAACACGCCCGACGCCTTCTCCATCAGCGCCAGGCGCCGCTTCGTCACCGGGCTCGAGCCGTCGATGACGGCGGCGGTCTCTTGCAGCACGCGGTCGAGCGAGAAGAGCTGTACCGACGAATCTTCCGTCGGCGTTCCGCCCTGCACCGGCGGGAGCCAGGCCACCATGGCATCGCTGTGCCCGCGCAAGAGCGAGCCCACCGCCGCGAAGCCGAGGCGCCCGGCGATGGCGCGGTCCTGGTAGCTCGGGTTGCCGCCCCGCACGACGTGCCCCAGCACGGTGGCGCGAATCTCGACGCTGGGCATGTCGGCCCGCATCGCGTCTTCGGTGAGGCGGACCAGGCGCGTGCACGGCACCTGCACCCCTTCGGCCTTGATGACGAGGATGCGGCGCTTCCCGCGCGCGTAGCCGCTGCGGATGACGCTCGAGAGGTCGGCGATGAGCTGCTCCTCGCTCTTGCCCTGCTCGCGAATGAGCACGGCGTCGGCCGCCAGCGCGATGGCGCTGGCCATGGCGAGGTACCCGCAGTCACGCCCCATCACCTCGACGACGAAGGCCCGCCGGTGGGCGCGCGCCGTGTCCGAGATGTGGTCGCACGCCTGCACGATGGTGTTGAGCGCCGTGTCGACGCCGAGCGCGAGCGCGGTACAGCCGATGTCGTTGTCGATGGAGCCGGGAATGCCGATGACGGGCAGCCCCGACTCGCCCGAGAAGACGTGCGCGCCGGTGAGGGAGCCGTTGCCGCCGATGACGATGAGGCCCTCGAGCCCGTGCTTCACCATCTGCATGTTGGCCTGGGCCCGCCCTTCAGGCTCGCGGAAGCGCAGGCTGCGCGCCGAGCCGATGATGGTGCCGCCCTGCCCACCGGCCGCGTCGACCTCGACGTCGACGGTGACGGACCCATCGCCGAGCACCTTCGTCAGCTCGCGAAAGGTGCCGTCCATCAAGCCCTCGTAGCCCTCGAGCGCGCCGAACACCTGCAGGCCCTTCGACGCCGCCAGCTTGGTGATGGCGCGGAGCGCGGCGTTCATGCCGGGCGAGTCTCCACCCGAGGTGAGGACGGCGAGCTTCTTCATGGCGGCTCCACAAGACGACGGGTGTCGTCATCGAGTGTGCCGCGTCCACTCCCCGAAGGAAGCGTCTTCGACGTCACGGAGCGTCAGGCGCTCAAGAACTCGCCCGCGCCCAGGAAGGACAGCTCGAGGCCGTCGAACTCGACGCGCGCCTCGGCCTCCGGAGCCGGGGGACGCGAGCGGTCCTCCACGAGCGACGCGACCGCCGCGCCGAAGACGTCGGTCACCGTCGGCCCTTCCATTGGCCACGCCGCCAGGCCGAGCGACACGCCGACGCCCTCGTGCGCGAAGAGCTCTCGCGTCAACTCGACGAGCGACCAGCCGTCGAAGAGCGAGTGCCCGGGCGCCACCACCGCGAACAACGAGTCCGCCACGGCGTGCAGGGAGGCCCGCGCCGGCAGCACCCCCTCGAGCGCCTCGACGAGGCCCTCCATCACCTGCGGCTCGGCGTCGGCGACCTCGACCAGCACCAGGACGCCCACGCGCGTCGTGGAGATCCCCTCGGTGAGTGCCGCGTCCACCTTCCGTGCTGGCTCCTGCGTCGCTGCTTCCATCATGGTCCCGCCTCCCGTCAGGGCTTCGGCACGGGCGCGGGCGGCGTTGACGTAGGTGGCTGACGCACCACACGGGGTTCTGCGAGAGTCCGCAGTTCCATGCGCACCTGGCTCCTGCTCGGACTCGTCGCGACGACCGGCTGCACCACCACCGCCACGTTCCTGACGCGCTCGCGCGGCAACGTCGAGGCCCGCATCGTCGGGGGAGACCGGCAGCGGCTGCTGCTCCAGTCGGAGGCGGGCGCCGAGCTGATCGTCGACCGCGCCGACGTCGTCGACATCGACCACCCGGGCAACGTGGTGGCGCTCCTCGGGGGCATCGTCACCTTCTCGGGTCTCACCAACGTCGCCGTCGGCGCGCTGTCGTGCCGCTCGAGCTTTCAGAGTGGCAGCGACTGCGGCTTCATCATCGGCATGATGAGCAGCGTGCTCGCGCTGGGGGCCGGCATGCTCACCTGGGGGCTCTGGGCGTGGCTGACGTCGCGCAACCTGGTCCTGTCGACCCTCGAGACACCCCAGCTTCCACCGGGCGAGCCACCTGCACCGGGGCCCGCCGTTCCGCCGAGCGCGCGCTTGCTGCCCAGGGTCGAGTGAGCCTGGACGTGGGCGTCAGGCCCGTGGGCGGTCGTGACGTCTCCGTCGGGCCCGTGATGCCAAAGCGGTCGACGATGGGTCAGCCTGCACTCTCCGACCCGGTTCAGGGCGCCGACTCGACCACCGTGCGCGGCGCACCTGCCCCGAGCGCCATCGTCAGGGTGAAGGCGCCGCCATTGGGCCCCACCGAGAGCCCGAGCTTCGGCCACGCCTCGGCCTCGAGCTTCTTCGCGAAGGCCGCGTAGGCCTGCTCGTTGAGGCGGAACGCGTCGCCCACCGCGTTGACGATGTTGCCCGTGTAGAAGACGAGCGCGAGCAGCCCGAGTGGAATGCCGAAGCCCCACTCCGGCTGGGGCCGCGCCAGGAGCGCCACGGTGCCAGCCACCGTCGCGCCGGTGAGGACGAAGGCCAGCGCCGCGTCGAGGAGCCGCCCGTTGTAGACCTGCCCGGCGCCCGGCAGCACCGCCGAGAGGAGCCCCGCGAGCCACGGCCGCTGGAGCGACAGCTGGGTGCGCTCCACCGAGAGCCGGTCGAGCACGTCGAACGTGTCTGGCGCCTGCTGCGGCACTGGCGCCGTCCCCATCAGCACCCCGAAGTAACGCGTGTAGTGGGCCTTGAGCCCCAGCGGAGTGTCGTCGGGCAGCTCGGCGATGGCCTCGGCGCAGTTGCCGCTCAAGAGGCGGGTGACGCACACGTTCTCGAGCGACAGCAGCCGCGCGGCGGTGGTGGTGCGGGGCTCGCCCACGGCGATGACGCGGTCGAGGTGGAAGCGCGAGGCGTCGACCATGCGGCCCCTCGCGTAGACCTGCCCGATGAGGAGGTGCGCGTGGAGCGCCTCGGGGCCCCCGCGCAGGAACGCGAAGCGCTTGAGCTCGGTGATGGCGCGGTACGGGTCCTGCTCAGCCAGCAGCGTGCGCGCGAAGGCGAGCGACTCGTCCTCGCGGGGCGCGGCGTCACCGGCCTGGCCCAGGCTCAACGCGCAGACGAGCGCCAGTACCATCGTGGGTGGTCCTCTCTCGGGGTGAGCCAGTCGAGCGTGTCGTCGAGCGGGTCGAGCAGCCGCGCGCCATCGAAGCGGTAGAAGCGGTCGAAGTTGAGGTGGCTGCGCATGAGCCGCGCCCCGAAGAGGAACAACCCCGGCACCAGCCCGAGGTGCTCGATGGCCTGGTGCCCGTAGAGCGAGCACGAGGGCTCGAACGCGCAGTTGCTCCCCTTCGCCTTCGAGAGGCTCGCGCGGTACGCGAAGTAGAAGCCCCGGCCGATGGTCTGCAGCACGGTGGGCCGGGCCTCGTGGGGGGTCTCCGCGGCGGGTGACTCCATCGGAAACGTCGGCGCGAGGGGTTGCTCCCACGGGCCCGGCGCGACCTGCGCGAGCAGGAGCAGGAGGAGCGCGCCGCTCACGTCACAGCGCCGGCGGCGCGGGCTGCGGCTGGGGGCGCACGGGGAGCGGCGGCGGCTGGTCTCCCGGTGCAGGCGGCGGCATCGTCGTGCCGGGCGCTGGCGGCGGCGGGTAGTACCCGGGCGGCATCTGGCCGGGCTGCTGGTACCACCCTCCACCCGCGGCCGGCTGGAGCGCAAACTCGTACGAGGGGCGGTAGTCCGTCGACCAGAGCAGGCCCGGCAGAAAGCACAGCACGCTGGCGATGACGCGCCCCACGGACCACTGGTCGGCCGCGATGGTGGCGTTGGTGTCGTTGTAGCCGGGCAGCGAGAGCCGCACCGTGTTCTTGGTGCCCGCCCACACCGTCTCGGACCACTGGGCCGGCGCCTGGCCCAGGTTCTGGCCGTCGACGGTGACGGTCGCCCCGGGAGGGCGCGAGTTGATGATGGTGGAACTGGTGCACCCCGACGCGAGGGCGACGGCGAGGCCAGCGAAGACGAAGGCGCGCATGGGGCCCATCTCTAGCGTCATGGGGCCCGGGCGATCCAGCCTCACGCGCGGGCGCGCAGCTTCGACCAGTCGACGACGGGCACCACCATCGGGGCGACCCGGAACTCGACCTGCCGGCGCAGGCCGATGACGTCGCCGCCCACCTCGACCGGCACCTCGCCGTCGAACTCCATGCGGCACTGCGTGAGGAGGAAGTCGTGGCTGTGGGGAATCGGGTGCACGCCGCGCCAGAGGTCGACGATGCGCCCGGTGGCCTGCGCCGCCGTCGCTGCATAGACGCGCGTGTGCATGCGGCCCGGCATCGTGCGCGCGAAGTGGAGCGCCTTGAACCCGAAGCCGAGCTCCATGGTGGTGCCGGCGCCAGCGACGCCGTAGGGCCCCTCGTAGAGCACCGCGCCCCGCTCACCGCCCGGCACCGGCACGGGCCGGCCGGTCGCGTCGAAGCCGAGCGCCGGGTCTCCGAGGTTGATGAGCCGAACGCGCGGGCGCCTGGGCGCCACCACGTTGCGCAGAATGGTGCGCCCGAAGATAGACGCGGCGTAGCCGCCCTTGCCCTCGACGAGCTTCCGCAGGAACGGGGGGGCCGACAGGCGCTGCTGCTTGTAGTCGTGGAGGATCTCGGCGCCCCAGCCGGCGTCCGCGAATGGCGTCAGGCGGCCCTCGACCTCCATGAGCGAGAAGTCACTCGTGGGCACCGACTGCCCACCCTGGTCGACGAGCCGCCGAATGGCCTCGAGCGCCTTGCGGGGTGATGGCGCGTGCGTGCCGATGGCCCAGGCGTTCCCCGTGCCGAGCGGCACCAGCCCCAGCGCTGGAAACTCGAGCCCCTTCGCGCGCATCGCGTCGAGCAGCCCGATGGCCGTGCCGTCGCCCCCGCCCGACAGCACCACCTTCGGCGCCCTGCCACCCATCGACTCGCGGACGAAACGCTCGACGTCGTCGACGCTGCGGGTCGCGATGACCTTCGAGTTCGGGAGCAGCCGGCGCGCCCACTCGGCGAACCGCTCGGAGCCCTTGCGCGCGTTGAGGTTAACCACGACCGAGATGTCCATGCCGGTGACGTAGAGCAGCGACTGTCATGCCCCTGTCATGGGGGGCCCGGGAATGCCGGGGCCTCGTCGGGGTTGCGGCTCGTCACGGCCCACGGCGTCCCATTTTACCTCGGTGGGGGAACCTCTCCCTCGGAATGTGGATGAGAGCGTCGCCCGACGCACGCCGCGGTCGGAGTGCGCCTCGCGCCGAGCCTCGGCGGCGATCTGAGTGGGCCTCGCGCCGCGTCGGCCGCGGTCTGAGTGCCCCTCGCGCCCAGCCTCAGCTGCGGCCTGAGTGCCCCTCGCGCCCAGCCTCGGCCACGCGCTGGCCTCCATCCAGCCAGCCCTCACCGGATTCGCCCCGGTGTGTGGGGATGGTCGAAGGCAAGGCGCCGGGGGGGACAACGACGCGAGGCCCCCGTGGAGCGCCCCCAGGGCACGGCTGACTCAGGGCCGCTTCGCGAGCAGCGCTGCCACCGCGGTCGCCTTCGCCGCGGCCCCGGGCGTCGCCTCGTAGGTGGCCTTCGCTTTCTCGAGCAGCGCGGTGACCCCCTCGTCGGAGCGCCCCTGCGCGCGCTGCGCCTTCGCCAGGCCCACCTGCGCATCGGCCACGAAGACGACCCACGGCTGCAGCGCCTCGGCGACGGTGCCGGCCTCGGCGAACGCGGCCTCGGCCTCCTTCGCGCGGCGGGCCTCGAGCAGCGCTTCGCCCTTGGCCTGCAGCGTCAAGATGAGCTCGCTGCTCTTCGGCCCGATGGCGCGCGCGACCTTCTCGGCGGCCTCGGCGTGCGCGAGCGCCGCGGCGACGGCCTTCTTCCCGAGGGCTGCCTGGCTGCGCACCGCGCCGGCCTCGGCCAGGTAGGGCGCTGGCAACGGCGGCGTCTGCGCCACCAGCTTCACGAGCGCGGCCTCGACGTCGTCGAAGCGACCCTGCGCCAGGTGAATCTCGGCCCGCGTGAGCGTCGTCGCGGCGATGTACGGGTGCCCCACCGGGAACGATGCGCGCGCGATGGTGTCGGCCCGCTCGACGCGCTGGAGCGCCTGGGCCGCCTCGCCGCCCTTCAAGAGGGTGTCGGCGAAGTTGTTGAGCGTCACCACCAGCTTCGGGCTGTTCACCCCGAACAGGGCCTCTCTCGCCGCCAGCGCCCGCTCGAAGGCCTCCCTCGACTCGGCGGGCCGCCCCGCGAAGAAGTAGGCGTTCGCCAGGGTCGAGCGCACCATCGCCGAGTCGGGGTGATCTCCCGACACCTCCCGCTCCCGCAGCGCCAGGGCCCGCTCGAGGTGGCTGACGGCCCGCCGGTTGTCACGCGCGGCCACCAGGCTCGAGCCGAGGTCGTACTCGAGCTTCCACACGAGGGGGTGGTCGCTGCCGATGGTGTCCTTCGCGAACTGCAGCGCGCGCTCGTGTCCGGGCACCGCTTCGAGGGGCCGGCTCTCGGCGGTGAACAGCCGCGCGTCGGCGCCCATGCGCTCGAGGGTGAGCACCTCGTCGCCCCCCAGACGCTCGACGGTGGCCTCGGCCAGGGCGAGCCACGCGCGGCCCTCGGCTGGCCGGTTGAGCTGAAAGCCCACCACCGTCGCCAGCCGCACCGCCGCGAGCGCCACCAGGTCATCGACGCCTGAAGCCTGCGCCAGCGTGAGCGCGAGTTGCCAGGCCTGGGCCGCGTCGGCGTTCTTGCCCTGGGCCTGCCGGAGCGCCGCCTCGAGCGCTCGCGCCTCGGCCTGGAGTGGACGAAAGCCCGTGGCCTTCACGTCGTCGAGCAGCTTCGGGAGCGCCGACTCGAGCGCCGCCAGCTGCCCGACGTCGAGCCGCGAGCGGGCCTCCGTCAGGTCTCGCTGCACCTTCACCACCGCCGCCGACGCCGCCTCGTCCGACAGCCGCGGGTCGGCGCGGAGGCGGGTGAGGTTGGTGCAGACGCCGGGCGCGGTGAGGCTCCACGCGAAGGTTCCCGCGCGTTCGGCCGTGGCGTCATCGGCCTTCGAGAGCGCCGTCACCAGCGCGACGAGCTCGGCGCGGCGGCGGCCGAAGCAGGCCTCCTGGCGGGCCCACGACTCGGGCGAGACCTCTCTGCGCACGCGCGCGGCCTCGCACGACGCCTTCGCCTTCTCGGAGAACGCCTCGGCCCAGCCGTCGAGCGCGCGGGTGGCCGACGCACGGGCCGCCGCGGCGAAGGGCTTCTTCACCGCGTCGAACGACGCCGTCACCTCCCGCCGCGCCTCGGGGCCCCACACGGCGCTGACGTCGGCGAAGGCGGCGCAGGCTTGCACCACGCGGCTGCGCTGCGTCACCTGCCAGGCGAGCCCGCCGAGCGCGACGACGACGGCGGCGGCCCAGGGGGCGAAGCGGGTCCACTCCACCGGGCGGCGGTCGAGCGCCTCGAGGAGCGCCTCCATCGTCGCGAACCGGTCCTCGGGCTGCCGCGCGAGCCCCCGCTCGAGCACGGCGTGGAGCCACGCCGGTACGGATGACTTCGGCCGCGGGGGCAGCCGCCCGTCGATGAGCGCCTTCGTCACCTCGGTGGGCGTCACGCCGGCGAAGGGCCGCTCACCGTACAGGGCCTCCCAGAGCGACACGCAGAAGCTGAACTGGTCGCTGCGGGCGTCGGGGTTCATCGCGAGCGCCTGCTCCGGCGACATGTAGCCGACGGTGCCCACCACCACGTCGTGCTGGGTGAGCGGCTCGGCCAGGGCGGCGCTCTTCCCGCTGTCGTCCGAGCGGAGCCCCGGCCCCACCGGCTCGATCGTTCCGTCGGCGCGGGCCACGCCGAAGTCGGTGACGCGCGCCCGGCCATCTTCGCCCATGAGCACGTTGGCTGGCTTGAAGTCCCGGTGGATGAGGTGGGCGGCGTGCGCAGCGGCCAACCCGCGCCCCGCTTGCAGAAAGACCGCCACGGTGTCGCGCCAGCTGCGCGGCGTCGCCCGGAGCCACGCCTTGAGCGTCGTGCCGGGCACGTACTCCATGGCGATGAAGATGCCGCCCGCGTGCTCGCCCACCTCGAAGACGTTGACGACGTTCGGATGCGACAGCCGCGCCATCGCCTGGGCCTCGCGCAGCATACGCGCGTGGGCAGACGCCGAGGCATCTGGCCCCTGCACCGTCGCCAACAGCTTGAGCGCCACCTTTCTGTCGAGCTGTGGGTCGTACGCCGAGTACACGGCGCCCATGCCGCCGACGCCGAGCACGTCGAGCAGCACGAAGCGGCCCACCGACGTGCCCCGCTCCAGCACTGCGCCCTTCGTCAGCTCGACGGCGCGCGAGGCCTCGGACACCGAGAGCTCCCGCGTCGGGGCGTCGGCCTCACTCACCCGCTTCTGCTCGATGAGCGCCAGTCGCGGTCCGCACTCGGGGCAGTCGATGGCGTGGGCGCGCACCTCGGCCTCGTCGGCGGCCGACAACCGCCGCTCGGTGAGCGCGGTCCACCGCTGTGGGTCAACGTGCGCCATGGTCGCTCACCGAAGGGGCACCGCAGGCTGCGCTCCGCTCGTCCAGACTGCGGTGGCGAGGCTCCATGGGGCCATCCTACCCGAGCCGAGCACGCCGCGACCTCGCCGTCATCCCACGCGCACACCCCCGGGGGTGGGTTGACGATGGGGGTGGAGCGGCCGCTAGACCGAGCTGTCCGGGTCAGCGCAGCGTCGAGGGCGCGACGCGGCCGTCGAGCGCCGCGCGCTCAGCCTCTTCTTGCTCGCGTCGCTTCGAAGCGCGGTACAGCCAGAAGGCGACGCCACCAATCATCGCCAGGGGCGTCAGCGAGACGACCCCCGTCATGGCGAGGTAGGCCCACTCGGTGCCGTCCTGGCCGGCGCCACACACCGAGCACGCGAGCGTCGTCAGCATCAGAAGTACACCCGCGCGTAGATGATGGGCCACATCAAGACGACGAAGTACCAGAACACCTGCGCGCCGAAGAAGAGCCCGCCCTCGAGCCGATCGCGCAGCACCTGGAGCGCGGCGAGCCCCAACGCCACCAGGGCGCCGATGGCGTGCAGGCCGTGCATGCCAACGATGAGGTAGAAGAACGCGCCGAGGCGGCTCGACGTCATCGTGAGGCCCGCCGACAGAAGCTGCGACCACTCACGGCCCTGCAGCGCCACGAAGCCGAGGCCCAGCAGCCACGCGGCGAGCACCAGCCACTTCGCGGCCGCATGCCTCTTCGAGAACAGCACCTGGCCGACGAGCAGCAGCAGGCCCGACAGCACGAGGGCCCCGGTGTTGAGGGCGGTGGCGTCAGCGGGCAACGTGGGCTGACCCGGCACCGGCCAGGTACCCGCGGGCGCGCCAGCGCGGCTGATGGTGAAGGCGCTGATCAGCCCCACGAAGAACATGACCTCGGCCACCACGAAGATGAGCGTGCCCAGCACGGCGCTGGGCACGACGGGGCGGTTGGCCTCGGGCGAGGGACGCGGCGACATCACCGGGCTCATAACGGCGGAGGCGGGCGTGGCCACGGCTTTGAAAGCTCCGAATGGGTCAGTGCTTCGGGGTCAGTGCTTCGCGTCGCCGTGCGGCTCGCCGTACGCGTCACCGTGGTGGCCGGTGTCACCAGGCAGCTTGTAGTCCTTCGCGGCCTGGTTCACCCAGCGGTGGCCCTCGTGGCGCAGCACGTCGGGCCCGACGCCGCCGATCATGAGCGCCATCAGCACCAGCATCGTGATGAGAATGTAGCCGACGTATTTCTTCTCGACCCCGATGTGCATGAAGTTCTTCACCACCATGTAGGCCTTCACGATGGCGATGCCGAACGCGGTGAAGAGGACGATGACGAAGGCGACCGTCTCGTTCGAGACGATGCGGTGCGCGAGCTCGGGGCCCGCGACCGAGACGACGAGCATCACCAGCAAGATGCCCCAGATGCGAATGTAGAAGCTGTCGGGGTGCGCGTGGGCGTCGTGGCCGTGCGCGGCGTCCGTCGAGGCAGGAGCGTGGGCAGTGTCGGACATGTCGTGGCTCACTTCGCGATGTAGAGGAGCGGGAACAGGAAGATCCACACGAGGTCGACGAAGTGCCAGTACAGGCCCGCGTTCTCGACCCGCTGCAGCTCCTTGCCCTTCGCGGCGTCGGCCGCGACGAACATCATCACGATCATCCCAGCGATGACGTGCAGGCCGTGGAGCCCGGCGGCCGTGTAGTAGAACGACCAGAAGTTGTTGGCGGTGATGGTGTAGCCAGCCTTGATCTCACCGGTCCACTCGATGGACTTCACCACCAGGAAGATGCCGCCACCGAGAATGGTGAACCACAGCAGCTTCGCGGCGCGCTTGCCGTCCTTGCGGAGCGCGGCGTTGTGCGCGAGCACCGCCGACAGCGACGACGTCAGCAGCACCAGGGTGTTGAAGGCGCCGGCCCAGGTGTTGGTGTGCGCCGACGCCGCGGCCCATTCCTTGTGGCCGATGCGGTGCATCAGGTAGCTGCCGAGCACGCCGCCGAAGATGACGATTTCCGAGGCGATGAGCCACCAGACAGCGAGCCGCCCGGTGGGCATGCCCGTCATTTCGCGGGTTGTGGCGATGGGTCGAATCATGGGTCCAATTCCGGGTCAGGACTTCGCAGCGTCGGGTTCGGTCTGCGGCCAGTAGTCGTCCTGGCGGTCAGGGTGGCTGTACTCGTAGGGGCCCCGGTACACGTTGGGCAGCCCCTGCGGGAAGTTGCCGTGCGGCGGCGGCGACGGCGCCTGCCACTCGAGCGTGTTGGCGTTCCACGGGTTGGCCGACGCCTTCTCGCCGCGGAAGATGGAATAGAAGAGGTTCACCAGGAACACGACCTGGAAGGCGAGCAGCACCAGCAGCGCCAGCGTCGCGAACACCCGCAGGTCCTGCATGCCCGACTTCATCAGGTCGGGGAAGTGCCGGTAGTCGTAGATGCGGCGGTGGTCGCCGCGCGCCCCGAGCAAGAAGAGCGGAATGAAGATGGCGTTGAAGGGAATGATGGTGCCCCAGAAGTGCACCTTGCCCCACGTCTCGTTCATCATCTTCCCGAACATCTTCGGGAACCAATACGTGATGGCCGCGAAGCTCCCGATGAAGGCGATGGGGAAGAACGTGTAGTGGAAGTGCGCGATGACGAAGTACGTGTCGTGGAAGTAGATGTCGGCGCCCGACGCTCCGAGGAAGATGCCCGTCACGCCGCCCAGCAGGAACTCGGCGATGAAGGCGAGCGCCCACAGCATCGGCGTGGTGAGCCGAATCGAGCCGCCGTAGAGCGTGCCGATGTAGACGAACACCATCTCGGCGACCGGAATCGAGATGAGCAGCGTGGTGACACTGAACACGTTCGCCATGCGCGGGTCGATGCCGGCGATGAACTGGTGGTGCGCCCACACGAAGAACGACAGCACGCCGGTGCCGATGGCCGTGTAGAGCACCGTCTTGTAGGCGAAGAGCTTCTTGCGCGAGAAGACGGTGATGATCTCGGCGACGATGCCCATCGCCGGCAGCAGCACCACGTACACCTCGGGGTGGCCGAAGAACCAGAAGAGGTGCTGCCAGAGCACCGGGTCTCCGCCCTTGGCCGGGTCGAAGAAGCCCGTGCCGAGCTGCTGGTCGAACAGGAGCATCACCGCGCCAGCGATGAGCGGGCCCACCGACGCCATGAAGAGGATCGACGCGATGATGATCATCCACACCACGATGGGCACGTCGAACATCTTCATGCCCGGCGCGCGGCTGTTCATGACGGTGGTGATGAAGTTGATGCCGCCCAGGAGGAACGCCGCGAACTCGAGCGCCACCGCGAAGAGCCACAGCGACGAGCCCAGACCGGTGAGGCTGTACTCAGCCTTCGCCGACAGCGGGGGGTACGACGTCCACGCGCCGCCGAACGCACCGCCGGGTACGTAGAAGGACGCGATCAGCACGATCGAGCTGAGGAGGAACAGCTGGTAGCTCAAGCGGTTGAGCCGCGGGAACACCATGTCATCGCAGCCGATCATCAGCGGGATGAGGTAGTTGCCGAGCGCGGCGATCAAGACGGGCATCGCCACCCAGAAGATCATCACCGAGCCGTGGGTCGTGACGAGCGCGTTGTAGTCGGTCGCCGTCACGCGGCCGTAGCCGGGCACCGACATGCCGGGAAACGCGAGCTGCATGCGGAAGGCATAGACGGTGAAGCCGCCGATGAGGGCCATCGCCATGCCCGTGAAGAGGTACTGCATGGCGATCATCTTGTGGTCGGTCGACCAGAGGTACTTCTTGATGAAGCCCTCGTCGTGGTGCGCGTGGTGCGCGTGGTCGTGCGCGTGGTCATGCTCGGCGTGAGCGGCTGCGGAGCTCATGGCATTCCTCCAAGCTGGGTCGGCGGCGTCGTCGGCGTCACGTCAGCCACCTTTGGCGCGTTGCTCTGGTTCCAGATGCGGTGCTGCGCCGGGGTCTCGATGATGATGCGGGCGGGCATGATGCCGTGGCCGATGCCGCAGATCTCGGTGCACTGAATGTCGTACTGGCCGGTCTGCGTGGCCTTGAACCAACCCTTGATGATGCGGCCGGGGATCGCGTCCTGCTTGAGGCGGAACACCGGCACCGAGAAGCTGTGCAGTACGTCGCGGCTGGTGAGCTCGAAGTGGTACGTCTTGTCCTTCTCGACGTGCAGCTCGTCGACCGTCGAGATGTCGTCGGGCGTGTCGAGCTTGTTGTCGGGGCCGGGGTGCACAAACGTCCACGCCCACTGCTGCGAGATGACCCGCACCGTCGAGTCCGCCTCGGGCAGGTTGATCTTCACGTCGTGCCACACCTTGATGGCCAGCACGATGATGGCCACGTCGAAGGCGAGCGTCGCGTAGTGGGGCAGCGTCACCCAGCGCTTCTCGTGGGGTTTTTCGCCGCTGACGTACTTCGCCTTCACGCCGGGCTTCGCCAGGAACTTGAAGATGAGCCCGAAGAAGACGACCTCGGCGAGGATGAACCAGAAGCCGGTGATGAGCAGGATGATCCAGATGACGTTGTCGATGTCACCCGAGAAGGTCGAAGCCGATTCTACGTATTGGTCGATCATCGGTGGCCTCTTTCACGACAGCGCGAAGATGAACACCGCGCCGATGAAGCCTACGGCGGCGGCGACGAGGAGAAAGAAGAGGGTCCTGGCGAGCTTGTCGGAGGACTGTTCGGCTGAGAGGTTGGCGTCGGCCATGGTGGTGTCCAGTCAGCGCGAGAAGGTGGCGATATGGGCGACGACGTTCTTCATCGCCTGCTCGTCGGCGAGCATCGAGGCCATGGGCCGCATCTGGGCGCCCGTGGTGTCGAGCGGGTGCGCCCCGCGGACGCCGCCCTTGAACTTCTTGAGCTGGTTGACGAGGTACCAGTCGTACTGGCCGGCGAGCGGCGGGCCCTTCGTGGCCTCGAGGCCCTGGCCCTTGTCGCCGTGGCACGCCTGGCACACGGCGTACTGACCGGCGCCGGCGGTGGCGTCACCGCCCTGAATCGACGGCGCTGACTTCACCGCCTGGAGCGTCGCCACGTACGCAGACACGGCCTTCACCTCGGCCTCGTCCATCATCTGGCGAGACATGGGGCGCATGCGCAGGCCCTCGTGGTCTTCGGGGTGGTAGCCGCGCACGCCGCTGCGGTACTTCCCGAGCTGCGCCTCGACGTACCAGGCCGGCAGCCCGGCGATGTTCGGCGCGGCGATGCTCGCGTTGCCCACGCCAGTCTCGCCGTGACACGAGGCGCAAGCGGCGTACAGCTCCTGGCCCGAGAGCGTCTTCTTCGCGCCCTCGGGACGGATGCAGCCAAGGCTCGCCACCATCGCGAAGGCCAGGCTCACACTCATGAGTCGGTGCATGTTCGGTTGACTCCACGGCGGTGGTGCTGCGACTGCTCTTGCCCCCGCGTAGGCGAGCGACTTGTCACACGGTATTGGCACTGCCAAGCGTTTTGCCCGGACTGGCAGAAGCGGCGATCATGGCGGCGCCCGGCGTTGCTTCAGCCCAAGCTCCGAGCCCCGGCTCCTCCGGTGTGGGTATGGGTGGCGCTTCTGACCCTCATCGGCCTCCATCATTCGAGAGGAAGGCGCCCGGCGTCGCTTCGAAACGTTTGAGGCAGTGCTTCGAGCAGAAGTAGGTGCGCTGCCCGCCCGCGTCCGAGGCGAGGGCGTCGGGGGTGACGCGCACCTGCATGTGACAGACAGGGTCGACCGCGACCACCCCGTCCGAGCCGCCGGCGACCGGCGCCGCGGGCGCCTCGAGCACGTAGCGCACCAGGGTGTCGAGCGCCGCCGCGCCGATGCCGTCGTACGCGGGCATGTGGAGCGGGTACCCCCGGGCCCGCCTGGCGTCGGGCGCCAGCAGCGACTCGCGCACGTAGGCTTCGTCAAAGGTGGTGACGATGCCGTTGTCGAACTCGACGCGCGCGCCGCGGCGGCCCAGCACGGGCGGCGCGAGCTCGGGCGCCTCGTGACAGCTCGCGCAGGACAGCGCGTGGTACAGCTCGACACCCTCGGTGGGCAGGCGCTCGAGGGAATCGGCCGACGCGTTCGCCAGGGTCCGCACGGCGTTGGAGAGGGCCTTGAGGTCGCCAGAGTGCTCGCTGTCGAACACCCCACGCACCAGCCCCGCGCCGTCGACGAGCACGAACACCGAGGAGTGGATGATGGGGTCGACGGCGCCGGGCGCGGCCTTCTCGGCCGTCACGTGAAAGCCGGCCACCGTCGCGGGCAGGGTCTGCTCGTCCGTCACCAGGAGGCTCCACCGGGGCTCGTCGGGCGCCCACTTCGTCGCGTAGGCCGCCAGCGCCTCGGCCGTGTCGCCGCCCGGGTCGACGGAGAACGAGACGAAGCGCACGGGCACGCCGGGCAGCGAACGCTGGAGCTGCACCAGCTTCGCGGTGATGAGCGGGCAGATGGTGCGGCAGGTGGTGAAGATGAAGCTCGCCACCCAGGGCTTCCCAGCGAGCGCCTGCGGGGTGACGAGCGCGCCGCGGTGGTCGCGGTACGAGAAGGCCGGCGCGGGGAAGAGCGGCTCGAGCGACTTCTTCTCCTGGTGGGCCAGGGCTTCAGCGCGGTCGAGCCGCGAGGGGCCCGAGACCTTGAGCCCGACGAGGAGCCCGAGCGTCATCAACGCCAGGAGTCCGACCAGGGTGAGCCACTTCGCCATGGGCCTGTCATAGCCACGGCACAGGCCACCGGCCCGCGACGAGTGGTCGGGAATGATGAGCGCCGGTCATGACCTCGAACACGCACAGCGTGTACACGGCCTGGCCGCTCAGATCTCACTCGTCGCCAGGTGCACCCACGCTGCGCCTCGCGTGCGGCGGGTCGTCGAGAAGCCGTAGACGGTACAGACGGCTCCCGGGCGAACCCCCTGCCCGGCGAGGAAGTCGCGCTCGGCCCCGCGCCGCACGTCGAGCGCAAAGCAGGCCGGGCCCGGGGCCTTCGCCTCGACCAGCGCGCGCCCACCCCGCGCGAGGTACTCGGCGTGCGAACCGCGCCACCGCGCCGGGCCCGCGGGCAGGTGCACGAGGGGCCATGGCGCGTGCGTCGACTGCAGGACGAAGTCCTTCGCGCCGGCGGTCGACACCACGTCCTGGGTCACCGCGGGGCTGAGGTCGAGGCCAGCCCCCGTCATCGGCGTGGGCGCGCCGGCGGTCTCGAGCGCGGCGAGTCGTTGGGGCTCGACGAAGTAGACGTCGAGCGTCGCGACGGCCGCCCCGAGCTTCATGGGCGTGAGCCCTTTCGCTGCGCGCATCACGTCGCCGCGGTCTCCCCGCATCGCGGCCCCGAAGGCGAAGCGCCACGACAGGCGGCGAGGGCTGCGCGCCCACAGCGCCAGCGCCGCCGTGAGCAGCCGCGCGGGCACGCCCTGCCCACGAAAGGGCGCCGCCACCTTGAGGTCTGCGAGGTACACGCCCGCGACCGGGCCTGAGGGCGTGTCGACGCGCTTTCGCACGCCCACGATGCACCCGGCCAGCTCGTCTCCCGCCACCGCGAGGAGGAAGTGCGCGTCACCCATCTGCGAGAAGAACGGGTGGTAGGCGGCGCCATGACTCAGCACGAAGCGGTCGCGCCCGTCGTCGATGGGGTACGAGATGTCGCGCTCCAGCGCCGAAAGGCGCGTCACCCACGCGCCCAACGTGTCCGATGTCAGGTGGAGGACCTCGAGCGTCATGTGCGCCGCAGCACCGTCACCCGTTCGTAGAACAGCGCCCGTTCACGCCGGGTCCACCCGTCGGAGCGGGCCACGTCCTCCGTGAAGCCGCTGAAGTGCGCGCGCCAGTCGCGTTGGTTGTTGAGCTGGCGGTACACCACCAGCGCGCCCGGCCGCAGGACCTGCAGGGCGCTCGCCCAGGCCCGCACCAGCGCCTCGTCGGACCAGTCGAAGACGTTCGAGAGGCTCACCACCCCGAAGCGCTCGAGCGCGGGGACGTCGGTCAACGTCCCCAGGTGCCAGGAGACGTCGAGGCGCGCGCCCGAGGTGAGGAACGCCGGCGGCGTGCGGTAGCGCTGGAGCAAGACGTGCTGCAGGTACGGGTTCTCTCCGGCGCCCCCGCGCCCCAGGCCCCGCTCGAAGGCCCGCTGGAAGTACGCCGGGTACGAGCCGCGCGGCGCATGACGGGTGGCGTCCGGGCCGAACATCGCGTGCAGCAGCCCCTCGGTGAACGCCGCCTCGAAGCACACGGGCCAGTAGGGCGAGCGGCTCCAGGCCGACAGCAGGCCCGGCCGCGACGCGGGCTCGACGAAGAAGCGCTCGAGGTCTGCGTCGCCCGTCACCAGCTCGACGAGCGCCGCGCGCAGCACCCGGAAGAGCTTCTCGAACTCCCCGCGCTGGGACAGCCCCTTGGGGTCCAGGGCGCCGACGTTGAGCGCCTCGAGGGAGCCATCGGCGATGGCGTCGGCCTTCTGCCTGGCATGCGCGAGCTGGTCGGGGTTGAGGTCGAACGCGTGCACCTCGACCGCGGGGAAGCGGTGCTTGAGCGCGAGCGCCGTACAGCCACCCGAGGCGACCACCAGACAGGCCTGCGCGCCCGAGGCCTCGACGAGCGCCGCCTCGACCTCGAAGTCCTCGCGCACCACCGCGAACTTCAGCATCGCTTCTGTGTCCAAGTGCGAGTCATTGCATGTCCAACCACTCGACGCGTGACGGGCGGCCCGAGTGTGCTGGCGAGGCGGCCGAAGTCATGCTGTGAGGCGTGCTCAACATGCTGAACGTCGGGGACCTCGCGCCAGACTTCGACACGGTGGACTGCCGGGGCGAGCGCCTCGTGCTGTCGGCCTTCCGCGGCCAGCGCAAGGTGGTGCTGTTCTTCTTCCCCAAGGCCTTCTCGCCGGCCTGCACCCTCGAGGTGCGCAACTTCCGCGACAACTACGAGCAGATTCGTTCGCTCAACGCCGAGCTCATCGGTGTCTCGGTCGACAAGTCCGAGCGCCAGTGCCGCTTCGCCATCGACGAGGGCCTGCAGTTCCGCCTCATCGGCGACGAGTCGCGCGCCATCTCGGAGCGGTACGGCGTGGTGTGGCCGGTGCTGCGGGTCGACCGCCGCGCCACCTTCGTCATCGGCCTCGACGGGCGCATCGAAGACGTCTTCCAGCACGAGGTGCAGGTGTACCGGCACCTCGAAGACGTGCTCGCCCGCCTCGGGCACCTGCCCGCGCCCTGAGCGGAGCCCGGCCCAGAAAGCCGCAGTCAGGGACGCGGGAAGGCGACTCGCCCTCACGAGCGGCGTACGCCAGAGCAGGTGGTCGAACGCGTCGCGTCCGGGCGAGCGCCGGCGCGTGCCGCGGCGAAGCGCCCCCGCGCAGCCAGCGTCGAGCGAAGGGCTCACCGACGCCCCTGCAGGGCCTCGAGCTGACGCCGCGCCTCGTCGCGTTGGTCGAGCAGCTGCAACATCTCGCGGTGGAGCTGCTCGTACTGCCGGTTCGTGTGGTGCCACTCCTCGGTGGCGTGCGAGAGGTCCTTCTCGAGCTGCGCGACGGTGGCCTGGAGCGACGCGGTGGCCGCCAGGTGTGCCTCGCGCTCCCTCGCCACCTGGGCGGAGTGTTCGGCCTCGAGGCGCTCGATGGCCTTCGCCGCCGCCTCGAACTGGCCCTGCGCCTCGCCGAGCTGCGTCTCGACCTCGCGCGTCTTCGCCCTGGCCTCGAGCAGCCGCTGGGCGGTGATCTGGTGCTTCTCCTTTTCCTTGTGGAACTGCGCGTCGGCGTCGGCGCGCCGGGCCTCGAGCTGGGCCTAGGCCTCGGCGTGCTGGGCCTCGAGCGCCACCCGGGCCTTCGCCTCGTCGTCTCGCACCGCCTGCACGCTGGCCTCGACCTCGCCGAGCCGGCCCTGCAGCTTCTTGCGGTCGCTCTCGAGGCGCCCCAGCTCGACGTTCAGCTCGTCACGGCGCGCGCGCACGGCGGCCAGGTCGCCCTCGAGCTGGGCGAGGCGGGGCGTCAGCTCGGCCAGGCGCGCCTCGGCAGCGCCCGCCTTCGCGCTCGTCTCGGCCTCGAGCTGCTCGAGCTCCCACGCGCGGGCCTTCGCCGTCGCGAGCTGGCCTTCGAGCTCGGCGGCCCGGCCCGCGGCGTCACGCACCGTCGCCAGCTCGGCCTCGAGGGCGGCGAACTTCGCCAGCACGTCGCCGGAGCGGGCCTGCTCCTTGAGCAGCTGCTCCCGCGTGGCGCCCAGCTCGCTCTCCATCACCGACGCGCGCTCCTCGGCCGAGGCGAGCTTCGCCCTGGCGATGGTGAGCTCGCCCTCGAGCACGGCCACCTTCTCTTCGGCGGAATCGGCGCGCGCGCGCTCGTCGTCGAGCTGCCGGGCGACCTCGGGCGAGGGGCCGAGCGCAGGGAGCTGGGCCGTCTGCGGGCGCGCCAGCTCTTTGAGCGCGGCCAGCTCGCCCTCGAGCGCCGTCACCTTCTGCTTGTACTGCTTCACCTCGGCTTCGCTGTCGGCGAGCGACTGGTCAAGCGCCTTCACCCGCTGCTCGAGCACCTCGGGGTCGAGCCGGGACACGTTGGTGCTGTCTTCCGACGGCTTCGAGGCGATGGGGGGAATCGTCGTCTGGCCATCGAGCCCCACCAGCGTCGGGCGCGAGAGGCCCACCACGGTGCGCGCGGTGTTCTCGCTCAGCTCGTGGCGCTTGTACTCGGTGAGCTCGGTCTGGGCCTTGCGCAGCGCCTGCTGCAGGTCGAGGAGCTTCTCGTTGAGCTCCTTGGTGCGCGCGCGCTCCTGGTCGAGCGACTTCCGGGCGGACTCGTGGAGGTCGCGCTCGTCGGCGAGTTCCTGCTGCGTCGCCTTCAGCTCCCGGGCTGCCGACTTGAGCAGCTCGTGGAGCCTGGCGTTGTCGGGGGCGCTCGCCATGGGCCGGGTGGCGTGTCTAGCGCAGTGTCGGCTGGTCAGCCCTTCTTCTTGAACTTGACGAAGTAGTTGCTGACGGCCGCCTCGAGCAGCTCGCCCGAGAGGTGGGGAATCTCACCGCGGTAGTGGGCGATGTCGATGACCTGGTCGATGAGGTCGCGCGGCTGACAGGCGGCGAAGACGCGGTTGTGGGGCCGGTAGTGGGCGTCGATGAGCCAGTCGATCATCGGCGCGTCGTAGGCGATGTTTCGTTTGGCGCAGACCGCTTCCCAGATGGCGTGAAACTGCTCCTCGTCGGGCGGCTTGACCTCGAGCTTGTACCGAACGCGCCGAAGGAACGCGTCGTCGACGAGGTCGCCCGGGTCGAGGTTGGTGGAGAACGCGACGAAGACGTTGAAGGGCACCTGCAGCTTCTTGCCCGTGTGCAGGGTGAGGAAGTCGATCTCGCTCTCGAGCGGTACGATCCACCGGTTGAGCAGATCGATGGGCGACACCTTCTGGCGCCCGAAGTCGTCGATGAGCAGCATGCCGTTGGTGGCCTTGAGCTGAAACGGCGCCTCGTAGAACTTCACGTCGGGCGAGTAGATGAGGTCGAGCGTCTCGAGGGTGAGCTCGCCGCCCACCACCACCAGCGGGCGCCGGCAGCGCACCCAGCGCTGATCAGCCGCGGGCGCGCCGGGGTCTTCGGGCAGCGGCTTGTGCAGGGTCGAGTCGTAGACGCGGATGATGAAGTCGTCGACGAGCAGCGCGTGCGGCACCCAGATGTCGCCGTCGTAACACTCGACGAGGGCCTGGCAGAGCGCCGTCTTGCCGTTGCCCGGAGGCCCATAGAAGAAGACGGCCTTGCCCGAGTTGATGGCAGGCCCCAGGCCGTCGAAGACGTAGTCCTTCACGACGAGCTGCCCGAAGTGCTGCTCCATCTTGGCGCGGTTGATGCGCATGCCGCGCACCGTCTGGGCCTGCACCGCCTCGAACCAGTCTTCCAGGCGCACCGGCGCGGGGCCGTTGTACCGGTTGCGGTCGAGGATCTGCCGCATGAGGTCGGTGGCGAAGGTGGTGAGGGTGAAGATCATGCCCGACTTGCCGACGCCCATGCCGGCGCCGCCCTTCAAGTCGATGTACTTCTGCTTGCGCAGGCCCTCGATGACCTCGTCGATGATGACCTGCGGCAGCTTGATGCGGTGGGCGATGTCCGAGCCGCGCAGCTCCCCCGCGAAGAAGAGGGCCTTGAGCACCAGCTCCTCGACCATGGTGGACGAGAGGCCGCTCTCCATCACCGAGCGCGGCTGCGGCGGGAAGAAGCGGTTCGAGCTGCCGGCGCCACCGGGTGGGCGCGGCGGGCGCTGGCCTCCTCCGGGAATGCTGGCGCGGGGCCCACCGGGCGCGGCGTTGCGGGAAGGCGTGCCGTCGGCGCTGCGCGGAGGCGCTCCACCCGGCCACCCGGCCGAGCCGACGCCAGTCCCGCGCCGCGCGGGAATGTTCTGCGTCACCGAGGGCCGCGGGCCCGCCGCGCCTGCCGGAGACGAGGGCCGGGGCCGCTCGTCGCGCTCGTCGTCATCCGACCCACCACCACCGCCGCCGACGAACGTGGATTCACGAGGCATGATGAAGCAGCGTAGCCGTAGCCGTCACTGGCGCGAAGTCACTCGTGCGCGCCGGGGCCCTTCTTGAGCTCGGTGCGCACGTCCCACAGCTCGGGGAAGAAGGTGAGCTCGAGGGCCCGCTTGAGGAACGTCACCCCCGACGAGCCGCCGGTGCCCGTCTGGTGCCCGATGATGCGGTGCACGGTCTTCATGTGACGGAAGCGCCACAGCTGAAACCGCTCCTCGACGTCGACGAGCTTCTCGGCCATCTCGTACGCGTCCCAGTGCTGCTCCGGCGCCTCGTAGACCTGCCGGAACACGGCGACGACGCCCTCGTGCCGGGTGTAGGGCCGGGTGAAGTCGCGCTCGAGCCGCTCGGCCGGCACCGCAAAGCCATGCCGCGCGAGGTAGCGCAGGAACTCGTCGTACAGGCTCGGCTGCGACAGGCGCCTCGAGAGCCACGCGTGCGTCGCGTCGTCCTGCCGGTGCGGCAAGAGCAGGTTCGGGTCCTTGTTGCCCAGCATGAACTCGAGCCCGCGGTACTGGTACGACTGAAACCCCGATGAGCGCCCGAGCGCGTCGCGGAACTGCAGGTACTCGCTCGGCGTCATCGTCTCGAGCACCGCCCACTGCTCGAACAACATGCGCTGAATGTGCGCGACGCGCGCGAAGATCTTGAACGTGGGCGACAGCTCGTCGCGCTTGACCAGCTCGAGCGCGGCGTCGAGCTCGTGCAGCATGAGCTTCATCCACAGCTCGCTCGTCTGGTGCTGAATGATGAACAACATCTCGTCGTGCACCTGGGTGCGCGGCGCCTGGGCGCTCAGCACCTTGTCGAGGTGCAGATAGCCGCCGTACGTCTCCTGCCGGGCGAGGTCGACGTGAATGGAGCCCTCGAGCTCGCGGGAGTTGCTGTTCGTCGACATCGGGAGACCTCGTGGGGGCTTCGAAACGAAACGACGGCGGCCACCGGACTCCCCGCGTACGGCCTGGGAGCGACGATGACCGCCGACGTGTACTGACCCCGCGCGTGCCTGTCGACCGGGACGTCCCCCACGAAGTCCCGGGCCCACTGACCGCGCGCCCTGCTGCCGACGCCTCACGAGCCGACGTGAAGCGGCGAGGGCGGCGTCAGCCCTTCTTCTTGGCCTCGGCGAGCGCCTTGGCGCCAGCGCGGCCGCGGGGCAGCACGATGTTCTTCACCGACTGGGGCTCGGCGTCCTCGACCCAGTCCGACGGGAGGCGGCCGGTCTCCTTCAGCATGCGGAACTTCTGGTAGTGGGCGGCGCAGTAGCCCTTCGCGCGCGCCGGGCGCTTGCAACCCATGACGGCGCACAGGCGCTGCTCCGAGCTCGCGCGCACCTTGGTGGCGCCGCCACGGACCACCTTCACGGCGGGCAACAGCGACAGCTTCTTCGGCCGTCCCGGGCCCCGCTTGAGCGGCGCACCGAAGGCCGCAGCGAACCGCCCGAGGACCTCTTGCTGCGCCTCGAGGGCGGCCGCGAGCGGCGCGACGGCGCGCTCGACCTCGGCCTGCACGATGCTGCGGAGAAACTGATCGACTGTCGACATGAACACTCCTGTGAGGGTGATTTTTGTCTTTCGTGAGGGAAAGACGCGTGTCTCTTATTCCAGGAAATGCAATTCTGCACATGATTTCTTCAGCTTCTCTTCCGTGACGACTGTTCATCATTCCAATCGCCGCCGGTGGGTGCGCGGCCTGCTCGCCATCGTCACGGTGTGCGGCGTGGCGCTCGCCGGCTGGGCCCTCGTCGTCGAGCCGTCGCGGCTGGTGGTGCGGCGGCACAGGCTCGCGCTCCCCGGGTGGCCCCCTGCCGTCGCGCCGCTCTCGGTGGCGCTGGTGTCGGACCTCCACGTGGGCGCTCCGTTCGTCGATGCGCAGGCCATCGCCCACCTGCGCGCCACCGTCGACGCCCTGCGGCCAGACGTCGTGCTGCTCGCGGGCGACGTCGTCGTCGGGCACGAGCCGTTCGCGACCGAGCTGAGCCCCGCCGAGGCCGCCGCGACGCTCGCCGGGTGGACCGCGCCGCTCGGCGTCTACGCGGTGCTGGGCAACCACGACTGGTGGACCGACGGCGAGGCGACGACCCGGGCCCTCGCCGACGCGGGCGTCAGGGTGCTCGAGAACGAGGCCGTGCGGCTCGAGCGGGCGTCGGGCGCCGTGTACGTGGTGGGCCTCGCCGACGCGTGGACCCGAACGCCTGACGCGGCCCGCGCCCTCGCCGGCGTTCCCGACGGAGCCCCCGTCATCGCCTTCACCCAAAACCCCGACGTCTTCCCCGAGCTGCCCGCCCGGTTCTCGGTCGTCCTCGCAGGCCATACGCACGGCGGCCAGGTCGCGCTTCCGCTCGTGGGGCGCCCCGTGGTGCCCTCGAAGTACCGGCAGCGCTATGCCGCCGGCCACGTCGTCGAAGACGACCGGCACCTCTTCGTCACCACGGGCGTCGGCACGAGCGTCTTGCCCGTGCGCCTGGGCGTGCCGCCCGAGGTGGTGCTCCTCACGCTCACTTCGCAGGCAGACACGACGCCACCATGAAGTGGCTGCGCTTCTCGGGGCTGCCGTCGGGGTACCCGAAGCGCATGGGCAGCTTCTTCGCGGTCGCGAACGCCGTGCGCAGCTCCTCCTGGTAGCCCTCCCACGTGCCGAGGAACGACTTCTGGAAGCTCCCGAACGTCTGCACGGTACAGCCGCGCTTCGTCCAGTAGCGGGGCGGCACGCCGGTGGAATCCGAAATCATGAACACGGCGTGCGCCACCAACCACTCACGCATCGTCGTGAAGGCATTGTTCCAGAGCAGGTAGCTGGCGGCCTTCGTCATCGCGGCCACCGGCCCCTTCGCCGACAGGTGCGCCAGCAGCCCGGGCGCCTTCGACAGGCCGTCGTCCGACAGGTTCGCGGCGATGTGCCGGTGCACCCGCCGCGGCGCCTCGGGCCGGCCCCGGGGGACGAACTGCACCTCGACGTTGGCGAACGCGGGCGAGAAGTCGGGCGCCTTCCACGACTCCTTGAGCTTCGCGGCCTTCGCGGGCTCGAGCGCCTCGATCTCCTTCGCGGTGAAGTAGTGCAGGCTTCCGTCGGGCTCGACGCGGAAGTAGCGCACCGAGACGGGCTCCTGGTCGTTGAGGGCGAGGCCCATGAGGTGCATCGACAGCTGGCCCGGCAGCTCACCCTGCTGAATCTTCGACAGGTTCACCGACTTCGAGTCGTTCGACAGCAGCGTCGTGGTGGCCGCCTCGTCGAGCGCCTTGAGCGACTGCTCGAGGGCCTTGCCGTCCTCGAGGCTGCGCAGCCGCCGGGGATCGCCAGCGAGCTCGAGCGACATCGTGGTGACCACGGCCGCCTCGGGGAATGAGGTGAGCGCCATCATGAGGTCGCCCCCGCCAAACGGGTACACCAGCTCGCCTGGCAGCCCTGCCGGCCGCTGGGTGGCGATGAAGTCGCGCGCGGTGACGCCCCAGTGGCTGCGAAAGCGCTCGAACTTTGGCGTCATTCGCTGGCAATACGCCCCCACCACCTTCGCATCGAGCCGGCCCGGCACCGCGCCGCCCTGACAGGTCACCACCTGGAAGACGGTGCGCACGTCGTCGATGAAGTCGGCCGGAGCCTCGGCGCCGGCGTCGGCCGCCAGCACCGCGGCGACGAAGAGAGAGAGCATGGCGGGGTTGTAGCGCAGCCATCTCGCGCGCCAATGGTGGTGACGGTCGTCGTACGCTGCACATTCCATGGTGCCCGCAGCCGATGCGCAGCTCGCCGTCCTCGAGGCCCTGCTGACGTGGGCGGCCGAGGAGCGCGCCGCGGGGCTGCTCACGGCGGCGCTCGGCTGCACGGCGATGCTGGCGGCGGTGGCGCTGTGGCTGGGCTGGGCGCGCCCGTGGGCCGTGGGCGCCGCGGTGCCGCTCGCGCTCTTCGGGCTCGTCGACGCCGCGGTGGGCGGGCACACCTGGCTGTCGGCGAGCCGCGACCTCGAGGCCTTTCCAGCCTGGGTGCGCGAGGCGCCCCACCTCGTCGGAGACGACGTCGGCCCGCGGCTCGAGCGCCGCATCGAGACAGCCAACACGCTGACGGTGGTCCTGCTGCTCGCGGCCGGCGCCGGGGTGGCGCTCACGACCCGCGGCGGGCGCTGGCGAGGCGCAGGCGTCGCGCTGCTCGTCGTGTGCGCGGTCGACGGAGCGCTGGAGCGCCGCTCCGCGACCCGGGCCCGCGACACGCTCACGGTGCTGGGCGCCACGAAGCTGCCAGCGTAGGCGGCTCCTCATCGGCGAGCGCGGGTGGCGCGCGCCCAACACGTCGTGAATCACGACCGCCACGGTGACGAAGGCCGTGGTCTTCGGGCTCACCGCCTGGCCGGCGCCCGTCCCACCCGGCTCGAACGTCGTCCCTGCGCCTCAACGTGCAGCGACCCTCCCCGGCCGATGGCCCACGACGTCACGCGAAGCGGCTGACACGCTCAGGAGGCTCGCGAGCCGCACCGGAGGAACTCCGCCGTGCGCGGAGCTGCCGGTGACTTCACGCTCCCCAGCGTCAGCGGCCAGGGCTCCGGTCGCGAGAGGGCTGGCCCGCGCTTCACTTCGCGGCGTTGCCGGGCGCGAACGTCTGCACTGGTTCGGCCTTGCCCTTCACGGCCAGCGGCTCGGCGGGTTGCCACGCGCCCTCGGTGCCCAGCCGCGAGCGCGTCTCGGCGCTGATGAGCATCGCGGCCCCGACCTGCTTGGTGAGCCCCTCGATGCGTGAGGCCGTGTTGACGGCGTCGCCGATGACGGTGAACTCGCGCCGCTGCTCGCTGCCGACGTCACCCACCACCGCGCGCCCGGTGTGTACGCCGATGCCGATGCGTAGCTCGGGCTCTCCCCGGCTCCGGCGGCGGACGTTGAGCGCTTCGAGCCGGTCGAGCATCTCGAGCCCGCACGCCACGGCCCGGCGCGGGTGGTCGTCCTGCGACAGCGGCGCACCGAAGTACGCCAGAATGCCGTCGCCCATGAACTTGTCGAGGGTGCCGCCGTGCTGGAACACGACGTTCACCATCTCGGTGAGGTACTCGTTGAGCCAGCGCACAACGACGTCACTCTCGTACTTCTCCGAGATGGCGGTGAAGCCGCGAATGTCACTGAACAGAATGCTGACGTCGCGGTGCTCGGGCTTCGACTCGTCGAGTGACTCGAGGCGCTCGACCACCTGCGGCGAGAAGTAGCGCGACAGCTTCTGTTTGCGCGTCTCGTCCAGCGTGAGCTGGTGCGCGAGCTTCTGGACGAGGCGAATGCCGAACCAGGCTGCGGCGGTGCTCGTGGTGGTGAGGAGCAGCACCGTCGGCAGCGTGTGCCAGACCTCTTGACCCGCCTCGACGACGAGCCACGCCTCGCTCACCACCGACAGCCCCGCGGCGGTCAGCAGCACCCGCTGGTCGAAGGTGAGCATGGCGAGCAGCAGCGCCGTGAGGAAGATGGACTCGGACAACGCGCCC
This sequence comes from Myxococcaceae bacterium, assembly GCA_033763395.1. Lineage (GTDB taxonomy): Bacteria > Myxococcota > Myxococcia > Myxococcales > Myxococcaceae > Xiheimicrobium. Next base: position 73,888 of record JANRKQ010000152.1, read on the forward strand.
GCGATGCCGGGCGTCTGCTCGAGGGGAATGGCGAGGTACTGCGCGGTGAAGATCATCGGCACGTCGAGGAGCGCCACCGACCAGTGGGACCGCGCGCGCCAGACCGGCCGCGCCAGCAGCGTCGCCAGCACCAGCAACGAGACGCCGAAGTACACCGCGACGGGCGTCACAGCGACGATCCACACCTTCGTCAAGCCCAACACCAACCACACGCCGACGGCGATGAGCCGAAGAGCGGCCGTCGGCACCGCCATGTCGGCGCGCTGCTCGACCATCCGGGCGTCGAACGCGGCGGCGACCTCGGGCGGGAGGCGCACCATCAAGCCGGTTGGGGGCAGGCTCGTCACGTCAGCGCCCATGCTACCCAATGCCCGGCGGCCCGATAGTTGGCGACCGTGACAAGGGCGTCCCGTCGCCCGCCACGCGCCAGACGTCACACCGCAGGGCCGCGACGAAGCGCTCGTCGTGGCTGACGACCAGCAGCGCGGCCTCGAGCGTGGCGAGGGCTTCTTCGAGCCGCTCGATGAGCTCCATCGACAGGTGGTTGGTCGGCTCGTCGAGCACGAGGAGCCACGGCCGGACCTCGAGGCCACGCGCGAGCCGGAGCAGCCGGGCTTCTCCCGTCGAGAGCACCTCGCCGCCGCGCAGCACCGCGTCGACCTCGAGCCCGAGCGCGTCGAGCCACTGCGCCACCCGACCGCGCCGGTGCCGCTCGAGGGAACGCAGCCAGCGCAGGTCGTCGGCCGCCGTCTGGGCCGTGAGCAACTGGGGAAGGACGAGACAGTGCTCCGCGGGCGTCGTCACCCCGCTCAGGAGCCGCTCGACCAACGTCGTCTTCCCCGCGCCGTTCGGTCCCACGACGGCCAGCCGCGCATCGCGACGCACCTCGAGCGGTGCCGTCACCTCGACCAACCGCCGACCCTCGGGCGTACAGACCGGTCCAGCGGCGAGCCGCGCCACCACCGGCTGGGGACACGGCGGCCCCTCGAGGTGAAGCCGCCTCGGCGCCTCGAAGACCACCTGGAGCGCGCCCCGGGCCTGCTGTACCGCGTGGAGCCGCTGCTCGAGCTGCCGCTGGGCCTGCGCGAGGTGGCTCTGCGCCCGCTCCGCCCGGAAGTTCTCTCCCACGCCCCGCGCGTCCGAGTCCGCGGGTGAGCGCATGCGAGCGCCGGGCGAGCGGCTCCGGGTCGAAGCCGCGTGACGCCGCGCCCGCTCGTCGAGGCTGGCGCCCAGCCGCTCGACGGCGTGACCGAGCACCTCGTGTGTGTGGCGTTGGCTCGCCTCGTGACGGCGCCACACCTCTCGCGCGACCGAGTACGAGCCCTCGTGCGCCTCGACGCGCCCCCGCGCGAGCCGCCAGGTGCGGGTGGTGAGCGCGTCGAGAAAGGCGCGGTCGTGCGAGACGACGAGGCCCGCGACGTCGACGTGACGCAGGGCCGTGGTGACGAGGGCCCGCGCCTCGGCGTCGAGGTGGTTCGTCGGCTCGTCGAGGAGCAGCACGTCGGGCCGCTGCCAGAGCGCCGCAGCCAGCAGCCAGCGCTGCCGCTCTCCCGGAGAGGCCGTGGGCCAGCGCGCGAGCGTCGCCTCGTCGAGCCCGAGCCGGGTCCTGAAGCGCCATGCCGAGGCCTCGTTCGACGAGGCGAACTCGACGACGCCGGGCTCGAGCCCCTCGCTCGACTGCGGCACGAGCGCCGTCACCAGCGGGCCCCCGAGGCGCTGCACGTGGCCTGAGTCGGGCGCGCGAAGGCCCGCGAGCATGGCCAGCAGGGTGGACTTGCCGGCGCCGTTCGCACCGACGAGGCCCGTCCAGCCGCGCGCGAGGGTGAGGGTGACATCGGTGAACAAGGGACGGCCAGCGGCTTCACCGCCGAGGTGATGCAGGGTGAGGACTGACATGACGAGGACCTGAGGGTTCGAGGCACGAGCGACGCCACACGGCCGCCGGCGAGCGGCGAGGGGTGACGCTGACGGGGGTTCGACTCAGGCGAGCATGGGCGCCGCGCGTGAACGCGGCGGTCGACTCATAGCGCTGGACGCGTCAGCGCCTCAACTCAGTACTGGTAGTCCTGGGTGAGGAAGCCCGTCTGGCCACCGTTGCCCGAAGACGTGCCGCCGGTGCCCGGCGTGCCGAGGTTGAGGGTGAACCCCGTCATCACGTTCACCGTCGAGCCCGAGTCACGCAGAAGCGAGATGGAGGGGCCTCCCGAGCCCGCGCCGCCGTGCCCGCCAGGGCCGCCGTCGCCCCCACGGCCACCCGGCCCGCCTCGCCCCGCCGTGTACTGCGCGTTGGGCGCAAAGTTCGAGGTGCCACCCGCGCCGCCGGTGCCCCCCGCCGCGCCCGTTCCGCCGTTTCCACCGTTGCCGCCGTTGCCCGACCGCACCGTCGTCTGCCGCGCGATGACCTGGGAGTTGGTGACGACGAGGCCAAACGAGCCGCCACCGCTCCGGCCGGGTTGACCGCCCGTGCCACCGCACCCGCCACCTCCGCCTGCGCCTCCGACGCTGCCCCACGTCCAACAACGGCAGAGGTCGACGCCGAACACGCGCTCGTACTGGCAGCCACCACCACCGCCGCCGCCTCCGCCTCCTCCGTTTCCATGCTGGCCCGTCAGGCCAAGGCCACCCGACGAGGGGGTGTAGAGGCCCGTCACCGAGAAGGTGCCGAGCTGCGTGGCCGCGTTGCCGTTCGAGCCAGCCCCGCCGCTGTTCCCCGCGGTGCCCACCATATTCGCGGCGACGTTCAAGGCGGCTTCGCTCGCGCCGCCCAAGCCGCCCATGGTGCCGATGACGCCACTGCCCCCGGGCCCCGACGCGGTCGAGCCGGGGCTGTCACTCCCGTAGTAGCCCGGCCGCCCGCCAGAGCCACCGGAGCGGCCGCAGCTGCTCGTGCCACCCGTCGAGGCGGCGGGCCGAGGGTTCGTCTGGCCACAGAGGAACGGAATCACCGACGAGTCGTTCATGAGCCCCGCGACGCCGTCGCCGCCCCGGTTCCCATCGTCGCCTGGCGTGCCGGGGCCCCCGGTGCTGCCTGGCGCGCCGTTGCCCGCGGTGACGTTGAGCAGCTCGAGCCGCACCTGCTGCGAGTTCTGCACCCGCGCGCCGTACGCCGACTGCCCGCGGCCCAGCGCGTCCTGGCCGGTGGCGTTGTCGCCGCGCACGGTGAAGAACTGCACCGTCACGCCCGCGTCGGCCTGGGCGGCGCCGGCGTCGGCGATGACGAGGGCCGGGTTGCCGCCGATGATGGCCGAAGACGTCGACGACGTGCGCAGCCAGCGGTTGGTGGAAGGCAGGTAGCCTCCGGCGATGATGCGGCCCTGCAGACCCGCGAGCACCAGCGGGCCCTGGTACGTGCCGCCGGCGACGTAGACGTCGCGCTTGCCCTGCTGCACGGCCTTGCGCACGCCCTCGGCGATGGAGAACACCGGGTCGTCCCGCGTGCCGGGGTTGGTGTCGTCGCCGACGAGCGAGACGAAGATGCCGTTGGTCACCTCGCCGTCCATGCCGTCGCAGTTGGCATCGATGAAGCCGACGTCGGGCAGGTCGACGAGGCTCGAGACGGTGCACTGGTACTCGCAGCCGTTGGCGGGGTCCTGGTCGAGGTCGACGAAGCCGGGGTTGCAGGTGAAGCCGCACTGGCCGTTGGTGCACGTGCCCGTCGCGCCCGCGGCGGTGCAGCGCCGGCCACACATGCCGCAGTGGTTCACGTCGTTCGAGGTGTTCACCTCGCAGCCGTCGGTGAGCCGCCCGTTGCAGTCGTCGAACGGCATCGTGCACTGGCCAATGTCGCACTGGCCGGCGACGCAGCGGGGCGTCGCGTTCGTCACCATGCACACGGTGCCGCAGCGGCCGCAGTTGGTGACGTCGGTCTGCAGGCTGATGCCGTTGTCGGGCGTGCCGTCACAGTCGTCGTCGAGCCCGTTGCAGACCTCGACGCCGGCGTCGCCGGGCGTACACACGAAGGTGCCGCCGTCGGCGCACGAGGGCACGGTGCGCTGGCAGACGCCGAGGCCGCAGGTGACGGTGGGCAGCTCCTCGTCGGCGCGGCCGTCACAGTCGTCATCCTTCCCGTTGCAGGTCTCGGCGGCGGGCGTCTCGGCGGTGCAGGCCGAGTACCCCATGAGGCCGTCACAGGTGCGGGTGCCGCTGCAGGTGCCGAAGCCGTTCTGGTTCATGCACGACACCATCTGGCCCGCGGTGGCGGCGGTGCACTCGCAGCTGCCTGACGACGGAGAGCACTGCTGCGCCTTGGGCCGTCCGTCGGTGCCGACGCCGTTGAGGCACCGGTACGAGGTGGGGCACGTCTGGTCGAACGCGCAGTCCCGCCCGCAAACGCCCTCGCCGTTCACCACGATGCACTTGTCCGACGGGTAGGGGCAGTCGGAGTCGATCTGACACGCCTGGCAGAGGCCCCCGCGGTCGGGCACGCACGCGTAGCGCAGGGGCGTCAGCTGGGTGCACACCTCTCCGGTGCGGCAACCATCGGCGCACTTGCGGCGGCACACGGGCTGGGTCGCGGGCGCGCCCTCGCACAGGCCGGTGGCGCACTCCTCGTCGCGCTGACACTCCTCACCTTCCTGCTTCAGCGTCGCCATCGCCGGGGGCGTGCGGCCGCACTGACAGGCCGACAGCAGCAGGGACAACACGAGCAACACGGTGGGTGAACGAGTCGACATGTGCGGCGCAGCTCCTCGAGACGGCCCGGGCCCTTGATGGAAGGCTCCACCAGAGCACGGGCCGCACGCCATCGCACATTTCCCTTCACTCTGTCATTGGCCGCTGACCCTTTCAGTCATGGCGGAATGGAGCCCCGTATGCCGGCCGTTGGCGCCGGGCGTCCTCGTTGGTGCGTGGACGGCATTTCCCCGACGATGGCGACGGTGCGCGTGGACGGGTTCGACTTCGAGGGCCTCGTCGCGACGCAGCGCCGGCCGCTGGAGGCCCTGGCGCGGCGGCTGGTGTGGGACGCCGAAGACGCGAAGGACCTGGTGCAGGCGGCGCTCGTGCAGGCCTGGCAGCGGCGGAGCACCCTCAAGGACGCCGCCGCGGCGCCCGGTTGGTTGCGCCGCATCGTGGTGCACCGGGCGATGAGTCACCTGCGGCGGCGAAGGCTGTGGCTGGGGTTGTCGCGGGTGCTGCTCGTCGAGCCAGAGGTGGTGGAGACGACGGGGGACGACGTCGAGCGGAACCAGCACCACCGTCGGTTGGCGCTCGCGCTCGAAGGGCTGTCGACGAAGCAGCGCGCTGCGTTCTCACTGCGGTACCTCGAGGGCCTCTCGCTCGACGAGGTAGCCGACGCGATGGGCATCGACCGCGGCACCGTTCGGGTGCACGTGCAGCGCGCGGTGAAGGCGCTGCGGGAGCAGGGCGTTCTGCCGGAACGGGAGTCCGAGCCATGACATGTGACGACGTGCAACAGCGGCTGGTGACGGGGGCCCTCGCGGCGGGTGACGAGGCGCACCTCGCGCAGTGTCGGTCGTGCCAGGCCGTGCGGGCGGGCCATGGGGGCGCGCTGGGGCTTCGCGGCGTCGAGCTCAGCCGTCCGACCCGGGTGCGCGCGACGGCCGTGCTGGCGCGTGCCGGGTTGGTGATGGCAGCGCTCCTCGCGGTGGTGACGGTGGCCCTGCGGCCCGGCGAGCACGTGGAGGCGCCCGTGGCCGCGCAGCCTCCGCCCGTCGCTCTCGACGTCGACGCCGACGAGTGGGCCGCCTTCGTCGCCTTCACGCGCGGCGTCGAGCGCGACGTGTACCGCGACGTCGTCACCGCCGACCCCGTGGTGCCGTCGTATGGCGCCCTCTCATCGTGGGTCGCGCCGGGCTCGACCCTCACCTCACTGGAGAACTGATCATGCGCCGCGTCCTCGCCATCCTGTCCGCCGTCGTGTCCATCTCTGCCGTGGCGCAGCCCATGGGGCCGCCTCAAGGCATGGGCCCTCCGCCCGGCATGGGCCCGCCGCCGATGGGTGCACCGCCCGGCGTGGGTGGGCCGCCGTTTGCCGGTCCGCCCATGGGCATTCCGCCGCCCATCGCCGCGAAGCTCGGCCTCGCGCCCGAGGTGACGAAGCAGGTGCGTGAGGCCTCGCTCGACGCGAACGAGGCGCTCATCGGGCTCGAGGCCGACCTGCGCCGCGCCCAGCTCGAGCTCGAGCGGGCGCTCTCCGAGACGAAGCCCGACGAGGCGAAGGTGATGCAGAAGCTCGAGGCCATCACGAAGGCCGAGCTCGCCGTGCGGAAGAACCGCATGGGCCTCATGCTGAAGGTGCGCCGGCTGCTGGGCCCCGAGGCGTGGGAGAAGCTGCTCGCCGAGATGCCGCCGCCCCACGCCGCCGGGCCGCGCGGGCCTGTGCCGCCGTCTCCTTGATGCCCGTCGGAGCGAGGTGTGCCCGTGACCCCGTGCGCGGCAGTGCGGGGTCGAACCCGGTCGGCTTCGTCGTCCTGCGGCCTGAAGCGAGTCACACACTCCTTTCTCGACTCGCGCGCCCGCCCACAGCAGGGTGACGCCCCGTGTCCCGCGCCATCGCCTTCGTCGCCCCGTCCGCCACCTATGACGTCATGCGCTTCGTGCGCGCCGTGTCACGAATCGAGGGCGTGCGCCTGCTTGGGGTCTTCCAGAAACCCAGCGCCGAGGCGGCGTCGCTCTGCCAGGGCCTCGCCGTCGTCGACGACGCGCTGAACGTCGACGACGTCACCCAGGCCATCACCCTGCTCCAGCGAAAGCACGGGCGGGTCGAGCGGCTGTTGGGCATCAACGAGGTCATTCAGGGCCAGCTCGCCGTCGTGCGAGAGCGCCTCGGCATCGCCGGCACGCCGGTGAAGACGGCGCGGCTCTTCCGCGACAAGGCGGCGATGAAGGACGCGCTGCGCGCCGCGAAGCTGCCCGTCGCCCGGCACGCGCTCATTCACTCGAAGGGCGAGGCCCTGCGCTTCGTCCGCGACGTGGGGCTGCCGCTGGTGCTCAAGCCGCCCGCCGGCGTCGGCGCGAAGTCGACCTTTCGGGTGCGCACCGAGGCCGAGCTCACCGAGACGCTCGCCGCAATGCGGCCGTCGGCTGCGGCGCCGGTGCTGGCCGAGGAGCTGCTCCAGGGCACCGAGCACAGCTTCGAGACCATCACCGTCTCGGGCCGCGTGCGCGCCACGTCGTTCGCCGACTACCACCCGGGGTGCCTCGAGGTGCTCGAGACGCCATGGATGCAGTGGGCCTGCGTGCTGCCGCGCGCGCCGGTGGGCCCGCACTACGCCGCCGCCGAGAAAGCGGGGCTCGCCGCCATTCGGGCGCTCGGCCTCGACGACGGCATGACGCACATGGAGTGGTTCGCGCGCCCCGACGGCAGCATCGCCATTGGAGAGATTGCCCAGCGCCCGCCCGGGCCCCAGCTCTGCCAGATGGTGGGCCTGGTGAATGACGTCGACATCTACCGGGCCTGGGCGCGCGCCGTCGTCGACCGCGCCTTCGACGGCGGGTGGAGCCGACGCTTCGCCGCCGGGTGCGCCTACGTGCGTGGAGTGGGCGAAGGTCGCATCACCGGCGTAACGGGCGTGAACGAGGCGTGGCAGGTGTTGGCGCGGCACCTCGTCGAGGCGAGGTTGCCGGTCGTCGGCCGGCCGAAGAACCCGAGCTACGAGGGAGACGGGGTGGTGGTGGTGAGGCACGAAGACACGCGCGCGGTGCTGCGGCTCCTCGGCGTCGCGATGAAGACCCTGCGCATCCGCTACGATGGAACGAGCCGGGGCTGAACACACCGGAGGGGTCGCGCCTCGTCTTTGCGCAGCACCGCATCGGGCAGCGCCGCGTCGACGGCCACCGGTGGTGACGGTCCGCCCCGCCGGGAACCTGGACCGCCCCGTGGTGTCGTGAGGCATCGCCGCCGCTTCCCACCTGGGCGGCACCCCACCTTCCTGGAGTTCTGCGCATGCGAGTGTCCGCCATCGCTGTGGTGTGTGTGTTGTGTGCCTGCTCGAAGCCCGAGGCGCCCCCGGCCCAGGCGCCGCGGCCGACCGAGGCGAAGACCGAGTCAGCGCCACCGGCGGAGCCGACGGCGGGCACCCACGCCATGGAAGAGAAGCCCGCGGCGGCCACTGCCGCGAACGGGGTCTCTGAAGAGAACGCCCGCGCCCAGGAGAGCCTCCTTGAGGCGCTGTCGGGCCTCTCCGAGGCGAAGCCGCGGCCGACGAAGGGCGAGGCGAAGGTGGTTCGAGCCGAGGCGCTCGGCACCTCCGCGGGGAAGGGCTCCGTCTCGGGCAGCGCGGGCCTCGGCCTCAAGGGCGTGGGCACCGGCGGCGGCGGGCTGGGCGCGCTCGGCGGCATCGGCGGGCTGGGCGGCGGCGCCGTGAGCCCTGGCTCGAGCGGCAGCCCGATGTCGGCGATGGCCCGTGGCCGTGCCGCGGGGATGGGCTCGATGGGGTACGCCCAGGGCCTCGCCGCGGGGCAGGACCCCCAGTCGTCGGAGTCGTACGGCAGCTACGGCATCAACGGGTGGACGGACACGCGCGAAGACCACCTGTCGACGTTCGCGGCCGACGTCGACACCGCCTCGTACGCGGTGGCGCGGCGCAAGATTCTGCAGGGCCACCTGCCGCCGCCCAGCTCGGTGCGCGTCGAAGAGTTCGTGAACTACTTCAAGTACAGCTACCCGCAGCCCGGATCGGGCCCGCTCGCGGTGACGCTCGACGCGGCGCCTTCTCCCTTCACGAAGGGGACTCATCTCGTGCGCGTCGGTGTCCAGGGCCGCCGACTGTCGATGAGCGAGCGCAAGCCCGCGCACCTCACCTTCCTCGTCGACGTGTCAGGCTCGATGCAGTCGCCGGACAAGCTGCCGCTCGCGCAGAAGGCCCTGCGGCTGCTCGTCGACAACCTCCGTGATGGCGACACCGTCTCACTCGTCACCTACGCCGGCGGCGTGCGCGTCGTGCTGCCGCACACGGGGCTCGAGAAGAAGGTGCAGATCCATGAGGCCATCAGCGCGCTCACCGCCGGCGGAGGCACCGCGATGAGCTCGGGCATCGAGCTGGCGTACTCGATGGCAGCGCGGGCGCTCGACAGCCGCTCGCTCTCGCGCGTCATCATCCTCTCCGATGGCGACGCCAACATCGGCCCGGTGAGCCACGAAGCGAACCTGAAGCTCATCGCAGGCCACGTGAAAGAGGGCATCACCGTCACCACCGTCGGCTTCGGCACCGGCAACTACAAGGACGACCTGATGGAGCAGTTCGCCAACAAGGGCAACGGCAACCACTACTATGTGGACTCGTTGCTCGAGGCGAAGCGCATCTTCCAGACCGAGCTCGGCGGCACCCTCGAGGTCATCGCGCAGGACGTGAAGCTGCAGGTCGACTTCGACCCCGCGCAGGTGAAGCGCTACCGCCTGGTGGGCTACGAGAACCGTGACATCGCCGACCGCGACTTCCGCGACGACAAGGTCGACGCCGGAGAGATCGGCTCGGGCCACACGGTGACGGCGCTCTACGAGGTCGAGCTGGCGCCGGGCGCGGGCGAGCGGCTGTGCACGGTGCGCGTGCGGGCCAAGGCGCCGCGGGGCGTCGAGGCGTCCGAGCAGGCCTTCGTCTTCCCGGCGGCGGCGCTCGCGCAGCGCTTCGATGGTGCGTCGGCCGACCTCCGGTTCGCGACCGCCGTGATGGGCGCGGCCGAGGTGTTTCGCCAGAGCCCGCACGCCCGGGGTTGGAACTGGGACGCGCTGGTCGAGATCGCCCGCAGCGCCGCTGGAGATGCCGCCGAGCGGCGCGAGTTCGTTTCGCTCCTGGAGAGCGCCCGGCCCGTGCTTCGCGCCGTTGCGAGCCGCTGAACCAGCGCTTCTTTCGTCTGCACTCCGAGGGGGTGGTTGTGGGTCCTACACGCACAGGACTTCAACAACTTCGGGGTTTCAAATGGTTACGCGAACGACGTGGGGGCTGGTGGGGGTGCTGCTGGCAGGGTGTGGGGGCTCGACGGTGGTGTTGGACGAGGGCGAGGTCGAGACGAGCGAGGTGGTGAAGCAGCGTGAAGCCTGGGCGAGCCAGGACAACCCGTCACTCTTCTCGGGAACGCTCGAGTACCGCTTCGACGTGCTGCCGCGGGAAGGCGAGGCCGCGCGGGTGCCGTGGGCTGGCAGCTACTGGCCCACGTACGAAGACAACATCAACTTCCGCTGGGGTGGAGCGTCGAGCGAGTCGCCGGCGAAGAAGTACGAGCTCGCGTTCTACGGCGCCGACGCGGGCGTGAACGTCGAAGACGCGGTGTCGCGGGCTCATGGCATCGAGTCGGCGCGCAGCGCGAAGACGTGCCGCGAGACGAGCGAGTGCAACGCGTTCCTGGGCGAGACGTGCGCGAAGCGGCAGGGCCGGGACGAGGGCCGCTGCATCGCGACGTGGTGGGGCATCTGCCACGCCTGGGCGCCGGCGGCGATTCTGCTGCCCGAGCCGAAGAACCCCGTCACCCGCAACGGCGTCACCTTTCAGGTGCAGGACCTCAAGGCGCTGGGCTCGCTGGTGCACAACTCGACCCGGAACAAGTTCGTCTCGCTGCGCTGCAACAAACACTTCTCGCAGCCCGACGGTGGGGGCATTCGCCTCGACCGCTTCGGCCGCCCCGTCGACGGCGACCGCGAGTGCCGCGACACCAACGCCGGCACCTACCACGTGCTGCTCGCCAACTACCTGGGCCTGATGAAGCAGTCGTTCGTCGAAGACCGCACCAACGACTACGAGGTGTGGAACCAGCCGCTGCGGAGCTTCAAGGTGACCGAGGCGCGCGACGTGAGCGCGCCGGAAGCCAACCGCCTGGTCGGGCTCACGGCTGACGACGCCGACGCGGGCGTCTCGGTCGAGCGGTACCACTTCAACCCGGCCGCGACGCGCTTCGTCCTCGTGAAGAGCGAGGTGAAGTACATCAGCGAGTCGTCGGCGGAGGACGGCTACACCGCGCCGACCATCAACTGGTACACGCGCACCGATCGCTACGAGTACGTGCTCGAGCTCGACGCGGCCGGCAAGGTGCTGGGCGGGGAGTGGGTGGGCTCGAGCAAGCGCGACCACCCGGACTTCTTGTGGCTGCCGCTGAGCGCGGGCACGACGACGGTGGCCGAGGGCCGCATCGACGTGGAGCTGGTGAAGGCGCTGGTGCTCGAGTCCTCAGGCACCGCGGGCGCGATGGTCGGCACGCCCGTGACGGTGAACGAGTCGGCCACGCTTGCGCGCGGCGAGTGGCGGCACTTCGGCCCCTTCCCCGCCGGAGCCGGTCCCATCACCGTCGACCTGACCGGCTCGGGCGACGCCGACCTCTACGTACGGCTCAACGGCCAGCCGTCGCTCAACCTCTATGACTGCCGGCCCTACAAGGGGAACAGCACCGAGTCGTGCGCGCTCTCCGGCCCCGGCCAGCTGTTCGTCTCGGTGCACGGCTACTCGGCAGCGACGGTGCAGCTCGCCATCCGCTACGTGGGGCAGCCGGTCGTCGACGGTGGAGTGGCCCAGGACGCCAGCGTTCGCCTCGATGGGGGCAGCCGGCCTGACGCGGGCGTGGACGGCGGCACGCGGCCCGACGCGGGCGTGGACGGCGGCACGCGGCCCGACGCGGGCGTGGTTGACGGTGGCGCCTTCGTCGACGGCGGTGTGCGGCCCGACGCAGGTGTCGATGCCGGGGTGGCCGACGGTGGCGCCTTCGTCGACGGCGGTGTGCGACCCGACGCAGGTGTCGATGCCGGGGCGACCGACGGCGGCGGGCTCGGGGACGCGGGTGTTGGAGACGGCGGCGCGTTCGTCGACGGAGGTGCCGGCCCCGACGCGGGCGTGGCGCACCTGTCGGTGTCGGGCTCCGTCGCGCTCGGGCAGTTCGTTCACGCCCAGCTGCCCGTGACGGCGGGCCGGGCGGTCGTGATCCGCACCACGGCGCCGCGCGACGTGGACGTGTACGTGAAGCTGGGCTCTGCGCCGAGCACCACCAGCTACGACGCCCGCGCGTGGACGAGCTCCGGCAACGAGACGCTGCGCTTCGTTCCCCCCACGACCGGCACGCTCTTCATCGGTGTGCACGGCTACGCGGCCTCGACGTTCACGCTCGTGACTGCCGACCAGTGAGCGCCCTCCTCCGGTGCAGCCTCGTGCTGGCGCTCGTGGGGTGTCCGCGCGCCGGCGACTCCGGAGCGACCGACGCGGGCCGCGCGTGCGGCGTCGTCGAGGCCCGCATCGCGAGCTGCAAAGGGCGCGCGGCGGCGCTGTCCTGGCGGGCCTCGATGCCCGTGCAGGTCTGTGAGTACGTCGAGGCGCGGTGTCGCGAAGCGACCGACTGCGCCACGTTCAACGAGTGCATCGACGGCATGGCCGACTGACCACTGCGACCCGAAGTTCATGGCAGCGCATGGCCGCGGAGCTGGTGCTTGTCGAGAGCCACGCAGCAAGAAGGGAGATCGGACCCGCACAGCGGATCGCACGGGCCTCCTTCCTGGGGTCCAGCGCGAAGGGGCTGACGGCGAGTCCCAGCACCAGCGGCTCGAGCTGCACGGCGACGTCGACAGTGACGTGCGACTCTGGTGCGCTCATGCCCGTGGTGAGCGCAGCGACCAACTCGACGAGCGCCGACGCGGCTCGGCCCCCTGTTCGTGCGCTGGACCTCGCCATCCTGGTCGCGCTCGAGCTCGCCTTCGCCGCAGGTGTCATTCTCTACGCCGACCGCACCCCGGCCGACCCTGACCGGCACTTCCACTTCGCCGTCGCGCGCGCCTGGGCCACGACCGGCCTCGCGAAGACGTTGCCAGCCGTGGAAGGCATCGGCTGGCACCAGGAGTACGTCGACAAGGAGTTCCTCTTCCACGTCGTCACCTGGCTCGGCTGGGAAGCCGGTGAGCGCACGGGGGTGGTGGTGGCCTCTGGTCTGCTCGGCGCGCTCGTCGTCGCGCTGCTCTATGCGCTGAGCCGACGCGCGCTGCCGCCCCTCCCGGCGGGCCTCGTCGTCGCCGCGGCGGTCAGCTGTCCCATGTTCCTCTACCGGCTGGCCCTCGTACGGCCACACCTGCTCGCCATCGCCACCACCCTGCTGCTGCTGTGGGCGGTGCTGCGGCGCTCCTGGCCCTGGACGCTCGTCGCGGGCGCCCTCTTTGCGTTGGCCTACCACGCGCTCTACGTCCCCCTCGCGGTGCTGGGCCTGGCGGCGGTGTTGCTGGGCCGGCCGGCGTGGCGCGCCGTCACGGCCGGGATCGCAGGCCTGGCGCTGGGCACGGTGGCCAACCCGTTCTTCCCGGCCACCCTCGAGACGACGTGGATGACGCTCTCCATCGCGGCCTCGAAGCCCGAGGGCAACACCTTCGGCGGCGAGCTGTTTCCCATCACCTTCGAGGAGCTGCGCACCCTCTACGTGGTCCCCGCGGTGATGGCGCTGGCGTCGGTGGCGCTGCTCGCCCGGGGTCGGCACGTGGCGGGCCTTCGCGAGCGCGCGGTGCCGGTGGCCCTCGCGGTGTTGTTCTGGGCGCTCACGCTGCGCACCGCGCGCGCCTCGGAGTACGCCATTCCGTTCACCGCGGTCGCGTTCGCGACGGTCGCAGCGCGCGAGCAGGTGCGGTGGGTGGTGGTGGCGCTCGTCGCTGGCCTGGCCGTCAACGCACCGCTGCTGTGGCGCTCGTCGCGCGAGACGCAGCTCGACCGGTACACGAAGCGCATCGTCGACGCCGTGCAGGCGCTGCCGCCCGAAGCCGCCGGGAAGAAGGTGCTCAACTGCTCCTTCACCGAGGGCGAAGTCGTGCTCGACCTGCGGCCCGACGTGCGCGTCGTCGACGTGCTCGACCCGACGTACCTCGAGCGCTTCGACCGCGAGCGCCACCTCGCGCGGCTCCGCCTCATCGACGGCACCGCGGTCGATGTGCGGAGCCTCGTCGTCGACACCTTCGGCGCCGACTACGTCATCTGCGGCTACCTGCCCGCGCGCACCCGCCTCGACGACAGCCCCGACTTCGTGCGGCTGCGTCCTCCGCCGGGGCCTCCGCTCCCGCTGGGCTCCGGACCGTACGTCTACGCCGTGCGCCCGCGGTGAGGTCCGTCGGGGGCCCGGGTTCGCTCGACTGAAGCCGCGCGTTGCACGCTCCCGCTGGGACGTGCACGTCGTGACCATGAGGCCAGTCCCGGGTTCCCCCAAGGAGCGTTCGGGTCGTCCCCATGCCTTTCGCGCCGACGCGTCGATCGAACGCGGGCGCATCGAGCGAGGCGACGTCACGCACGGCGCGTTCACCCCAGGCAGCACCGCGCGGTCGTCCCACCGCGAGCGCTCCCGCGCGGAGGCCCCTGTCCCTCACTGCTTGAGCAGCTCGAGCAGCGTCTTCGGCAGCAGGAAACGCAGGTTCGCCTGGCCCAGCGTCAACACGCACCCGTCCCGCAGGGCCAGCCTGGCGCCGGAGGTCAAGGGCTCACCGTCGACCTGCGTGCCGTTCTTGCTGTCGGCGTCGCACAGCCACCAGCCGCCGGTCTTCGGGTCCTGCTGGAGCCACGCGTGGAAGCGGGACAAGCCCGGGTCGTCGATGACGATGTCGTTCGACTCGACGCGCCCGATGGTGACCCCCATCGGAAACGCGTTGCCGGTGCGGGCGGCCTTCTCGATGAAGAAGACCTGCGGGTCGCTCCGCTCTGGCAGCCGGCCGACGACGATGGCGCCCGTCTGCTCCCACGACTCGCGTGCCCCTTCGCCGAGTGACTCGAGCAGCAGCACCGGCACCACGAGCGACAGCTCCGTCGACCGCCGGTCCTTCTTCCATCGTTCCGCGAGCTCGCTCAGCCGCATCGGACCCCGAGTGTGACGCGAACCGTCGCCGCGGTCGAGCGCGGGCCTTCATTGACTCCACGCATGGGAGCCGCTTGCATCATCGCCTCTTCGCGTCGTCCGGGAGCCGTCATGCGCCGCAGCGTCATCTTCTTGTCCGTGTTGAGCACCGTCCTCATGCTGGCCATCGCGCAGGGCTGCGGGGCGTCGACCTGCTCCGAGGCGAACTGCGGCGGCTGCTGTGATGCCAATGGCCGGTGCGCGTCGGGCTCGACCCCGGACCTGTGCGGCAAGGCCGGCGCGCGCTGCAACAAGTGCCCAGACGGCGCCCAGTGCCTCCAGCAGGTGTGCACCATCGTGCAGGGTACGGGCGGCGGGACTGGCGGTGGCATGACGGCCGCGGGTGGCGCGGCCGGCGGCTCGACTGGAGGCGGTTCGGCGGGCGGCGGGGCCGCCGGTGGCAGCACGGTCGGTGGCGGCACGGCAGGCGGCGGCGTCGCCGGAGGCGGTTCAGGTGGTGGGGCTCCAACAGGGTGCCGCAGCATCGACCTCATCGAAGGAAGCATGCTGATGGGTGGTGGGACCCGAACCACCATGAGCGGAACCCAGACCGCGTGGTTCACCGCGTGGCCAGTGCCAGTCTCGCCGGGCTCGAACATCACCCTGCGCCTCGACGTGCAGCTCTACCGACCCGTGGGGACGCAGCCGATGTTGCCCGTCACGGGCTCGTTCTCGAGCTCGACGCGCTTTCGGACCTGCGACGAGTGCATTCAGCTCGCCAACACCTGCGACCTCGTGGGCGACAACTGCGTCGGCGGGAACATGATCGCCCGCGCCGGCAGCTTCCAGTTCACCGCGGCCTCGTCGAACACGCTCGCCGGCTCGTTCCAGCACCTGTTGTTCCGCCCGTGGGACCTGACGACCGACATGCCCGTCGCCTCGGACACGAACTGCATCTACGTGCGCTCGCTGACCTTCGACGCCCGCTGGTGACCCGGCGCGCTCCCCAGCCAGCCAGCCAGCGGCGTGTGGCGCACCACCAACGCGTAGCTGCCGAACGAGACGGCGAACGTCCCGAGCACCACCGCGCCGTACGAGAGCCACACGGGCCACTCGCGCCGGGCGACCAGGACCTGGCCGAGCTGCACGAGCGGGTGGTGCACGAGGTACACCCAGTAGGCCGACTGCACGAGGAGCCCGGGGGAGCGGCTCCCAGGCCGCAGCGCGAGCCCCATCACGCCGAGCGTCATGAGCCACGCCGCGACCGCCGCGAGGGCCTGCCCCGGCGGTTGCCACTGGAGCGGCCGGGTGAAGACGACGAGACACGTCACCAGCGCCGCCAGCACCATGGGCCATGCGCGGCGGGTCAGCGCGTCGGTCGACGTCCGCGCGCGATGGAGCGCCCAGCCCAGCGCGAAGAAGGGACCAAAGGCCAGGAGTGACGCGACCTGGGGGGCGAACGAGAACGCGGGCTGCGGCTCTCCGACGAAGTGCTGCGCTCCGAACGTGAGCAGGCCGCCAGCGACGAGCACCTCGGGCGCGCGCGCGAACAGGCCGTCGAGCCGCGCCGTCAGCCGCGTCTTCGAGAGCAGCCAGGCCGCGAGGCAGAACAGGAACAGGTACTCGAGGAACCACAGGTGCAGCGGGCGGAGCACCCAGTCGCCCTGCACGTCGTACCGCGCGTCCATCACGCCTTCGCGCAGCGCGAGCCGCCGAATCGCCGTGTCGGCCATCACCGAGAGCGGCGTCGCCACGAAGAACGGCACCATCAGCCGCCTGAAACGATCGCCGAGGAAGCCCGCGCCGCGTTTGTCGAGCACCAGCGCGGCGAAGAAGCCCGACAGCGCGAAGAAGACGGGCATGCGCACCGCGTGAATCACGCCCGCCACGGCGACGAAGACCGTCGAGGTCGCGCGCGCCTGCACGGGGAACCAGGGGCCCACGTCCGGAATGAAGGCGTAGGTCGCGTGGTACACGACGCCCAGCAGCATCGCGCCGGCGCGCACCCGGTCGAGCCCGTCGAAGCGGCCCGTCACGGCTCGTCGATGGGCCGCACCGCGCCGCGCTCGCCTTCGACGCCGCTGACGAGCACGAGCACCAGGAACCACCTTCGTTCCAGCGCTTCGGGCTGCGCCTGCCGGAGCGGCGGCTCCTTTCGTTTCCAGTTGGGCTTGTCGATGGCGTGGGCGATGGAGGCCGTGTCGAACACGAGCACCGAGGTTAGGCCGCGTCGGCGCCGCTGTGCGGACGGAATGGGTGTCAGGTGACCCATTCGGCCGTCGCGTGGGTGACCAGCGACCCCAGGTGCAACACCATGCGGCGGCACCGGGAGGGGCCTCGTTACCTGAGAGCATGGCTCAGGAGTTGCGGCTGCAGCGGGCGCTTCGCGTCGTTCTCGCGGTGACGTTCCTCTTCTCGGTGGTCGGCGGCACGTGGGGAACGCTGGCGGCGGAGCACCTCGACACGCGCAGTCGGCAGCTCGTCGGGCTCGTGCTGGTCGTTCCGGTGGTGCTCCTCGTCGTCACCATCGCCGTCATCGCCGAGCAGGCCCTGCGCCGGCTGCGCGAGACCCAGGCCGTGCTGGCCCGCCGAACGTCCGAGGCGGAGCGCCTGGCGCTGGTCGCCACCCGCACGACGAACGCCGTCGTCATCACCGATGCCGCGCGGCGGATCGTCTGGGTCAACGACGGCTTCACCCGCCTGACGGGCTACTCCGCCGAAGAGGCCTTCGGCCAGAAACCCGGTGGCCTCCTCCAGGGCCCGAAGACCGACCCTGACACCATCGCGCGAATGCGGCGCGCACTGGACGCCGGGGAGCCCTTTCGCGGCGTGCTCCTCAACGGGGCAAAGGACGGGCGCGAATACTGGCTTGACCTCGACATTCAGCCGCTTTGCGACGCCCAGGGACAGCTGACCGGCTTCATGGCCATCGAGACCGACGTCACCGAGTTGAAGGCGCGCGAGACCGCGCTCCAGGAGCTCTCGCTGCTCCAGGCGGCAAACGCGACGTTCCTCGCTCACGTCGGACGCCTGGGGGGCATCGGCGGGTGGACGGTCGACCTCGTGAAGAACACCATTCACTGGTCCGACGTGACGCGCGCCATTCACGAGGTGCCGTCGGACTTCGAGCCAAAGATGGAGACGGCCCTGGCGTTCTACCCGCCTGAGGCCCGTGCCGTGCTCGAGCCGGCCATGGCGCGCGCCGTCGAGCACCACGAGCCGTGGGACCTCGAGCTCCCCTTCTTCACCGCCACCGGCAAGCGCCGCTGGGTACGCGCCGTCGGAGAGCCCTTCGTCGAGGGGGGCCGGGTCGTTCGTCTCACGGGCGTCTTCCAGGACGTCACCGCCCGGCGTGAGGTCGCGGACCGCGACGCCGAGGTGGCCGAGGTGCTCAAGCAGCAGTCCGAGCTCGCGCGGCGCATGGCTGACGAGGCCCGCGCCGCCAGCGCCGCGAAGAGCGACTTCCTCGCGACGATGAGCCACGAGATCCGCACGCCGATGAACGGCATCATCGGGTTCGCCAACCTGCTCCTCGACACCACGCTCAACCCCGACCAGCGCGAGTTCGCCCTCACCATTCGCAACTCGAGCGACACGCTCCTGTCGATCATCAACGACATCCTCGACGTGTCGAAGATCGAGGCGGGCAAGGTGGTGCTGGAAGAACGGCCGTTGGACGTGCGGCGCACCGTCGACGAGGTGGTGGCGCTGCTCAAGCCCCGCGCGGCCGAGCGGGGGAACGCGGTGCACGTGCGGTGCGACCCGGCGGTGCCCGCGGGCCTGCTCGGCGACGCGGTGCGCCTGCGCCAGGTGCTCTTCAACCTCGTCGGCAACGCCATCAAGTTCACCGAGAACGGCTCGGTGACCGTCGACCTGCGCGTCACCGGCCCCAGGCTACGCGTCGAGGTGCGCGACTCCGGCATCGGCATTCCAGAAGACAAGCTGCCGCGCCTCTTCCAGAAGTTCACCCAGGCCGACGCGAGCACCACGCGCCGGTTCGGTGGCACGGGGCTCGGCCTGTCCATCTGCAAGGGCCTCGTCGAGCTGATGGGCGGCTCGGTGGGCGTCGAGAGCGCGCCCGGCCGGGGCTCGACCTTCTGGTTCGACGTGCCGCTCAAGGAAACGAAGCTCGAGCGCGACGAGCGGGCCGGCGCGGTGGCGCGCGGCGCGCTCGAAGGCCTCCGCGTGCTCATCGCCGACGACAACCTCGTCAACCAGCGGCTGGTGTCGATGCTGCTTGGCCGGGCCGGCGTGCAGGTGACGGTCGTGGGAGACGGCCGCGCCGCCGTGGAGCGCGTGCAGGCGCAGCCCTTCGACGCGGTGCTGATGGACTGCCACATGCCCGAGCTCGACGGGTACGAGGCGACGCGGCGCATTCGCCTCTGGGAAACCGAGCGTGCGCGCCCCCACCTGCCCATCATCGCCCTGACCGCCAGCGCGATGGAGAGTGACCATCAGGCCTGCCTCGCCTCGGGCATGAACGACTTCCTGTCGAAGCCGGTGAGCGTGAACGACTTGTACGCGTGCCTCGAGCGGCACCGCACCAGCCGGCTCCAGCTCGTCGAGCGAAGCGCCGCCTGAGCGACTGGCCGCACACCTCCCCACACCCCGGGGCGGGTCGCCGCTCTGCGGTTTGCGTCGGGCCGCCGTGCCAGCCAGACTCGTTCGCACGATGTTCCGATGGTTTCCCCTCTTCGTGCTGGCGAGCTGCGTCGGTCAGGTGTCGGAGCTCGGGCCACCGCCAGTCGACCCCTCCCCTGACGCCCGTGACGTGGTGGACGCAGGCCTCGCCGGCGGAGCTGCCGGTGGTGCGTCGGCGGGCGGCGGTGTCGCTGGCAGCGGTGTGGCCGGTGGCGGTGTGGCGGGTGGCGGCGTCGCCGGCGGCGCCGGCGGCGCGATGTCGGCAGGGGGCAGCGCTGGCGGTGCCGCGGCCGGGGGCGCGCCTGGTGGTGGAGCTGCGGGCGGCGCGGTGGTGTCCGGCCCCTGCGCGATGACGGGTGGCACGCGCGCCGAGCAGGTGTGTCGACGCTGGAGATGCGACCGCATGGACCTCGCCGAGGGGACGTGGAGCGGCGCCGTCGCCTCCTGCACGGCGGGCGCGCTCAGCGACGCGGGCCGCGACAACTCGCTCAAGCTCATCAACCTCTACCGGTTCCTCGCTGACCTCCCGCCGGTGACGCGCGACGCGGCGAAGGACCAGGCGTCGCAGGAGTGCGCGCTGATGATGGACGCCAACAACCAGCTGTCCCACTCACCGCCGACGAGCTGGGCCTGCTACTCGATGAATGGCGCCACCGCCGCCGGCCGCGCCAACATCTGCACGGGCCGCGCGGTGCGCTGCATCGACCTCTACATGTCTGACTTCGGCAACGAGACGACCATCGGGCACCGCCGCTGGTTCCTCTCGAATCAGCTGGGGCCCGTCGGCATCGGCGGCACCACCGGCGGCAGCTGCCACCACGTCATCGGCGGCACGGGCACCGCGACGAAGCCGTGGCTCGCCTGGCCGCCTCCCGGGCCGGTGCCGCTCGAGGCCATTCACATTCCAGGGCTGCCGTCGGTCGACTCCACCGGGTGGACGGTGCAGAGCTACGGCAACACCTTCAACCTCACGGGCGCGACCGTCTCCGTGATGGAGGGCGGACAGAACCGGCCCGTCACCGTCACCCGGCTCGGCGACAACTACGGCAGCCGCTACGCCATCCGGTTCAACCCGATGGGCTGGCGCACCGAGGCGGGCCGCACGTACCAGGTGACCGTCAGCGCTCCCGGGCTCGCCAGCCCCATCACGTACGCCGTCGAGGTGGTGGCCTGCCAGTAGGCGCTTTCCGCCTGCCGTCGCTGTGCTACCTGCCGCCCAATGGACCTGCAGCAGCTCCTCGACGAAGGCATCATCGACGAGGTGTACCAGCAGCTGAAGACGGGCAAAGAGGCCGAGGTCTGGCTGGTGAGCCACCGCGGTGAGCCCGTCGCCGCCAAGCTGTACAAGGCGCGCGAGTTCCGCAGCTTCAAGAACGACGCGGGCTACCTCGAAGGGCGCCAGGTGCGGAACACCCGCACGCAGCGCGCGATGGACCGCGGCACCTCATTCGGCAAGCAGGCGGCGGAAGAGGCGTGGAAGTCAGCCGAGGCCGACGCGCTGTACGCGCTCCACGCGGCCGGCGTTCGCGTGCCGAAGCCGGTGCTGTTCTACGAGGGCGTGCTCCTGATGGAGGTCATCGGCGACCACGAAGGCCGGGTGGCGCCGCGCCTCGTCGACGCCGGCCTCTCGAAGGAGCAGGCGCTGCCGCTGTACGAGCTGCTCCGGGGCGAGGTCATCAAGATGCTCGCCGCCGACTACATTCACGGCGACCTCTCCGAGTTCAACATCCTCCTGGGTGTGAATGGCCCGGTCATCATCGACTTTCCGCAGACGGTGGCCGCGGCGCGCAACTCGCGCAGCGAGCCGTTCTTCAAGCGAGACCTCGGCAACCTCATTCGCTTCTTCTCGGGCCTCGACCCCGCCGTGCAGAAGCACCAGAGCGACGCGGACGAGATCTGGCGCGCGTACGTGCGGCGCGACCTGACGGGCGACTTCGTGCCGACGGGCCGCCCGTTTCAGCAGCACAAGCCCGAGCGGGGGCCTTTCGAGCGGAACCGGGGCGGGCCGCCGCGCGACGGACGGCCGAGCGGTGGGAGAGCCAGCGCGAGTCCCGGGGCCGTTGGCGCAAAGGACCGCAGGCCGGGCGCCGAACGAAACCCGGGCGGGCCTCGCGACGTTCGGTCGGCTGGCGGTTCAGCCCCTGGCGGCGGAGGGCCTCCGCGCGACGCGCCACGCGGCGGTCCGGGCAATTCGCGGCCTGGGGGGCCACCCCGAGGCGGTGGCGGCGGCCCGAAGCGTGGCCCCGAGGTGTCCTACCGGGGCGCGTCGCAAGGCCCGCCACGAGCGCCCCAGAGCCCCGCAGGCGGGAATGCCTCACGTCAGGACCGGAGCGAGGGCGGCGCGGCCCCGAGGAACCCCCACGCGGGCGAGCGCCGACACGACGGCCGGCCTCCGCATCACCGGCGTCATCGGTAGCGCTGGGCCGGAGTCGGTCGGGGAGGCGTCGTCGAAGCGCCAGGCGCTGCAAGCGTCATCGGCAGCGCCAAAGCCGGAGTTGGTCGTGGAGGTGTTTCCAGGAGCCAGGCTGCGCGGGTTTCAGCGCAAGCGCCCAGGCCGCGCCGAGTCGCCGAGGCATCGTCGAAGTGCCAGCCTCTGCCGCGGCATCGGCAGGCGGGACCGCGCTGGGCGTCGTCCTGGCTTCGCGCGGCGTTCGGCCTGGTGGGAGTCCGTCTGCGGCTTCGTCACTCGGCACGGCTGGTCCGCTGAAGGCACCGGGCGACGTCGACGAGGCTGGTGCTGGCGTGAGGCTGACAGGCTGCGCTCGTGTTCGCGGCTCGCGCAGCCGTATCCGCTCCGGCACACGGGCTCGATTGACGGCGCTGGCGCGCTCACCTACGGGCCCGCGCATGCGTCGGCTCTCGATCGCGGTGGTGGTGATGTTGGTGTCCTGCGGGGTCGCCGAGCGCGAGGGAGCGGCGACAGGTCAGCTGCGCCAGGCGCTCGACGCGGTGACGGGCTTCGGGACGAACCCGGGCAACCTGCTCATGTACCGGTTCGTGCCGGCGGGCCTGCCGAGAAATCGGCCGCTCGTGGTGCTGCTCCACGGCTGTGGCGACACCGCCGAGAACTTCTCACGCGGCTCGGGCTTCGAGGCCCAGGCGACGGCGCTGCAGTTCGCGCTCGTCGTGCCGCAGCAGCAGTCGACCAACAACCTGCAGACCTGCTTCAACTGGTTCGACCCAGCCAACCAGCAGCGCGGCTCTGGCGAAGTCGCCTCCATCGGCCAGATGGTCGACCGCATGGTGGCCGACGTCGGGAGCGACCCGCAGCAGGTCTTCGTCGCCGGCTTCTCGGCCGGGGGCGCCGAGGCGGTGAACCTGCTCGCCACCTCGCCCGACCGCTACCGGGCCGGCGCCATCGCCGCGGGCGTCGCGTTCAAGTGCGCCGAGAGCGCCGGCGCCGCGTTCAGCTGCCTGTCGGGCGTGAACCAGAGCCCGATGACGTGGGCGATGCGCGTGCGAATGGCGGCTCCGCCTGGAACGATGACGTGGCCGCGCGTCAGCCTCTGGCAGGGGCTCTCGGACAGCCTGGTGGCTCCGTCGAACCGCACCGAGCTGCTCGAGCAGTGGACGACGGTGCACGGCGTCGACCAGACGGCCGACGGCACCATGCCCATTTCGTCTGGAGGCACGCGCTCGTTCTTCCGCGCGGCCGCGGCAGGGCCCGCGCTCGTCGAGCTGAACGAGGTGACGGGGCTCGACCACGTGTGGCGGACCGCGTGGGCGCGCGACATGGTGACGTTCTTCGGCATCACCGCGCCGGTGGTGCCAGACGGAGGCATGACGGGCGGTGGCGCGGCGGGTGGGGCTGCCGGTGGGTCCACGGGCGGTGGTGTGTCAGGCGGCGGCTCGGCAGGCGGCGGTGCGGCGGGTGGCTCGGCGGGTGGGAGCGCTGGCGGGTCGGCGGGAGGCAACTCGGCAGGTGGCGCAGCCGGAGGTGCGACGGCCGGCGGGTCGGCCGCGGGTGGGTCGGCCGGCGGCGGCGCGGCCGGTGCGAGCGCGGGTGGCAGCCCCACAGCGGGTGGCGCAGCTGGCGGAACCGTCTCCCCGCCGTCCATGGGCTGCAGCAGCTGCTCGGCCGCTGGCGGCGCGGGCTGGGCGCTCCTCGCGCTGGCGCTCCTGGGCCACCGGCGGCGGAGCTGACGTTTCTCCACCGGTTGACGATTCGCCGGTTGACGATTCTCGGCGGAGCGAATCGTCAACCCGTTCGACTGCAACCTCCCGCGCTTCGACGTCGATGCGCCTCGGGGCCACCGGTCATTCTTCACCGAATGCAGTGCGCGCGGCTCGTCGCGACCGCTGCGCCTCGGGGACTCGACGACCTCCAGCCGTTGGCCTCGTTCACCGCACCCGAAGCCGGTGTCGACGTCATTCTGACTGGGCGCTCGGGCGCCTCAGCGGAGCCCCGGGTCATCGACCTCGAGGACAAGCCGATGGGGCCTCTCGCGGAGCGCTCGAACACGCCGCTCGACGTCACGGTCGACGGCCTCGATCCACTCGGCCTGGAGCGCGGAGAGCCGCTCCAGATACCCCGGCACCGAGTCGGGCAGCCCGCGCGTCTTCTCGTGCCGCATGGTGATGCGGAGCTGGTCCTTCCCGAAGAGCAGGTTGAAGAGACACGACACGTCGTTGGCCCATGGGTGCCCCGTCGTCGTCTCACAGACGGCCAGATCGGCGCGCTCGGGCCCGGGCGCGATGCGGGCCGGCGCCGACTGCATCACGTCGACGCCCTGCCCCAGCTGCGCACCGGTGAAGCGCCCCACCTCGACCGTGCCTGCCTTCACCCGGAACTTCTGCTTCGGCGGCAGCCCCGTCACCGCCACCGTGAACGAGCCCAGCGACACCAGGCTCTTCGAGTCGAGCACGCGCGCGTCGGCGAGCGGCAACACGAAGGGCAGCGGCGCGGGCTGGCTCGACAGCTCGAACTCGAGCCCCACGCCGCCGTCGAGCGCCGCCGAGGCTGGCACCGTCACCCGTCCGGGCGCGACGTCGAAGCCGACCGCCGCCAGCGTCTCCGCGGCCATCACGCCGTGCAGCACCGGCCCCGGGTGAATCCGGTCGGGGATGAGGTTCTCGGTTCGTTTCGCGGCTTTCCACCCGGCTATGGCGCGCGTCACCGCGTCATGGACGGGCACGACGGTGAGGCCCCGCGCCGCGCCCGTCTCCTTCACCCAGGTGACGAAGCTCGACAGCCGCTCCACGCGGCGGCGGTTGAAGGGCCCGGGCGGAGCGCTCGAGGTGTCGAAGGGAGTCGGGTCGAGCCACACCACGCGGCGCACCTTCGCGGCCTCGAGGCGGTCGAGCAGCGTCGTCATGTTCCGCTGAAAGTCGGCGCCGGAGCTCCCGTCGGGGAACGACGCGTCGTTCATGCCGAAGTTGACGAAGACGACGGTGGGCTTGTGCGCGAGCACGTCGACGTCGAGCCGCGCGACCGCGTCCTCGGCGGTGTTGCCGCCCACGCCCGCGTTGATGAAGGTGAGCGTCCACTCCGGGTGCCGCAGCCGCACCGCGAGCTCGACCAGGCGCGTCCACGTGTGGAGCACCGTGATGCTGTCGCCGAGGAAGACGACGCGGTCCTGGTCGCGGAAGAGCGGCTCCACCGGGCTGGCCGACAGCGCGGCGGCGAGGACGAGCGCCGTCACGTCCACGTCCCCACGACGCGGTGCGGAGGAACGACCTCCGAAGCGCGCACGAACGAGCTGTCGAGTCTTCCCGGCACGGCGCTCATCGCGGTCGAGCATCGCACAGCCTGGCGCGTCAGCGCGGGCGACCGATGACGGGCTTCCCATCGACGAACGAGACGGGGGTGAAGAGCACCAGCTTGAGGCGGCCGCGGTGGTAGGGGTCGTTCGCGGTGAGCGTCGCGTTCTGCACGAAGACGTCGGTGATGCGGAAGCGGCGCACCAGCGCGGCGATGGTGTCGAAGTAGAGCCGGTAGTCGACCGCCACCACCTGCTCGAAGTGCGGCAGCAAGAGCGGCGCGAGCGGGTTGCCGAACGAGTTCTTCACCAGCAGCGCGCGGCGGCCGTTCTTCACGCCCGTGGTGGCGGCCATCAGGGGCACGTCTCCCCCGAGGAAGGTGAGGTAGCCCTGGGCCCGCTCGTCGATGAAGGCTCGCGGCGTCGGGACGTCGTAGCGCTCGCCGCCGTACGAGACGGACTTCACGCCGTCGGGCGGCACCACCCACGTCGTGTCGAGCTCGTCGCGCGACAGCCGCGGGTCCTGCGTCATGCGAAAGAGCGAGCCGGGTGGTGACGCCGTCGTCTTCCATACGAGCGCGTCTCGCGAGACCGCTGAGAGCCCGGCGGCTTCGAGCATGGCGTTGGCGCCGTAGAAGGCGCCCAGGCCGGTCCAGTGGTGGTCGGTGCGGTAGTAGATGGGCTCGGTGGCGTGCGGCTCGAGCGCGCCCAGCACGTCGACCCAGGTGACGCGGCTCGACAGCGCCTGGTGCATCACCTCGAGGTTGTGGCGCTCGTCGGCGGAGCGGTCGCGCTGCGAGGGCGGCAGGTAGAAGGCGCCAGCACCCGGCACCATGACGGCGTACACGCGCACCGAGGGGAACGCCGCGCCGTAGGCGTCGAGCACCTTCGCGAAGGCCCGCGCGGTGTCGTCGGTGGCCGAGAGCAACATCATGCCGCGGCCGCCGTGCACGAGGACGCCGCCCTTCTCGGTGGGGGCCTCGGGCTCGACGCCACCGTCTTCCGGCTCGGCGGGCTGCACCACCTCTGGTAGCGCGGCGACCTCGAGCGCGCCTCCGTCGGGGGCCAGGCCGTCGTCTGGGAGCGGCGCAGGCACCTCGACCGGCTCCAGGTGCTGGAAGCCGCCTGACGACGCTTGGGGCGCAGGCGAGATCCAGTCTTCAGGGCGCTCGAAGCCACCCAGCGCGCCGCCCTTCGAGGCGTAGACCGTCGACTCGGCCCTCAGCCCGAAGCGCGCGCGCACGGCGAAGGTGAACCGAACGAACGCCTCGCGCTGCGGAAAATGGTCGGCCACCGCCAGCTCGACGTCGCGGGTATAGGCGCCGCTCCACAGCGCCTTCGACGAGAACTCTGGCCAGCCCGCCAGCGCCCGCCCCTCGACGAGCGAGACGCGCTCACGCGAGGGCGCCACCACCTGCCAGGCGCCCAGCACCACCGTGAGGGCCGGCACCAGGAGCGCCGAGAAGGCCACCGCGAGGCGACTGGTGCGTTCGGCCAGCGTCGTCGGAGCGCGCGCCATCATCAGAAGCGGAAGTACAGGAAGGGGTTGTAGCTGCGGCCCACCAGCATCGCGGTGGCGAGCAGTGTGAGGCCGGCGGTGGCGAAGCCGCGCGCCAGGTGGCCCACCGCGCTGGTCGAGGCCTGCGACTTCGGGAAGAGCCAGCGCTCGAGCGGCAGACAGAGGACGAGCGCGAGCGGCAACCAGAAGGCGTGCCCGAAAAGCCGTGTCCAGCCGGCGTCGGTGATGCCGGGCGCGCCGCTGGCGCCGAAGGCCAGGGTGAAGAAGGCGCCCAGGCGCGACAGCTCGGTGAAGAAGAAGAGCGCCCACCCCACCATCACCACGAAGAGCAACCACAGGTGCTGCGCCGCCCTCGGCAGCCTCGACAGCAGCGCGCCGAGGAACCAGCGCTCCAGCGCGATGAGCGCGCCGTAGTACAGGCCCCAGAGCACGAAGTTCCAGCTCGGCCCGTGCCACAGCCCGGTGAGGCCCCACACGATGAAGAGGTTTCGCGTGGGGTGCCGCTGCTTGCCGCCCAGCGGAATGTAGACGTAGTCGCGGAAGAACGTGGACAGCGAGAGGTGCCAGCGCCGCCAGAAGTCGGTCACCGAGCGCGCGATGTACGGGTGGTCGAAGTTCTCGAGGTAGTGGAAGCCGAACATACGGCCCAGGCCGATGGCCATGTCGGAGTAGCCCGAGAAGTCGAAGTAGATCTGCAACGTGTACATCGCCAGGCCAAACCAGGCGTCGAACACCGAGAGGGCGCCCAGGTCGTCGGCGATGGTGGCCTTCACCAGCTCACCGGCCACGTTCGCGATGGCGACCTTCTTGAAGAGCCCCACCGAGAAGCGCACCACGCCCGAGGCGAAGAGCTCGAGCGTGTGCACGCGCGCGGCGATCTGATCGGCGATGGTCTGGTACCGCACGATGGGGCCGGCGACGAGCTGGTGGTACAGGCTGACGAAGAGCAGGAAGCCGAACCAGCTCCGCTGGGCCTTCACCTCGCCGCGGTAGACGTCGATGACGTAGCTCAGGGTCTGGAACGTGTAGAACGAGATGCCCAGCGGCAGCGCGAAGCCGGGCGCGGTGAACGAGGTGCCCACGAGGCCGTTCACCGTCTCGACGACGAAGCCGGCGTACTTGAAGGTCGCCAGCAGGCCGAGGTTGAGCGTCACCGACGTCAGCAGCGCCACCTTCGCCCTCGCCGTGCCCCGCCAGCGCTCGACCAGCAGCCCCAGCGCCCAGTCCAACGTCGACGACAGCAGCAGCAGCGAGAGCCACACCGGCTCGCCCCACGCGTAGAAGAAGAGCGAGAAGACGATGAGCACCGCGTTGCGCCAGGTCGGGTTCGCCCACGCGAAGTAGAGGACCAGGTTGGCCGGCAGGAACGCGTAGAGGAAGACGAGGCTGGCGAAGACCACGCAGGGCGATAGTTCACGCCGGGCCCGCCGCCTCGTCCATTCTCCGGCCGCCGCAACCGCCCGGAATCACGATGTAACCAGCGGTCACATGCATGTTGCCACTGGCCACATCAATGTGACCAATGGCCACATTCCGCCACATGTGGGTGACGCGAGCGGCTGTCGAGTTCGCGGGAAAGTCACGTGGACCTCGCGCAGACTTCACGGCGGAGGCCGAGAAATCGGCTCCGCAGCGATTCTTTCGAGCCAAGGAGGAAGCCATGCACGACGACGTGACGCTTCGCCAGCTGGGCCTTCGCGTGGAGCAGTTCTTCGACTGGTACCGGCGCCAGGAGCCGGACGTGGTGACCGAAGGCGCCGCCGAGGTGGTGGCGACGTTCCGGTACCTCTCGGCCCACCCCTCGCGCGAGGTGGCCCGGCGGCTGCTCCCGCTCACCGAGGGCGTCTCGTACGGCACGCCATGGGAAGAGATGCGCCTGGCGCTCGCCGACATGGCGCGGGCGTGACCTGCCTCCATCGCGCGCCCCGGACGGCACGCCGTGGGATGCGCTCGCAGCTGGCGCTCGCCACCGACCCGGCGCGCGCGTGACGTGACCCATCGCGTGCCCCGGACGACACGCCTGGGGACGAGATGGCAGCTGGCCTGCCCCATCGAGTGTCTCGGACGGCACGCCGTGAGAATTGGACGCTGGCGGCGCTCGCCGACCTCGCGCGGGCGTGACCTGCCCCATCGAGTGGTGGCCACGGGCCTCGGCGCGCCGCAAAGTGCTGCCTCGTGTCGGCTGCCGAACTCGATGCGTTGACGAACCGCCTGCGTGGCCGCCGCGTGCTCGTCCTCACGGGTGCGGGCGTCTCGACGGACTCCGGCATTCCCGACTACCGCGGGCGCTCGGCCCCGGCGCGGCGCCGGCCGCCCATTCAGCACCAGGACTTCGTGCGCGAGGCCCTCGTTCGGGCCCGCTACTGGGCGCGCAGCACGCTCGGGTGGCCGCGCTTGCGCGACGTGGCGCCCAACGTCACGCACCGCGCGCTCGCGGCCTGGCAGCGCTCGGGCCAGCTGGCCGGGCTCATCACCCAGAACGTCGACCAGCTGCACCAGAAGGGCGGGGCCGTCGACGTCATCGAGCTGCACGGGGCGCTCGCCGACGTCCGCTGCCTCGCGTGTGGCGGGCTCGAGCGCAGAGAGGCGCTGCAGGAGCGCCTGGTTCGCGACAACCCCGGCCTCGTCGCCTGGTCCGCCACCGTGCTGCCCGACGGAGACGTCGAGCTGCCGGACGAGGCGGTCGCCCGCTTCGTGGTGCCGTCCTGCCGCTCGTGTGGTGGCGTGCTCAAGCCCGACGTCGTCTTCTTCGGAGACTCGGTGCCGCAGCCCCGGGTGCAGGCCGCCTTCTCGCGGCTCGAGCGCGCCGAGGTGCTGCTCGTGTTGGGCAGCTCGCTCACCGTCTTCTCGGGGTACCGGTTCGCGCTGCGCGCGCACGAGCAGGGGCAGCCCATCGTCATCGTCAATGACGGGCCCACGCGCGCCGATGCGTTGGCGACGCTGCGCGCCGGCGCCCTCGTCGCCGACGTCATTCCCCAGCTGGTCGAGCGGCTGACGGCGCCGTGACGGGGCCCCCGTCACCAGGCGCACCCAACGCAGCGACCTCCCGCACGAAGGCGTCCCCGTCGAAGGGCTTGGCGAGAAACCGCACGAAGCCGGGCCGCTCGAACGTCTTCTCACCGAGCACGAGCGCCCGCCGGTCCGGGCCCGACGCGAGGAAGCGGTCGAGGTCGCGCTCCGTGGCCAGCGCCCCGTCGATGACGAGGAGGGCGACGGGCCCCTGGTCGAGGGCCTCGCCGTCCACCGCGCCCCGGCTCGTCACCGCGGCGCCGCGTCTGCGCAGCAGGGCGGCGAGGGCGCCCCGCAGCGGCAGATCGGCAGAGACCAAGACCACGCGGACCCCGTGCAGCTGCGCCGGGTGTTGCCACGAGGGGAGGACCTCGGACGCGTCGAGGCCGGCGCGCTGGAGCTCGATGAACCACGTCGTCCCCCCGGGACCCGTCTCGAAGCGGAGCGCTCCGCCTGCAGCCTCGAGCAGCCTGCGACAGCTCGCCAACCCCAGGCCGGTGCCCTTCCCGTCCTCCTTGGTCGTCACGTACGCCTCGAACAGGCGCCGTTGAACGAGGGGGTCGAGACCCGGGCCGTCGTCGCGGACCTCGATGGTGACGCGCCCGGGCGCCGTCCCGCGGTGCGTGAGCCTCAGATGGCCCCTGCCGTTCATGGCGTCGCGCGCGTTGAGGACGAGGTTGACGAGCACCCGCTCGAGGCTCCCCTCGTCACCCACTACGATGGCGTCTGGTTCACCATCGACGTCGAGGGCGACGGTGTCGGGCAACAGGTACCGGCTCACCCGCTGCACCGTCTCGAGGAGCCGCCCGACGCTCGTCCGCCCGGCAGCGCTTTTCGGCGGGTGCAGGGGCTGGAGCATCGTTCGCGCCATGACCCCGACCCGCTGGAGGGCAGCGACCACGTCCGCCAGCGCCCTGCCGGCCTCGGAGTCTTGCGGGACGTCTTCCAGCGCGAGGCTGGCGCCGGCCATGGCCACGGTGAGCACGTTTCGCAGGTCGTGGAGCCCCGCCCCGACGAGGCTCGCGGTCGTCTGTGCGAGGGTGCTCTGCTGCACGATGGATCGCAGGTCCTGCAGCTCGGTGACGTCCTGCTGGAACGCCGCGTAGTGTGTCACCGCGCCCAGCTCGTCCTTGAGCGGGAAGAGGGTCAGCCGGTTGAAGAACGGCGTCTGGTCGGCCTTTACGTTCTCGAGCACCACGTCACAGGACCCGCCGGTGGCGAGCGCTCGCCGAACGACGTCGAGCGCCGGCTGATCACCCCGCCCGCCCTGGAAGAGCCGCGGGTTCTTCCCCAGGATCGCGCGCGCGCTGTAGCCGGTCAGCCGCTCGAGGTTCGCCGAGGCATAGATGATGGGCAGGTCGGCGCTCGAGGCGTCGCAGACGAGGAGGGACACCGGGCCCAGATCGAGGGCCCGCGACACGAGCGACACCACCGGCTCGGCCGCGAGGGGGATCGAGACCGCTCCCATGAGCACGTGGCCTGTATCGTCGAGCTTGCGGTACTGCACCGAGTGGAGGAACTCCTCGCCGCTCGGGAAGCGCACCCGGCGACGTCGCTGCACCGGGCGCCCAGCTCGAGCGGCCTCGAGGGCGTCGACCACGTCGGTCTCGGTGCCCGGCGCCGCCGTGACCAGCAGGTCGTCTCCCACGGCGAGCGGCCGGCCCCGGGCGCGCGCGCTGGCGGAGCGAAAGACCTCGTTCACCAACACCACCCGGCGCTCGGCATCGACCACCACGAGCGACTCCTGCGCCACCTCGAAGGCGGACCAGGTGAGCGCCCCCGCGTCAATCGACGGCGCTTCGACGTGCGCCGCGCTCACCACCACGAGCGCGCCCACGACCAGCCCCCCATCCGTGAGCGGCCGCGCCACCCAGACCGCGCCGCGGCCAGGGAGCGTCGGGTCGAACGCCGACGCCCAGCCGCGCCCGGCCCGCAGCCGGTCCATGAGTCGTCCTTCGGGGGGCGGCGCCGACGAGGTGACGAGCTCCTCGATGTGTTTGCCGTCGGGTGGGCCAGCCGTTCGGAGCAGCGCCTCAGCGCCC
This sequence comes from Myxococcaceae bacterium, assembly GCA_033763395.1. Taxonomy (GTDB): domain Bacteria; phylum Myxococcota; class Myxococcia; order Myxococcales; family Myxococcaceae; genus Xiheimicrobium. The sequence goes on from JANRKQ010000152.1 coordinate 105,528, forward strand.
CTCGTCGCGCGAAGGACCCGCCCAGCCGTGTCGAGCAGCAAGAGGTGATCGCGCGGGTGCTCCAGCACAGCGGCGCGGTAGAGCTCGTCAAGACGTTCGACAGACACCTCGCTCGCCCCCTTCCCCCACCGTCACTCAGCAAGTGTAACGACCCGGCTCGCTTCAACCAATCCACAACATGCCGCCATCACATTTCATGGGACCACACCCATCCGGGGGAACCATGAACGTGAAGACGGCGAAGGCCCGCAAGCCCACGAAGACCGCAGCGCACACACCAGCGCCCGACCCGCGGGCGACCCACCTGCTCGACCTCGAGCGGCTCACCGCGGCGTTTCACCGCTCGAACGCCGTCATCGAGTTCACCCTCGATGGGACGATCATCGACGCCAACCCCAACTTCCTGGCGGCGACGGGCTACGCCCTCGACGAGATCAAGGGCCGGCATCACTCGATGTTCGTCGATGACGCCTACCGGCAGAGTGACGACTACCGCCGCTTCTGGGAGCGCCTGCGCCAGGGTGAGTTCTTCTCGGGCCAGTACCCGCGCCTCGCGAAGGGTGGCCGGCCGATCTGGATCCAGGCCACCTACAACCCCATTCTGGACCACGACGGCCGGCCGACGAAGGTCGTGAAGTTCTGCACCGACATCACGCTGCAAAAGAACGCCGAGGCCTCGTTGCAGGGCCAGCTCGACGCCATTCGCAAGTCGATGGCGGTCATCGAGTTCAAGCTCGACGGCACCATCGAAGAGGCCAACGACGCCTTCCTGGCGACGATGGGGTACCGCCGTGAGGACATCGTGGGTCATCACCACTCGATGTTCGTCGCGCCCGAGGACCGCGATGGTGAAGGCTACCGGGCCTTCTGGGCGAAGCTCCGCGCCGGCGAGTTCGTGACCGACCGGTTCCGCCGCCTGGGCCGTGGCGGGCGCGAGGTGTTCATCGAGGCCAGCTACAACCCCATTCTCGACGCCCATGGGCGGCCCTGTCGCGTGGTGAAGTTCGCGACCGACGTCACGGCGAAGGTCCAGCTCGAGAAGATGCTCGAGGCGGCGGTGAAGGACATCGGCGCGGTGGTGGAGGCGGCGACGCACGGTGACCTCTCGAGGACGGTCGACGAGCAGGGGCGCAGCGGCGACGTCCTCGCGCTGGCCCGGGGGGTGAACGGGCTGGTCGCAGCGCTCGCGGGCCTCGTGCGCCGGGTCAAGCAGTCGGCCGCCGGCGTGTCGGCCAGCGCGAGCGAGATGGCGCGCGGCAACACCGACCTGTCCCAACGCACCCAGGAGCAGGCCTCGGCGCTCGAGGAGACGGCGGCCAGCATCGAAGAGATGACCGCCACGGTGCGACGCAACGCCGAGCACGCCAGCGAGGCGAGCCAGCTCGCCGGTCAAGCGCGGGAGGCCTCGACGGCCGGTGGTGAGACGGCCCGGGCCGCCGTCTCGGCGATGGCGCAGATCGCCGACTCGTCGAAGCGCATGGGCGACATCATCGGCGTCATCGAACAGATCGCCTTCCAGACGAACATGCTGGCGCTCAACGCGGCGGTCGAGGCGGCCCGCGCCGGCGAACAGGGCCGTGGCTTCGCCGTCGTCGCCACCGAGGTGCGCAACCTCGCGCAGCGGGCGGCCACGGCCGCCCGGGAGATTCGCACCCTCATTCGTGACAGCGGCGACCGCGTGGAACACGGGGTCACCCTCGTGAGCAAGGCCGGAGACGCGCTGGGGTCCATCGAGCAGGCGGTCGGAAAGGTCGCCACGCTCGTCAACGGCATGGCGACGGCCGCGGAGGAGCAGGCGCGCGGCATCGAGCAGGTGAACCTCGCCGTCACCCAGATGGACAAGACGACCCAGCAGAACGCGTCGCTGGTGGAAGAGGTCGCCGCGGCCAGTGAGACCCTCAACGAGCAGACGAGCGCGATGCTCGACCTGGTGCGCGCCTACCGCACCGGGCACGAGGACGCGGACGACGACGCGCTCGAGGGCGCACTCGCAGTGACGTCGCCGAAGCCGACGCAGACCCGGCGCGCCGCGCGGACCCCGGCCCTCGCGAGCTGAGCGCCACCGGGCGAGCGCGCCACGACCCGCGCTCCGGCAGAAGGGCGATCCGTCGAGCGGTGGTTGCCATCGGCGCCCCCGGTGGGACGCGCCGAGGCGCCAGGCCGCACGCCGGCCCGGGAAGAAAGGCGCGGCTCGAGTCCGCCGAATCGCCGCGCCGACGCCCGAGGGCACGAGGGCACGAGGTGCCGCTCCCGTCGCCCGACGAAGCGCCGTGAGGGTGTGGGCGCACTTGAGCTGCACCGTCACGAGGCCTCGACCCTCGGCGCGCAGGCCTCTTCGAGGCCCATCGAGGAGGCACATTCGCCTGCACGGTCACGAGACCTCGGCTCCGATGAGGCCGGGCACACAGCCGCCGTGCCCCCGACGAGGCTCCGCCCGTGGGCCGCCGTCCGACGAGCCAGCGGCGGTCGTCGTCTACGCCGGTGCACCTCGTCGTCGACGAAGGGTCGCAACGCGCTCGTGCTCGCCACCTGCGGCTTCTTCCCGGCCCACGGGCTTCGCGGGGCCACATCGAAGTGGCGATCAGCGGCGCTCAGCCGGCCCGGGGCAGCGCAAGGGGGGCACCGGCCGCTTCGAGGAGCGCACGCGCGACACGCTCCAGCGGCAGCACCTGCACGGCGGCTCCACGCTTCACCGCTTCGCCAGGCATGCCCCAGACGACGCTCGTCGCCTCGTCCTGCGCGACGGTGAAGGCCCCGGCTCGCCGCAGCTCGAGCAAGCCGTCGGCGCCATCGGCGCCCATGCCCGTCAGCAGCGCGGCGACCGCGTTCCGGCCGGCAGATCGCGCGACCGACTCGAAGAGCACGTCGACGGAAGGGCGGTGCCGATTGACCGCGGCGTCCTGGGTCACGCGGCACACGTAGCGAGCTCCGCTGCGCACGACGCGCAGGTGATGGTTCCCCGGGGCCACGTAGACGTGCCCGAGCAGCGCCGGCTCGCCGTCGACGGCTTCCCGCACGCGCACGGCACAGCACCCATCGAGCCGCTCGCTCCAGCGTGCGCTGAAGACCTCGGGAATGTGCTGGGCGACGACAACGGCAGGGGCGTCGGGCGGCATGGCCATCAGCACCTCGGCGATCGCCTCGGTGCCCCCCGTCGAGGCCCCCAGAGCGATGAGCCGGTCGGTCGCCTCGAAGCGCGCGAGCAGCGGCGCGGCCGCACGTGCCCTGGCCGCCGGGGCTCGGGGCTCGCGAGGCCTCAGCCGGGCGGTCGCTGCGGCCTTCACCCGCGCGATGAGCTCGGCCGCCGACGCCTCGAGGCCGGCGGCCACGTCGAGCTTCGGCTTGGTGATGAAGTCCACCGCGCCGAGCTCGAGGGCCGCCAGCGTCACGTCGGCGCCTGCGACGGTGAGCGACGACACCATCACCACCGGCATCGGCCGCAGGCGCATGAGGTGCCCCAGGAACGTCACCCCGTCCATGCGCGGCATCTCGACGTCGAGCGTGAGGACGTCAGGGGACAGTGCCTTGATCTTCTCGCGAGCGTCGTAGGGGTCGACGGCGGTCCCGACGACCTCGAGCTGCGGGTCGGTCGCCAGCAGGCCGCAGAGGAGCTTGCGGACGAGGGCCGAGTCGTCGACCACCAGCACCCGGATTCGCCGGCTCATGCGGCCCTCCGCGCGTCGGCCTGCCCCTGCTTTCGGAACGCCGTCTTGCCACAGGGCGTCAGCCCGAAGCCCATGCCCATGAGCGATTCGCTGTGCCCCAGGAGCAGCGTTCCCTGGGGCGCGAGCGCGTCCGAGAGCCGCTGAACGACGCGGCTCCGGGTCGGCGGGTCGAAATAGATGAGCACGTTCCGGCAGAAGATGACGTCGAACGGGTCGGCGGGCGGCCACGCGCCGAGCAGGTTGCGCGGCTCGAAACGAACGAGGCGCCGCGCGTCAGCCGACACCCGCACCAGCCCGGTGTTCGCGCCCGTGCCGCGCAAGAGCAGGCGCTGGCGGACGGTGGCGGTGACGGCGTCGACCCGGTCCACCGGGTACACCCCCGCCGCCGCGCGAGAGAGCACCTCGGAGTCGATGTCGGTCGCGAGCACCATGCCGTCCGCGCGAGGCGCGCCCGTCGCGAGGACGACGCCAGCGATCGACCACGCCTCTTCGCCCGTCGAGCACGCCGAAGACCAGATGCGGAGCGGACGCCTCGCCTGCGTCAACAGGCTCGCCAGCAACTCGAAGTGGTGCGCTTCGCGGAAGAACGAGGTGACGTTGGTGGTCAGCGCGTTGACCAGCCGCTGCGCCGCGCCTTCGTCACGTTCGGCCCCGTCGAGCAGCGCACCGAACGAGGCGGCGCCGTCGTGGCGGAGCCGCTGGAGGAGCCGGCTCACCACCAGGGTGCGCTTGCCGTCGCCGAGTTCGATGCCAGCGCGCGCCTTGATGAAGCGGCGAACGCGCTCGAAGTCTGCGTCGCTCAGCGTCGGCGCATCGGTCGTGGCCATCTCAGAAGGTCTCCCAGTCTCCGTCGTTCGGCCCGGCGGCGCGCGCGTCACCCACCAGGGCCTCGAGCGGCAGACCTGCGCGCGGCCGACGGGGTGGCTTCGACGCCGACGCAAGGCGGGTCGGCTCGGGCGCTCGCCGCGGCGTCGGGCTCGTCGTGGGTGCAGGGGCACGCAGCGCCTCTTCCATCGGCGAGACGGTGAACGTCGAGGCGGCCTCCCGTAGCGCCAGGGCCTGCTCCTTCATGGCCTCGGTCGCGGCCGCCGACTGTTCGACCAGCGCCGCGTTCTCCTGCGTGGCCTTGTCCATCTGCGAGACGGCGCCGTTGATCTGCCCGATGCCCGTCGTCTGCTCCTCGCTCGCCGCCGAGATCTCGGCCACCACGTCGCTGACCTTCTTGACCGAGGTGACGATCTCGCCGAGCGCCTCGCCCGAGCGCTGAACGAGCTCGGCCCCCTGGGTAACCCGCGCAGAGGAGGACTCGATGAGCGACTTGATCTCCCGGGCGGCGCTCGCGCTGCGCTGGGCCAGCGTGCGCACCTCGGTCGCGACGACCGCGAAGCCCCGGCCCTGCTCTCCGGCCCGGGCGGCCTCGACCGCCGCGTTGAGCGCGAGCATGTTCGTCTGGAAGGCGAGCTGCTCGATGACCCCGATGATGTCACCCATGCGGCGTGACGACTCCGAGATGGCCGACATCGCCTTCACGGCGCTCGCCACCACCTCGCCGCCACGCTCGGCCGAGGCGCGGGCCCCGGTCGCCAGCTGGTTCGCCTGGACCGCGTTCGAAGCGTTCTGCTTGACCGTGGCAGTGAGCTCCTCGAGCGACGCGGCCGTCTCCTCGAGCGACGACGCCTGCTCCTGGGTCCGCTGCGAGAGGTTCGTGGTGCCGTCGGCGATGTCGGCCGACGCCGTCGCGATGGTCGCCGACGCCGACAGGACCCGGCTCATCGCCTGCTCGAGGCTCGCGAGGCTGCCGTCGAGCGAGCGTCTGAGGCTCAGGAACTCGCCGGCGTACTCACCCTGCATGCGCGCGGTGAGGTCGCCCTCGGCGAGGCGCTCGACCACACGCGCCACCTCGCGGGTGGGCGCCACCACGGCGTCGAGGAGCCGGTTGACGCCCTCGGCCAGCGTGCGCATGAACCCCGCCCAGCCCGAGGCGTCGATGCGCTCGTCGAGGCGACCTTCGACCGCGGCCGAGATCAGGCGCTCGACGGCCCGCTGCGCTTCGCGCTCCTCAGTGACGTCGGCCCACTCCATCGTGTAGCCGAGCACCCCACCCCGCTCGTCCTTCACCGAGGACACCTTGATGGCGAAGGTGAGCGGGCCCACGCGAATGTCGGTGGCGTGGGGCATGCGGCCCGGGTCGTTCATCATCTGCCGCTGGTGCGAGGGGCGGCGGTGGAAGACGTCGATGCACTGGCCGACCAGGTGATCAGCGTCGAAGTGCGGGAGCGCCTGGCGGATCTGCGGCTGCCTCCTGCGCAGGAGCGCGAGGGTGGCGTCGTTGATCCAGGTGATTCGCAGCTCGGCGTCGACGAGCATGAGCGCCGCGCTGACCCCCTTGACGGCCGCGAGCAACCGAGTCGTCTCGGCAGCGCGGCGGCGGGCGCCCGTTACGTCTTCCCACCTCACGTGGTGAGCGACTCTGGCCCCGCGGGAGTCGACGACCGGCGTGAACGAGAGCTCGAGCTCGACCTCTCCGGCGCTGACCGACACCACGCCCCCCGCGCCGTCCTCGAGCGCACGCTGGATCTCTGGACCGAGCGTAGCGAGGTTGCGGGGCCCGTCGCCGTCGGCCTGGAACCCGGGAAAGCGGGCTGCGAGCGACGACCCGCAGCGCGCCAGCAGCGAACGAGCCGCGCCATTGTCCCAGCAGACCACCCCGTCGCGATCGACGAGCGTGATGGCCTGCGGCACCTGTTCGAGCGCCGCGACGACCGGCGGGGCCCGTCGACCAGCCTTCCTGACCCGCGGCGTCATCGGTCGACCCCCAGTCCTTCCAGCAGCGCGTCGACGTCGAGGAGCGTCACCAGCTTGTCGTGAAGCACGGCGATGCCACGAGAGGATCGATCGTGAGCGCCGCCGACGTCGGGCGCGGGCTTCACCACGTCGTCGGGAATCGACACGACGTCGCTCATCGCGTCGACGATGAGCCCGACCACGCGTTCTCCCTCGGCCCGGCGGTTGCGCACCACCACCACGCCGGTGAACTCACCGGGCGTACGCGGAGCGAGGCCGAGCCGCTCGCGCACGTCGACGAGCGGCACGATGTCGCCTCTGAGGTTGATGACCCCCTTCACCCACGCGGGCGCCCACGGAATCGGCATGGGCGGCGACCAGGTGCGAATCTCCTGGACCCGCAGAATGTCGACCCCGAACTCACGCTCGTCGACGACGAAGGTGAGCGACTGCGCCTCGGCTCCGCTCGAACCGTCACTCATGCTGCCTCCTGTGAAAGACCGGCGGCGCGGGTGAGGCCGCCCACCTCGAGAATGAACGAGACCGACCCATCACCCAGAATGGTGGCGCCCTGGACGCCGCGCACCGAGCCGTAGTTCGTCTCGAGGCTCTTCACGACGACCTGCTGCTGGCCCAGCAGCTCGTCGACGAGCAGGCCGACCGGCGTGCCATCACCTTCGACCACCACCATCAGGGACCCGGGGCGCTCAGCCGGCATGCCCAACAGGGGCGCCAGCGGCACGCTGGGAATGAGCTGGTCTCTCAGCCGCATCACCTGCCCCGCGCCCATTCGCGCGAGCTGGCTGGCCTCGGGCTGCACCGTCTCGAGAATCGACAACAGCGGAATCACCCAGGTGTGGCCGCCGACGCGCACCAGCTGGCCGTCGATGATGGCGAGCGAGACGGGCAGCCGGAGCAGGAAGCGGGTGCCCTGGCCGGGCGTCGAGGTGACCGAGATGTCACCGCCGAGCTGCTTGACGTTGCTCATCACGACGTCCATCCCCACGCCGCGGCCGGAGAGGTCGGTGACCGCCTCGGCCGTCGAGAAGCCCGGCTCGAAGATGAGGCGCGTCAGCACCTCGGGCGACGGCGCGGCGCCGACGGGCAACAGGCCCCGCTCCAGCGCCTTGCGCCGAATCTTGTCGTAGTCGAGGCCCCGGCCGTCGTCGGCGACCTCGACGAAGACCTCGCCGCCCTTCTGCCACGCCGAGACACTCACCATGCCCGACGGCGTCTTGCCCGCCGCGGCGCGCTCGGCCGGGTGCTCGAGCCCGTGGTCGAGGCAGTTCCGCACCAGGTGCGTCAGCGGGTCGCCAAGGCGCTCGATGACGGTCTTGTCGAGCTCGGTCGTCTCACCCGTCATCGCCAGCTGCACCTCCTTCTTCAGCTGCGCGGCGACGTCGTGCACGAGCCGGGGCAGGCGGCCGAAGACGACCGACAGGGGCACGCTGCGCAGGCGCATCACCCCGTCCTGGAGCGCGTGCGTGTTGCGGGCGAGCAGCGACAACCCTTCACGGAGCCGCGCCGCCCGCGCCGCGTCGATGGGCCCGTCGTCGTCGAGCTCGCCCAGCATGGCCTGGGTGATGACGAGCTCTCCGACCATGTTCATCAGCTGGTCGATGCGCGGTATCGGAATTCGAATGGTGGCCGTCTCGGGCGCTGCGGGAGCGGCTGCGGCCGCCGCCCTGGCGACCGGACTGGCCGTCGGCGCCGCTGCGTCGGAGGCGGCCTTTCGCTCGAGGGACCACCCCCCATCGACCCAGTCGAAGACGTCTTCGAGGTTTTTCTGCCCGACCGAGCCGTCGACGAAGAACTCCCACGACACCATCGAGACCGCCCCCGTCCACGACTCGAAGTCGGGGAGCCGTGAGAGGTCGGCCCGCACGCGGGTGGGGCCCAGCTCGGCGACCGCGCGAGCCAGGCGGAGCGGGTCGAGCCCCCGGCTCAAGAGGTCCTCTGGCGGGGTGAACCGAAGGACCCACCCCGCCGGCTGGGGCGGGCCCCCGGCGTCGACGCGCTCCACGCGCTGCGCCAGCGATGCAGCGAGCGCGAGGTCGACGGGCCGCTTCGCCGCCACGTCGTCGAGGAGCGCCCGCAGGCCGTCGATGGCCTGCAGCATCACCTTGAGCAGGCCCTTGTCGGGCTGCCTGCGGTCGCGCCTGAGCCCGTCGAGGTGGCTCTCGAGGGCATGGGCGACCTGGGCGACGCCAGGCTGACCCATCGAGCCGGCGGACCCCTTGAGCGAGTGGATGGCACGGAAGACGTCGTCGATCTCGTCGACCCCGGCCCCCGTCCCCATTCGCAGCAGCGCGGCCTCGGCGCGCCCGAGGCCCTCACGACTCTCCTCGAGGAAGGTGGAGAGGAGCCGCTCCTGCAGCGCCGCGGCGCTCATGGCAGCACCCGCTTGACGGTGTTGCACAGCGTCGCCCCGTCGACTGGCTTGACGAGCCAACCCGAAGCACCCGCGTCACGCGCCTGCTGGCGAAGCACGGGGCCCGCCTCGGTGGTCAACACCAGAATGGGCATGCGGTAGCCGCTGCCGCGCGCCGCGCGGATGAAGTCGATGCCGTTCATGCCCGGCATGTTGACGTCGGTGATGACGAGATCTGGCGTGCCCTTCGTGAGCCGCACGAGGGCGCTGGGCGCGTCTGGGTAGGCCTCGACCCGGTGCCCGCCGTTCTCGAGCGCCATCGACACAAGGTCCCGCATGGTGGCTGCGTCGTCGACGATGATGATGTGCGACATGTCAGGTGCCCTCCGGTGGAAGCTCGAGGGCTTCGCTGAAGCCGAGCCAGGTCGCGGCGCGTCGGAGCTGAGCCGACACGGCGCTCCAGGTGGTGCGCTGGCCGGCCCGCCGCCGCTGCTCCACGAAGGCCACCAGGCCCTCGAGCGAGGGGCCATCGACCTCGGCGACGTCTGAGGCGTCGAGCCTCACTTCGTCGCGCCTCAGCCGCTCGAGGAGCCCGGGGCGCCAGGCCGCGAGGGCCTCGCGCCGGAGCGACACTGGAAGGTGATACGGCGACGTGGTGTCATCTCGGTTCGGTTCGCTCATCGGTGCCCCCGGGTGATCAACGAATAGAGGGCACGTGTTGAGGTGGCGTTGAAGATGGCGGGAACGCCCGACAAGGAATGGCTCCGGGCGACATCCTCAGGGAGCATGAGCGCGATGACGTCGCACCGGATTCTGGTGGTGGAAGACGACGCGGCCGTGGCGGCCGGTCTCGTTCAGGGCCTCAAGCGCGCCGGCTTCGCGCCCGAGCTCGCGACGACCGGGGCTCAGGCGCTCGACACCCTGAAGGTGAGCGCGTTCGACCTTCTGCTGCTCGACCTCTCGCTCCCAGAGCGTGACGGGCTCGCCGTGCTCGAGCAGTTCCGCTCGAGGTCCACCGCGCCGGTCATCGTGCTGACGGCCCGCACCGGCCTGCCCGACCGGCTCAAGAGCTTCGAGCTGGGCGCGACGGACTTCGTGGCCAAGCCGTTCTGGTTCGAAGAGCTGCTCGCGCGCATTCGGACGCACCTGCGCGTCACGGCCCAGCGGGAGCACCAGACCATCGCGTGGGCCAGCTGTCGCGTCGACCTCGATGCCCGTCAGGTGCTCCTCGAGGGGCTCGAGGTCGAGCTCACGCCCACCGAGTTTTCGGTGCTGGCGGCGCTCGTCACCAACCCGGGCACCGCGATCAGCCGCGATCGGCTGGCTCGGCTCGCGTCGAGCAACGGTGAGATCCTCGGGCGCACGATCGATTCCCACGTCGCGCGAATCAGGAAGAAGCTCGGCGAGGCCGCCAACGCGCTCAAGACGGTCAAGGCCGTTGGCTACCGCTTCGACGGAGGCGCCTAGGTGGACACCGCGCTCGCGATGCTCGGCGTCGCCGCGGCCTCTGGCGCGCTGACCGCCGGCGCCCTCGCCTTCAGCCGGCGGCGGCGCCACGAGGTCGAGCGGCGACTGCTGTCGACGCTGATGCACGACCTGCGCACGCCCTTGACCTCGCTGCAGCTCACGCTCGGGGAGCTGGCACACCACGACGCCTTCTCCGACGACGAGCGCGCCACGCTGCACCGGGCCATCGAAGAGGCCGTCGGGCTGCGCTCGTTCCTCGAGAACCTGCAGCTGGTCGATGCGGCCGCGCTGGCCCGGCCGCAGCCGAGCGAGCTGACGGCGGTGACCCTCGACGAACAGGTCGAGCGCCTTCGTTACCGCTACGAGCTGATGGCGCGCACCCGGAAGGTCTCGCTCGAGGTGAGCGTCGAGCCCGTCGTCGCGCGCGGCGACCCGCGCCTCGTCGAGCTGCTGCTGTCGAACCTGGTCGAAGTGTCGCTGCGGCTGACCGACGCGCTGGTGACGATCGAGCTGCAGAAGCGTGAGGGCGTGTTCGAGCTGACCTGCCGCGCGCCCGGCGCGGCGTTGCCCGAGCCGCTCAGCGTCGACGCCTTCGCGGGCCAGCGGCGGCACCAGGACCGGGTGTCTGGGCTGATCACGCTCGGGGTGGTCGCGTCGAGGCTGGCCTGCGAGAGCATGGGCTGGCGACTGACGCGCCCGTCGGGCGAGAGCTTCCAGGTGCGCGGGAGCTGTGTGTGAGCCCGACCGTCACCTCGCCCGAGCTGCTCCGACTGGGCGGGTTCGTCCTGTGCCGGTGGGAGCTGACGGCTCCGTTCCGGTGCCTCGCCATCACCGGGGGCATCGAGGCGTGGGGCTACACGCCCGCCGACTTCCTCGAGGGGCGAATGACGTGGCGAGCGCTCGTTCACCCCGACGACCGGCCCCTCGTCGATGCCATCGCGCTCCAGGCGGTCTCGGGGACGCCACAGATGACGCCTCTCGAGCAGGAGTACCGCATCGTCTGCGGCGACGGCTCGACGAGGTGGGTCCGCACCGTCTCGGTTCCGGTGTTCGGCCCCGACGGCGCCCTGGTCGCCGCCGACGGCGTCGTGGTCGACCTGCGCTCGTCCGAGGCGACGGAGCTGCGCCTGAGGAAGCGACAGGCGCAGCTCGAACTCATTCTCGAGGCGTCGAACGTCGGCGTGTTCGACTTCGACTTCTTGCACGGGACGAGCCTGATGACGCCGCGCCTGCGCTCCTGGTTCGGCAGCGACCACCTCGACCTGTCGACGTGGGTCGACCACGTGCACCCGGACGACGCGCACGTGGTGCACACGATGGTGCGCCGACAGGTCAAGGGCGAGAGTGACGTCGTCAGCCTCGAGGTGCGCGTGCGGCCCAACCCGTCGAGCCCCTGGCGCTGGGTTCACGCGACGAGCCAGGTGGTGGAGCGCTCCCCTTCGCGGGCGCCCGTACGAAGCGTCGGCGTCATTCGTGACGTGACGGCGGAGCACGAGGCCCGCGCGCTGCGTGAGGCGCTCGAGCAGGAACTTCGGGAAGCCCAGAAGGCCCGCGTGCTCGCGCAGCTCTCCGGGGGCGTCGCGCACGACCTCAACAACGTGCTGCAGGTGGTCCAGTTCGCGTGCCGCGGGCTCGAACAGGAGCGCCTCAGCGACGAGGGGCGCCTCGATCTGGCGCGCGCGCTCGAGGCCGTCCAGCGGGCGGCGCGCCTGACGCATCAGCTCCTCGCGGTGGGGAGCCGACAGGACCTCGCGGTCGCGTCGGTCGACGTCGGCGCCCTCTGCGACGACTTCGCGCGGCGACGTGGCATCCACTTCGTCCCGCCGGCGGTGCCGCTGACCGTTCGCGCCGACCGGGCCCAACTCGAGGACTGCCTCGACCACCTGGTCCGCAACGCGCTCGAGGCGAACCCGCGCTCCGGGCC
>JANRKQ010000153.1:0-25848 GCA_033763395.1 Myxococcaceae bacterium
AACCCTGACGCTTCGAAGGGTCGATACCACCCGCAAGGAGACGTTCACCCATGGCCGTTTCGCGCGCGACCTCGACCCGTTCTGCAACCCGCACCACCGGCGCCCGCGGCACCGGCGCCCGCTCCGTCACGGGCCGCCGCAACGCGCAGCTCCACCGCACGGTGCAGTCCATCAACATTCAGCGCTTCCGCGCGCAGGGCCGCACGACGTTCTGCAACCAGGCCGTGCACGCGATTTCGTCGAAGCTCGGCTACCGCGGCTTCGGCGGGCTGGTGGCGAACCAAATGATTCGGAAGATGCAGTCGCCTGGCTCTGGCTTCCGGCAGGTGTCGGCGCAGGAAGCCATTCGGATGGCGCAGCAGGGCAAGCTGGTGGTGGCGGGCTGGTACAACAACACGCCGCGCGCGGGCCGCCCTGATGGACGCGCGCCGGGCCACGTCGCCGTCGTCACCGGAGAGTTCTCGCCCGGCGTGCCCGGCATCGCGCAGGCCGGCCGCAACACCTTCGAGTGGGGCAGCGTGCGCCAGGGCTTCGGCAGCAAGAACGTGTCGTACTGGGTCCGCGGCTGAAGTTTCACCCGCGCTTGCGATAGCCTCTCAACGCGCATGCTCCCCGGCGAAGACGAGCTCGAAGAGGTGGTGTCGGAAGTGGCCGACGACGAGGCCGCTGACGAAGAAGACCTGCTCGACTTCGATGACGAGGTGCCCGCTGGAGAAGGCGCCTTCGCCGACGAGTCCGATGGCTACAAGGGTGTGAAGAAGCCGAGCGTCGCGCTCGCGCCCGCGCAGGCCACCGACGTGAAGGCGCTCCTGTCGCAGGTGCGCAAGTCGAAGAAGAAGCCGGCGCGCTGAGGCCTCGTCAGAGCGGGCAGATGGACGTCGCGTTCGGGCACTGGCACTGGCCGAGGAAGAGGCCTGACGAGACGCAGCCTCCCGACGAGTTGCACACGAGCTGAACCTCGCTGCCGCACGCCTGGAACATGCCGCCGCAGCCCTCACACGAGGTGCCGCAGTCGGTGCCCGAGGGGTCGCGGCTGCAGCTTCGTGACGTCGGGCTGGGCGCCTGGGCCACGCACGAGCCCGAGGCGTTGCAGGTGCTGTTGGTGGTGGTGCCCGACTCGGTGCCCGAGAGCGAGCACGGCACGTTCACCGGCGGAGTGCAGACTCCGCTCCACGTCGTGCTCGAGCCGCACGCCTGCCCGTTGGGGTTGAAGGTGCACGAGCGCGAGGTGCCCTGGGGCCCGCTGGCCACGCACTGGCCGCTCGAGTTGCAGGTGTTGTTGGTGATGGAGCCCGCCTCCGAGCCTGTCGTCGAGCACCCACCGCCCACCTGCGAGCAGACGCCCGTCCACATGGTGCTCGAGCCGCAGGGTGTGCCCGATGGGTTGAAGGTGCAGCTGCGCGACGTCGGCGTGTTGCCGGTGACGACGCACTGGCCGCTGACGTTGCAGGTGCTCGTCTGAATCGTGCCCGCTTCGGTGCCGGTGGTGGAGCAGCCGCCGCCCGTCTGCACACACATGCCTGACCAGACGGTGTTGGTCCCGCAGCCGGTGCCCGCCGGGTTGAAGGTGCAGCCCTGGCTCGACATCATCGGAGCGCCCACGACGCACGTGCCGGCGCTGTTGCAGGTGCGCGGCGTGGTGGTGACGACCTGCGTGCCCGCGGTGCTGCAGCCGCCGCCGGCCTGGGTGCAGGTGCCCGTCGACGCGCTCGTACCGCAGTCGCGCCCGCTCGGGTCGTAGGGGCAGCTGCGCGAGGTGGCCTGGCCCGCTGTGGTGACGCAGGTGTTGTTCGAGCAGGTGCGCGGCGTCACCGTGCCGCTCTCCGTCCCGGTGGTGGGGCAGGTGCCCGCGCCCGGCCCGCAGGTGCCGGTCCACGCCGTGGTGCTGCCGCAGTCGGTGCCGTTTCGCGCCGTCACCGCGTCGGCCGGGCAGGTGGGCGAGGTGCCGTCGCAGCGCTCGGGCGCGTCACAGGTGCCCGTCGAGGGCCGGCACTCGACGGTGTTGCCCGAGATGCTGCACGTGCCGACGCTGCCGGCGCGGTTGCACACCTGGCAGTCCATCGCGCCGTTGCCGCACGCGGTGTTGCAGCACACACCGTCGACGCAGGCGCCGCTGACGCACTCGACCGCCCCACCACACGAGGTGCCGTTGGGCTTCTTCGCGGCGCACAGCGTGCCGGAGCACCACGTCGTGCTGGGGCAGCCGGCTGAGCAGGGAATCGGGCAGTCGACGGCGGTGCCGTTGCAGCTCACCATGACGCCGCACGGCGGCTCGCCCGGGTCGCCCATGGGAGAAGGCCGGCAGGTGCCGAGGAAGCCGGGCAGGTCGCAGCGGTCGCAGGAGCCCGAGCACGCGCTCCCGCAGCACACGCCGTTCGCGCAGACGCCCGAGGTGCACTGGAAGCCCTGACTGCAGGTCTGGCCGTTGGCCCGCGTCATGCGGCAGGAGCCCTGGTCGCAGAACGTGCCCGCCGCGCACTGCCGCGCCGAGCTGCAGGTGGTGGGGCAGGTGGCTTGTCCGTCACAGACGAAGGGCGCGCAGCTCGACGCGGAGCCTTCCGGGAGGAGGGCGCACTGACCCTGCCGGCCAGGCTGGTCGCACGACTCACAGGCGCCCGAGCAGGCGCGGTCACAGCAGCGGCCCTGCGCGCACACGCCCGAGGCGCAGGTGCTGCCGGAGCTGCAGGGCTGCCCGAGCGCGCTGCCCGCGCCGCCGCCGCCCGTCGCGCTCCCACCGCTGGAGCCGCCGCCCGTCGCGTTTCCGCCACTGGAGCCGCCGCCCGTCGCGTTTCCGCCACTGGAGCCGCCGCCCGTCGCGTTTCCGCCACTGGAGCCGCCGGCGTCTCCTCCGCTCTGACCACCACTGCTCCCGCCGGCCGTCCCACCACCGTCACCACCCGCTGTCCCACCCGCTGCCGCGCCGCCAGCCTCGGCTCCGCCAGCCGTACCACCACCGACCGCACTCCCTCCGGCCGCGCCTCCAGCGCTCGCGCCGGCCTGGCCACCGGCTGATCCGCACCGCTCGCGACACGCGCCCTCACAGCAGACGAGCGCGTCGGGGCAGCCACCGTCGGCACACGCGAAGACCGCGACCTGCGAGGGGTCGACGCACACGCAGCCAGCCGCCACCAGACACACCGCCATGACGCTCGAGACACGCACCCGGACGAGGTTACGGGAATGTGGAGCGCGGCGCACGAGACGCGCGGTCACTCGACATCGTTCAGCCAGCTGAGGTGTGCCGAGTCGAGCTGCGCTCGCGGTCGACGAACGCGCACGGGACCCATCACTCGTCTCAGTTCGAGGCGGTCGGGGCCCCCGAACGCCTCAAGACTCGCGCCGGTGCCTGGCTTGTGCTCTCACCGACGCATGTCCAGGCTCTTCGCCGCTGCGCTTGCAGTCGCGGCCCTCGTCGCACTCGCGGCTGAGGGCTGGCACGACTTCGTCTGGTTTGGCGCTCGTGCCAAGCGCGCGGAGGCCGTCCGGAATCTCAGTCAGCTCTGTCGTGCACAGCGTGCGCTCCTCACCGCGGGCCGCCCGTCGTCCACGTGGCGCGGGCTGGACCCCCCGCTGGAGCGCGGGAACCGGTACGCGTACTTCATCTCGCCCGGCGGAGCCCTCGAGCTGCGCGCCGACGATGGCCGTCCCGCGGCGTCGAACCCCGAAGTCACCGGCCTGCAGGTTGACCCCCGCTTTGGCCACCAGGTCGTCGTGGCTGAGCGTGACGTGCCGTCGTCGCTGCTCGGCGGGCTGAAACTCGGAGTGAACGGCGCTTGCCCCGCGTGCACCTGGGTGATGGTCGCCATCGGCAACATCGACGTCGACCCGGAGCTCGATGTGGTGAGTGTTTCGACCGGTCCGCGCGTGAGCCCGTCGGGGAAGACGGTCGATGCGTGCGTGGCCTTCGTCGAGCATGACGACACGCCGCCGGGTCCGATTCGTCGGTTGTTTCACGAGGCAGGCGCCCGATGGAGTGGCCCTCGAGCCGCGCCCTGACGACGGCTCAACGAGAGGCGCAGATGCCTTCTCGGAAGCGACGCCACGCTGCGGCTTCGGTGGGCTGGGGGGACCCAGTGATTCACAAGACGCCGTCAGGAGCGACCGCTCGCCGCCACGCTCCGACCGTCCACCTGGAAAGGAGCACGCGACACCTCGCTTCATGGCCTCTTCCCCTTGTGACACCAGCACGACCGCTGCTCACCGCGCCGCGTGAGCTGTGCCAGGCTCAGGGCGTTGTGTTTTTTTCTCTGCCCCCACCTTTGCCCGAGTCGCCGTTGTCGAGCAGCGCCGGCAGGTTGAGAGCGTCAGCGAAGTCATCGGCGCGCAGGGCCCCGCATTGGCGTCGACCCGACTCTCCAGGTGGGCACGGGTTCAACTCGCAACCTGGCGTCGCACTGGCGGAGTCGTCAGCATGAGCGTGCCCGAGACGAGCCTCGTGCGGGCGACGTGGCTGGCGCTGCTGGCCCCGAAGCGGCTGGTGCCCATCGTCGTCGTCTGCATTCCGCTCGTCTTCACGCAGGCGGCCTTCTCGCGCGAGCCGCTCGCGACGCCGCTGGGCATCGTCATGTGCCTCGCCTTCGTCGCCCTGGCGCCGGTGAGCTACCGGGTGCTGTTCCCCGACGGGCTCGACCTCTCGCACGGCGCGGTGCGGGTGGTGCTGTACGCGCTGGTGGGCGCGGGTGTGGTGCTCTCGCTCGGCGTGGGCGTGCCGAAGCTGCTGCAGCTGAAGGCGACGTTCCTCACCGACCGCAACTCGCTCGCCGTCATCATCGCGATGTTCCTCGTCGGTGGGTGGGGCCTGGGCCGCGACATCGGCTTCGAGCAGCGGGTGAAGCGGCTCCAGGCCGAGGCGGAGCGGGCCCAGCTGCTCGCCCTGCGCGCGCACCTCGACCCCCACTTCCTCTTCAACACGCTCAACGCCATCGCCGAGTGGTGTCGCATCGACGGGGTGGTGGCCGAGGCGGCGGTGCTGAAGCTGTCGCAGATGCTGCGCGCGGTGCTGGCCGGCGTGAAGGAGCCCCTCTGGCCGCTCGAGCGCGAGCTGGAGCTGACGCGCATGCTGTTCGACCTGCACCTCTTGCGCGACAAGGAGCTCTTCACCCTCGAGGTCCAGCTCCCCGCGCCGCTGCCGGCGCTGAAGGTGCCGCCGATGTCGGTGCTGACGCTGGCCGAGAACGCGGTGAAGCACGGGCCGGGGAAGGGCTACCGGGGCCAGGTGCAGCTCGTCGTCGAGCGCGCTGGCGCCGAGGTGGTGGTGCACGTCGAGAACCCGGGGCCGTACGATGGGCCTCGTGACGGCAGCGACGGCTTGCCCACGCTTGAGAAGCAGCTGTTCCTCGCGACCGCAGGCCGGGCGCGCTTCACCATCGGCTCCACCGGCGCCGGCCGCACCCGCGCCACCCTCACGTTTCCCGGAGACCTGACATGACGGCCCTGCGTGTCCTCATCGCCGACGACGAGCAGCTCGCGCGCGCGCGCCTCACCCGGCTGTTGTCTGCGATGGAAGACGTCACCCTCGTCGGAGAAGCGAAGGACGGCGACGAGGTGCTCGCGCGGGTGCGCGACGGCGGCATCGACGTGGTGCTGCTCGACGTGCAGATGCCGAAGCTCACCGGCGTCGAGGCGATGGCGCTGTGGCCGGCCGACGGCCCCTGGGTGGTGTTCTGCACCGCGCACGCGGAGCACGCGGTGAAGGCCTTCGAGGTCGAGGCGGTGGACTACCTGCTCAAGCCCGTCGAGCCCGACCGCTTGAAGAAGGCGCTCGACAAGGCGCGCCAGCGCGAGACGAAGGAGCGCTTCAGCGACGCCGTGAAGAAGCACCAGGCGATTGCCCGCCTGCCGGTGCAGACGCGCCAGGGCCTGGTGCTCCTCGACCCGCAGGCGGTGACGCACGCGGTGCTCGAGGGCGAGCTCGTCACCGTGCACACGAGGGACGCGTCGTTCCTCACCGACTACACGCTCAACGACCTCGAGCAGCGGCTGTCGGGAGGCAGCTTCGAGCGGGTGCATCGGCGGGCCTTGCTGAACCTCGAGGCGGTGACGCGGCTCGAGCCCCTCGAGACGGGCGGGTACCTGGCGCGCACGGTGAACGGCGGGAGCGTCGAGGTGTCGCGGCAGGCGGCGAGAGACCTGCGCAAGCGCCTGGGCCTGCGGAAGGGCGCGGACGAGGAGGCGTAAGGAGTGGCTCCGGTCTGCGACGGACCGTCGCGGGCCTGACTCACTCGTCCGAGGCCATCTCGTCGTCCGCCTCTTCGAACACGGGGAACTCGAGGACGAGCACGCGGTGTGCGCTTGCGCTCTGTGGGGGTGCGCGAACCGGGAGACGCCTGGGGAGCCCGTCGAGGAGCTCCACGCACGCGGCCTTCTCCCAGTACACCTGCGTCCCGGCGAGGGAGCGGGCGGCGTCCATCACGCGCTCATCGGTGAGTGACACCTCGTCGATGACTTGAAGGGCCGCGGCGGGGGCGCGGTCCCAGGCCTCCGCGACCGCGACCTCTTCGAGCGTGGAGAACGGCCAACCAACTTCCGCACCGTCATGCATCAACACCAGCGCGCGCCGAACCCCAGCATCCATGACTGTGCATAGCGGGTGCGGAGCAGCGCGATGACGGACTCGTCGGATCCGCGAGAGAGCACCTTCGAGAACTCGATGAACTGTTCGAATCGATGCCGGCGGTCGACCGTCGAGGGCGCGCAGAGTTCGGCGAGCCGCGCCTCGGCCTCGTCGCGAGACAACACCTGTCGAGTCACCTGGGGCAGCGCGTCGGCCGGGAAGTGCACCCGACTGCCAGCGCCCTCGAGGACCACTCCGCTCGGAGAGCGCTTCCCCACGCGAAAGAGCCCGCGCACCGCGCCGGGCTCGGTGATGACGAGCCACTCGTCACGCGACGGCGTCGAACGGGTGCCTTTCAGCCAGTCCATGAAGCCCGTGACGACGGTGTACTCAGCATCAGACCGTCGCGCTCGCACCTCGCTCTGGACCTGGCGCCTGCCGACGAACGCGTACAGGCGGAGGCCAGCATCGCGGAGCGCTGTGGCGTCACAGCCGGTCGTGGGCCGTCGTCACGCCCCGATGACAAGCCGCGCGAACACCCCGCACGACAAGCCGATGAGCGCGCCCACCATGACGTCGAGCGGGTAGTGCGCGCCCAGCGCCACGCGTGAGAAGCCGACGAGGCCCGCGAAGCTGGCCGCCAGCGTCCCCAGCCCGGCGCCTTCTCCGGCCCACGCGATGGCCGTCGCCACCGCCGCCGCCGTGTGGCCCGAGGGGAACGAGAACGCGTCGGGGTTCTGCACCAGCGCCTCGAAGCCTGCGATGCCAGCGTTCGGGCGCCGCCGCTTCGACAGCCGCTTCACCACCTGCGCCACCATCGCCGCCACGCCCGCCGACGCGCCCAGCCGCAGCGCGAGCAGCTTCGTGTCCGGGCTGCCCACCGCGGCCAGAATCAGCCCCACGAAGACCCACACCTGCGCGTCGCCGAGGTGGGTGACAGTGCGCAGCAGCTTGATGGAGAGCGGCCGCTGCCAACGCACCACCCGCAGGAGCACCCGCTCGTCCCACGCCAGCAGCCGTCGCCATGCGGTCATGATCAGCTTCTCCTCGACACGCGAGGCGCCGCCATGAAGGCCGTGAAAACTTGGCGTGAAGATCAGCCCGACCCCCGTGACGGGAACGTCATGAACCGAAGAAGCGCGCGCTGGCGATGGCCGCGGGGCCAACGGCTCAGGGCGTGCCGTCGACGGAGAACGCGTGCCCGAGGTGGTCGAGCACGAGGCGCAGCGAGGCGGGCATCAGCCGTCGGGTCGGAAAGGCGGCGAAGAGGGGGACGCGGAGCGGCGCGTAGGCCTCGACGAAGGGCACGAGCGCGCGGCGGGCCAGGTCCCTGAGGACGAGGGCCCTCGGGAGAATGGCGACGCCGAGCCCGTCGAGCGCCGCGTGCCGCGCGACCTGTGGGTCCCCGACGACGAGGTGGCGGTGGGGCGCTCTCGGCATCGGGGCCTCGGGGCGCGCCGCGAGCGGGCTCAAGAGGAGCAGGGTGTGCCGGCGGAGCTCGACCGGCGCGGTCGCCCGGCCGTGCTGCTTCACGTACCCGGGGCTCGCGACGGCCCACAGCTCGTACCCACCGAGCTTGCGCACGACGAGCTGATCATCTGTCCCCCGGCCGCCGCGCAGCGCCAGGTCGAAGCCCTCGCGCACGACGTCGACGTACCGGTTGGTGAACTCGAGCTCGAAGGCGAGCCGCGGGAACGCGCGAAAGAGCTTCACCCAGAGGTCGCGTTCGCCCGAGAGGTCGGCCGGCGCCGAGAGCCGTACGCGCCCGGTCGGCTCCTCGTCGACGCCGCGGGCTTCGGCGCACAGGTCTTCGAGCCCCGACAGCAGGTCCTTTGTCCGCTCCGCGAGGCGCGCGCCCTCTTCGGTCGGCGTCACCATCTGCCCGTGTCGCGTGAACAACCGCACCCGGAGCGCACTCTCGAGCTGGCTCAGCCGTCGACTCACGGTCGAGCGCGGTAGCCCGAGCGCCCGGCCGGCTGCGTTGACGCCGCCCTCGGTGAACACCGCCCGGAAGACCTCGAGGTCCTTCGTCTCGGGGAGCGCTGTTCCAGCTTTGCGAACACCCTGTGCCATTTCTGCCTCCTCCCGCTGATGCGTGGAACAGCCTACCTCATGGGCCTCACCCCTGGAGGTCCCATGTATCGTTCCATCGTCATCGCCGTCGTCGTCGCCGTCTCTGGTTGTGCCACCTCGTCGAAGCAGGGCGCTGCGAGCGCGCCGGTGTTGGAGCTGGCCGTACGTCAGGTGCCGGGTGCGGGCGCCGAGTTCGCCTCGGCACGAGACGCGTTCGTCGGCCGCCTCCGCGCGCAGCCGGGCGTCGTCGCCGACCACGAGCTCCAGGCCATCTTCGACCTGGGCGTCATGGGGCCTCCGGCGACGCCCGTGTTCACCGGCATGACGCAGTACGAGTCGCTCGACGCGTTCAAGGCGGCTGGCGCGGCGCTGGGCACGGCTCCCGAGGCCAGGGCCTTCTTCGCGACCTTCAAGCCGGTCGTCTTCACCGTGCTTCGGCCCCTCGACTCGGCCACGAGCGTCGACCTCGCGAAGATGGTGAAGCCCGGTCAGGTGCTCGAGCTCGCCGTTCGTGACCTGTCGAAGTACGACACCTTCGACGCGGCAGCCTACGCCCGGGCGCGTGACGCGTTCCTCGCGCTGCTTGCACGGCAGCCGGGCGTCGTCGCCGAGTACCAGTGGGTGTCGGCGCTGGACCCGAACCTTGTCGTCGGCATGACCGTGTACGAGAGCGCCGAGGCCTTCCAGCGGGTCGCCGCCGGGCCGGTGATGGGGGCGCCCGAGACGAAGGCCTTCTTCGCGTGGCCGCCGACCCACGGGTTCGTGCACTCGGTCGTTCGCTGAGCAGCCTGAGTGCAGGCCGTACCGGTCAGCGCCGTGCCGTGGACGGAGTGGGGGGCTGCGGCACGGGTGAAGCGAGGCGGGTGACCAGCGCGTCGGCGAACCGCGCCGGCGCGTCGGGGTGCAGTCGGAAGAAGAGCTCGGGCTCGACCACCTCGAGCTCCATCAGCCGAAAGCGCCCCTCGTGCTCCACGCCATCGACCCGGGCGTAGAGGGCCTCGGGCACGGAGGCCGAGACGATGCGCTCCGCGGCCTCGATGAAGGCGCCCGGGGGCTCGGCGAGCAGGCTCTGCCCGCCATGGTCCGGCTGCACCCGGTAGTCGCCGGCCTTCGGGCGCTTCTGCACCGCGTGGCTGTAGCGCCCGCCAAAGAAGACCAGCGACCATTCCCCGCGCGCCTCGATGCCGTCGACGTAGGGCTGGAGCATCCACTCCGAGTCGACGAGGTGCGCCTTCGCCTGCCGGACCACCTCGTCGACCTGCGCGGCCTCGAAGCGCTGCGCCCCGTAGGCGTTGGCGGTGAACGAGGGCTTGAGCACGGCCCGCTGCCAGCCGCGGCGCGCGAGCTCCGCGGGGAGCGCGTCGAGGCTCTCTGGCGTGAAGAAGGCCGTCGGCACGGTGTCGAGCCCCAGCGCCGCCAGCTCGCGGAAGTACGTCTTGTCCTGGTAGCGCGCGAGCATCGCGGGTGGGTTGAAGACGGGCGTGCGCAGCGCAGCGAGCGAGGCCACGAAGCCGCGAAACGCCTCGCGGTGCTTGTACCAGTCCCACGGAGAACGAATGACCAGCGCGTCGAACCGCCCTGCGTCGAACGGGCGGCTCCACACCACCGGCTCGACCTCGACCCCGCGCGCCCCGAGGGCCGCCACCACCGGGTGGTCGTCGACGTACAGGCCTGAGAGGAACTCCGCGGTGAAGAAGCCGACGCGCATGAGGGCCGCCGCATAGCGCCTCCGCGGAAGCCGATGCGAGTCGATTCCGGCCCTGGCGCACGAACAGCGGCGCGCCCGGTCCCGAGGGCTGCTCTGGCGCGTCGGGAGCCTGAAGGCGTGGATGCGCGAGAAGGCCCCGCGACGCTGAGTGCCGGCGCGAGGCCGTCCGCCCGGGCAGAGGAACGAAAGGCCGCGCCAGGGACGCCGCGGGGCCGGCGGTCGGCGCCCCTCTCGGTTTCTGAGAATCCACCCCGGGCGGATCTCCCTCGTCGGTGTTGCGCGCTCGGCACGCCGATGTCGCGCATCGCACCGGCGGCTCTGGCATGCGGGCGCCGCCATGCGTGTCCTCTCCGTGCTTGCGCTCCTCGTGCTGTCGGCGTGCCCCGGGCCCGCGGTGAAGAAGGTCTTCCCGCTCATCGCCGTCGAGCCGCTCACCCTCGACTTCGGCACCCAGGCCGCCGGCAACACCACGTGGAAGGAGCTCACCGTCATCAACCGCGGCGACGCTCCGCTGAAGGTGTCGGCTGGGTTCCTCGACCAGGACGCGCGCAGCGCCTTCCAGGCCATCGTGCTGCCCACCACCATCGCGCCCGGCAGCTCGCTCACCCTCGCGGTGGGCTACGCCGCTCCCCTCGAGGCCGGCGTCGACGCGGCCTTCCTCTCGCTCGAGTCGAACGCGGACAACACGCCCGAGGTGCGCATTCCCCTCACCGGCCGCGTCGAGCAGCCGTGTCAGCCCGGTCAGGCGCTCTGTCAGGGCGTCTGCCGCGACGTCGCGCGCGATGACCGGCACTGCGGGGCGTGCGGCGTCTCGTGCTTCGCGCCGGCCACCTGTCAGGCCGGGGTCTGCGCGTGCGTGCCGAAGACGTGCGGCGCCGACGCGTGTGGTGTCGTGCCCGACGGGTGCGGGGGCGTGCTGACGTGTGGTGGCTGTGACGGCGGGCTCTGCATGGAGAACCGCTGCCTGCCCCCCACCTGCGCCGACGGCGTGCGCAATGGAGACGAGAGCGACGTCGACTGCGGCGGAGCCACCTGCCCGCGCTGTGCACGCACGAAGCTGTGCACGTCTCGCGGTGACTGCGAGGCCACCGACGTGTGCGACCAGCAGGTGTGCAGCGCCTGTCGTGACGCCACCCAGTGCGCCTTGGGGCAGCTCTGCGTGCAGGGGGCCTGCACCGACTGCACCACGAGCACCGAGTGTGGCCCCGCCTCTGCGTGCGTCATGGGCCGCTGCCGCCGGTGCCCCACCGAGGCCGCCTTCAACACCTGCGGGCTGTGCGCGGGCCCGATGATTCAAGGCGTCGGCGCGAGCTGCGCCACCGTCGACGGTGGTTGCCCCGGGGTGTCCACCTGCACCAGCGACGGCCTCGGCACCTCGTGTGAGGGCCCCGGCCGCAACGGCTGCGGTGTCTGTGGAGGCCCCACCGTCGGCGCCGTCGGCCAGGCCTGCCAGAGCGCAGAAGGCTGCACCGGCACCACCGTGTGCAGCCTCAACGGCACGGCCACGACGTGCGACGCGCCCGCGAAGAACGCCTGCGGCCGGTGTGGCGGTCCGCCCCTCCCGGCGCTCGGCACGGCCTGCACGCTGCCGGGTGGCTGCTCCGGCACCTTCCAGTGCAACGGCGCCGGAGACGGCGTCACCTGCGTCGGGCCCTCCACCAACGCGTGCGGCGTCTGCAACGGCCCGCCCATCACCGGGCTCGGCGCGACGTGCCTCGGCCCCGACGGCTGCGAAGGCACCACCGTCTGCACCACCGCGGGCACCGGCGTGCGCTGCGAGGCTCCGACGAAGAACGCGTGCAACGTCTGTGGTGGCCCGCCCGTCACCGGCGTCGGCGCGCCCTGCGTCAACGCCGAGGGCTGCGCGGGCACCTTCCAGTGCAACGGCGGCGGCACCGGCGTGGTGTGCGTCGCGCCCGCGAAGAACGCCTGTGGGCGCTGCGGCGGGCCGGTGGTGAGCGACGTGGGCGCGTCGTGCACCACCTCGGCGGGCTGCGCCGGGAGCCGGGTGTGCAACGCCACCAACGACGCCACCCTCTGCAGCGGCCCGGCGCGCAATGCGTGCAACGTCTGCGGTGGGCCGGTGGTGACGGGCGTGGGCGCGTCGTGCGTCAACACCGCGGGCTGTGCGGGCACCTTCACCTGCACCGCGGCCGGAGACGGCGTGGTGTGCCAGGGCCCCACGAAGAACGCCTGTGGCGTCTGCGGCGGCCCGGCAGTGACCGGCGTCGGCACCTCGTGCATGAGCGCCGACGGGTGCCCGGGGACGCGCGTGTGCACCGCGGCGGGCACCGGCACCACCTGCGACGCTCCCTCGCGCAACGCGTGCGGCGTCTGCGGAGGCCCCACCGTCTCGGGCGTCGGCTCCACCTGCACCGCGGGCTCCGGCTGTATGGGCACCAACCAGTGCAACGGCGCGGGCACCGGCGTCACCTGCGTCGGGCCCTCCACCAACGCGTGCGGCGTCTGCAATGGGCCCACGGTGACGGGCCTCGGCCAGGCATGCACCGGTGCACAGGGGTGTGCAGGAACGCTCGCCTGCAACGGCGCTGGCACCGGCACCACCTGCAACGCGCCCGCGAAGAACGCCTGTGACGTCTGTGGTGGGCCGCCGGTGACGGGCGTGGGCGCCGCGTGCGTCAACGCCGCCGGCTGCGCCGGAACCTTCGCCTGCAACGCCGCGGGCACCGGCGTCGAGTGTCAGGGGCCGTCGAAGAACGCCTGTGGGGTGTGCGGCGGGCCCGCGGTGACGGGCGTGGGGACGGCCTGCACCGGCGCGAGCGGCTGCGCGGGCGCGCTCACCTGCAACGCCGGCGGCACGGGCACCGTCTGCACCGCGCCGCCGAAGAACGCGTGCGACGTCTGCGGAGGCCCCGCCATCACCGGGCTCGGACAGAGCTGCACCGGCACCACCGGGTGTCCGGGGACGTTCGTCTGCAACGGCACCGGCACCGCGGCCACGTGCAACGCGCCAACGACGTGCGCCGTGGGGACGTCGATGCTCATCAGCCAGGTGAGCGGGCAGCTCACCACGGGCGACCAGTTCGACGAGTTCATCGAGCTCTACAACCCCACCGCCGGCGCCATCGACGTCACCGGCTACCGGCTCTGGTACCGCAGCGCCTCGAGCACCGGCACCTGGAACGCGCTCGTCTCGCTCTCTGGCACGGTGCCGTCGCGCAGCTACCTCCTCGTCGCGTACGGGGCGACGCCCGGCGTCTTCGCGGCGAAGCACGGCGGCTTCACGCCCGAGGCCTCGTACAACTCCGTCAGCATGTCGGCCGACAACGGCCAGGTGCTGCTGTGGCGCGACGGCACGACGCCTCCGACGTCCGACACGTTCCTCACCAGTCCCCTGAAGAGTGACTTTGTCGGCTTCGGCTCGGCGGTGCGCTTCGAGGGCCACCCCACCGGCGCGGCGGCCCCGGCGCCGACGTCGACGCGCTCCATCGTGCGCAAGGCCACGCCCTCGTCCACGAGCGCGACGATGGCCACGAGCGAGGCGACGGCGGGAAACCGCACCGACACCGACTCGAACGGCGCCGACTTCGTGCAGCTCACCACCCCCGTCTTGCGGAACTCCACGACGGCCCCGGCGCCGTGATGGCACGCCTGGGTGAGCGCCCGGAGTGATGGGTCCTCACGCAGGCCGCTGATGGTGAACAGGGCGATGATGAGGGCGAGCGAGGTGCGGCCGGTGAGGAACGTCGCCTTCAGCTGCAGCGGCGTCGGTACGGCCCCGTGCGCTCGCACTGTCTCCCGGCGGCGGTGATGTTGGTGCCGGCGCTGCTCCCGACGGTCGCGGCGCGCGGCTTTTGGGTGGTGTCTCGAGCCCCTCAGCTCAACCGGCGCAGCTCGAGGAGCACCTCGTCACTCAGCCCTGGCGCCAGGATGTCATCCGTTCTCTGGGAGCGGCCCTGGAGCTTTCGCAGCGTGATGGCGAGCACGTGCGCCGGAGACTCGTAGAAGGACACGAGCTGGGCTCGGCCGACGCGCTGTACGTCTCCGTGCTCTTCGTCGAAGGCCCGGGTGCGGCCCACGAAACGAACGCCGTAGACCTCTTCGGCGAGCCTGACACAGCGACTGGCCACCTCGCGTGGGTGGAAGCCCCGGCGGCCTTTCACTTGCTCGAGAAACGTCACGGTCGGGTCGTAGCCCAGGGCTCTCCAGCGGGCGGCGAAGGTGGCGAGCCCCTCGAGGAAGCGCTCTCGACCGAGTTGATTGAGCCGCTCACGCTCGAGCTTCGTCGGCATCTCGCAGAGCGTACCACCGCCGATCCGCGTCTCGAGCCACGGCGACCGATGAGCGTCTCTACGTGCGCTCGTTCAGGCTCGCCGGGAGGAACGGACCACGAGCCAGACAAGGTGCACCGTCCACTGGGGGCGGCACGCGGCCGACGGGCTGCGGGTGCTGCACCACCACGTCGAGACGCCGTCTCCGACTGGCCGGTGAAGCCACTCAACCCGGCAGGTGCGCCGTCACCTCGTTCGCCACCGCCACCACCCAGCCCAGCCGGGCCTCGTCGAACGCGCCGACCGAGTCATGCTCGGCGTCGACGATGCCGCACACCGAGCCGTCGCGCGCGAAGACGGGCAGGCAGGCCTCACTGCGCACCTTCGGGTCACACTCGTAATATGCGCCGCCCGCCTGCACGTGCGCGTGCACGTCTTGAATCACCAGCCCCGTGCCCCGCCGTGCCACCGCGACGTTGTTGCTGCGCTGCTCGAAGTCGTCGGTGAGGGGAAACTCGGCGCGGCTCGGCGCGCCCCGGGCCGACAGCTTCACCAGCGCCCGCCCCGCTGGCCGCTCGCGCACCTGGTACAGGCCAACCCACCTCAGGCCCGTGTGCTGCACGCACGCGTCGAGGAAGCCGCCCAGCACCATGAGCGAGAGCGTGTTGCGCATGCCCCGCCCGCCCAGCGCGTCGGCGAGGTCGTAGGGCGTGTCTTCGAGCTCGTCGACGAGGCTGCAGGTGCCGTCGGCCGACAGCTTCGGCACCTTGTACGTGTAGAGCCGGTTGAGCGACGTCGGCGTCGCGGGAATCGACGCCTTGCGCGCCTCGTCCAGCACCGCCCACAGGTGGCGCTGCGCCTCTTGCACGGCCTTCTCGGCGACCGTCACCTTCGCGCGCGACAGGTAGTCAGCGAGGTCCATGGGCTGATGCTGGCCCGGCCGTCACCCATCTACAAGCACGCCTCACGTCCGCGAGCGCGTTCGAGCGACTTTCCTGCCACCCGCGTGGGGGGCCTTCGCTGGGCCAGCGGGATGAAGGGTCTCGTGGCGCGCGCAGCGTTCGACGAAGCGCTCGATGCGGGCGGCGCGCGTCTTCATCGAGCTCGCGGTCTGCACCCGGAACAGAATCGCGTACCGATTGGCGCTGTCGAGCGTCGCGAAGAAGGCGCTGGCCCGCGCGTTCCGTGCGAGCGCCTGCGCCAGGTCGTCGGGCACGGTGGCGGTGCGGGCGCCGTCGTAGGCGCGCTCCCAGCGCCCATCGCGGCGCGCGCGCTCGACCTCGGCGAGCCCCGGAGGCTGCATGGCGCCCGCGGCGATGAGCGCCTCGGCCTTCGCGCGGTTGATCTTCGACCAGGGGCTGTTGGCCTTGCGTGGGCTGAAGCGCTGGGCGAACGCCGTCTCGTCGAGCGCACGCTTCTGGCTGTCAATCCACCCCCAGATGAGCGCGGCCTCCAGCGCCTCGGCGTACGACACCGACGGCGCGGCGCCCTTCTTCGCGACGCGGAGCCACACCCCCGTCGACCGCGCGTGGTGTTTGCGCAGCCAGGAAGACCACTGCGCCGCTGACGACAGCTCGAGGAGGGGCTCCTGACTCGGGGTGGAAGGCAGTCTGGCCATGCACCGCTTCTACCCGGCGCGCGAGCCGGTGGGGCCGACGAGCGTCATTGCCCCGCAGCTGCCGGACCCAGGGCCTTGAAGCGGAACAGATGAAACGGGGCGGCGCTCGCGATGTGCGAGGCGGACTTCAACATGACGTCGGGAATGTCACTGTCGGCCACGTACACGAAGCCGTCCGGCCCGAAGGCGAGCCCGTCGGGCCAGCGCATCTTCGGGTGCCCGGCGAGCGCGACGAGTGACTTGTCCTTCTTGAGCGCCCACACCACGCCGTCTTCGATGCCGGTGAGGTACAGCGTGTCGTCGTCGTCGATGGTGAGCCCATCGCACTGGGGCTTGTCGGCGTAGCGCTCGACGCGGCTGCCCAGCGTGTCGGCCGAGAGCTGCTCGTCGAGCAGGTCGGCGACGCGCACCCGCCACAGCGTGCGCGACGACATCGCGCCCACGTAGAGCCACTCGCCGCGACGGTCGAGCGCGATGGGGTCGAAGGCCGGGTGCATCCAGAACAGGCCTCCGAGCAACACCATGCGCCGGCCCTGGGCGTTGATGGTCCACGGCTCGGCCTGCAGCGCAGGGTGGCCGTCGAGCACCCGTCGCGCCCGGCCGCTCTCGGCGTCGACGATGATGAGGCCCGGGCGGCCATTGAGCACCCCGATGTCGGCGAGGTAGAGGAAGCGGCCTTCGCGGTCGACCTGCAGGTCCTGCACGTACGAGCCGAGGCCGGCGACGTCGGCCGGCAACACGTGGTGCTTCACCACGGTGTTCGTCGCGAGGTCGACCGCGACGAGCCGCGCGCCGAAGACGCCGTGCTCGCCGTGGTCGATGCTCCACAGGCGCTGGCGCGCGTCGATGCGGAGCGAGAACACGGCGCCGTAGCTGGGCCGCGCGGCGTCGAACTGCTGCATCTCGAGCGACGGGTACGGCACTGGCTTGCCGTCGACGAGCTCGTGCACCTTCACCGTGGGGCGGCTCTCGGCGTGGGTGGTGAAGAAGATGCGGCCCGTGGCCGACACGGCGAGGTTGCCCGGGGGCGCGTCGAGGGTGGCCACCACCTCGGCCTGCTGCTGCGGCCTCGCCTCGGCGAGCTTCGGAAAGTCGGCGCCGCTGCCGCCGTACCGGAGGCGGAAGGCCACCACCGCCAGGAGCAGCAGAACGCCCAGGCCAGCTGCGGTGCGACGGAGCATTCGTTTCATGGGCGCCCCGTACCGGTCGAGGTGCGGCCTGTCTGTGTCGAACGACACAGCCGTCGGCCGGGGTGGGACGAGTGGTAGACGACCCCGGTGCCGCCGGCGACGAACCCCTTCGTGTGGACCCTGCCCGCGCCGCTCGTCGAGGCGCTGGAGCCACATGGCGCACGGCGTTCGTTCGCGGCGGGCGCGGTGGTGCACGCCGCGGGGAGCCGGTCGACGGCCATCTTTCAGGTGCGCGCGGGCCGGGTGCGGCTCGAGCGCGTGACGGCGTCAGGCCGGCCGCTCACCCTCACGCTGCTCTACCCGGGCAGCTGGTTCGGAGACCTCGGCTGTCTGGTCGACCGGCCCCGCACCGACGACGCCATCGCCGAGACGGCCGTCGAGGTGCGCCAGGTGTCGCGTGAGACGTTCGAACGGGTGTTGGAGCGGCGGCCCGCGCTGATGCGGGCGCTGCTTGCCGAGCTGGCGGGGCGACTCCTCCTGGTGCTGGAGCGCTTCGAGGAGGCGAACGTCACCGAGCTCCCCGCCCGCATGGCGGCGCGGCTGTTGGCGATGCAGGCGGTGCACGACCAGCACGAGGCTCCCGGCTCGGCGTTGCCCCTCACGCAGCAGCGCCTGGCCGACATGGTGGGCGTCACGCGGGAGAACGCCGCGCGGGTGCTGGCGCAGTGGAGGCGCCGGGGGTGGGTCCGCTCCCAACGCGGCTCGCTCACGGTGATCGCGCCGAAGGCCCTCGCAGCGCTGGCCCGCAGCGGTTGACGGGTCATCGGAAGGGGGAACGCCTTGATGGGAGCACCGACTGACGCCGTCCGCCGTCACGGCAGGGCGTGGAAGAGCGGCAGGCCCTTCGGCGCGGGGAAGAAGGCCGGGTCGCGCGCGTAGCCGAGCGCGGAGCCGGTGATGGTGCGGTCGGGCTGGGTGGGTGCGGCGGCGCCGGTCGAGACGGTGAGCTGCTCCGGAGCCAGGCGCACCACGTCGCCCTGCCGCATCGGCAGCCACAGCCCGCCGCCCTCGTCGAAGGCCAGCCCCTCGGGAATGCCGGTGACCGCCACGGTGATGCGCACGCCGGGCTGGAGCGACTTCGTGCCCGAGCCCGTCAGCTCCACCGCGGGGAAGTGGTACACGACGTTGCTCGAGCCGAAGTCGAACGCCCAGAGGTTGCCCGCGAGGTCGAACGCGAGCGCGGTGACGCCAAAGACAGACGTGTCGGCCGGCATCGTCGAGCGGCGCGCCTTCAGCTTCACCGTGGGCATGGGCGAGGCTCCCGAGAGCGCCGAGGCCTCGTAGCGCACCACCTCGTCCGCGCCGTTGTCACCGACGAAGAGCGCTCCGCCGGGCCCGAAGGCGAGCGCGGAGGGTGACTGGAACCCCGTCAGCGTGACGGCCGGGGTCGGCATCTCGGAGGCGAGCTGCGCGGCGTCGATGCGGTACACCTCTTTCTGGCACGGCGAGGCCACGTAGAGGTTGCCCTGCGGGTCGAACGCGAGCGCGCTGGCCCGCGGGAAGCACCGGACGGCGGCGAGGTCGATGCGCCGGTCGGGCATCGGGCGGGTGGAGGCAGCGAAGGCCCCGGCCGGGAAGCGCACGACGAGCGGGTCGGCGGTGGTGTTGCCGAGCGCCCAGAGGTTGCCGTCGCGGTCGAACGCGGCGGAGGCGCTCCCGGCGACGTCCTGGTTCCACGCCGAGGCCGCGGTGCCCGTCGCGCGCAGCGCCGCGCTGTCGAAGCCGTGGAGGTTGCCCGTGCCGCCCGCGCTGTTGCCCACCCAGAGCCGGTTGCTGGTGGGCACCTTCGAGAAGGCGACGTCGACCGCCTGCGTGGAGCCCCTCGTGAGACAGAAGTTCGGCGCCGAGACGCGGCCGGCGTACACCGTGCGCACGACGGGGTCGCTCACCGTCACCAACTCCGCGGAGACGGCCCAGGTCCCCGAGCCCACCATCAGCGTCTGCGCCATCGTCACCGTCTGCTCCGACGGGCCCCGGAGCGTCACCGTCGGCGTCACGCCGTCGGGCAGCCCCGAGAACGTGAGCACGATGGAGCCGGTGCCGCTGGTGTCACAGGCGCCAGGCGGCGGAGGACAGGCGAGGAGCATCGACGCGACGAGGGCGCCGAGAGAAGCCTTCTGCAGGTTGATTCGCATGGGGGCGGGACCGAAGCACACGCCGCGCCACGGGGAAACGTCGAGGATCCGCCGGCTTGCGTTCGAGGGGGTGTGACCGTCGAGGTCACATCGAGCGCGAGGCGGTCACGGCGCGGTCCCTCGCGCAGCCCCTGCCTCGAGCCGCAGGCCGACACGGACGTCTCTTCCCTCCTCGTGGTGAGGGCTGGACCTTGATCAGCCGCGCCGTCACGCGCTGAGCCGCGGTTGGTTCGGCGCGCAGAGTCTGCGCCGGCGCCTGGCCTCGTCACGAAGCTGACGGCCCGATGGGCGTGCAGGTGCTGGTGAACTCGACGTCGCTCCGTCACGCGCCTGTCGCCCACGCACGCGCAAGCCCGCTGGCACGGGCGCCGCAAAGTGAGCCCTGCATGATCCGACCGACACCCACGGGCGCCGAGCGCTCGTTTCCCGCCGAGGGGCTCATCGTCACCAAGACCGACGCCCGGGGGCACATCACCTATGCGAACCCGCTCTTCATCGAGATGGCGGGCTACCCCGCGCGCGTCGTGCTCGGCGCCCCGCACAGCCTCGTGCGGCACCCCGACATGCCGCGGGGCCTGTTCCGCCTGGCGTGGCAGACGCTCGCTGCCGGCGACGAGTTCTTCGCCTTCGTGAAGAACCTCTGCGCCAACGGCGACCACTACTGGGTCTTCGCGCACATGACGCCGTCGCACGACGGCGAGGGTCAGCTCGTGGGGTACCACTCGAACCGTCGCTTCGCCCCGCGCGGGGGGGTCGAGCGCGCCGAAGCCCTCTACGCCTCGATTCGGGCAGCCGAGGTGGCACCGTCGGCGAGCCAGGCCGCGGCCGAGGGGGCGCGGGCCCTGGGCGCCGTGCTCGAGCGCGCTGGCCGCACGTGGAGCGAGCTCATGTTCGACTGGGTGCGGTCATGACGGCGGCGACGGCATCACGTCGGGAGCGGGTGGTCGTCGACCGCGACCAGCTCGAGGCGCTCATGGACGTCATGCGCGCGGCGGCCCGCGGCGACCTCGAGCCTCGCGTCGCGCCACTCGGCGACGGGAGCGCCCTCGGCGAGCTCGGCGCGCTGGTGAACGGCTTCCTCGACGTGGCAGACGCCTTCGTGCGTGAGGCGACCGGGTCGCTCTCGGCCGTCGCGAACGGCCGGTTCCACCGGCGGCTGCTCGAGCGGGGCATGCCCGGCACCTTCCGCCGCGCGGCCGACGCCATCAACCGCGCGACCGAGCACATGCAGCGGGAAGACGTGGAGCTCCGGCGCTTGCGGCGCGCGCAGCTCGACCTGGCCGATGGCCTCGAGGCGCGGGTGGGGCAGGTGGCGGAAGACGTCGCGCGGGCGGTGCAGGCCCAGTCGGGCGCGGCGAAGGAGCTCGCCTCGGCCGCAGACGAGGGCTCACGCCTCACCCACGAGAGCGCAGCCAACGTGGGCCACGTGCAGCAGACCCTCCAGCAGGTCGACGTGGGCACGCAGGCGCTGGTGGTCGAGGCCGACGCCATCACCAGCCGGGTGTCGGTGGCGCGCGACGGCGTGGCCACGATGCGCTCCACGCTGGGGCGCACCGAGGCGGCCATCGCGTCGATGTCGGACCAGGCGCAGGCCATCAGCCGGGCGGTGGCGGCCATCGCGCAGGTCGCGGCGCAGACGCGGATGTTGGCGGTCAACGCCACCATCGAGGCGGCGCGGGTGGGCGAGTTCGGCAAGGGGTTCCGGGTGGTGGCGACCGAGGTGAAGAAGCTCGCCACCGAGGCCGCGGCCGCCAGCGACGACATCGCCGCGCAGGTCGCCGCCATCGGAGAGACCACGACCGCCGTGCGAGACACGCACGCCGAAGCGATGGAGTCGGTGGCCTCGCTCGAGGGTGCGGTGAAGGGCATCACCGAGAGCGTCGCGGCGCAGCACGAGGGCACGCGGGCCATGGCGTCGACGCTGACGAAGGCCGTCGCCGGCTCGCGCGAGCTCAGCCTCGCCATGACGGCCATCGCCAGCGGCGCGGAAGAGACGTCACGCGCCGCCGAGCAGGTGCGCGCGTCGTCGGCGACGCTGCTGGAGTCGTCGGACATCCTCTCGAGAGAGGTGCGCACGTTCCTCGGCTCGGTGCGGGAACAGGCTGGAGCGGGGGAGCCGCGGGAGGCGTGAGCAGGCGACGATGACCTTGAGGCTCGTGGCGCCGGAATGGGCAGGCAGTCGTCCCGTGGGAGGCGCTCGTCGAGGTGCTGGAGGAGGAGGTCGAGTGGTTCGACCTGCGCCAGGTCGTTGCCCCGTCGCTCGAGGCCGGGGAGCGCGCCCGGTGGTTTCGCGCCCTCGAGCGAGTCGCCGCGGCCCGCTCCGTCGTCGAGGAACCGTGACGGCCTTCACCCCGACTTGCGGAACAGGCGCCATGCCGCGAGCGGGATGGAGAGCATCACCACCAGTCCGCAGAGCGCTCCGAGCGTCTCGCCCGTCGACCACGCCGTCTCCTTCGCCCGGGGTGCGTCCGTCGAGCGCTCGCCGTCGAACGAGGCGATGACGCCGTCGAACTCGGAGCGCAGCCGCTCCGACTCGGCCTCGGGGCCCAGGAGGCTCACCTGAACGCCCTCGCGGGCGAAGGGCAGACCGAGGCTGTGCTGGACGAAGCGCAGGTGCTCCCGATGGCAGTGTTGGGTGCTGACCTCGAGCTCGAGTTCGCGCCAGCGCAGGGGCCGGTACTCGAACGAGTCGAGCGCGAGCCCGTACGTGGCTGCGGAGGCCCGCGCGCTCGCCTCGAGAATGGTGTGGTTCGGCGGCGTCGTCGGAATTCGACCGCCAAGTCCGGTCACCGTCAGCCTGGCGAACGAGGCCTCGCCCAGCTCGCCCCGGCCCCACGTCCTCGTGCCCGGGAGGAGGTCGGCCTGCGCGGCGTACCCGGCCGGCAGCTCGAAGCTGAAGCCCCGCTCGTCCTTCACCACCTCGCCGAGGGCCGCGCTGGAGAGCGCCACGGCGGCGAGCAGGCCACTCCCGAGGACGTTCACGCGCGTCGCCCTCACGCCGTCGCCCTCACGCCGTCGCCCCAAGGGACTCCACCAGCCGCTCGCGGCTCGCCTGCAGAAACCCCGCGTTGAACCGGGTCACCGCGCGCGACACCAGCGCCAGCGCCGCCGCCACCAGGCCCATCACCAGGCCGCTCCACTCGGGCACGCGTGAAAACAGCGTCGACGCCGTCAGCATCAACACGCCACCACCACCAAACACCGTGGCCATCGTCACCAGCACCACCACCAGCGGAGGCCGCGCGCCGCGCATGCCATTCTTCGTCAGCGGGTGCGGCTGCCAGATGCTCATGAATTGCCCCACCATCGACACGACGAGGAACGAGCACGCCCCCAGCGACACGCCCAGCAGCAACGCCCAGGCGTCGTGGTGGCCCGAGAGCACCAGCAGCACCACGAGGAACGTCGCCTGCACCGCCTGCCACGCCGCGAACGCCACCTGCTTGCCCGTCAGCACCGCCAGCTCGTCGATGGGCAGCAGGAGGAGCGCCTTCACGCCGTGCCGGTCGAGGCCGAACTGGTTGAACAACATGTTCGTGCTCGACAGCCCTGCATAGAGGAACGCCGCCGGCACCACCCAGCTGCCCCGGCTCACCAGCGTCGCCAGCGGCCCCCGAATCAACACCACCGTGAGCAGCGGCATCGCCATCATCATGCGGCCGGGCAGGCTGGTGGTGAGCGTCTCCCACTGCAGGCGCGCGATGCCGGCCCAGGGCGCGTCGAAGCTCCACAGCCGCTTCGCGGGGCCTGTGCCTGTGGCCGTCGGCAGCGGCTTCTCGCGCGACACCAGAAGGTAGGCCACCACCACCGACAGCACCGTCAGCAGCAGGGCCGGCACGAGCAGCTGCGGCACCTCGCGCCACGCCACGCCCCCATAGGGCGCCTGCGCCGCTTCGAGCAGCTGGCCCATCGGTGACAGCCTCCCCGCGGCGAGCGCGGCCTGCCCCACCGACGTCGTCTGCCGCGAGGTGAGCACCTTCATCACCGCCGGCGAGCCCAGCGAGAGGAACACCGCCATCACAGGCAGCAGTACCACCAGCAGCCGCGCCTGCTTCGTCAGCCGCTGCGCCACCGAGGCCACCAGCAGCTGCAGCGCCAGCGTCAGCACCGTGCCCAGCACGAAGGCGAGCGCCAGGAAGGCCGTCGACGCAGGAGACGCCGCCGCGATGCCCGCGCACACGCCTGCCAGCGCCACCAGCTCCACCACCGTGAGGAACTCGCTCGCCCCCGCCACCAGCTCGGCCGCGAACAGCGCCCGCGGACTCACCGGGTACGCCTGGAGCGCCTCCCACGGGAGCTGCCGGCTCGCTCCGCCGATGCCCGCGAAGACGCCGCCGATGATGGTGAGCGACGAGAGGAAGAGCCCCAGCGCGCCCCGGTTGCGTTCGAACTGCCCGTCGCCCTGGAGCGCGTCGCCCAGCAGGTAGCCCATGAAGGACAACCCCGCCACGAAGGGCATCACGAAGAGCGAGAAGCCCACCACCAGCACCAGCGCCGTCGCCACCACGCCGAGCGCGCCCAGCTGACGTCGCAAGCGGTTCGCGCTCCCCTGCAGGTGCGCCGCCACCACCGCCCGCAGGGGACTCACAGCCACGAGAGGTTGCCCTTCTGCTCGGTGCCCACGAGGTCGACGAAGAGGCTCTCGAGCGTGCGCTCTCCGCGGCCGAGCTCGTCGTGCGTGCCGAACGCCTTGAGCCTTCCGTCGTCGATGATGGCGATGCGCGGGCACAGGCGCTCCACCACCTCGAGGATGTGGCTCGTCAGCACCAGCGTGACGCCCTTCTTCTGCAGCGACAGCAAGATGTCCTTGATGGTGCGGTTCGTCACCGCGTCGATGCCCTCGAAGGGCTCGTCGAGGAAGACGAGCTTCGGCCCGTGGATGAGCGCCGAGCAGAGCGCCAGCTTCTTCTTCATGCCGAACGAGTAGTCGGCCACCAGCGTGCGCGCCCCGGGCTCGAGGTCGAGCGTGTCGAACAGCTCGGCCGCGCGCGCGTCGATGGTCGAATCATCGAGCCCGTACATGCGGCCGACGAAGCGCAGGTACTGCGGGCCGGTGAGCAGCTCGAGCAGCGCCATGTCTTCGGGCATCACGCCCATCAGCCGCCGCGCCTCGAGGCCCTTCGTCGCGATGTCGAGCCCCAGTACCTCGATGCGCCCGCTCGTCGCCGGCACCAGGCCCGTCGCCATCTTGATGGTGGTGGACTTGCCCGCGCCGTTGCGGCCCAGCAGGCCCACGAAGTCACCCTCTTCGATGCGCAGCGACAGGTCGTCGACGGCGACCTTCTCGCCGAAGCGCTTGGTGACGTGTTCGAGGACGAGGGCAGCCATCGACGCGTCGTCGGCTCACTTCTTCCGTGGGGGCGGCTGAATCTCCACGGTGACCTCGTCGTCCTCGTCGGCGCCGAGCGTCTCGTGCGGGAGCGGCTCGCGGCGCTGCGCCCCCAGCATCGCAGGAATCGTCCTGGCCTCCGATGGCGCCACGGGCCGACGGTGCTGGCGGGTCGGCACCTCTTCGATGGCCATCAGCGGCTGCGGTGGCAGCTCGACGGGCCGGAGCTGGCCGGGCAGGGCCGTGGGCTCCGAGGCCATCTCGCCGCGCACGTCTTCGAGGTGCTCGAGCGCCTCGCCTGCGTCGTGCGGCCGCGCGGCGGGCTGTTTCTCGAGGAGCCGGGCAATCCACCGGGCCAGCGGGCCGGCCACCTCGGCGCGCACGGTGTGAATCGAGGGCGGCCTCGTGAAGAGGTGGTGCTTGGCGAGCTCGCCGAGCCCGCGCGCGGGGAAGACGGGCCGGCCGGTGAGCAGCATCCACGCGATGCAGCCGACGGCATAGAGGTCGCTCTGCGGCACCGGTTGGCCCGACATCTGCTCGGGGCTCATGAAGCCGACGCTGCCCAGCGTCATCTCGGGCTGGGTGAGCGGCTCGCGGTCGGCCCGCCGCGACACGCCGAAGTCGAGCAGCTTCACGCGCGGCGTGCCGGTGGTGACGAAGATGTTTGTGGGCTTCAAGTCGCGGTGAATCACGCCCGCCCGGTGCGCCGCCGTCAGCGGCTCGAGCAGGCCCGCCAGCAGGTCGACCGCGTCACTCACCGGGAGCGGCCCGTGCGCGAGCAGGTATTGGTGGAGCGACTGGCCCTCGAGCAGCTCCATCACGAGGTACGGCCGCCCGTCGGCCAGCACGTTGGCGCCGAAGATGTCGACGATGCCCTTGTGCCGAATGGCGTTCACCGCGCGCGCCTCTTCGAGCAGCCGCCGGGCCTCGACGAGGGCCTCGCCCGCGGGCGCCCGCATCACCTTCAGCGCCACGCGCTTGCCGATGATGGGGTGCACGCCTTCGAAGAC
>JANRKQ010000154.1:0-78929 GCA_033763395.1 Myxococcaceae bacterium
GGGGTGGTTCGGTCACCTGCTGCGCGCGACGTGGGCCGGGCGGAACGACCTGGCGCTGGCCGACGCGCTCGGCACCGTCGAGCTCACCCTGCTGGCGCTGGTGCTCGCGTGGGGGCTGTTGCTCCAGTTCCACCGCTTCGCCGGGCGGGGTGGGGCGGTGTCGACGCAGGGGCGCGCGGGCAACCCCTTCACCGGCACCGGCTCGACGTTCCAGACGCTGGTGGTGCGTGAGGCGCTCGACCTGTGGAACAACCCGCGCGCGCGGCTGCTGGCGGCCGTCCCGTTCGTGCTGGCGATTCTCTTGAAGCTGCTGTCGGGCCGCTCGCTCTTCGTCTTCTTCCTCGCGGGCGCGGCGGACGCGTGGGTGATGGGCGGCTTCGCGGTGTACGGGGCCATCGTGTTGTCGTCGACGTTCTCGCAGAACGCGTTCGCGTACGACGGGCATGGCTTCGTGGTGTTCCTCGCCGCGCCGGTGCCCCTGGGAGACGTGCTGCGCGCGAAGAACGTGGTGCACGGCGCGGTGGGCGTGGTGATGGCGCTGCTGGTGGTGGGCTTCTACGTGCCGTACTTCCGGGCGGGCTCGGCGGTGGACGTGGGCTGCGCGCTGCTGGCCGTGGCGGCGCTGGTGCCGGTGCTGTTGGCCGCGGGCAACTTCTTGTCGCTCGTCTTCCCGGTGAAGTTCCACGCGAACCTGAAGCGGCGCGACAAGCTTCCGTTCGCGGCGTCGATGCTGGGGCTGTTGGCGGCGTCGGTGGGCACGGCGCCCTTCGCGGCGGCGTTGAAGGCCTGCGGCACACAGGCTCCGACGGTGATGACGCTGGCGGCGCTGGCGCTTTCGGCCGTGGGCGCGTGGCTCGTGTACGCGGCGACGCTGCCGGTGGCGCTGAGGCTGCTCGAGGCGCGGCGTGAGGTGGTGCTGCGGGCCGTCACCCGCGAGTGATGGTGGGCCTGCGCTCGAGGCCGCGTGGAGCCCTCCACCGGCGTTCCAGCCAGGGCCCCACTGGAGTCGGGTTCACCCGGTTCGCGGGGCACGACGGGCGCCCGGGGGGGCCGTGCGGCGGTCTGGTCGCAGCACGACGGCGAAGCGCCGCTTCAGTTCAACGTGACCGAGAGCGAGAAGCCGCTGGGCGTCGTCCCGAAGGTGTCGACCCAGAGGTAGTACGTCCCCGTCGTCACCGTCCGACTGATGGTGGAGCCTGACGGGCCGCTTCCACCCAGACAGGTGAGCTCGGGCGCGGTGCTGCACGTGGTCGAGGGCCCCGTCAGGGCCAGAATCGTCGGCTGCGAGGTGCCCTGGAGCGTCGCAATGAGGCTCCGGGTGCCGCTCACGGCGAAGCTGTAGACCCGGTCTGGCCCGTCTCCGCCGCAGGTGACCGACCGCCGGTCGGACATGGGGTTCGCGGTGGCGTTGGAGCTGACGACCGAAGCGGTTCCACCCACGAAGCTGAGTGGAATGGCGCTCGCGCAGTTCTCCCCCGTCGGGCCGGTCGTCAGCGTGGTGTTCAACGTGAAGGGTCCGTTGCTCGAGGCGGGTGAGTCGACGTGGAGGTAGTAGGTGCCCGCGGGCAACACGCGCGAGGTCAAGCTCGCGGGACTGGTGCCGATGGGGGTCGCGCTCGCGCAGTCGAGCTCCGCGGCGCTGGAACACGAGGCGTTCGGACCGCGCAGCGACAGGGCGCCGCGGAAGCCCGTCCCGAACAGCTGGGCCCAGAAGGTCTGCGCCCCAGTCGCCGTGAAGGAATAGACGAGGTCCGGCCCCGCGAACGAGGTGCTGGTCGACGAACAGAGCGTCGTCACGTGCTCGCTGCTGCTGCCCGAGAGCGACCCCATGACGGTGCTGACACCATTCGAGAAGGTGAGGGGAATGGGGCTGCTGCAGCTCTCGCCCGGGGTGCCCGCTGAGAGGCTCGCCGAGAGGGTGAAGGTGCCAGTGCCGGCTCCCGAAGCGCTGTCGACCCAGAGGAAATACGGGCCGGCTGTGAGCGGCATGCTCGTGAGGGTGGCGGTGCCGCCCGCGCTCGTCGCCGCGTTGCAGGTGGCCTCTGGCGCGCTGGCACACAGGCCGGGACCGCTCAACGACAGCACGGGCCGCCACGCCGCCATGGGCGACGTCGGGGTGACGGTGGCGCTGAAGACCTGCCCGGGCGTCGCGGTGAAGCTGTAGACGACGTCGGCGCCCGTCAGGCCCGTGCAGGACGTGTTGCCGCGATCGTTCGCGGCGCCCGTGGTCGTGCCACTGGCCGAGGCCGTTCCCGCAGAGAAGGTGAGCGGCACGGGGCTGATGCAGGTGTCTCCGGGAAGGTTGACGGTGGTCGTCGACACCGCGACGTTGAAGGCGCCGTCGCCGGTGCCGAGGTTCTTCACCACGAGAACGTAGCTGCCGGGGGCGAGCCCGTTGCCGTTCAGCGTCGTCATTCCACCAGGGGTGGTGCCCGCCACGCACGTCGACTCGGTGGCCGACGCGCACGACGAAGACGGGCCCAGCAGCGCGAGGCTGCCGAAGGAGTTCGACGACGGACTCAGCGTCGCGACGAGGTTCGAGGTCGTCGCGAGGGTGAAGCGATAGAAACGGTCCGGGCCCGCGCTGGCGCAGGTTGGGCTCGAATGGTCGTTGGCGTAGCCCGTCGTGGTGGCCGTCACGCTCGCGGCGCCGCTCGTCAGCGTCAGGGGCTCGGCGCTCGCGCAGGTCTCGCCCGGGAGCGCCACGCCACCGCCGCTCCCTCCTGCGCTGCCACCACTCGAGCCACCCGCGCTCCCCCCGCTCGAGCCACCGGCGCTGCCGCCGCTCGAGCCGCCTGCGCTCCCACCGCTCGAGCCGCCGGCGCTGCCGCCACCTGAGCCGCCGGCGCCCCCTGCCGCTCCACCACCGGCGCCGCCGCTTCCGCCCGTGCCGCCGACGTTCGTGACGCACGTGCCGAAGGAGCAGATCTCGGCCACCGGGCATTGCTTGCAGGCCTCGCCGCGGCTCCCGCAGGCCTGGTTGGACGAGCCGAACTGACACATTCCACTCACGTCGCAGCACCCATCACAGGTGGCCTGGCTGCACGGTGGGCGCACCGGCCCACAGCTGACGGCCAGCGCGACCGCCGAGGCGAGAAGGAATGGGCGCATGGTGCCTCCTGAGGCGAGGTGAGACGGCCCGGACTTCATAGGCGACATTCACCCGCTCAAGGAGCGTGGGCGTGGACTCGCGATGGCGCCCGTCGCTGACGCACTTTTCATGAATGTGTCGCGCGCCTGCATGCACACAGGGCGCACACGACGACGACGGACTCCTTCTTCAGGGCCGGCCGCTCGCCATCGTGGGGGACTCGACATGACGACGGCTGCGAGGGGCCTGCGCCCGATGGCGCGCGGGGTGCTGGGGTGTGTCCTGGTGATGGTGGTGGGCTGCAGTGAGGTGGGGCCGAGGCTCCAGCTTCAGGTGCCGCGCGCGCCGAGGAACGCGGCGGCGCTCAACCCGATGACGCCGAGCGTGCAGGGCACCGCGACCTTCGACGCGCCCGTCATCGCCCTGCCGACGTGGAACGGCGCGCCCGTGGGGCCGGGCTCGTTCACGGTGGCCACCACGCCGACCGCCACCGGAGGCCCCTCGAGCATCGCGTTCCTCGATCCACAGAGCACCGACCGCTACGTGCTGTTGGGAGACTTCTCGGCCACCACCGGCAAAGGGCTCGCGCTCATCTCAGACACGGCGTGGGTGCTCGGGAGCAACTCGCTCAACGGGCTCGGCCGAACCGCCGTGCTCTTCGACGTCAGCACGGGGAACGTGACGGACGTGGCGCGCTCCGGCGTGGTGAACCTCACGGCCGTCGGCACCTCGGTGGGCCAGCGAGTCACCGGCAGCCTCAGCGCGAGCTTCGTGCCGGCCTCGGGCGGGACGCCGGGCTGCGTCGTCGACGCCGACTGCGGCATGGCCCAGGTGTGCCAGCGGGGCACGTGTGTCGCGGCGCCGTCTGGCTGTACGTCGAACGCGCAGTGTCCGTCGGGTCGGGTGTGTCAGGCGGGCGCGTGCGTCGTGCCGCCTCCGGTGGACGCGGGGTCGCCGGCCTGTGTCGTCGACAGCGATTGTGGCTCGGGGCAGCAGTGCCGCTCGGGCGCCTGCGTGGCGCCGACGGCGTGCATGACGAACGCCCAGTGTCAGTCGGGTGAGTCCTGCATCTCGGGCCAGTGCGTGACAGCTCCAGTGGCCTGCATGACGAGCGCCCAGTGTGCGCCGGGCCAGTCGTGCGTGGCGGGCCAGTGCGTCACGTCTCCGAGCGGGTGTACCTCGAGCGCGCAGTGCCTGGCGGGAGAGACGTGCGTCTCAGGCCAGTGCGTGACGTCTCCGGTGGCGTGCATGACGAGCGCCCAGTGTGCGCGCGGACAGACGTGCGTGTCCGGCCAGTGCGTGGCGGGGCCGACGGGGTGCACGTCGAGCGCGCAGTGCCTGCCGGGAGAGACGTGTGTGTCTGGCCAGTGCGTGGTGGCGCCGACGGGGTGCACGTCGAGCGCGCAGTGCCCTCGGGGGCAGGTGTGTCAGGCGAACGTGTGCGTGGCCTCGACGCCAGCGACGTGCGTCGGCCGACAGGGAACTGGCCAGTACAGCGGCCAGACAGGGGCCGTCGCGATGTGCTCGGCCATCGGCGCGTCGCCGCTCTCCCTCACCGGAGCCCTCGCCGCCATCGACCAGGACCAGGGGCAGCTCGCGCTCTTCGTCGTCGACCCGGTGACCCAGCGTGATGGCCTCGTCATCGAGCTGACCGCGTGCCCGGCAGCGCCCGGGAGCGTCACCGCCGCTGCGACGCTGTACACGACGACCCAGAGCGGTGCGGTGCGGTTGTCCGCGGCCATCGCGGGCACCGCCACGGTGCAGTGGACGCAGGTCGGCCTCGTGACGAGCGGCACCTTCAGCGTCACGCTCGCCAATGGCGGGAGCGTCTCGGGCTCGTTCACCGTGCAATGAACCTGTTCAGCCACCGGGGCGCTGCACGGTTCGTTCGCAGGCGCGGTAGACGCGCTCCAGCAGGGTCCGCTGCGCTGGTTCTCCCGTCAGGTCGACCCCCACCGAGGGTCGCGGGGTCTCGACCCGATGAGCGACGAGGCCTGAGAGTTCCGCCAGCCCGAGCGCCCCGAAATCGATGCGCAACTTCAGGTGCGTGCCCACGCGCAGCTCCGGCGCGGTCACCAGCAGCCCGCCAGGCGAGATGTTGATGGCTCGGCACAGGCGAGAACCAGCGCCGATCATCACCACGGTGGGGAAGTCACATGGAAGCCGCGGCGTTCCACGCTGCTCCTCCGCGCGGGCAGCCTGCGACGGTGGCACCACCTCTGAAAACACCCACCGCTCGGTGGCCGCGAACGAGGGGACCCCGCGGTGGTCGAGCGTGAGACGGCTCAAGTCCGTCAAGCGGCCCCACGTCCAGGTCGCGGCCTGCTCGGGGCCGCGGGCGTCGAGGCTCTCGATGCGGCCGCTCCGGCGGAACGCGCGCACGTGGTCGATGAGTTCGTCGAGGTAGCGTCCGCTCGCCGCGCCAGACACCCGGCCGGGCCGCTCGGCGAGCCCGAGAAAGATGCGGCGCAGCGTGAACTCCCCGAGCTGGTCTGGCCGAACGACGTCGACGACGCCGAGACGAAAGGAACCGCACCAGCGGGCCGCCCTGGTGTCCGCGCTCGCCAGCACGACCGGCCGGTCTCCGTGGCCCATCGCCTCGAGGTGGAGCAGGCCCGCGAGGAGATCGGCCGGGTGCTCCGCGATCAGGACATAGGCAGAGACACCGATGAACTGCAGCCGCTCGCGGAGATCCGGATGGTCGAGCCCGAACGCCGAGCAGTCGAGCCAGGGCGCTCCCATACGGGCCGCGAACTGGGTCGCCATCGCCTGGTTGCGGGCGAGCACGCCACAACGCCTGGGTTGAATGCGCATGCCGTCACCATCGACGTGCGCTCTTGAACGTTCAATTCGGGCAGACCCCGATGCCGGCGAGGAGCGAGTCGTAACCGACCCCGAGGTTTCCCTCGCTGCTGCGGGCTCACGCCAATTCCGGCGGCACGACCTGCGCCCCTACGTTGCTGCCGATGCTCGACGCGACCGCGCCGATGACGTTCCGGTTCCTCGTCAATGAAGACGAGCGCATCGTGGCGCTTCAAGGCCCGGCGTTCGTCCTTCCGGCCGCGGTGCTGCGGCGGCCGCTGCGCTCGCTGCTCGGTTGCTCACTGGGCGAGCTGAGCGCCACTGGCGCGGCCCTGCGTTGTTGGCTCCCCATCGGCTCGAGCGCCATCGAGGTGCTCGCGCTGCTGGAAGCGCGCTCGGTCACGGCGTGGCGTTGGGTGCGCGTCGCGCCATGTAGGAGCCAGGAGGGAGCGTATGGTCTTCATTGCGTTTCGTGATGTGTTCGGCCGGTTCCGTGCGCGGGTGCCGTCGAGCTGGCGAGTCGACCAAGAGCCCCAAGGGCCCACTGTGTTCAGCGAGACGCGGTGGTGCGAGCAGGTCACGGTGTCGGTGAATTCGG
The DNA here is from genome assembly GCA_033763395.1 of Myxococcaceae bacterium. Lineage (GTDB taxonomy): Bacteria > Myxococcota > Myxococcia > Myxococcales > Myxococcaceae > Xiheimicrobium. Next base: position 6,492 of record JANRKQ010000154.1, read on the forward strand.
TGTCAGGCGCTCCAGGCGCTCCGCGGTGGAGGCCGCTGCGCGACTTCCCAAGCATCGTGCACGAGCTCGGGGGCGGCTCGCTGTCCCGCACGTGGAACGGGGTTCACGGAGCCACTCTCTTCGTCGTGACCCACATCTTCCCGGCGCGCTTCAGCTCCCTCCCCCGCGAGCACGTCACGCTGCTCCTCAGCACCCTCGAGTTCAACGGCGCCTCCCAACGGCCCCTCGAGCTCGCACATCACTCCGCGTGATGAGTGGACCCCGCCGCGCTCGGGGCGAACCCCAACCCGGGCTTTTCCGAATGGCTGAAGTCCTGCTCCGGGCGCCATGGTTCAGCGCGATGTACAAAGCCAACACTCAATCCAGGTTCGAGAAGCTCGCCGCACCAAGCCCTTCCCGTGGTTCCGCAGCTTCGAGCGACGAGGCGCGCGCATGAGGTCGGGTGCTCGGGTGTTCCTCGCCGTCGAGCGCGCGTCGGTTCGGCTGGCGCTCGAACAGCAACTCGTCGAGCACGGCTTCGAGCTCTGTGGCCACGACCCAGCCGAAGGACCCGGTGCAGACGTATGGGTGAGCGACCTGCGGAGCCCGCAGCGGGTCGGGGCGCTCGGGCAGGCCCTGCGCGCGGTGACGGGCCGCCGGGTTCCGCTCGTGCTCCTGGCTCCCCCAGGCTGTGCCCTCGAGGTGCTCCGCTCGCTTGGGCCCGCCTTCGTGGTGACGACGCCGATGCGCTGGTGCCAGCTCGAGGTGGCGCTCGAGGTCGTGCTCCGTGACGCGCAGGCGGGCGATGAAGAAGCGAGGCGCCTGGCGAGCCTCCATCGACGGCTTGGGTACCGGTCGTTGATGGTCTTTGGCGACGGCGCTGCGTGGGACCCCCTGGCGTTCCCGGCGACCAGCCGGGCGCTCGGAGACGTGTTCGATGTCGAGCTCTTCTCGATGGACGACGAGGTGTCGCCAGCGCTCCTGCGTGACCGGGTCTCAGACACCCTCCTCGAGGGCGTCGTGGCGCGCACCCGCCCGCTCGCCGCGCAGCACTGGCTCGTCTTTCGCGAGGCGCACGATGCTGGTCGAGAGCGAGAGCTGCTCGATTTCGCTGCTCGGCACACGGCCCTCGGTGCGCTTGCCGCCGGAGTCGTTCACGAGGCGAACGACCCGCTTGCCTACCTGCAGGCCAACCTCAACTACGCCGCCGACGTGCTGCGCGCAGAAGGCTATGGCGGCGACCTGCCGCAGGCCATCGACGAGGCGCGTGATGGCGCGGGGCGCATCACCTCGCTCCTGGGGGACCTGCGCGAGGTCCTCGGGCAACACCCCGAGCAGAGCCGGCCGCTCGACGTGCACGACCTGCTCGCGTTCGCGATGCGCGTGACCTCGCAGGAATGGAAGCACCGCGCCGCGGTCGTCGTCAGTCCCGGCCCCGCCCCGCTGGTCGTCAGCTCGCCCGTTCGCCTCTCTCAGGTGTTCATCAACCTGCTCATCGTCGCGGGACGGCTGCTGGTCCTGGCCAACACCCCGGCGGCACGGCTCGAAGTCGCTACCGGGCACGACGAGGGCGGGGCGCTCGAGGTTCGTGTCGGAGTGCGCTGTCATGGCGAGCCCGCCGGGACGTCCATGAGGCACGCGTTGAGCCGGTACCTCGACCACGCCGGTTCGGTAGGCGACTTCGCGAGCATCGGCCTTGCGGTGGCTCGGGCCATCGCGGTCGACCTCGGGGGCGAGTTCTCGGTCGACGCCGGGCCCGACTGGTTCGAGGTGCGGGTGACGGTGCCCAGCCTCGGCTCGATGCCGCTACGAACCCACCCGCCCCGGGTCCTCTGGGTCGGGCCCAGCTTCGAGTCCGCGGAGCTGCGCAGGCGGCTGCTCTCCTGCGCTGACGAGGGCATGTGGGTGCCGGCCGTTTCCTCTCCCGATGAGCGCGTGCGCGCGCGGTCGTTCGATCTGGTCTTCGTCAGCAGCGCCAGCGAAGGACACTCGCTTCGACGCACGCTGAACGTCCAGCCCTTCACGGTCACGGCCGACGGCGGCGCGCTCGAGTCAGGCCATTGGTACGTGCGCTCCGGCGCACAGCTCGAGCCCCTCGCGTGGTTTGCGCGCCGACGCCGCGCTGCAGGGCCCAGGCCCGCCACCGACGCCCCGCGCGAGGTCCGCTGACGACCAGCTCCCCCGCCCACCGGCTGGACCCGTCGAGAGCCCCCGGGTTTCCCCGTATTGAAGGGTGGCGGTGCGGCTGGAAAAGTTCAGTGGCGATTGAGTGTGAGCCGATGAGATGCGTTGCCTGCAACCGGTCAGCGGGGGAGTCGTTCTGCGCCGCGTGCGGAGCCGAGGCGCGGACGTTTCCCGGGTATCAGCTCGTCTCGCTCCTGGGGCAGGGGGCTGCAGCTCAGGTGTTTCGGGCGCGCCAAATCGCGCTCGAGCGTGACGTGTGTCTGAAGCGCCTGCTGCCGGCCATCGCCAGTGACGCCACCAACGTCACGCGCTTCCGACGAGAGGCGCTCGCGCTCGCGAGCGTCAAGCACCCGAACGTGGTGTCGGTGCACGACGTCCGCGTGGGGCTCGATGGAATGCCCTTCATCGTCATGGACTTCGTGGCGGGCGCTTCGTTGAGGTCCGTGCTGAAGCGAGAGGCGCCGTTCGAGCCGCTGCGGGCGGTCGGGTTCGTCGACCAGGTGCTCGCGGCGCTTGAAGCGACGCACGCGGCGGGTCTCGTGCACCGCGACCTCAAGCCGACGAACGTCATGGTGTCGACGCTGGCCGATGGGCGTGAGTGGTGCTCGCTGCTCGACTTCGGAATCGTCAAGACCCTCGCCTCCGATGAGCCGCTGACGAAGGGCGGCTTCGTTCTCGGTACCCCGGGCTACATGGCGCCCGAGCAGATTCTCGACGACGAGGTCGATGGGCGCAGCGATCTCTTCGCCGTGGGGGTGATTCTGTTCGAGCTGCTCACGGGCACGCGGCCGTTTCAGGCACGGAGCGACGTCGAGCGCATGCGCCGAACAGTCGTCGACGAGACACCCGTCGCCGCGACCAGAAGCGCCTCGGTCCCACCCGTGCTCGACGTCGTCTGTCGGCGGGCGATGGCCCGCGTGGTGGAAGAGCGGTTCGAGTCGGCGACGGCTTTTCGGGCCGCGCTCGTGGCCGTTCGACAGTCGCTGAGCCACCCTGCGGCTGGAGGCCAACCTCCGGCCGTCGAAGCGCCCGCTGCATCGCCCGGCCAGGGCGTCGCTGCTCTCGGACTCGAGCACCAACCCCTGACGTCGCTCGTCGATCAAGCACGTCGAGCGCCGACCGCGCTGGCGCAGTGGGCCGCCATCGAGCAGCTGGAGCGGCGGTTCCGTTCGGCGCTGGGTGCTGGCGCCCTCGACGAGCTGGTTCCCCTCATGCTCGTCGACCTCGACGTGCCGCTCCCGTTTCCTGAGGTCGAGCGGACGGTCGCCGAGCGGCTGTCGAAAGTGGCTGCAGGCTCGGCCCCGGCGGTCCTCGCCCTCGCGTCGAGGGAAGATGGCGTGGCGATGACCGCCTGGCTGCTGGGGAGGCTCGGGGCCTCGGGCGCCGCCGCCCTCGCCGGAGGCCTGACCGAGGTGCCACCCCGGCATCGCGGCTCCTTGATGGCGAGGTTGTGGCGGTTCGACGAGGTCGAGGCGGTCGTCGCGGCCTTGAGCCGGGCGGGGCCAGACGCCGCGCGGAGCGCCGTCGAGTGCTCCGAGGGCCTGCACGACGTGTTGAAGGTGAGCCTCGTCTCGGGCCTGCTCCGGAGTCTCCTCGAACCGATTCGTCTGGCCGCGCTCGAAGGGCTGTCCGATTCGCTCGCCTTTCGGGTCTCGGCACGGGTGAGGCCGCTGCTCCGGGACGAGTCGAAGCGGGTGCGCGCGGCAGCGATGAGGTGGGTCTTTCGAATCGAAGACGAAGGAGCCGTGCCCGAGCTGGGCCGGCTGGTGCGACTGTCGGCTGACCCCGAGGAGCGCCTCGCGTCGGCCCGGGTGCTCGCCAGGCTCGGCGAGGGAGGGCTCTCAACCCTGGTCGAGCGCCTCAGCAACGAGACGAACCATGAGGTCGCGCGCGTCATCGCTGAGCTCCTCGTGGCCTCGGGCTGGGACGCCGGCTTCGAGCGCGTCGCAGCGCTCGCCAACGACGAACGAACGCCCGCGGCACAGCGTCGAATCTTCGAGACTGCCCTCAGCCAGGCGCCGGGCGACGCCGCCGAGATGGCGCCGCAGGCGACGCGCTCGTCGCTGTAGGTTCGAGTCGCAGGCCTACTCTCGCCCCAGGGCGAGCGGTGTCGACGGGGAGCCAGCCAGGTTCGGGTCGCGCGGTGGCGTCCTCGCGGCGCCACTGCGGCCGTCGACGACCCGCAGGGCGAGCTCCGCTGACGAGCGGGCCCCCATCTTGTGCATCACCCTCGAGCGATGCACCTCGATGGTCTTCACGCTGATGCCGAGCCGGTCGGCCATCTCTTTGTTGGTGAGGCCCCCCAGCACCAGCTCGAGCACGTCACGCTCGCGGCCGGTGAGCTGCTTGAGCCGAAGCGCGCTTTCCTGGTGACGGGCTTCGAGCTCGAGGCGCGCGCGGTCCTGTTCGAGCGCACGCTGCACCGCTTCCATCACCTGCGCGCCGCTGTAGGGTTTCTCGATCAGGTCGACGGCTCCCGACTTGAACGCCCTCACGGCCACCTTCAGGTCGCCGAACCCGGTGAGGATGATGAACGGAGACCGCCACCCCCGGCTGCGAGCTTCCTCGAGCACCGCGATGCCGTTCATCTCGGGCATGCACACGTCGCACAGGACGCAACTGGGCCGGGTGGGCGGTGGAACCAGCAAGAAGTTCTTTGGCGAGCTGAGGTGTCTGGCTTCGAGGCCGATGCTCGACAGCAGGTAGCGCAGCGCGCCGCCCGCAGCGTCGTCGTCGTCGAGAATGTAGACGCAGGGGGGCTCGAGGGGGCGGGACATGCTGGAAAGCCTAAGGGCCAGCCCCGGTGCTTCGCCACGCGGGTTGTTCCGATGCAGTCAGGGTAATCCCTCACTGCAAGCCCCACGTCGACAGGTGAGACTGTGGTGCATGGAGACAACGGCGCTGGTGTTCCAGGGTGTGCAGAATGACTTCTGCGACCCCTCGGGCCGACTGTACCCGATGCTCAAGGCGCAGCTCGAGCGGCGGGGCACCCTCGCCGCACTCCGGCGGCTGGTCGACGGCTTCCTCGCGCGGCAGCAGCCGGTCTTCTTCGTCCCCATCGAGTTCACGCCCGACTACCGTGAGATTGCGCGGGCCGAAGGGGTGCTGGGCCTCATTCGAGAGAAGCGGGCGCTCAGCCGTGGCAGCCGCGGCGCGGCGCCGATCGACTCCTTCACACCCCTCCTCGAGCGCGTGACGGTCGTTCAGGCCAAGCGCGGGCTGTGTGCCTTCGGGACCACGCCCCTCCACGAGCTGCTCCAGGCCGCCTCGGTCTCGACGGTGGTGGTGGCCGGGCTGCTCACGAATGTGTGTGTCGAGACGACCGCACGCTCGGCCTACGACCTGGGCTACCGCGTGGTGATGGTGCCTGAGGCGACCGCGACCCGGTCTGACGCTGAACAGGACGCAAGCGAGCGTTATGCCTTTCCCCTGCTGGGGGCGTCGCTCGGGGTGAGCGCCGTCCTGCAGCAGCTCGACCCGCCCGCTCCCTGAACGCATGCACGTCCTCCTCATCAGTCAGTCGCCGGAGCCGCTCGAGCTCCCAGCAGGGGCGAGCCTCACCAGCGGAACGCCCTTTCCCTGGGTCGTGGTGGTGCGCGGCCGACCATGCTTCACGAGCCTGGCGGGCGCGTGGACGTGGCAGCGCGACGGCGCGCTGGTGTTGGGCGTCGACGTGCCCGAGGCCCCCGTCGGGTTCGAGTACGACGCGCTCGCGCCGCCGAGCGATGTGCCCGGGGCCATTCTCAGGCTGGGGCGCCTGTACGAACTCGAGCAGGCGTCCATTCAGCAGCTCTCGCTCTGGGAAGGCGCGTACCGAGGTTCGTCGACGTCGCTCTACAGTGCCATTCAGCGCCGGCTCGGCCAGCGACCGCCAGGGAGGCGACGGAACGACATGCTCGTCGAAGCCGAGCTGCAGCTTCTGGGCGAGGCCATCGACGGGCTCGACGAGCCGCTGTGTGTCGTCGACGCCCGCGGCCAGCTGTACCTCGCCAACAGGGCCTGCTCCCTCGACCGCTCTGGTCCGGTGCGCCTGCAGGACGTCTTTCGGGCGCAGGCCGGGGAGCCGCTCGAGGCGTGTCTGGCGCGGGCCGCTGCTGGAGAGCGCGTGCGCACCTCGCTCACCCGCCTCGTCGACGGCGCACCCCGAGAATACTCGGCCGTCTTCGCCCGCTCGCGCTCGGACGGTGAGCAGGGTTCCCTCGTTGTCGGCGCCTTTCAGGACGTCACCGAGCAGACGCGACTCAGCCAGCGGGTCGCCCGGTTCGAGGCCCTCTCGTCTGCTGGCAGGCTCATGGCCGGCGTCATCCATGAGCTCAACAACCACCTCACCTCGGTGCTCAACGTGCTGATGGTGCTGAAGGACCGCGTCGACCCTTCCTCAGCCGCGAGCCAGCTCATCGCCGTCGCTCAAGACGGTTGCGACCGCATGGCGCAGGTGGTGGGAGACCTGCGAGCGCCTCATTCGACCCCCGACGCAAGGACGGCCGTCGACGCGAAGGACGTGGTGGAGGCGGCGCTGCGAACCGCGTCTCACGTGCTCAAGCACCACGCGCAGGTGTCGGTCGAGCTGGTCGACGCGCCACCGCTGTTCGCCGATGCGCGGCGTCTGGGGCAAGTGGTGCTGAACCTGTTGCTCAATGCTGCCGAGTGTCTCGACCCGCTCGCGCTCGAGTCGAACCGGGTCGTCGTACGCGTCTCGACGACTCCGCAGGGGTGGGGCCGAATCGAGGTCGTCGACAATGGCCCGGGGATGAGCGCCGCGACGCTGGCGCACGCGTTCGATCCCTTCTTCTCGACGAAGGCCACCGGCAGCGGCCTGGGCCTGGCGCTGTGTCGAGAGTTCGTCGAGGCTCAGGGGGGCCACATCGGGCTCGAGAGCGCGGTCGGCGCCGGCACCCGCGTCATCGTCGACATGCCACCGGCTCCCGCAATGCCGGCGCAGCCGCGCAGCGCTCCATCGCCGATTCCGTCGACGGGGCTCGGGCCTGTGCTCATCGTCGACGACGAGGCGAACCTGCGCGCCAGCCTGAGCTGGGTGCTCGGCGAGGTGCCCACCATCTGCGTGGCCACCATCGAGGCCGCGCGGCAGGCCATCACCGCGGGGCCCGTGGCGGCGGTGCTGTGCGACTTCCAGATGCCGACCGGGCTCGGCACCGAGCTGCTCGGGTGGCTGCGCTCGTCGGGGTCGCCCCTCGCCGACCGCTTCGCGCTGCTGACGGGCGGCGCCCTCGACGAGCGGCAACGGGTGCTGCTGGACCGTGCGTCAGTGCCGGTCCTCGAGAAGCCCTTCACCCGCTCGCAGGTGCTGACGCTCCTCAGCCGGTTCGCCGACGCTCGCGCTTCGTGACGGCGCCGGCAGTCGAATCACCACCTCGTTCCGGCGATGTTGGAGGCTGCCGCCGACGGCCTCGAGCGCCGTGCTGGCCACGGCCAGCTCGAGGCCCAGGTGGGGGCCCTGCGTCGACAGGAGCCCGGGCCGCGCCGTCGAGAGGATGACCAGGACCAGGTCGGGTTCCCCGCGCACGACGGCCGAAAGCCCTTCGAGCCCAGCGTTCGCCAGCGAGCGGAACACGGTCAAGAGCGCCACCTCGACATACATGGGGTCGACGGAGACCAGGGCGCCCGCCAGCCCTTCGAAGCCTTCAGAAGGGAGACGGGCGCTTCGCAGCGCTCGCTGTACGAGGGGCTCGAGGGGCACGGTTTCGCGCCGGACGTCGCCGGTGACGATGAGCCGCCGCACCCGGCCGACGAGCTGCGCAGCGCGTTGACACTGGGTGAGCGCCTGCGCCAGCGCGGGCGCGATGCTGGGCTCGACGCCGCCCCCCGGTGAGGGCCGTTCCAGCCTGGCGAGCGCGCCCTCGACCCACGCCGTGATGGAGGCCAGCGGCTGGCTGAGTTCGTGCGTGACGAAGGCAGAGACCTCGCTCACCAGCAAGCTTCGCTCGAGCAGGTTGCGCTGGGCCTCGAAAGAGGCGACGCGCCGCTCGGACTCGATGCGGTCGCTGTCATCGGTGATGGTCCACATGGTGTGGAGGGCCCCATCGACGACCAGCGGGGCCACGACGAAGGAGAAGTGGCGGGCCGATGACGAGGCGAGAGCACCACACTCCGTCCTCGTGGTGCCGTCGAGGGCCGCCAGCGCCGGGGGGAGGGCGCCGGCGACACGCGCGCCAGTTTCTTCGAGCTGGGGGAAATGGCGTAAGGCCGCCTGGTTCGCGAGCACCACGACGCCAGCCTTCGAGAGCACGATGGCGACCGGCAAGCCAGACACCACCGCCGCGAAGTCTTCTGGTTGAGGGAGGCGGTGAACGTTCCGGCTCAGCGCCGCCTCCAGCGAGTCGGTCACGTCGCGCACGACCCCGACCACCGCTTGCTGCGCCTGGACCACCGACAAGCGAGCCTCGTAGGTGCGCTCGCCACGCGTCGGGTGCTGGTAGCGGTAGCGGCTGCGCGCATCACGTTCGACCTGCCAGGCCGCGGTGCCCGAGGCGATGGCGCGGTCGTCGGGGTGGACCCTCGACAGCCATGCCCGGGCGTCTGCCTTGAGCTCGTCGAGCGAGAAGCCACTCAGGTCGACCATCGCGGGCGATGCGAAGACGACGGCCCCCGTTTCGAGCGAGAACACGAACATCGCGTCAGGCGACAAGGTGAGGAGCTGGCGCGCTTGCTCAAGCGTCAGTTCAGTCATCGTCAGGTCGAAGGGTAGTCACCTGGCCCGGGCGGCGCCAACCTCTGCAGCGGCGGGTCGGCACGGCCTCATGCGGGAAGTCCCTGAGCGTGTCGGTGTCTCGACCGATTGTGCGTCGGTATCGCTGGCGTCACCGAGCAGACCATATGTGCCGCAGGCGACGAGGTGGCCCAGGTGAACGGCGGAGCGGGCCATGAAGCCCTCGTCGACGGTGTCTCGCGCCAGCGCGGAAGCGGCCCTGTCTGGCGGCGAGGCGCAGCGGCTGGTGCAGGCGGTCCCCGGGGTGCTGATGCTGGTGCGGGGTCGAGGCCTGGCCCACCGGCATGTCTCGAGCCACTGTGAGTCGCCCAGGTTGGCAGCGTGGGCGGCTGCGCTCGACGAGCTTCCGGGCCCTTTTCTCGAGGTCGTCGAGGCGGCGCGCCGTGCCCGAGGCATCGTGGGAGAGCTGGAGCTCGAAGGCGGGTTGGTCGTACGGCTCGATGCGGTCGCGCTCTCTGATGACGAGGTGGCGCTCCACGTCCTCGACGTGAGCGAGCAGCGCCGGGTCGAAGAGCAGGTCCTCGCGTCGGAGCGCGCCCGCCTCACGGCGCAGCACCTGGCCCACCGGGTCGCCACGGAGCGGCTCTCGTCCCTTGCCACCGTGGCGGCGGGGGTCGGTCACGAGGTCAACAACCCACTCACGTGGGTCGCCTCGAGCCTCGAGTTCATTCGTCGCGAGCTCGTCGCCACGACCGTGTCGGCCGAGTTGCGCGAGGCCCTCGACGAGGCGGAAGAGGGCGTCGGGCGAATCACCGCCATCGTGCGCGATCTTCGGGTTCTGAGCGGTCCCGCCGGGCCGGGGCCACCCGAGGTCGTCGCCGTGGTACCAGCTGTTCGCGCCGCGATGCAGGCGACCGCGGGTGCCTTTCGCGGGCAGGTGCCCGCGGTGCTGCACGTGGAGCGTCCGCTCGAGGTGTATGCGCACGAGGGGAATCTGGTGTGGGTCCTCGTGAATCTGCTCGCCAACGCGGCCCAGGCGCTCGTCAAGGCTGCGCCGGCGGAGGACCGGGTCGACGTGCGCGTCATGGGACCCGTCGAGGGGCGCGTCGTCATCGAGGTGCGTGACACCGGACGCGGAATGGACCGTGAGACGTTGGCGCGAGCGTTCGACCCGTTCTTCACGACTCGTCCCGTCAACGCAGGTGTCGGCCTGGGGCTCGCGGTCGCGCGAGCCCTCGTCGAGGCGATGGGCGGGTGGCTCGAGCTCGAGTCAGCGCCCGGAGCCGGTACCATCGCCCGCGTGAGGCTCCCCTCGGCGACAACCCGCTAGGTCGGCCGCCGCGCGAGGCGTTCGACCATCGCGACTGGGCCGGGTGTGGCGAACACGACCTCTCCGGTCACGAGGCGCTGAGCGTCGATGCCGACTGGCTCTCGAACCTCGACGCCGTCGACCCACACCGGGCGGTGCGTCAGGGGGTTCATCCACCAGCGCGATTGATGCCAGATCAGCTCGAAGGCCACGCGTGACAGCGTGGCGTCGTCGATGACGATGGTGCAGTCGGGGCTTCGGCCGACCTTGATTGGCGAATGGAGTGGATTGAGCTCGAAGCACAGCCCGTCGTTGGTGCGGGGTCCTCCGAGGCGCGCCGAGGTGACGGGCAGCGTTTCGGCGACCGCCGCCGCTTCGAGGGACGACGACGGCGTCCACCGGCCGGGCTCCCACACCAGCCAACTCAAGGCATGACGAATCAAGAACCCATCGCGCCCCAGGTGCGCGAGTCGTCGAACGAGGTGCGATTCCAGCCAGCCCGACAGCATGGCACTCCCAGGTGAAACGGACCTCGCAGTGTCTCCGAACGCCGACGAGTGACAATGGGGGTTTTCGCCAATCGCGGCGAGACGCCGTCGAGGTCACAAGGGGTCATGCGCGCGCCCATCTGGTTGTCGATTCTCAAGCGCCAGAAGCTGATGCTGGGCGAGTTTTTCCTTCGGCGATGGCCACATGACTGGCTGGTGCGGCTCTCGGGAGGGGGGCAATTGGCGCCGACGGTCGAGGCACGGGACCTCGAAGAGACGCTGCTGCCGGGAGCTGACGCGTCTCCCGCGGTCGTCGGGTCCGACTGCCAGGCGTGGAGCCTCGAGTGGGCCGGTTCACCTCTCAGCCTCGGACGGGCCGGGGTGAACGACTTCGTCATCAACGACGTCACGGTGCCTCGCGTCGCCGGGCTGCTCCTCTGCCGTGACGGCCTCTGGAGCTGGCGTCGGCTGGGCGATGACCACGACGAACCGGTCGGCCCGGGTCCCTTGCGTTTGGGCGCGGTGGAGCTGTGGGTGGTTCAAGCCGAGGTGCTGGACGCTGCCCTTTCGGCTGGGGCCTGCGAAGCGCTCTTCGAGCGGCTCAGACGTTCGACCGAGGCCTGAGGGCGCTCAGCGCGCCGGCCCGGCCTGCACCTGCCGAAGCGCCTCGTCCACCGAGCCTCCGGTCAGAACACCGTACCGAAGCGAGAACAGCCACTCGGCGCGCGCCCGGTCTGCCGCCGAGTCGACGGGCCAGGTGACGAAGGCGCGGCTGTAGACGAACGGGTGCGCCAGCTTCGCCCGCACTAGCGCGTCGCGGAGCGCCGTGCCCACGGCGACGTGGGCCTCTCCATCGAGGTGCAGGTGCCCCAGCTCGTCCTCGCCGACGTAGAAATCAGCGCCGTCGACGGTGGACTCGTCCCCGAGGAACCAGTGCGTGCGCGCCTCGGTGCCCGGCCAGCGCGCGAGCGTCTCGGACAACGACTGCGCGTGCGGCGGCGCGAGCCTCGGCGGCGGCGCGAAGTGACCTTTCTCGGAGCGCTTCATCATGGCGCCTCGGTAACGTCGGGCGCGTTCGCGCACCACTGCCCGGTTGTCGGCGCTGGAGCGCGAGTGGGACGAGCCGGAAGGCGCTCGGGGGGAGGACACCACGTGTGCCGCGCCCGGTTCGTCGACCGGCCTGGGTGCGTGTCGCCGAGGGCACCCCGACCAGCCCTGTCGCACTCCGCAGGCGCTGGCCGCGCCGGTCTCAGAGCCACACACCCTGTCGTCGCTGTCGAACCGTCGGAACCCCGCGTGGCCCACCAGCCGTTCCTCGAAATCCGGGAGCGCCGGCCTCTCCTCAATGCTCCGCCTGCCATTCGCGCTGAGGTGAAGGTCTTCACGCAGCCCGAGCGCCACCCCCGCCCGTGTTGCACGTGCACTTCAGCCGCGGCGGCCGCGAGCGCGGAATCGCGGTAGGACCCCCCGCATGGCTCGCACCCGCCGCCACGCCCACTTCCCGGTCCTCGAGGCCCTTCGTCGCTTTGGCCTTGCGCTGCCGGGCGCGCACACGAAGGCGCCCTGGCCCGGCCACCTCGACCTCGCGGTGAAGGACAAGACGTTCGCCTACCTCTCGCTCGAGCACGAGCCGCTCCGGGTAGGCGTGAAGTTGCCGCGGTCGGCCGCCCTCGCGCTCACGATGCCGAACGTGCAGCCCACCGCGTACGGGCTCGGGAAGAGCGGCTGGGTGACGGCCACCTTCGCCGACGCTGACCGCCCGCCCGTGGGCCTCCTCACGGCGTGGCTCGACGAGAGCTACCGCGCGCAGGCGCCGAAGACGCTCGTGAAGCAGCTCGACGCTGGCCGCGCGCCGCCGAAACCGTCACGCCGGCCAGCCGCGCGCAAGGCCCGGTGAGGACGCTCCCGCCGATGCGTGCCTGGTACTCCGACCCGTACGAGGTGCCGCTGCCCGACGGCCACCGGTTCCCCATGGGCAAGTACCGCCTGGTGCGTGAAGCCCTGGTGGCGCGTGGCGTCCTCACGCCAGAGCAGCTCGAGCTCGCGCAGCCCGTCGATGAGGCCACGCTCGCCGTCGTCCACGACCGCGCCTACCTGCGCGCCTGCTTCGATGGCACCCTCGACGAGGCTGCGCTCCGGCGCATCGGCTTCCCGTGGAGCGACGCCCTCCTCCAGCGCTCGCTCGCCTCGGCCGGCGGCACGCTCGCGGCGGCCCGTCATGCGCTGGCTCAGGGCGTCGCTGGAAACCTCGCTGGCGGCACGCACCATGCGCACGCCGACTTCGGCTCTGGCTACTGCGTGTTCAACGACCTCGCCGTGGCCGCCGCGACGCTCTTGCGCGAGGGCGCCGTGGAGCGCGTGCTCGTCGTCGACCTCGACGTGCACCAGGGCGACGGTACCGCGGCCATCTTTCGTGACGAGCCGCGCGTCTTCACCTTCTCGATGCACGGCGCGAAGAACTTCCCCTTCCGCAAGCAGGTCTCGACCCGCGACGTCGAGCTGCCCGATGGTTGTGATGACGGCCGCTACCTCGAGCTGCTCGAGACGCACCTGCCCGAGGTGTTCGAGGCCTCGGCGCCTTCGCTCGTGCTGTACCAGGCTGGCGTCGACGCGCTCAAAGAAGACACGCTGGGGCGGCTCCACCTCTCGCACGAGGGGCTGCGCGCGCGCGACCGCCGCGTGTTCGACCTCTGCTGGAGCCGCGCGGTGCCCGTCGCCGTCACCCTCGGTGGAGGCTACGCCCGGCCCATCGAGGCCACCGTCGAGGCCTGCGTCGGCACCTGGGTCGAGCTCGGTCGTCGCTTCGGGTGAGTCCGGTGGTCGTCGTCAGTCAAGACGACCCATGGGTGCGTCGTGACACAGCCGAAACTTGACGGTGATCAACCACCGATTCGAACGGTGATCGTGATTCCAACTTTGTACACGCCCTCGACACCCGCTGACGCGCCGTGGCACCCCTCGTGAATTGCTTGCGGTCGGGGAGGGGAACCGGAGCACCATGACCTCGACGGCGATCATCACGACGTGTGTTCACGAGACGTTGGGCGGCATTCAGCAGGACCTCGAGCGGGCTGAAGGCCTGGTGCGCGACGGCATGCTCACGCTGGGGCAGACCTTCGGGGCCTTTCGCACCGAGCTCGTCGTCCAGCAGCGAGAGCTGGGCGCCGTCGTCGAGTTGCTCCAGGGCGGCGGCAGCAGCCTGGGCTTCGTCGACCGCATGACCGTCATCGTCGAGCGCTTCATGGACGACATTCTGCATGTGAGCGCCGCATCGATGCGCCTGATGGGCCGCATCGACGAGATGGGGCCCGACATCGAGGCCATCGTCACCACCACGCGAAAGGTGAGCACGATGGCCCGGCGCACGCGCTTCGTGGCGCTCAACGCCACCATTCACTCGGCGCGCTCCGGCTTCGAGGGGCGAACCTTCCGGGTCGTGGCGGATCAGATCAAGGAGCTCGCGAACGACGCCGCCCTCGTGTCCGAAGAGATTCAGGGCATCGTGGCGGCGGCGAACGGTCGACTCGCGGACGTGCGGGTGGCGATGGTGGGCCTCGCCTCGCACGACGTGAACGGCGCGGTCGAGGGCCAGAGCCGCGTCATCGAGCTGCTGCGGACGCTCGACGAGACCAACCGCCGCGTGCGGAGCGCCCTCGCCGAGGTCGAGGCCAGCGCGGTGCAGACGGTGAAGGCGTTCGAGCTCGAGGACCAGCTGCGAACCCTCTTCGGCACCACCCGCCGGCAGCTCGAGGCGCTCGCCTCGGTGTGGGACGCCTGGGCCGCCGGTCAGGGAGAGCCCCCCGCCGAAGTCGCCGCGTTGTTCGAGTCGCTCGAGGGCACGCTCCGCAAGGCGTCGGCGGTGCAGCAGACCTCGATGGACGCCGGCACCGTCGAGCTCTTCTGAGGAGCGCGGGCGGGTGGGCCCGTCAAGGGTTCGCGCCCGGTGGCTTCCGTCAGGGCAGCATCGAAAGCGCGCGGCCCGGGGCCATCATGTGGTTGACTCCACTGGTCTCTATGCCGGCCGGCGTGATGTGCCCGAAGTGTGGAACGGTGAACCCGTCAGACGCGAAGGTGTGCGCCAATTGCGGCACCTCACTCGCGGCGACGGGTGATGCCCGTACGTCGATGCGCAAGTCCATCGCCACGGCGCCAGCGGCGAAGTCGAAGGCCGCCCTGCCGAGCAGCCCACGCCGAACGGGTGAAGTGCGGCTGGGGAAGACCCTCGACGAGTCCGCGGGGCGCACTGAGACGGGCGACGACCCGGCGAAGACGACGGCCGAAGAGGGGCCCGTGCCGAAGCCGAAGGCGACCCGCACCAGCATGGCCAACATGGGCGCGGTGGGCGACCCGGGGGGCCGCAAGTCGAGCGCCGGGATGAAGGCGATGCCACGGCCTCCGGCGTCTCCGCCGTCGATGGTGAGCGCGTCGCGCGACTCGCTCATCGGCCAGAAGCTCCAGGAGTACGTCATCAAGGAGCGCATCGGCGTCGGTGGAATGGGCATCGTCTACAAGGCGGTGCACACGCTCATCAACAAAGAGGTGGCCATCAAGGTGCTGCGCAGCGACGTCGTCACCGACCCCCGTGACGTCGACCGCATGCTCGACGAGGCGCGCATCATCAATAGCATCAAGCACCGCGGCATCATCAACATCTTCGGCGCGGGCTCGCTCGAAGACGGGCGGCACTACCTCATCATGGAATTGCTCGAGGGCGAGTCGCTCGAGCAGTTGATGCAGCGCGAGGGCACCGTCGCCGCCGGAGACTCGGTCATCATCCTCGAAGAGACGCTCTCGGCCCTCGCGGCGGCGCACGCGGCCGGCGTGGTGCATCGAGACCTCAAGCCCGCCAACGTCTTCCTCGTGAAGGAGGGCCAGAAGGTCTACGTGAAGCTGCTCGACTTCGGGCTCGCCCGGCGCCAGCAGCAGAACGTCACCCGCATCGCCGGCACGCCCGACTACATCTCGCCCGAGCACGCGCGCGGACGCCCCGCGGGGCCTCCAGCCGACCTCTACGCCTTCGGCGTCATGTGCTTCCACATGCTCACCGGCAAGCTGCCCTTCACGGGCAACACGCCGATGGAGGTGATGGAGAAGCACGTGCACCACGAGGCGCCGGTGCCGCACGAGGTGAACCCGGCCATTCCGAAGGCGCTCTCGGAGCTCATCCTCAAGCTGCTGGCGAAGGACCCGGCCGTGCGGCCCGACGCCAACCAGGTGAAGGCCGACCTGCGCGCGGCCACCAAGCAGCTGCGCAACGCGGCGACGATGATGAGCCTCATGTCCATCGAGCCGGTCGTGGGCGACAAGCCGGCCGGGGCGAAGGGCGAGAAGGGCGAGAAGACCGAGGACGCGCGAGCGCGGGAGCTCGCGGTGAAGGCGCAGGTGCAGGACGTCAAGCGCCAGGTGAAGAAGCGCTGGCCGCTGGTGGTGGGCGGCGTGGTGGGCGTGTGGCTGCTCGGCGTGCTCATCTACGTGCTGTGGCCGAGCGACCCGCCGCCGCCGGTCCCGACGAAGCCGCTCGTGAAGAAGCCGGGCCTCTCGCCCGAGAAGCCGCCTGAAGTGGCGACCCGGCCCACCGTCGACCCCACCCCGCGCGCCAACCAGGTCGACCCGACGCCGGTCGCCAACGCGGCGAACCCGGCGGCTGACACCGACGCGGGAGAGACCGCCGCCGTCGACCCGGGTCCGGAGGAGGACCCGCTCGCCGAGCCAGACGCCGGGAGCGAGCCCAACGTGCTGGTGGAAGACAACAACCGCGTGCTCGACAGCTTCGTCATCGGCCAGTTCCTGCGGAAGCCGGGCCCAGACGGGCAGAGCATCAGCACGATGCTCGAGCGCATGTCGGCCGACCTGCTCGCTGACTCCGACAAGCGCGAGTACTTCGAGAAGCCGTACACGAAGGCGAAGACGTTCTGCGACGGCGCCGACACCAAGCTGAAGTTGATCGACTGCGACGACCAGGTGCGCAAGCTGCACACGCGCTTCTACGGCAAGGAGTTCCAGTAACCCGGCCGCTGCCTCACGCCGCTTCGAGCGTGACGCCCTCGTAGAGCTCGTCGACGCTGAAGGTCAGCTTCGGCTCGGTGAGCTCGACGAGTTCACCTGCGCGCATGTCCTGCTCGACCCAGCCCTGCCCAGCGCGACGAATCACCGTCACCGAGCGCTGTCGATGCGAGACGATCACGACCGCGCGGATGGCAGGAATCTGCTGGTAGTGGCTCAGCTTCTCCCCCCTGTCGTAGTCCTCGGTCGAGCGGCTCGTGACCTCGACGAGGATGATGGGGTTCGTGAGCGCGTGCGCGTCGATGGGCGACCGCTCGACGGGTCCGCAGACGACCGAGACGTCGGGAAACGTTGCCATGTCGGTGCGCTCGATGCGCACTTTGAGGTCTGACGAGAAGACCGTGCAGGGTTTGAGCTCGCGCCGCAGGATGAAGGTGGCGTTGGCGCTGAGCGCCGCGTGGGCGACGGTGCCTCCGGCCATGGCGTACAGATTTCCTGCGTGGAACTCGAGCTTGAGCTCCGACCGCTTCAAGGCCTCGAGGTATTCCTCGTACGAGTAATGAAGGCGTCGTGCCGTGGTCATTGCATGTGACTCTATCGACGAAGCCAGGTCGGTTGAAGTCGTGGTCCCGAGCGGCGAGAGTCGCCGAGGACTTCCCGATGACCGACCGGCCGCGCCTCTCAACCGACCTGCCCCACGCCCGGCGCATCGACCTCGAGGCCGATGCCGACCTCTCACGGTGCGGCGCGCTGAAAGACGCCTGGTACGTCGGCTGCCTCTCGACGGAGCTCACCGCGAAGCAGCCGCTGGCTCGAACGATTCTCGGTGTGCCGGTGGCGCTCTTCCGCGACGGGCAGGGCCGGCCGGCGGCGCTCTTCGACCGCTGCCTGCACCGCAACGCGCGGCTGTCGGCTGGCGCCACCTTCGACGGCAGGCTCGGCTGCCCGTACCACGGTTGGGTCTACGACGCGTCGGGCGCGTGCGTCGAGATTCCCTCGCTGGGGCCCTCGCAGCGCGGCTCGGTGCTCGGAGACGATGGCCATGCGAAGGAAGGCCTCTCGCTGCGGCCCTGCGACGTCGGCCGGGTGCAGCGCTTCCCCACCCGCGAGCAGGACGGGCTGGTCTTCGTCTTGATGAGCGGCGACGAGGCGACGGCGCGGCAGCCTCCGCACCGGGTGCCGCACTGGGGCGAGCCGGGGTGGACGTCGTACTTCATGGTGACGCGGTTCCCGAACGGGGTGACGAACCTCGTCGAGAACTTCATGGACGTGCCGCACACCGTCTTCGTGCACAAGGGCTGGTTCCGCAACCGGCGGCGCACGCAGGTGCCGGCCACCGTCGAGCGCACCGCGACGAGCGTGCTCGTCACCTACGAGCAGGAGCAGGACGAGCTCACGGGCGCCGGCCTCCTCTTGAACCCCACCGGTGAGCCGATGGTGCACACCGACCACTTCTACGCGCCGAACGTCACGCGGGTGGACTACCTGTGGGGCTCGCGCAGCGGCTACGTCATCTCGAGTCAGGTGACGCCCATCGGGCCGCTCGACAGCCTCGTCTACACGTCCATCTCGTACCGGTTGCCGTTCGACCTGCCGGGCGACCTGGTGGCGCGGGGGCTGCGGCGCTTCATGTTCTGGTACACGACGCAGGTCATCGGGCAGGACGTCGACATCATGCGGGTGCAGCGTGACGGGCTCCGCATGGGGCCGCTGGCCTTCCAGTCGACCGAGGCCGACCTGCTGCACGCCGACATCGAGGCGCTCCGGGCGTGGTGGCGCGAGGGCGGGCAGGGTGAGGGCCCCGGCCCGGCGAAGCGGCGCATCTCGTTCTGGATTTGATGCGCCCCAGCTGCACCACGGGGCTGCTCCGCGAATCAGGCCGAAGCGGCGCAGCTGGTCGTGGAATCAAGGGGCGCTCGGGACGCAACCACGGGAGGTTCCTCCACGAGGGATCCCGGCGCCCCGGCGAACCGGTGCAGCTCGGGCTGGAGCGAAAAGGCACGTCCGGAACGCACGACGCCCCCGGCACTCCACGAAGGAGGCACCGGGGGCGGCGGGGTGAAACGAACGAGCTCGTCAGCGGGTGTTCGCCGCGACGGCGATGGCGCCGCCGGCCGTGACGTTCAGGTTCTCGTTGTACGAGTACGACTCGGTCGAGGTCTTGATGGTGCCGACGAGCTTCATGGTGACGGTGCCGCCAGAGCTCGACAGGCCCATCACGCCGACCTGCTGGCGCACGTCGGCCTCGATGAAGTCGTTGAAGGCGCCCTGCACTTCGATGCGGCCCTTGAACTGCTGGTCGATGTTGACGCCGTTCGCGTCGGTGATGACCGACTGCGTGACGGTGAAGGAGCCGTTGTAGATGGCCACGCCCACGTCGCTCTTCGCGGCGCCGCAGTTCTTGTAGGTGACGGTGAAGTTCTGGGCCACCGAGGCGCCGCCGCCGCCGGTGTTCACCGAGGCGCCGAAGCCGCTCAAGGAGGCCTCACCGCCCTCTGGGCACTTCCACGAGATGGAGCCGGTGATGTCGAGGGGCTGGGCCGAGCGGTTGGCGCCGGCCGAGGTGGCGCTCGAAGCCGCGAAGAAGGCCTGGGCCGCGCCGTCTTTGCCGCCGCCGATCTTCGCGGTGCCGCCGCAAGCCATCAGTCCGAGGGTGCCGAGCGCGACGAGGAGCTTCTTCATGTGTGGGTCTCCCGGGGTGCTGCGAGTGGTGAACGGGCCGTTGGTTGCCAGCCCTCGCCCGGTCGATCGGCCGGGAGGAGCCAGACTCTAGCCCCGCGGAATCGCAGGGCAACTCCCACCCGTCACTTCAGGACGACGTCTTTGAGCTCGGCGTTCCGGTCGCGCATGGCCTTGAGGAGCCCGTCCCACCCGCCTTCCTTGAACAGAGGGCGAACCTGGTCATCGCGAATGCCGGTCAGCATCGAGTCTCCGAGAACGGCCACGTCGATGACCTTGTACGAATTGCCGTCCTTGATGACCTGGTACTTCACCTTGAGCTCCTGCTTCTTCATCGGGTGGTTGATGAGAATGGTCGAGCCGATGGACGCCCTGTCGCCGGTGACGGTGGGCTCGTCGTAGATGACGGTGTCGAGGTTCTCGAAGTTCTTGCGAATCTTCGGGAACGCGAGCTTGCCGAAGAGCTGTAGGAAGAGGTCACCAAACTCTTTGCGTTGGGCGTCCGTCCCCTTGGCCCAGTCGTCTCCGAGGAGCACCTTTCCCTGCTCCTCGACCGCGAAGCGCTTGAGGGCATCGAGGTCTTTCGCGTACCGCACCGAGTTGACGATGACCTTGAGGGGTTTCGAGACCTCCTCGCGCGGGCCAGCAAGGGCGGGGAGGGAGAGGACGAGGGCGAGGGTGGAGAGGGTGGAGAGGGTGCGGATCATGGCGGCTCCGACGACGAGGGTGCGCCATTCTTCACAGAACCGGGTCCAAGTCACCCAAGTCCCCAGGGCCCCCAAGTCTCCCGTTGTCACCCCCCGCCCCCAATGCTCCACTCCCGCGCCGCGTGGCCGACGCGCGAGAACGGTACGTCTTCATCAAGCACCTGGCCGAAGGCGGCATGGCCGACGTGTTCCTCGCGAGGGACGTGGGCACGACGCCGCCGCGGCTGGTGGTGGTGAAGCGGCTTCTGGCTGACCTCAAGTCCCAGAAGGACCACGTCGGTATGTTCCTCGACGAGTCCGACCTGGCGATGCGGCTGGTGCACCCGAACATCGTGCGGGCGTACGACCGGGGCAGCACGAAAGACGGGCCGTTCCTCGTGCTCGAGTACCTCGCGGGCTACGACCTCGACCTCGTCATCGAGCGGCTCAAGCAGACGGGCGGGCAGCTGCCCTGGGAGCTGGCGGTGCGGGTCATCACGGCCGTCGCGCACGGCATGGCCCACGCGCACGAGCTGACGGGCACCGACGGCAAGCCGCTCAACCTCGTGCACCGCGACCTGACGCCGTCGAACATCTTCCTCACCTTCGACGGGCTGGTGAAGGTGCTCGACTTCGGCATCGCGCGGGCCGAGGAGCGCCGCACCCGCACCTCGACGGGCATGCTCAAGGGCAAGGCGCGCTACCTGGCGCCGGAGCAGATTCAGGGCCTGCCGGCCGACGGGCGGGTCGACGAGTTCGCGCTGGGCGCCGCGCTCTACGAGACGTTGACGCTCAAGCCGCTCTTCCAGGGGGACAACGAGCTGGCCGTCATCCACTCCATCCTCGAGCGCAAGCGGCCGCAGCTGAGCCAGGTGCGCAGCGGCGTGCCCGAGCTGCTCGACGTCGTGTTCGAGACGATGACGGCGCAGCTGCGGGAAGACCGGTACCCGACGATGCGGGCGGTGGCCGAGGCGCTCGAGGCGGTGGTGCCTCCGACCGGAGACTGGCGCGCGACGCTGTCGGGCTTCGTGCGGCAACACTTCGGCCCCGACTTCGAGGCCCACGCCTCGCTCATGGCGCGGCTGTCGAGCGCGTCGACGAGCGAGCTGAAGGCCTTCTTCGAGCAGGGTACCGCCCTCGACGCGGCGCTGGCCGACCCGGGGCGTACGCAGAAGACGACCGTCGTCACCAACCCGCAGATCCCCGCCGAGGCCCGCCGCACGCCGATGGGCGCCGTCGACGTGCCGCTCGAGCTGCCGACCGAGCCCCTCGCGGTGACGGCGCCCGTGCCGGCCCCTCCGACGTCCGAGGGCGCCCGGCCCCTGCGCCTGCCGGGCGAGGACTCGACGGTGCCCGAGCTGCTCCCCGTGCCGTCGCCGCGGCCCTCGGCGCCCGACGCCGCGAGCGGCGACCTGCCCTCGCGCCGCCTGGCCGTGCCGCTCCTCGCGGGCCTCGTCGTCGTGCTGGCCGTCGGTGGCTTCGCCGCCTGGAAGGGCCGCAAGCCGGCGGGCCCCACGAAGGGGTCGCTGCTGGTGCGCTCGGTGCCGCCCGGCGCCACCCTCGAGGTCGACGGGCGCCCCATCGCCTCGCGCACGCCGACGGCGCTGAGCGACCTGCCCGCCGGCCAGCACCAGCTCGTGCTGAAGCACCCCGACGCGCTCGTCGCCATCCAGCTCGTCGAGGTCGCCGCCGGAGAGCAGCGCACCGTCGACGTCACGCTCCCTTCGCGCGAAGGCACGCTGTCGCTCGCGGTGTCGCCCGAGAGTGCGGTGGTGCTCGTCGATGGCCGTGAGGTCGTGCTCGACGCCGGCGTCGGTCGCACCGAGCCGCTCACCGCCGGGCGGCATGAAGTGCTGGTGCGCGCGCTCGGGTACCAGCAGCAGGTGCGCGAGGTCGAGGTGAAGGACGGCCAGCACGACGCCCTGCGAATCGACCTCGCGCCCGAGGCCCAGGCTCCGGTCGGGTTGCCCGTCGAGCCGCGTTGACCCGCTTGACGCTGCGCG
Source organism: Myxococcaceae bacterium (assembly GCA_033763395.1). Lineage (GTDB taxonomy): Bacteria > Myxococcota > Myxococcia > Myxococcales > Myxococcaceae > Xiheimicrobium. The sequence continues at coordinate 28,490 of JANRKQ010000154.1, forward strand.
CTAGAGGCCGCGCCGTTCAAGTCGCTGTCGTTCCCTCCAACTGCCTCAAGACGACCATGCCCAAGGACTACCTCTTCACTTCTGAATCCGTGACGGAAGGCCACCCGGACAAGATCTGCGATCAGATCTCCGACGGCGTCGTCGACGCGCTCATCGAGAAGGACCCGTACGCCCGCATCGCGGTCGAGACGCTGGTCAAGACGGGCATCGCCATCGTCGCGGGCGAGGTCACCACCAACGCGTGGATCGACATTCCCCGCATCGTGCGCAACACCATCACGCGCATCGGTTACACCGACTCGTCGATGGGCTTCGACGGCCACACCTGTGGCGTCATGGTGGCCATCGAGGGCCAGTCGCAGGACATCGCGCGCGGCGTCGACGAGGGCTCCAAGAAGGAGCAGGGCGCCGGCGACCAGGGCATGATGTTCGGCTACGCGTGCAACGAGACGGCCGAGCTGATGCCCGCGCCGATCCACTACGCGCACGCGCTGACGAAGAAGCTCGCCGACGTGCGCCGCAAGAAGCACGACTGGATCCGCCCTGACGGCAAGTCGCAGGTCACCATCGAGTACAAGAACGGCAAGCCCGTGCGCATCGACGCGGTCGTGCTGTCGACCCAGCACGCCGAAGAGGTGACGAACAAGAAGATCAAGGACGTCATCATGGAGGAGGTCATCAAGGCCGCCCTCCCTGCCAAGCTCGTCGACAAGAAGACCAAGTTCTTCATCAACCCGACCGGCCGCTTCGTCATCGGCGGCCCCATGGGCGACTCGGGCGTCACGGGCCGGAAGATCATCGTCGACACCTACGGCGGCATGGGCCGGCACGGCGGCGGCGCGTTCTCGGGCAAGGACCCCTCGAAGGTCGACCGCTCGGCGGCGTACATGGGCCGCTACATCGCCAAGAACGTGGTGGCGGCCGGGCTGGCCGACCGCTGCGAGGTGCAGGTCTCGTACGCCATCGGCGTCGCCGAGCCCGTGAGCGTGCTGGTCGAGACGTTCGGCACCGCGAAGGCCGACGAGGACGCCATCGGCAAGGCCGTGCGCGAGGTGTTCGGCCTCAAGCCGCGGCAGATCATCGAGCACCTCGACCTGCTCAAGCCCATCTACCAGCGCACCGCGGCGTACGGCCACTTCGGCCGCTCCGAGTTCAGCTGGGAGAAGACGGACAAGAAGGACGCGCTCCGCGACGCCGTGGGCGCTTCGAAGATCAAGGCGGCCTGACCGACCGGTCGTCGCCGTGAAGGCCAGCCCTTCTCCGGAGCGACCGGGGAGGGGCTGTTTGCTGTGGGTGGGTCCGCACGAAGGGAGACGCTTTGGCCATGGCGCGCGCATCGTCGAAGGGCACCTCGGGGAAGCAGGCCTCGCTCGCGAAGCTGGCGGGGTCACTCGACACCAAGAAGCGGCCGCTCCCGGCCGATGCGCAGCCTGCGGCGGTGGCGGCGCTGACGCGTGAGGTGAAGGGCCGGGCAGGAACGGCCGAGCGGGCGGGCGCGGCGACGCTGTCGGCCGAGGTGAAGGGCCGGGCGCAGTCAGCGGGTGGGTCGAGCGGAGGTGCGGTCGGGTCGAGCAAGGCGTCGCCGGCGTCGAGCGGCGGTTCGTCGGCCTCGAGCAAGGCGTCGTCGGCGTCGAGCGGCGGTTCGTCGGCGTCGAGCAAGGCGTCGCCGGCGTCGAGCGGAGGTTCGTCGGCCTCGAGCAAGGCGTCGCCGGCGTCGAGCGGAGGTTCGTCGGCCTCGAGCAAGGCGTCGTCGGTGTCGAGCGGTTCGTCGGGAGCGAACAAGGCGTCGTCGGCGTCGAGCGGCGTGTCGTCGGCCTCGAGCCTCGAGAGCCGTGGTGGACGGAGCGGCCCAGAAGCGCAGAGCAGTCCACCGCTCCGCGGCGGCTCTCCTTCCGCGGCGCGGAGTGAGTCGTCGGTCGGTCCCGTGGCGACGCGCGGAACGTCCTCGACTGCCGCGGCATCGTCACTTCCGACCCGTGGGCCCTCGACGTCGGCTGGCTCGCAAGGCCGGCCCCGGTCGTCGGCGCCGCGCGGCCAGGCAGCGGCGGGCGGCTTTCGCAGTTCGTCCGCTCCATCGACCCCGGCGGGTGGGCCGGGCTTCTCGGTGTCCCGTCAGGGCGCGCTCGCCTCGCTCCAGCGCACGCCCGCGGCGCCAGTGAAGACGCCCACCACCTCGGTGAAGGCGCCGTCGGCCGACCCCCGCCGCCGCTACCCGCGCGCCAACCTGCAGGTGAAGGCCCGGCTGTCGCTCGCCGACGACCCGTCGCGCGTCTTCGAGGCGGCGCTGCCGACGGTGAACATCAGCGTGGGCGGCCTGTTCCTCGAGTCGAGCTTCTTCCTCAAGATGGGCACGCGCCTGCTGGTGGAGCTGAAGCTGCCGCCGAAGGGCCGCACGGTGCAGGTGAAGGCCGAGGTGGTGCGCGTCGAGTCCACCATCGACGGCGCCAGCGGCTTCGCCCTGCGCTTCACCGACTACCTCGACGGCAGCGAGGTGGTGCTGGCGACGCACTTCCTCTCACCGGTGCTGCGCGAGTTCATCACCGCCTACGCGAAGCAGCACCGCTTCGACGCCAGCGCCGAGTACATCGCGCACACCGCCGACGTGCTGGCCGCGTGGGAGCTCAAGAAGGCCGAGCTCGGCGGCGACGTCTGGAGCCTCACCTCGCTCTCATGACGTACTTCGAAGCCGTGGTGCTGGGCCTCGTGCAGGGGCTGACCGAGTTCCTCCCCATCTCGTCGACGGCGCACCTTCGCATCGTGCCGGCGCTGCTCGGCTGGAAGGACCCGGGCGCGGCCTACTCGGCCGTCATTCAGCTCGGCACGGTGGGCGCGGTGCTGGTGTACTTCGCGAAGGACCTGCTGGGCCTGACGCGCGCGTTCCTCAAAGGGCTCGTCGACCGGCAGCCCTTCGGCACGCTCGAGTCGCGGCTGGCCTGGTTCGTCGGCCTCGGCACGATTCCCATCGGCGTGTGCGGGCTGCTCTTCAAGAAGACCATCGAGACCTCGCTGCGAAGCCTCTACGTCATCTCGGCCTCGCTCATCGTGCTGGCGGTGGTGCTCTTCGTCGTCGAGCGGCTCGCCGCGCACAAGCGCACCCTGGCCGAGATGACGCTGCGAGACGGCCTCGTCGTCGGCCTCTGGCAGGCGGTGGCGTTGATTCCCGGCAGCTCGCGCAGCGGCACCACCATCACCGGCGCGCTGTCGCTCGGCTTCACCCGCGCCGACGCCGCGCGCTACTCGTTTCTCTTGTCGATTCCCGCGACGACGCTGGCGGGCGTCTTCGAGCTCAAGCACCTGCTCGAGGCCACCGACGGGCCGGGCGTGGGGCTGTTGGCCACGGGCACGGTGGTGTCCTTCCTGTCGGGGCTGGGCGCCATCTGGGGGCTGCTCCAGTTCCTCAAGAGCCGCTCGACGCTCGTGTTCGTCGTCTACCGCGTCGTGCTGGGGCTGACGCTGCTGGGCCTGCTGTCGGCCGGCGTGCTGACGCCCTGAGGCCGAGGACGTCACGGTGGGCCCGCGTCACCGGCGGGGGCTAGGGCGAGACGGTCTCGGCCGGAGCCTCGAGCTTCGCGGCCTCGGGCTTCGCCAGCTGCTCCCCGAGGTCGAGGGCGACGTTCGTCTCGCGGCGAATGACGATGCGCTGGAAGAAGGTCGTGTTGGGCACGTTGATGAACCGGCCGTCTTTCGTCTTGAGCGTGGTGAAGAAGAACGAGAGGTCGACCACCTGGCCCTCGATGGGGTCGGGTGGAAAGGCCACCTCGTCACCGATGCGGAAGGGCCGGGTGATGAGTATGAGGACGGTGCAGGTGATGTTGGCGAGCGTGCTCCAGAGGGCCACGAAGCCGACGGCCACCAGCGTCGCCGCGCCCGCGAGCACGGTGAAGAGGTCGACGTCGGTGAAGTGCCCCACCAGCGTGCTGACGGCGCCGAGCGAGACGAGCAGGCGCAGGCCGGTGCGCAGCGGCCGCAACGACTCGGCCGGAGCGCCGACGCGCGCCGCCAGCGCCTTCATCACGGGGCCTCCGGCGAACCACCACAGAATGGCGGCGCCCAGCAGCACGAGCGCGACGAAGGTGAGCGCCGCGAGGACGGGGCCCCAGGGGCCGGACTCGGTGATGCGCTCGAGCAGGCGGTTCAGCAGCCCGCGCGGCATGGGAAAGCTGGGGGTCGACTCGGTCGTCCACATGACGGCGAGTCCCTAAGGGCTCGCGCGGGCGCCAGCAAGCAGGCTCGCACGGCCGGGCCGACCGTGGCCTCCTCGCGGCGGTGCCTCGTGTCTGCGCGGTTGGGGTCGCTCAGCGTACCCGCCCGAGTCGGCGCCGCCCCTCTCGCACGAGGAGCCCGTCCACCCGAGCGCGCGGCGCACGACGCCCTCGGCCTGGGCCAGGGGGAAGAACACGAGCTCCCAGGTGGTGAACCCGGGTGGGCCGCGGGATGCGTGGGGGCCGGTGACCTGGCTGCCGCTGAAGACCAACCGGTGGCTGAGGCGCGCCAGCCCGTACCCGCCGCCGTACATCGAGACGGCGAGACCGAGCAGCAGCGCAGTCACGCTCCGCAGCGGGTGCGAAGAAGGCGGGGCGACCGACATGCCTCGACTGTCCGTCAGGAAGACGGAGAACGCCATCGCCTGAAGGTGCGAGTGGCTTGACGGCCGCGTTGCTCGGATGGCTCCAGCTTCCGTCAAGGACGCGGTCTGATGGCGCGAGTCGCTCGCTGGCTGCGTTGCGTGAGGGCCCCCACTGCGCCAGGCCTGCCTCGAGGACGCGGTCCAAAGGCGCGAGTGGCTCCGGGCCGCGTTCCGTCGAGGGCTCCCACTGCTCCAGGCCGCGTCGAAGACGTGGTCTGAAGGCACGAGTGGCTCCATGGCCGCTTTGCGTGAAGGAGCTCGCGCTGCTCCAGCCTGGGTCGAAGGCGCGACTCGCCGCATGGCCGCGTCGGAGCGAACCCGCTGAGTTCGCCGCTCCACCCACCACCGTGAGGGGACGAAGGTGCCCGCGAGCCCTACCGCAGCGGCGAGAGGCTCCCCAGCACCGTGGGAAGGAGCTCACTCACCGTCGGGTGGGGAAAGACCGCCCGCCGTAGGGCCGTGGCCGTCGCGCCGAGCGTCATCGCGGTGGCCAGCACCGAGATCGCCTCGTCCGCTTCGATGCCCACCAGCGTCGCGCCGAGCAGCTCGTCGGTCCTCGCGTCGACGAGCACCTTCAGGAAGCCGTCCGTTTCACCGCGCTCGCGTGCCCGGCCCACGCGTGTCATGGGCCGCAAGCCCTTGAGCACGGCGCGGCCGCTCGCGAGGGCCTCTTTCTCGGACCAGCCCACCCGGCCCACCGGCGGGTCGACGTACACGCCCGCGACGAAGGGCCGCTTCGCGATGGAGCGCTGCTGCCCGTCGAGGAGGTTCGCCGCCACCACCTCGAAGTCGTTGTACGAGGTGTGGGTGAAGGCGCCGCGGCCGTTGACGTCGCCCAGCGCCCAGATGTGTGGCGCCGAGGTGCGCAGGGCGTCGTCGACGGTGATGTAGCCGCGCGCGTCGGTGACGACGCCCGCCTTCCCGAGGTCGAGGCGGTCGCTGTTCGGCACCCGGCCCACGGCCGCCAGGAGGTGGCTGCCCTCGATGGCCTCACCGCCCGCGAGCACGACGCGCACGCCGCCGCCCGTCTGCTCCACGCGCTCCACGCTGACGTGGGTCCGCACGGTGAGGCCCTCACGCTCGAGCGCCGGCTGCACCACGGCCACCACGTCGTCGTCTTCCCGCGGGAGCAACCGCGGCCCGCGCTCGAGCACCGTGACGCGGCTGCCGAAGCGACGGAAGGCCTGGCCGAACTCGAGCCCGATGAAGCTGCCTCCAAGGATGACGAGGTGCTCGGGCGCCTCGGTGAGCTCCATCATCTCGGTGTTGGTGAGGGCGATGGCTGCGAGCCCCGGCGTGTCGGGCCGCACCGGCCGTGCGCCGACGTTCAGGAAGAAGCGCTCGCCGCGCACGGTGTCTCCGCCCACGTCGAGCGTCGTGGGCGAGGTGAACCGCGCGCGGGCCCGAAACTGGGTGAGGTTCTTCAGGCTCCCCAGCCACGAGTCGAGCCCGGCGCGCGACTCGTTCACCACGGCGTCCTTGCGGGCCTTCACGCGCGCGTAGTCCACCCGCACCGGGCCCGTGTCGACCCCCCACCGCGCCGCCTCCCGCGCCACGAAGGCGGCCCGCGCGCTGGCGATGAGCGTCTTGGTGGGAGTGCAGCCGTCGTTGACGCAGGTGCCGCCGAGGCGCCGCTCCTCGATGAGGGCCACCGTGCGCCCGGCTTCGGCGAGGCGCGCCGCGAGGAAGGGCCCTGCCTGTCCTGCGCCAACCACCACGTCGTCGAAGGTGTGCATCTCGCCTCCCGGGGAAAGGGTTTCGCCACTGAGGTCCGTGGCGGCCTTTCGGTTACAGTGCCTCGCTCATGGAAGACCGTATCCGGCTTGCGTCTGACGAGCTGTACCTCTGGCCGGCGGCGAAGCCGGGCCTGTCGATTCGCGGCTCGTTCGTCGGCCGCGCCGTGCTCACCGACACCCGGTTTCTCTTCCTCTCAGCGGGCGCCCATGAGGCCCGGGACCGCGCGCTGGCGGCGTTGCTCTTCGGCCGGCTGGGGAAGGCGCTCCTGGGCCAGTCGACGAAGGACCTCGACCTGCGCGCGCTCGAGAACGCCGGCAGCCTCGAGGTGCCGCTGGAGTCGCTCGAGGGGCCGCACGCGGGCCGCCGCTGGGACTTCGCGACGTGGTTCGGCTTCACCCACCCCCGCGGCGTCGCCTCGCTCATGCCCCGCACGAGCCTGCTGTGGAGTGGCGCGAAGGCCTGGGCCGAAGCCCTCGTCGCAGCGAAGTCTGAGTCTGCTGCGTCAGGACGTGGAGCCGGCCCAGCGTGACAAGCGCTCGCGCGACGTCTCACTGAACGGCTGGGAGCGCCGCGTCGCCTCGTTCATCTGCACGATGACTGTCTTGGCCTGCGCCACGCACACGCCCCGCTGGAACAAGGCCTGCTCGAGCGTCACCGAGCTCTTGCCGATGCTGGCGACGCGGGTGCCGATGTCGACCTGCCCCGGCCACGTCACCTCGCCCAGGAAGTCGAGGTGCAGGCTCGCGATGACGAAGGCGCAGCCGGCCTCGAAGATGGGCGCGTCGGGCGCGTAGAGCAGCTCGACCCGGCCGGTCTCGAGCATGGTGGCGAAGATGGCGTTGTTGACGTGCCCCTGCCGGTCGGTGTCGGCGTAGCGGAGCTTCTCGACGGTTCGAGCCGGGAAGTCGGTGAGCGCTGGAAGGTTCGGCATGGCCCTCGTTCAGCACACCACAGCCCCGGGCGGAATCTCAGGGCGGCAGTCCCAGGAGCGCCCGCATCGCGCGGAACACCGCTTGAATGCGCGGGAGCTCACTGAGCGCCGAGGGCGCGGCGAGATGCATCGTGATGGGCCGGCCCACCGTCTCGTCGAGCACGACGCGCAGCGGAGGGAGCCCTGAGAGGGCCTCGACGGCCGGGTTGATGGGGGCCAGCACGATGCCCCGGGACTGGTGGGCGAACCGATGGAGCAGGTGCGCGTCGGTCGACGACAGCTGGGGCTCGAAGGGCACGAGGCGCCCGTCGCGCAGCGGCAGCCCCGGCTCGGCCGACGACGTGTGCCAGAGCGCGACCTGGTGCGAAGCGAGCTCCTCGACCGAGCGGGGCACGCCGTGCTGCTCGAGGTACTCGGCCGAGGCCAACAGCTTGAGCTGCGCCGTGAAGAGCTCGACGACGTGCCAGGGGCCGAGCGCCGGCTGGTCTCCGAAGAAGAGCGCGAGGTCGACGTCACTGAGGCGTGACAGCGGGTCCTCGTCCAACCACAGCGAGACCGTCAGCCGTGGGAACTGCTGCCGCATCAGGCCGAGCCCCATCGACACGATGTCGGTGGGCATGCCCACCTGCATGGCCACATCGAGCTGCCCGGTGGGCTCGAGGTGGTCTCCCGGGACTTCGCGCACCGAGCTGACGAGCGCGCCCACGTCGCGGAGAATGAGGCGCGCCTTCTCGACCAGCACCCGGCCCGCGCTGGTGGGAACCAGCCCCTCGTCGGTGCGGCTCAACAGCGGCACCCCCAGCCGGACCTCGAGCTCGTCGAGCCGTCGCCGCAGCGTCGCCCGGGGGAAGCGCAGCGCGCGCGAGGCCCCCACGAGGGAGCCCGTCTCGACCACCGCCACGAATGCCCTCAGCTAGTCGAGGTCCATCGCCCTGTCTGACATCGACCCCCCCTTTCGCGCCGTGGAATCGTCGCTACCAGGTGGTCATGACACCGACGGTGGCTCCACCGGGCGACGGCGTGACCGAGACGACGGGCGGTCGCTGGCCGGGGTCGAGGAAGAAGAGGAGGGCTCCCAACGCGACCGCCGCGGCCCCCGAGACCGTCAACGCGACGGCGGCGTTCTGGGCGTGGGCCGCGCGCAGGTAGTCGCCGAAGGCCGTGACGTCGGCGCAGGGCGTCTGTGGAGCGCACCTGGCGACCGACTTTGCCGAGGCGTCGGCCGCGACGGCTGCCGAGAGCGCGGCCGCCACCAGCGCCGCCGCGCCCGCACCGGCGACGACGAGCCCACTCACCCGGACCGCCGACGGCCCGCGCGCCGCCGTCACGACTGGCGCTGGCTGTGGCTGGGTGGGAGTGGGCGGGGCCCGGGCGACGTCGGTGCCCTGGGCCGTTGGGGGGCGCGGGCGCTCGGGCGCGGCGTCGGCCTGCACCACGGGCGGCGGGGTCACCGCGGGGTCAGGGCGCGGCGGCGTTGGAGGCACCAGGCCCAGGGTGGTGCGCAGGCGCTCCGAGAAGCTCCCGCTCAGCGTGGGCCTCGCCTTCGCCACCAGCCCCGCCAGCGGCCCTTCGACGAGCACCTGGGCCACGCGCGCTCCGTCGTCGTCGATGGACCAGGCTTCGACCTCGAGCGCCCCCTCGTCCAGCACCGAGGAGACCTTGACCGTCACCAACACGGTCGCTCCGGCCTGGCGCGCGGCGGTGAGCAGGCACGCCTGCTTCGCGCGACAGGCGGTGAGGTCGCTCACCGGCCGGCCCGGGGGCAACCCGACGAGCGCGTCGGCGACCTCCTCGACGACGGCGAGGGCGCGAGGGGCCGAGACACCGCTGCGGCGGCTCAAGGTGACGAGAGGCGGTGGTGCGGCGCTGAGGGTCGAGGAGGCGAGGGCGAGGGCGACGAGGAACATGCAGACTCCTTCAAGGGGCCGACTCGGCTTCGAGCTCGCCGAGGCGGAAGGTGAGGCGCTCGACTTCGTCGGGTGAAGCCGTCGCGAGCTTCTTGCGCACGAGCACGACCTCGCGGCGTTGCGAGCTGACGTCCTCGCCCTGCGCCTCGGCGCGCCCGAGGTTGGCTTCGATGCGCCGCAGCGTCTTCTCGAGCGTGGCCCGGGCAGTGGGGGCCGCAGGCGTCGCTGCGCTGGCGCTCGCGCGGTCTGGTCCCGCCCGGACGTTCGAGCCCGGGCGCGCAGGGGCGGGCCCGATGGGGCGGTCGGCGCGTGCGGCCACCGGCACGGGCGCGGGAGGTGGTCCACCGGGGGGCGGCGCACTCGCGGTCATCGCGGCAGGGGTCGTCGCGCCACCTCCAGCGGTCGCGCCGATGACAGGCGCCGCCACGGCGGGCACCGCACCGACGTCTGGCCCACGAAGGGCGGGCTCGCCCACCGGTGCTCCAGCGACGGCGGGCTCGTCGGCCGCTCGCGCCGGAGCGGGGCTGGGTGGGGGGGCTCCGGTCCGGCTGAACGCGCCGGACACCACGAGGCCTCCCACGACGGCCGCCGTGACGAGGGCCAGCGCGCCGGCCGCCACCCGGGCCCCCCCCGGGCGCTGCACCTCGAGGGGCGGGCTTGCGGCCTCTTCGTTCGTCTCGGCCCGTGCAGGCGCGGGCGCCAGCGGGACGGCGGCGTGTGCCCCAGAGGGGGCGCGCGAATCGACGAAGACCGTCGACTGGCGGGCGTCCACCATCAGCTCGGCCCGTACCCGCACGACCTGGAGCCGGACGTCTTCGGCGCTGCGCGGCCGCGCCTCGGGCTGCTTGGCGAGGAGCTGCTGCACGAGGCCATCGAGCGCGGTCGGCAGCGTGGGGTTCACCGTGAGCATCGACGGCGGGGCCTGCGAGGCGTGCTTGACGAGCATCTCCATCACGTTCTCCGACTCGAACGGCAGCCGGCCGGTGAGGAGTTCGAAGGTGACGACGCCGGCGGCGTAGAGGTCCATCGCGGGGGTCACCGTGCCGCCGCTCGCCTGCTCCGGTGCCATGTAGCCGGGGGTGCCCACCATCATGCTGGCCCGCGTCGCGGGCGTCGCCCCCAGGACGCCCAGCTTCGCGATGCCGAAGTCGAGCAGCTTCACGAAGCGCGTCCCGTCGCGTTGGCGGCACAGGAAGATGTTCGAGGGCTTGAGGTCTCGGTGAATCACCCCGGCGGTGTGCGCGGCGGCGAGCGCCGAGAACACCTCTTCGAGCACGGTGAGAGCGTCGAGCAGCGGCATCACGCGCTGTTGCACCTGGAAGGCGCGCATCACCGCCTCGAGCGGCTCTCCGTCGAGCAGCTCCATGACGATGCACTGCCGGCCGTCGGGGAGCTTGCCCACGCCGAACACGTCGATGATGCCACGGTGGCCCACCTGGTTGACGGCGCGCGCCTCGGCCACCAGCCGCAGCACCAGCTCCGGATTCTCGGCGATTTCGTGGCGCAGCACCTTGATGGCCACGCGCTTGCCGATGAGCGGCTGCTCCCCTTCGTAGACGACCCCCATGCCGCCGGAGCCGAGGCGCGCGGTGACGCGGTAGCCCGACACCTCGGTGCCGATGACCGGGTCGCGAATGAGGGTCGTCGAGACGCCCGGAGCGCCATCGTCGTGTGGGTCGTCGCCGCTCATGGGCCGCGCCTCAGTACAGGGTGTGGTTGCCAGAGACCGGGCCGAAGGCGTGGGCGGAGCCGCTCGTGCCGAAGGTGGTGCCTCCGATGCGCACGCCGAAGACGTCGTGGGTCGAGTACCGGCCGACCGACCAGTCGAAGTAGGTGCCGTTGATGTTGCCGGGGCCCGTGGCCGTGCGGACGCCCAGCGGCGCGCCGGTCGCCGAATAGACGAGGTAGCTCTTGTTCGCGTTCCCGCCCTGGAACTCGGCGAAATAGAAGTAGGCGCCGTCGAAGGCGAAGGTTCCGCCCATGCACCACTGCCCTGCGTTGATGGGGCACCGGGCGGTGACCGGGAGCATCTGCGGGAGCGTCACGGTCCCCGTCGGCGCGAGCGTGGGGCTGCCTGGCGTGGTGCGGTAGAACCGAATCGTCGTCGCGCCGTCGAAGCAGAGCAGCTGGGTGCGCGTCGACGAGAGGAGGGGGCAGCTGCCAGTGTACCCGTCGCTGAAGACGGCCGGCTGCACGTTGGTGATGAGGCCGGTGGTGCGGCTGATGGTGCCGACGCGAATGTTCGGCACCGTCGAGTCGCCCGCGCCCCGGCTCGAGGGGTCGTTCGCGCCGACAGTGAACACCACCGTGTCGGTCGCCGGAATCTGCACGAGCCGGCTGTAGGGGCGCGTCAGGTCGTTGTCTGGCGCGGCGGGGTACGAGGCGTCCGGCGCGTGGGCCCAGTAGCCGTTCCGGACGCCAGCCGACGAGTCGCAGCTCTGCCCGCTGACGATGACGTCGGCCTGGCGGTTCCAGATGCTGTTGGTGCACTTCTGGTAGCGGTAGGTCCGGTCGATGGCGTTGAAGACGGTCGCCGGGTCGACGAGGCCCGTCAGCACGAAGCCCGTCCCCACGCCGACCCCGTCACACACGTAGCGCGTCGCGCTCACCTCACCGGCTTCGAGGGTGCCGTTGCCGTTGGCGTCGAGCCCGGTGTCGACGCGCACGCCGCCCACCTCGCAGTTGCGGCCGGCGAACTCGATGCTCAACGTCACGAGGCTGCGCTGCCCTGGCGCGCCCGCGTCACCCTGGAGCCCGTTGCAGACGAAGCGTGCCGGGCCCTGCCCGACCTGGAGCCGCACGCCGCCGCCCGGGCAGTTGGCGCCCGGGGCCTCGGTCGTCACCACCACGTTCTCACCCGCGGGCCCCGCGTCACCAGGGCTGCCGACGGCGCCGTTGCAGACGAAGGTGGGCGCGCCACTGCCGGCCTGCACGCGCGCGCCGCCGGTGGGGCAGTTGACGCCGGGAGGCTCGCTCGTCACCACCGCTCCGCCGCTGCCATCGGTGCCGTTGCAGACGAAGACGGGCGCTTCGGTGCCGCTGGTGAGGCGAACGCCGCCGCGCAAGCAGTTGGCGCCCGGGGGCTCGGTGACGACGGTGAGGCCCGCGCCCGCGTCGCTCCCCGAAGTCCCGTTGCACACATAGGCCGGCGCCTGCGTGCCGACCTGCACCTTGAGGCCTCCGCTCGCGCAGTTGGCACCGGCGGGCTCGGCGGTGACGACAGCGCTCTGCCCGTCGGCTCCATTCATCGGGAGCGGCGGGTCAGCGACACACGCGAACGTGGGGAGGAGGGACAGGGCCAGGAGGGAGCACCGCAGCGAGGTCGTCGGCATGCGCGGCACACCAGCACGCGAGGCCCGCGCGACGGGTGTTCGACGTCGGGCAGGCCGCGCCCAGATTCGGACAGTCGCCGGGCACCCACACGTCGAAGTGCAGAAACCTCGTGGCCTTGCGTCGAAGCCGCGTCAGAATCGAGGTCACCCGCATGGCGAGCCCTCAACGGCTGGGACGATACGAGCTCCTCGAGCAGCTCGGTGAAGGTGGCATGGGCGCGGTCTGGCTCGCGCGCCTCACCGGCACCCATGGCTTCGAGAAGCTGTGCATCGTGAAGACGGTGCTGCCGGCCATCGCGAAGGACGCCTCGTTCGTCTCGCGCTTCCTCCACGAGGGGAAGGTGCTCACGCAGCTGCAGCACTCGAACATCGCCCAGGTGTTCGACATGGGCGACGAGGGCGGCGCCCTGTTCCTCGCGCTCGAGTACGTGGCGGGCATCGACCTGTCTCGGCTGCACACCCACGTGCGCGAGCAGGGGCAGGCGCTCCCGGTTCCGGTGTCCATCTACCTCGTGCAGCAGGCCGCCGAGGGCCTGGGCGCCGCGCACCGCAAGGCCGCCGTCGACGGCTCGCCCCTCAACATCGTGCACCGCGACGTCTCGCCGCAGAACCTGATGGTCTCGTACGAGGGCGAGGTGAAGGTCATCGACTTCGGCATCGCCAAGTCCGAGGCCCGCAGCCAGCACACCGGCACTCCGTCGGTGATGGGCAAGCTCGGCTACATGGCCCCGGAGCAGGCCCGCGGCGAGAGCGTCGACCACCGCGCCGACCAGTACGCCCTCGGCATCGTCTTGTGGGAGCTGCTGGCCAACCAGCCCTTCGTCAACCGCGGCACGCTCACCGAGATGGTGGTGGCGATGGCGAACCCTCCGCGCAAACCGCTCGTCGCCCTGCGCCCCGAGGTGCCCGCCTCGCTCGAGCAGGTGGTGCTCAAGGCGCTGGCGCCCGAGCCGGCGGGCCGCTTCCCCACCACCGACGACTTCGCGCGCGCGCTGATGGACGAGCTCGTGCGCCTGTCGGGCATGCCGTCGAAGGTGCAGATTGGTGAGTTCGTGAAGGCCAACTGCGCCGCCGAGTACGCCTCGACGCAGGCCCTGTTGACGCGCGTGTCGACCATTCGGGGCCTGCCGCCAACGAGCCTGCCGACGCAGCCCATCGTCGAACCCACCGTGGTGTCCGGCACCGGCCACGCCGCCGTGCAGCGCGCCACGCCCGTTCCCCCACCGAAGGAGCCACCCATGAGCACTGCCCAACTCCAGGCCGCGGCGATGCCGCCCAGCAAAGCCCCCCTCTTCGCCGCCGTCGGCCTCGTCGCCGCGCTCGGCCTGCTCGCTGGCGGGTATTGGCTGTCGACGCGCTCCAGCGTGAAGCCCGTCATCGAGGCGCCGGTGGTGCAGAAGGCGCCCGTCGCGCCGCTCGACCCGGTGACGCCGAAGTCCGACGGGCCGGGTACCGAGCCGCCGCCCGAGCCTCCGAAGGACCCCGCGCCCCTGATCGTCCCGCCGGTGGGCGACGTGGTGCAGGCCGCGCCAGGCGACGTCGTCGAGACGAAGAAAGTGGCCGAGCTCTTCGTCGACGGGAACAAGACGTACGTGCGCGCGGGCCAGGGCGACGGCCTCGTCGTCGGCAGCACGCTCGTCATCGTGGGCGCGCCTCAAGGCGACGGAAAGCGCGCGCAGCTCGGCAGCGGCACCGTGATGGAGGTCTTCCCGAAGATGTCACGCGTCGCGCTCGACGACGCGGCAGGCAAGGCCCAGGGCGCGCGCTTCGCCGCGCTCGGCGACGTGAAGGTGATGGCCGCCCCCACGACGGACGGCCCGGTGCCGGTGCAGGTGAAGAAGGCCGTCGACCTCTTCACCGACGCCGACAAGACGTACGCGCGCGCGGGGCAGCCCGATGGGCTGGTGGTGGGGCAGACCGTCACCGTCGTCTCGGGCCCGCAGCCCGATGGCCGGCGCTTCAAGCTGGGCACCGGCACCGTGATGGAGGTGTTCCCCAAGATGTCGCGCCTGGCCCTCGACGAGGCGGCCGCGAAGGCTTCGGGCGAGCGCTTCGTCGCCATCGGCGAGGTGAAGGAGCTGGCGACGGTGGGCGACGCGCTCGAGGTGAAGCGCGCCGCCGAGGTGTTCGCCGATGGTGACAAGACGTACGCGCGCGCGGGCCAGCCCGACGGCCTGGTGCCCGGGCAGGAGCTCTTCATCGTCGGTGCCCCGCTCGCCGACGGCCGCCGCACCAAGCTGGGCAAGGCCACGGTGATGGAGGTGCAGGGAAAGCTCGCGCGCCTGCTGCTCGACGCCGACGCCGCGAAGGCCGCCAGCCCGCGCTTCGCCGCGCTCGATGCCAGCGCCGGGGCTCCGACGACGGGGAGCCCGACGCCGACGCCAGGGAGCGGCACGGGTCGCCCTCCCGCCGGCCGCGGGGCGATGACGGGCAAGCTCAAGCTGCAGACGACGCCCATCTGGTCGGTCTACCTCGAGAACACCTCGTCCTTCGGGTGGACGGGCTGCACCATGATTGCGCCCGGCCAGCGCCGCTACGCCTTCCCGTCGCTCATCCCCGGCGCGCGGCGAGAGTTCCCGGTGAACCTGTTCATCTTCGACCCCGCGGCGCCGCAGCTGGGCAACGAGGTGATGGTGAACTGCAAGGAAGGCTCGCTGCGCTTGCCGTCGATGTGAGGCACGGCCTGGCGGAGGGGCACGTCATGCGAGGAGCGCCGCAAGAGGGCTGAGGCTCCGCGAGCCCATGCGAGCACGCCGCTCAGCGGAAGGCGGGGCGCGTGGCACAGACCCCGGCGTTGCAGAACGCCTCGGGCTGGGCGCAGGCGATGGCCGGGCAGCCGACGGGGCCCAATCGGGGTGGGCAGCTTCGCCGCAGGGTCGCGCTGTCACTCGTGAACCGCGACTCGTCTCCGCGGTTGATGGCGGCGGGCCGGCAGGCCGGATTGCACGGGTTGCACAGGTCGCCATCGGACACGACGACGCACTCGCTGTCGGCGGCGCAGGCCTGGGTGTAGTCCTTCGCGTCGATGACGGTCGAACCGCATGCACTGACGAGAAGAACGAAGAGCAGGGGGAGTGAGCGCATGCGCCCCGGAGGAGCACGCGGCGAGCCAGGCCCCCGGCGCATCGTTTCGGAGACTTGCGTGACCGCGCCGTTGGAAATCTGAGGTGTCGGGTGGAAACGCTGGCGCGGCCGTCAGCAGGCAGCGACCAGCACCCGACACGGCCGCTGCGGTCACGACGACGTCTGAGCGCCCAGCTGCCGCAGCCCCTCGCGCACGTAGGCCACCGTGCCGGGCACGATGAGCACGAGCGAGGCGACCGAGCCCACCGTGACGAGCCCCATCGGCGCGGCCGCCGTCCCCAGGAGGATGACGCCGAAGAGCAGCAGGCTCGACGCCTTGCCATGCCACCGGTGCTCGACCTGCACCTCGCGGTGCTTGCGTTAGACGAGCGCGAAGCCCACCGCGAGCGCGCCGTCGCGGAGCACCAGCGCCGCCCACAGCCACCACGGCAGCGGCGTGAAGGCCGGCGGGCCCCAGAACGCGAGGAACGTCACCGTGGCCACCTGCGCCAGCTTGTCCGCCACCGCGTCGAGCGTCGCGCCGAGGTTCGACGTCAGCTTCCACCGGCGCGCGATGAAGCCGTCGACGACGTCAGACGCGCCGAGCGCCAGCAGCACCGCGACCAGCGTCGTGCGGCCCGGCGGCTGGCCCACGAGCGCCGCCGCGCGCGCCTCGACGGCGAGCCACACCCACACCGGCACCAGCAGGACGCGCACGAGCGAGATGGCGTTGGGCACCCAGGGCGGCATCAGCCCGTGGTCTTGGCATGAAACCCAGACGCGTGAAGCCTCTGGTCAGACGGCGATGGGCTGAAGCATGCCACACGTCGTGGTGGGCCCCGGGTTCTCCCTCCACGCCGACACCCGCATGCCCCTTGGGCGCCGCGGGCGTCTTGGCTAGGACGGTCACCGTGAAGTTCGCCCTCGCCCTCGGCCTCCTCGTCGCGCACCTCGGCCACGCGCAGGGCCTGGTCTCGGCCGTCGTCGACTCGAACGGGCCGTCCGAAGCGACCGCGCGCAAGGCCCAGAAGGCCCTCGACGCCGCGCTCAAGGCCCTGTCGGGCGCGCCCGTCGGAGAGGGCCCCGTGTTCAAGAAGGGCTCCCCCCGCAAGTGTGAGGGCGCCGAGTGTCTGCGCGCGCTGGTGGCGTCGCTCGACGTACCCGGCGTGGCGGTGCTCGACCTCAAGGGCAGTGACAGCCGCATCGTCTTCGAGCTGTCGTTCTGGCTCGACGGCGAACGGCAGGGCGCGCGCAAGGGCGAGACGCCGCCCGAGGCCCTCGAGGCTTCGATGAAGGCTGCCGCGGAGCAGCTCCTCCCGGGCTGGCTGCGCAAGGGCTTTGGCGCCATGGCGGTGCAGGTCGAGGGCGGCTCGGTGGTGAAGGTCGATGGACGCGTCATCGCCGCGCGCAACGGAGACCTCGTCGCGGTGCCCGCCGGCGCGCACCAGGTCGACGTCGTCTTTCCTTCGGGCAACGCGGTGCTGCAGCGGCTCGAGGTGCCCGAGGCGGGCCGCGTCGCCCTCGCCGTCGAGGCGCAGACGGCCATCACCGCGCGCGCCGCGTCCGGGCCGACGGCGCTGCGCTACGGGAGCTACGGCCTGGTGATGCTGGGCGCGGCCACGGCGGCGGCCGGCTTCGTCGCCGGAGCGCTCTCGAAGGCCACCGCCATGGGCCTCACCCGGTGCGACGCCCCCGAGGCGCGCGACTGCAGCTCGCTCGCCGACGTGCTGCGCGCCAACCAGCAGGCGCAGCAGTATGCCTCGTTCGGCAACCTGCTCCTCGTGCTGGGCGCGGCGTCGGCGGCCCTGGGCGTCAGCCTCTTCGTGGTGGACTCGCTGCTGCAATGAGCGGACGCCTGCCAGCGTCGGCCGCTCGTCGTCTGGACGTCGCCACGGACGTGGAGGCCGCTGTCGGTCTCCCCAGCGCGCGGCTGCCAGGATCGCAGGCTCCTGGCGACGGCGCACCGCACGCGGAGGCCTCCGTCGGTCTCCCGCGGCTGCCAGCCTCGGCGGCGCCTGGCGTCGGCGCAACGTCCGCGGAAGGCTCCGTCGGTCCTCCGCGGCTGCCAGCGTCGGCCGCTCGTCTTGAGGTCGCCACGGACGTAGAGGCCGCTGTCGGTCTCCCCAGCGCGCCGGTGCGTCATCACGTCACCGAGGCCGCCCGGGTCCTCCGACGCCGCTTGGTCGCCCTCGGGTTCGGCCAGGCCGTTCGCCGTCGCATCACCGCGCTCGGGTGCGGCCCTTTGGGGCTCCCGCGCGCCGGGTGGCTCCTGGGCCTGGTTCTGCTCGCCCTGCCGGCCTGCTTCGAGGCGTGGTCTCCCTCGGGCCAGTTCGCCTGCGCCCGTGACGGCACCTGCCCGGGCAGCTTCGAGTGCGACACGCCCTTCACCGGCACCGCCGTCTGCTGCGACCGGACGCGCGGGGGGTGCCCGACGCTGCTCGCGTCCGACGGTACCTGTCGCGGCGGCTCGAGCGGCGTCATCTTCTTCCGCGACCGGGACGGAGACGGGTACGGCAACCCCAACGAGCCGGTGCGCCGCTGCGCGCAGCCCCTCGGCTTCGCCCTGGCCGACGCCGGAGCCGACTGCGACGACTCCCGCGCCGACGTCAACCCCCGTACCCCCGAGACGTGCAACGGCGTCGACGACAACTGCGACGGCGACATCGACGAGAGCCTGATGCCGCGGCAGTTCTTCGGCCGCGACGAAGACGGCGATGGCTACCCGCAGCACGACGCCGGCGTGTATGCCTGCATGGCCCCGCCCGGCACGTTGCCCATCGCCGACCACCTGCACGACTGCGAGTGGCTCGACCCCGCCAAGCACCCGGACGCGGGCGAGCTGTGCAACGACTTCGACGACGACTGCGACCTGCGCAAGGACGCCTCGCGCTACCTCGACACCCAGCTCACCTCGGACCCGGTGCGCCTGCCGTGCACTGCCAACGCGAACGGCATCTGCGCGACAGGCGTCATCACCTGCGACCGGGGCGTGCGGCCGGTCTGCACCTCCATCGTCTCGCCATCGTGGGAGCGCTGCGACGGCATCGACACCGACTGCGACGGCAATGACGACAACCAGCCGGGCTGCGGCGGGCCCCTGCGCCTCACCGGCCAGAGCAGCTTCACCTACGGCGGGGGCGTGTTTCCGGTGAACAGCACCATCACCACGACGTGTCAGAAGTCGCGCGTCGCCACGCCGGGGACCAACACGGGTGGGCGCCTCTCCGGGTCGCGCCCCGTCTCCGCCGAGAGCTACCTGCTGTGGTGGGTCGAAGCGCCGGTGGGCCAGGAGTGGGACCTCTCGGCCCGGGACCTGCGGCTGCGCCTTCGGTGGAACGCCTCGGGCACCGGCCCCGACGCGGCGCGAGGGCTGTGGGGCATTTCTGGCACCAGCCAGGACGGCATCTACCCGGTGGTGCACCTCTGCACCGACGACCCCTCGACCATCGTGCGGTACCGGTGGCGCGACCTGGCGACGGCCTGGAACCAGCTCGACTCGAGCTTCGACTCGACGTTCTTCCTCGACACCCGCGCGCCCACGCCCGACTTCATCACCGGCATCGGCTCGGGCGCCGACACCCGCAAGGTGCGCCGCATCGAGGTGCTCTTCCGCGTCTTCAGCGGCACGTACGTGCTCGACATGCAGCCCGAAGCGGGGTTCCTCAAGTGAGGGCGGCTCGCCTCGTGGTGGCCTTCGTGCTGGGCTTGTCGCTCGGCTGCTTGAAGGCCTGGGAGCCGACCGGGCCGTACCGTTGCGAGCGCGACGGCTCGTGTCCCGAGGGCCTCACCTGTGACGACGGGCTGTGCTGCCGCCCCGGAGGGAGCCCCTCGTGCCCGACGCTCGCCGTCGACGGCCGCTGTGCGTCGGGTCAACCTCCGCGCCGCTTCTATACCGACGGTGACGGTGACGGCGTCGGCGCCGGAGCGCCCCGGCTGTTCTGCTCCCAGCCCCGGGCCAGCGGCGTGGTGCCCGAGCTGCTCGACGGTGGGCGGGTGGTGCTCGACTGTGACGACTCCGACGCCGGCCTCGCGGTGAACCCCTTCGCGCCGGAGCAGTGCAACGGCGTCGACGACAACTGCAACGGCGAGGTGGACGAGGGGCTGGCGAACCTGCGGCCCTGGTTCCGCGACCGCGATGGTGACGGGTTCGGTGACGACGCCGACCGGCAGACGGCCTGCGCGGCCCCGCCGGGCTACGTCGCGCGTGGCGGTGACTGCAATGAGCAGGCGGTCGACGTGTTCCCGGGCGCGCCCGAGTCCTGCAACAACCGCGACGACAACTGCAACGGCCAGCCCGACGACGCGCCCTTCGCCGACGCCGAGAGCCCCGGAGTGCCCGGCGCGCCGACGGTGGACTGCACGCAGAACCTCGGCGCCTGCAGCATGGGCGGCATCGAGTGCCGGTACGACGCAGGCGCGCGGGCCAATGAGCGCGTGTGCGTGCCCCGCAGCCAGCCGCGCACCGAGACCTGCAACAACGTGGACGACGACTGCGACATGGCCACCGACGATCCGCCGGGCTGCGGAGGCCCGCCGTCGTTGACCTCGACGCCGCGGGTGGTGACGGGCGCGGTGCGCACCATCATTGCGACGGCGACCGGCCCGCGGCTCCCGCCAGGGTGTCAGAAGGACCGCGCCGGCGCCGACGCGCAGAGCTGGTTCAACCCGACGTGGGTTGGGTCGCAGGGTTGGTCGATGTCGAGGATTCCAGTTCGGCACACGTGGTTCGCCGAGGCCGAGGGCACGACGACGTGGGACCTGTCGGGCACCACCCGGTTGTCGCTCGCGCTCACCGACCGCACGGGCCTCACCATCACCGGCCGCCCCATCTTCAGCGACGCGATTCCGGGGCCCATCGTCACGCTCTGCGGGCCGACCGACGCGGTGTACCGGCGCTACACGCCCACGACGAATCGCCTCGTCGAGGGGCAGCCGCTGCGCGTCACCCTCAGCATCACGCCCACCCCGACCGCCGGCTGGGACTTCGAGGAGAGCCCCGGCTTCTCGCTCGCCGCCGTCCGCCGGGTGGAGCTGACGGTGGTGCCCAACCAGCAGGTCGACGGCGGCCCGTTCGACGTGCGCACCTTCACGGTGACGGTGCTCCCCGACGCCGGCTTCTTGCCGTGACGGCTGACGCCGGGCGCGCGGTGCTCGAGCTGTGGACCGACGGCTCTGCCGAGGGGCGCGCGGGCCGGCCGGGCGGTTGGGCTTTCATCGCGGTGCGTGACGACGTCGAAGTCGCGAGTCGTCAAGGTGGAGACCCCGCGACCACCTGCGTCGTGATGGAGCTCGAGGCGGTGCGGCAGGCGCTCCTGACGGCGCGCTCGAAGGGCTGGCATCGGCGGTCCCGGCTGGTGGTGGTGAGCGACTCGTCCATCGCGCTCGAGGCCGCGGCGGGGCGGTTCCTGCCCAGGCCGTACGCGGCGCTGGCCGCCGAGGTGCGAGCGCTGGCCGAGGCGCTGGCCGTCGACACGCGCAAGGTGCGCTCCCATGCGGGCCAGCGGTGGAATGAGCTCGCCGACGCGAAGGCGCTCGAGGCGCGGCTGGCGGTGCAGGCCGAGGCGCGCGCGGCGAAGCGCTCGCGCCGGAGCCGGTGAGGGCGTCGTCGGTCGTGGAGTCGCCGGACGGGCCGTTCGCGGTGCCTCGTTGGGAGGCGAGGCGCGCCCGTCGGAGGCGGTGTGGCCGTCGGTCGTGCGAGCGATGGGGCGGACGCCCCTGGGCGCCCGTGGCGAAGCGCTCCGCTGGGCGGCCGTGCGTGCGAGCGCTGGCGCGACCGCGCTCGAGGCGCAGTTCGACATGAAGCGGGTCGCCTGCGCGGTTGCACGCCGACGCCGTGACGTCGTCGGGGCTTGAAGCTCGTTCCCGCTTCGGCATGGTTCGGGGCCATGCGACCTCTCCTCTGCGCGTTCGTCGTCACGTCGTTGGGTTGTGCCACCAGCGGGGGCACCCGCTTCACCTCCGCGGACGAGCTGAAGAAGCTCGCGAGCCAGCCGAAGCCGCCCAGGGTGTTCGACCGCTCGAGCGTCGACGCCGACACCTGGACGCTGCAGGGGCCGCTGCCCGACGCATACGCCGACGCACCCCACGAGACACAGTCGCTCTTCGCGAAGACGTTCCTCGACGGGGCCGGCGCGCGCGGGCTCAAGCCGTCGAACGCGTTCGCCTGTGTCGCCCGCGAGACCGCCCGCTTCTACGCGCAGAAGGGGGGCTACCCCGCCGAGCCCATTCGCCAGTTCCTCGAGGCGCGCTGCGGTGTGGCCGCGCGCGGCGCCCGGCTCAACTCGCTGACGGGCACCGCGAGCGCCGACGTCACCGACGACAAGCTCCTCTCGCAGTGGCAGGACGACGTGGCGAAGCTGGTGCAGGGCCTGCCCGAAGGCGCGAAGGCTGGCATCGGCTTCGTGCGCGAGGGCGACAAGGCCGTGGTGATGGTGGCCTCGCACATCGACGACGTCACGCTCGAGCCGGTGGCGATGGTGCCCGGCAGCGACGGCTTCGTCTGGGTGCGCGGCACCACCAGCCGGCGGGCCGACTCCATCTCGGGCACGGCGAACCAGGGCAAGACGGGGAGCGCCGACTGCATCAACACCCAGACGCGGGCCGCGCCGGCCTTCGAGCTGAAGTGCCCGGTGGCGATGGCGGACGAAGCGGCCTGGGTGAGCCTCTCGGCGCACGAGAAGGGCCGCGTGCTGGGGTTCGAGCTGGTGCGGCTGTTGGTGCGCCCCAATGGCGGCGCCGCGGCCACGTACACCGCGCCCTCGCTCGTCACGCCGGCGCCAGGCGTCAGCGCGAAGGACTTCGCGACGCAGCTCAACGCGGTGCGCTCGGGCATCGGGCTGTCACCCCTGACGTTGTCCGAGGCGCAGAGCCGCGACGTGACCGAGCTGGCGCCCTTCTTCTTCGACGCCACCCTGCGCAAGGACGCCCGCGAGGAGGACCGCATCGCGCTCGGCGTGATGGCGGGCTGGCGCGTCGAGCAGGAAATCATGCACGGCACCTTCGGCGCGGCGACGGTCGAGGCCGACGCGGCGTCGGCGCTCCTGGCCGAGATGCTCGAGTCGCCGGGGTACCGCAAGGCGCTGCTCTCGCCGCGGGCCGGGGTGCTGGCGGTGGGGCTGTACCAGGAGGGCCCCATGCTGGGCGCGGTGGTGTCGGCCTACGAGCCAGTGCAGGCGCCGACGTGGCCGGCCACGCCCGACCGCGTGCTGACGGCGCTCAACGGCCAGCGCGCGCGGAACGGGAAGAAGCCGATTCAGTGGGTGCTGCTCCCCTCGTCGTCGGAGCCGACCTTCGCCGAGGCGGTGGCGAAGCGGGAGTACGACTCGGAGGAGGCGCTCGAGCGCTTCATGTCGCAGGCCTCGACGGTGACGCGGCGGCCGGTGCGCGGCTGGCGCATTCAGACGTTCGACCTCGACGACGTGCAGTGGCCGGCCGAGGTGCTGTCGAAGGACGAGCTCGAGGTGATGTTCTTCGTCACCACCGAGCGCGCGGGGAACGACCCCTGGGGCCGGTACGTGCTGGTGCTGGTGATTCTGGGGGGCGCCGGGCAGAACGAGACGTGAGGCGCTCGACGTCTCAGGGCGCTCCGGCCCGACGCCGGAGACCCTGCGTCACCGCCCACGCCGACAGGCCCACGCCGAAGATGACGACGAGCCACACGCCCAGGCTGGGCACCGCGTAGAGCCCTCCGCCGCCAAAGGGGAGCTTCACCGCCGCCACGTTCGCGAGCGTCACGTCGAGCGCAGCGTCGGCGTTGGTGCCCGTCTTCACCAGCATGCGCCCCGACGACGAGAAGCCCACCGTCAGCATCCACGCCGAGGCGGTGAAGTAGACGAGGGCCGCGAGGAGCCCCAGCGCGCTGGGCCGACGCCCCTCGAGCGGGCGCACCCACAGGCGGAAGACGCCCAGCACCGTCATCGCGGCGAACAGCACCAGCAGCGCGCCCACGTTGGCGAGCACCGTGCGCAGCTCGTGCGTGTACAGCACCGCGAGCGAGAGCAGGCCCTGCAGCACCACCGCAGCGGTCGGCGGGCGGCCTTCCTGGCCCGCGAGCATCGCTGGGAGCACGCCGTCTTTCGCCATCACCGCGTACACGCGCGGGCCCACGAACGTCATCGCGCTGATGGCCGAGACGAAGAGCACCAGCGTCACCGCGCTCATCACCTTCGCCGCGCCGGGGCCGAGCACCTGCGCCATCACGGCCTGGCCGAGTGTCACCTGGTCGAACTGCGCCGCGCCCGAGGTGAAGGCGTCGTAGCGGAACACCACCGTGCCCTGCTCGGGCGTCAGGTTGGCCACGAAGATGAAGTTGACGATGACGTACAGCACCGTCACCGCGGCGCAGCCCAGCATCATCGCGCGCGGCACCGTCGTCTCGGGGTTCTTGAACTCGTCGGCGGCGTACACGGCGGCGTTCCAGCCCGAGTAGGCGAAGGCGATGTAGAAGAGGCTCGACGCGAAGCCGCCCAGCGTCTCTCCGTCGGAGGACGGCGGCGCCCACGTGGGCCACGCCATCGAGCCGGCGCCGAGGCCGACGAGCACGAAGCCCACCAGCAGCAGCACCTTCACCGCGACGAGCCCGTTCTGCACCCGGCCCGACAGGTGCAGCCCCACCGCGTGCAGGAGCGTCAGCGCGAGGATGAGCGCGGCCCCGAAGGTGCGAGGCTCGAGCGAGGGAAAGAGGACCCGGGCGAAGGCGCCCGCCGCGAGCGCGTCGAGGGCGATGGGCGCCGAGAAGCCCACCAGCAGCGAGCCCCAGCCGGCGACGTACCCGAGCGCGGGGTGAATGAGCGTGCCGACGTAGCGGTACTCGCCGCCGCCCGCCGGGAGGAAGCGCGCCACCTCGGCGTACGCGCGCGCACCGGCGAGCGCCAACACGCCGCCGACGACCCACGCGAGCAGAATGGGCAGCGGCCGCATCGACTGCGCCATGAAGCCCGTCGAGAGGAAGACGCCCGCGCCCACCATGTTGGCGATGACGAGCCCGACGCCGCTCCAGAGGCCGAAGGTGCGCGAGGTGCTCACGGCGCGAGGCTGTAGCCCACGGCGCGCGGCTGGAGAACGGCTTCGGCACCGCTCCGGGCGACCAATGGCGGGCGTCGACGCAGCGTGGAAGACCGTGAAAGGCAGGGGGGCCCTGAGTAGGGTGCGCGCGATGCGGTGGGTTCTCGTCACAGTGGTCTGCTCCGGGGCGTGCCTGCCGTGGGATCCACGTCCCGACGGAGGTACGGCGGACGCAGGCGTAGACGCCGGTGCTGAGATGACGGGTGGAGGCGCGGCCGCTGGTGGAGCCAGTGGCGGAACGTCGGGTGGCGGCGCCGGTGGCGGAACGTCCGGTGGTGGAACGTCGGGTGGCGGCGCCGGTGGCGGAACGTCCGGTGGCGGCACGTCCGGTGGTGGCGTTGCTGGCGGCACGTCCGGTGGTGGAACGGGTGGTGGCGCGAGCGGAGGAGACCCTTCGTCGGCAGGGTGTTCTCAATCCGATGCGGGCCTTCGGTGTCACCCGCTCTGCACGCCCGGGCCCGCGCTGGCGGTCATCGCGCTCGATCAACCCTGCTGTCTCGATGACGAGTGCGCCTCGGGCCAGTGTTTTGGAGAAGGCTCGAATCGGAGCTGCGCCCCCGCGGTGATGCGCTCCATGGCGGGAGGCGACTGCGCGGACATGAGCGACTGCCAGCCCGAGTTGGCGTGCGACATCGAGAGCCGCGAGTGCGCCGCGAGTCTTCCAACCACCTTTGGCGGCGGGTCCTGCACGGTCGTTGGGCCCAGCAACCCCGGACTCTGCACCATCACGCCCATGGCCTCCTGCGCGTTGCCGGGTGTCGTTCGAAGTCAGGGCGGGAATCCCTGCTGTTACGACCGTTCTGATGCAGGCGTTCGGACCAGCTGCCTCGATGCAGGCACCTGCTACGAGTTTCCCCTGGGAAGCGGAATGTTCGGCTCGTACGCCGGCGGAGTCTGCCCCCTGTGACCGGCCGAGCCCTCGTTCCGATTCTCTGCGCGTTCGCCTGGCCGGCGCTGGCCGACGAGGTGGCCGACAAGGCCCTCACCCTCAACAAGGAGGGCACTGCGCTGGCCGAGCAGGGCCGCTTCGACGAGGCCATCACCCGCTTCAAGGCCGCCGAGGTGCTGCTCCCGCGCTACCAGCACCACTGCAACATCGGCATCGCGTACCAGGACTCGGGTCGATTGCCGCAGGCCCAGCGCTTTCTGCAGAGCTGCGTCGCGCGCGCGGGGAAGAACGCGTCGCCCGCGGTGAAGGCCCGGCTCGTCGCCGTCGAGGCGGCTGTGAAAGCGGGTGCGTTCGGCGTCGTCGTCGTGAGGGGGGCTTCGGTCAGGGTGGCGTTCGCGCCGGCCTTCGATGAGCTGTGGGTCGTCGATGGCCAACGCCGGTTCCCGGTGCCGGCCGGGGTCGTCGAGCTCGCGGTCTCGTCGCTCACCGGCGCGACCTGGTCGAAGCGGGTCGACGTCACCGCGGGTGACGAGGTGTCGGTCGACCTCGGGAGCGGCAGCGTGCCCAGCGTCCCCACCGAGCCCGTCGCCGAGCGCCCTCCCGAGCCAGCCCCAACGACGCTCGAGCCCGTGGTCGACGCGCCTGCCCCTGCCGTGGCGCCGGCTCCGGTGGCGACGACCATCTCTTCGGCTCCGCCCGCGCCCGCGCCGTCGCGTCGGCTCACGCCGTGGCTGCTGATCGGCGGCGGTGCGCTCGCCGGCCTGGGCGTCGCGACCTTCTTCGCGGCCCAGAGCGTCGGTCGAACGCTTGGGCCCACCGCTGACCTCACGGGCTACCGGGCGCTCGTCGTCACGACCTACTCGGCGTGGGGCCTCGGGGCCCTGGCTGGCGTCGCCGGCCTGGTGCTGGCGGTGCTCCCGTGGCCCGTCGAGTCCGCGCTGCTGCCCCTGCCGGCTCCGGGTGGGCTCGTCGTCAGCTGGTCGGCCCGCTTCGCCTCGCCATGAACGGTCCACCCGACCCCTCCAGCGTGCCGACGCTCGACGACACCGTTCGCCGCGCGAAGGACCCGTTGATTGGCACCACGGTGGCTGGCCGCTTCGAGGTCCAGGCGCTCCTCGGCCAGGGCGGCATGGGCGCGGTCTACCTCGCGCGGCAGCCGGCGGTGGGCCGTGAGGTGGCGCTCAAGGTGCTGCACCGGCACTTCGCCTCCGACGAGACGCTGGTGAAGCGCTTCGAGCGCGAGGTGCACCTGTGCGCGAGGCTCGTGCACCCGAACGTCGTCGTCGTGCACGACGCC
Source organism: Myxococcaceae bacterium (assembly GCA_033763395.1). Classification (GTDB taxonomy): domain Bacteria; phylum Myxococcota; class Myxococcia; order Myxococcales; family Myxococcaceae; genus Xiheimicrobium. The sequence continues at coordinate 55,336 of JANRKQ010000154.1, forward strand.
GGCGTCGCCGATGGCCTCATCTTCATGGCGATGGAGCGGCTCCAGGGGCGCACGGTGGGGCAGCTGCTCGAGGCGGGTCCGCTCGAGCCAGCGCGCGCCTGCCGGCTCGCCGCCCAGGTGTGCGCCGCGCTCGCCGCTGCCCACGCGCAGGGCATCGTCCACCGGGACATCAAGCCGTCGAACGTCATGGTGCTCGAGACGCCCGGCGCGGGTGAGCTGGTGAAGGTGCTCGACTTCGGCATCGCCGCCATGCAAGACGGCACGCGCCTCACGCAGACGCACGGGCTGATGGGCTCGCCCAACGCCATCGCGCCCGAGCTCATCCGCTCTCCGACCAACGTCTCTCCGAGGGCCGACCTCTACGCGGTGGGCACGATGCTCTTCGAGATGCTCACCGCGCGGCCGCCCTTCGGCGCCGACACGCCCAACGCCGTCTTCGCGCGCCAGGTCTCTCAAGACGCACCGCCTTTGCCGCCGACGGTGCCCGGAGCCCTCGCCACCCTCGTCGCATCGCTCATGAACGCAGAGCCGTCACGCCGGCCGCCCAGCGCCGAGGCGGTGCAGCGCGCGCTGGCCGACCCTGCCCTCCTGGCGTCGAGCGACGTCGCCGCGGGGCCCGCGCCGAAGGGTGGTGGTGCGACGAGGTGGCGAGCGTTCGCGGCCATCGCGGTGTCGCTCGTGATGCTGGGGAGCGGGCTGTGGGCGACGACGCGAACCGCTCCGGTGCCACCGCCCCCTGCCTCGCAGGAGCCCCCGGGCCCTCCGACATCGGCGCCGCTCCCCGCGCCCTCGCCGGCCGAGGCCCTGGCGCCCTTGCCCCTCGTCGAGGTCCCCGACGCCGCGGCCCCCGAGCCGGCCATCGCGGTCGAGCCGGGCGCGCCCGACGCGGGCCCCCAACGGCGCAAGCCGCCCCGACGGCGCTCCGACTACGAGCCGTAGCGTTTTCATGAAGCTCCCCCGGGCTGACGACACTCGAGGCTCCGTGGCCGGACTACACGACGGGGAGCGCATGACGATTCGACGGTGGACGATGCTGGGCGTGGTGGCGCTGGTGGGGTGTGGGCCGATGGGGCCCGAGCCGATGGACGCTGGCGCCAGCGACGCGGGGCTCACGCCGGGCCGGACCGACGGCGGCGCGACGATGGACGCCGGCCTGACGATGGACGCCGGCGCGCGGGTGGACGCCGGGGTCTCGAGCGATGCGGGCCAGCCCACCGACGCGGGCCTCACCGCCTCGGACGGAGGCGTGCGCTTCAGCGTCGACGTCGCGCCGGTGCTGCAGGTGTGCACCGGGTGTCACTCCGACCGCGCCACCTACGCGGGGGTGCAGAACCTCGTCACGCCCGGAGACCCGAGCGCCAGCGTCCTCTACCTGCGCATCACCAGCGACAGCCGCCCGATGCCGCCATTCGGCGCGCTCTCGATGACGAACCCCCAGGGCGCCGCGCGCATCGAGGCGTGGATTCGCGCCGGCGCGCGCGACGACTGAGACGTCAGCGCGTCAGCTGCCCAGAGACCGCCCGCTCGAGGAGCGCCTCGGACGCTGCGATGAAGCCGTCGACCCGCGCAGCATCGAAGCCCTCGGTGGGCAGAATTGCCTGCCCCTTCGAGCCCACCATCACGCCCGTGCGCCCATCGAGCTCGGGCGTGAAGAGCACGGGCACGAGGCGCTCGGCGTAGCGCTCGGCCGACGGCATCACCAGGCCGATGAAGAGCTCGGTGAGGCGATGGCCCAGGCTGCCCTCGCCCAGGTAGTTGGCGCGAATGTTGGTGCGCACGAGGCCGGGGTTGAGGCCGAAGTACCGCACGCGTGCGTCGTGCCGCGCGCCATGCAGCACCAGGGCCTCGTTGCCCGCCACCGTGTTGAGGTGCACCTTCATGGCGTCGTACGACTTCTCGGCGTTGAGGTCGCTCGCGTCGCCCGCGTCGCCCGTGCCCGGAAAGCCCATGACGAAGACGCGCGGCGGCGGGCTGGTGGCGGGCCGGCCCGTGCCGAGCCGGGGCGTCAGGCCGCGCAGCACGGCCAGGCGTGACAGGTAGCTCACCGCCAGGTCGCGCTCGACGCCCTCGGCCGTCGTCTCCCGCTGCTTCGCGGCGATGATGCCGGTGGTGAGCACCACGGCGTCGGCCGACTCGACGGGCAGCGTCTCACCCAGGCGCCGGGCGTCCTTCATCGACGAGAGGTCGGCCTTCACGAAGCGCAGGCGCTCCACCCCCTCGTCCCGAAAGGTGCGGCCGACGACGGTGACGGTCGCTCCGCGGGCGGCCGAGAGTCGGGCGAGGGCGCGCCCCAGGCCGTCAGTGCCGCCGATGACCACCAGGTGCTTGCCGCCAAGGTCGAGCCGGTTCAGCGGTGAAGGCTTCAAGGTGAGGGTGGGGTCTGGAACGCCGCGCATCGAGCTGGCCATGGGAACGCCTCCTGATGCCCCCACCCTCGCCATGGAGACTCGAGTTGTCCATCTGGCAAATGGCATGGCTGAGTTGCAGAATCAGGAAAGCATGGACACCGAGCGCATGGCCTCGTTCGTCGCCACCGCCGACACGGGAGCCCTCTCGCGGGCCGCCACCCGCCTCGCCCAACAGGTGTCGACCGTCAGCCGGCACGTGAGCGACCTCGAGGCCGAGCTGGGCGTCGAGCTGTTCCAGCGGACCGGGCGGGGCATGCGCCTCACGGCGGCGGGGGAGCGCTTTCTCGCGCGGGCCCGGCTCGTCCTCCACGAGGTGGAGCAGGCGCGGGCCGAGGCGCGTGGGGAGCCGGTCGAGGACACCACCCTGCGGCTTTCGTCGCCGCCCGACCTCGCGCAGCACCTGGTCGCGCCGGTGCTGGCCGAGGTGGCTGCGCGCTACCCGAAGGTGTCGTTTCAATCGCGCAGCGACGTGCGGCGCGTCTCGCTCGTGGAAGAGGCCTACGACGCGGTGGTGCGCCTGGGGCCGCTGACGCCGTCTGACCTGCTGCCGCGCAAGCTGGGCACCCTGACGATTCGCCTCTACGCGTCGCCGGGCCACGGCGTCGACTCGATGGAGGCCCTCGCCACGCGCGCCTTCGTCCTCGTCGAGGGCGCGCCGTCGACCGAGGTGCACGCGCGCGACCGGGGCCGGCCCGTCACCTTCCGGCAGCGGGGCCGCCTGCGGGTGAGCTCGTTCTCGGAGGCGGCTGCCGCGGCGGCGCAGAGCGGAGCGCTCGTCATGCTGCCGAGCCTCACAGCCCTCGCTGCCATTCGGGCCGGCCGGCTCAGCGGCGCCGCGCGCTGGCTCACCTTCAGGCCCATCGACGTGCACCTGCTCCGCACCGCGAGGCACCGGGGGAGCCAGGTGCTCGACGCGCTGGCCGAGCGGTTGGCCGAGGCGCTCGCCGAGACGGAAGCCGCCGTCGCCTGATGGCTCGAACAGGTCGGGTGCCGCCCGAGCTCACGGGGAGCCTCGGCCCACCACCCACCGCGCACGTCTGCGCTCGGCTAGGGGCCCCGCGCGTCAGGCCGGGCGAAGAGGCACCAGCGGCCTCAGTCGCGCTTGCGCACGAGGCCTTCCTGCGCCGTCGTCGCCACCAGCGCGCCCTCGCGCGTGTACACCCGCCCGAAGACGAGCCCGCGCGAGCCCGCCGCCGTCGGGGAGTGCATGACGTGCAACAGCCACTCGTCGACGCGGAAGGGCCGGTGGAACCACACGGCGTGGTCGAGGCTGGCCACCTGCATGCCGCGCGTCCACCACGTCGCCCCATGGGGCTTCATGGCCGTGGTGAGGAAGGCCGAGTCCGACGCGTAGGCGAGCAGCGCCTGGTGAATCGTCGGCGCGTCGGGCAGGCGGTGGCGCGCCTTGAACCAGACGCTCCGGTCCGCGGGCCCCTTCACCGGGTGAAACGGGTCGTCGTCTTCCACCGTGCGCGACTCGATGGGCCGCTCGGCGAGCGCCCACGTCTTGATGGCGGCGGGCAGGGCGGCGCCGTGGCGGGCGAAGCGCTCCTGGTCGTTGGGCAGGTCTTCCGGCGCCGGCACCTTCGGCATCTCGTCCTGGTGCGAGAAGCCGGGCTCGGGCTTCTGGAACGACGCGGCCAGGTTGAAGATGGCCTCGCCGTGCTGAATCGCAACCACGCGCCGCGTGGTGAAGCTCGAGCCGTCGCGAATGCGGTCGACGTCGTAGACGATGGGCGCCTTCACGTCGCCGGGCCGCAGGAAGTAGGCATGGAGCGAGTGCACCGCGCGCTCCTCGGGCACCGTGCGCATCGCCGCCGTGAGCGCCTGGCCGAGCACCTGCCCGCCGAAGACGACACCCCACCCGAGGTCCTGGCTCTGGCCCCGGTAGAGGTTCTCTTCCAGCTTCTCGAGCGACAGCAACGACACCAACTCGTCGAGCACGGACGGCATGACGCTCCTCTATTCGAGCCGATGCGGGCCCGCACCGACGAAGCACGCCAGCCCGGGTGGCGCCTTCGGTGAGGTGGCGAACCCTCGGAAAGGGCGTCAGGCTCCAAGCCCGCCATGGACGCTTCCGTCATGCAGTGGGCCCTGCCCGTGGGCCTCGTCGTCGCCTTCCTCGTCTTCAAGCGCCTGGGGCAGGTGAGCCCGGCCGACGCGCGCCGCATGGTCCAGGAAGGCGCGAAGCTCGTCGACGTGCGCAGCCCCGGCGAGTTCTCGTCTGGCCACCTGCCCGGCGCCATCAACGTGCCGCTGCAGGAGTTGTCGGCCCACGCGAAGAAGCTCGGCGAGAAGGACAAGCCCGTCGTCCTCTACTGCGCGTCGGGCACCCGCAGCGCGATGGCGAAGTCGACGCTGAAAGGGCTGGGCTTCACCCAGGTGCACAACCTCGGGTCGATGGGGCGTTGGTAGCAGCGCCGGGGTCACGGCCGCGCGCGTGTCTGCCGTGCTTCGCGTTCCAGTCAGAGGGCCCGTCTTGACCGGGAGGAGAATCACTTCGTTCCGACGATGACGGCCTCGTCGCGCTCGTCCACCTCGCACGAGAACGAAGCGAAGCCGGCGCGGGCGAACCAGCGCTCGTAGTCGCCCGGCGCGTAGACGCGGCCTTCACCGGTCGCCAGGTTCAGGAAGTAAAGCGAGAGGAACGCGGCGCCGAGGGGACCTGCGCCATCGTCGTCGCTCACCATGGCGGGAAAGACGACGAGGCGGCCGCCCGTGGGCAGGGCGCGGAAGGAGCGCTCGACCAGCGCCTGGTTCGTCGCCTCGCCGTAGATGTTGAAGATGCGGCTGAAGAGCACCGCGTCGGCGCCGCTCGGCAGCTCGTCGTGGCGCAGGTCGAAGGGCCTGGCGTCGATTCGGTCCGAGAGGCCTTCGTCCGCGGCGCGGGCCCTCACGCGCTCGCAGATGGAAGGCAGGTCGAGCACCGTCACGCGGAGGTGTGGGTACGCGCGGGCGAGCACCACCGCGTTGGTGCCGTCGCCGCCACCGACGTCGAGCACGTGCGTGGCGGGCGTGAGCGCGTCGACGAGTCGCTGCGGCAGACCCGCTTCCGACAGCCGCGACATCCACGCGTGGAAGACGCTCTCGAGCGCCGGGTGGGCGGAGAGCCGCTCGTAGAGCGTGGTGCCGGGGCCGGGGAAGCGCGCCAGGCCGGCGTTCGTGCCTTCCCGGAGCGACGTCTCGAGCGCCTCGAACGCGCCGTACATCAGCTGGTCGAACGCCTCGAGCAGCGAGGGAAACGTCTGGCTCGTCGACGCGAGCGCCGGGCCCACCCAGGGGGCGTTGCGCAGGCCTCCGGCGGCGTCACGCTCGACCCAGCCCAGCGCCTGACAGGCCATCAGCAGGGTGATGACGGAGCGCTGGGGCAGGCCGAGGGCAGGCCCGACGTCGTCGCGGAGCACCCCTGGACGCTCGGCGAGGAGCGTGAACAGCCCGAGCCGGTGCGCAGCGACGACGACGCGAAAGAACCCGGCGCCGCCGAGCACGAGCATCAGCTCCCGGTCGCGCGCCCCGCGTCGTCGCTCGTGGTGGACCTCCATGAAGCCCGTGACTCGACGCCAGAGCGCCAGGCGATGCAAGGCGCTTCACCGGGTCCGCGCGGACCGCTCCATCAGAAGGCACCCGGCGCGCCAGGTGCTCGTGAGGCTCTCTTGCGGGGGGGCGTGACGCACACCATCGGCCACGCTCTTGCAGCCCCCGGCGTACCCATGAGCGACCGACTCACACGCATCGAGCCCGGGCTCGTGGTGGTTCGTTATGCGACGAAGGAAGACCTCGCGCCGACGCACCAGTACGGGCTGCTGGAGTTCCTCGACGAACTCTCCCTCGACGGCCCCATCGCGGTGGTGTTCGACGTGCCCTCGATGAGGGTCGACGCGTCGGTACCGAACTTCTGGCTCGACGTGGTGAAGACGCGGCCCACGCTGGTTGCCATGGCCATCGCGAGTGCCTCGACGCCGGTGCGGCTCGCGGCCGAGTCGTTCGCCGTCGCGCTGCGGCTGCGTCGACACCCGCTCACGGTGCGAACGTTCCTCTCGGTGAGCGAGGCGCTCGAGTGGGCCGCCGCGGCGCGACAGACGGCCGCCTCGCGAGCCCAACAGGGCCCCACGCAAGACGCCTCCGCGCCGTGACGTCTCTTCAGGGCAGCACCCACCCTGGAGACCCACCGTGAAACACCTCATCCTCGCCGCCGCCGTCGTCTTCTCGCTCCCCGCCGCGGCTGCCTCACCTGGCGTCTGCGACACGTTCCTCAAGGCCTTCGAGAAGGCCGGGAAGACCGTCGGTGAGCCGCCCGACCAGCAGACGCTCGACTTCTTCAAAGGCGTCTGCCTGAAGGACAAGGAGACCGACGCCACCATCACCCGCCAGACGAAGTGCCTCGCGCAGGTGAAGGCCTCGGCCGACCTCAAGGCCTGCTTTAAGTGACGCCAGAACATCAATGATTGAAGCTGGTTGTGGGCTCTGTCCGCGCCGCTGAGCCGTAGGTGGTGGGTTGCGCTTCACACCCACATGACTCGGACGCGGCTCGTGGGCGCTGTCGCAGCCCTCGCCCTGACAGCCTGTGAAGGAACGCTCGTGGGCGGCCTCTCCACGGGGTCGACGACGTCGCCGGGAACGCCCGGCACGGAGCCCGTCGAAGGGCCGACGTCGCCGCCCACACCTCCGGGGCCACGCGGTGAGACGCCGAGCCCGTTCACCTGCGTCCCCCAGCCGGCGCCCGAACTGCCGCTGCGCCGCTTGAGCCGCGACGAGTACCGCAACGCCGTCGAAGACTTCGTGCGCGCGGCGCTCCCGATGGCGGCGACGTCGGTGGTGTCGGCCGTGCAGCCCACGCTCGAGCAGGTGCCCACCGACGCGCGGGTGGCCGCGCCGGGAGACACCCACGGCGGCTTCACCCGGCTCGACCAGACGGTGCAGCAGCCGGCCGTCGACGCCTCGTGGGCCACCGCCGTCGCCGTCGCGAACCAGCTGACGCGCCCGTCGGCGCGCCTGGGCCAGCTCCTCGGGGCCTGCGCCACCGACGCCGACGCCGGCAACGACGCCGCGTGCCTGCGCGCCCTCGTCGACCGGCTCGCCCCGCTCGCGCACCGCGCGCCGCTGCGCCCCGGAGAAGCGGACTTCTACGTGCAGACGGCCGGCGCGACGCCCGTGGCGCCCGACGCCGTCGCCGACGTGCTGACGCTCATGCTGGGCTCACCGGGTTTTCTGTACCACCTCGAGTCGGGCACTGGCCCGGGCCCTGACGGCACCGTGACGCTCGACGCCTTCGAGCTCGCCGCGCGCCTGAGCTTCCACTTCTGGCAGCGCCCGCCGGACGATGAGCTGCGGGCCCGCGCGGCCGATGGCTCGCTCTCGAGCGAGGCCGTCTACCGGCAGCAGGTCGACCGCCTCGTGAGAGACCCCCGCGCGGCGCCGGTGAGGTGAGCACTGGTCTGTCGCGGCGAGTCTGAATGTCACTCGCGCGCGAGCCTGAACTTCGCCGTCACCGTGACGTTCGGCTTCACCGTGATGCCCAGATACGAGGGCACCGCTACGCCGAAATCGTTGAAGTTGAGCTTCGCCGTGCCTGCGACGTCACAGACACGCTTCGCGCAGGTGGCCTTGAAGGTGAACGGCTGCTCCTTCGTGACGCCGTGAATCGACATCGAGCCCGTCGCCGTGCCGTCGCGTGGGCCCTCGTCCGGGAGCGCCACCGCTTGACGTGGAACGGTCAGCACCGCGCTCGGGAAGCGGTCGACGTGCAGGTACTTCTCGCGCATGTGCTCGTCTCGCAGCGCGATGCCCGTCTTCATCGAGGCGAGGTCGACGACGACGGTGAAGACGCGGCCGTCGTCGGTGACGGTGACGCTGCTCGTGGTGCCCTCGATGGTGAAGCCGGCCGGACCGACCCCCGAGAAGCCCGCCGACGCGCCGGGCCGCTGCGTCCACAGGCTGGGGGGCGCTGGAGGAGGCGCAGCGGGTTCGCTGGAGGGCGCGACCCCGGCGTCCACCACGAGCGCGGCGATGCCTGCATCGGGGCGCGGTGCGGGGCGGCTGGGCGTCGGCCGGGGCGTGGCTGGGGCGGGCCTCACCACCGGGGCTCCGGCGTCGACGAGCGTGGCACTCACCATCGGCTCCGGCGGCTCGGGTGGCCGCCCCGCGTCGGGCGGCTCGGGTGGCGGGCCCGCGTCGGGCGGCTCGGTGTCGGGCCCTTCACGCACTGGCTCGGGACCGGCTGCTGGCAATGGCGCGGTGTTGATCTGCGTGGTGCGGCACGAGACGAGGATGAGACAGATCGGCAGCAGCAGGCGCATCGCGCCCGAATAGCAGAGGTCACTCTCGGAGCGGCGCGGCTGGCGTCGACCCGCGTGCCTGGGAGGCACTCCCGTGAGGGGGCCGGGCTCACGTCTGGTCTCACGCGCGGAAGGTTCCCTGGCGCCACCACCGCACGCCAACGAGAACGAAGAGCGGTCGGGTGGGGGCTCGTCGGCTCGGCGCTCACGAACAGCCCCGTGGCAGATGAACGCCGTCACGATTTCGCGAACTCGAGCGGCACCTCGACGTCCACCACGCCACCGTCTCGCGGGGTGGGGAACACCCGCTGGCGAACCACGTCGACGACACAGGCGTCGAGGTCTGCTTGACCGAACGTGCTTCGAATGACCTTCGCATCGCTGACGGCCCCCTTCGGGGTGATGACGAAGCCAACCACGAGCTTGCCGGTGCCAGGGTGCAGCGTCGCGCAGTGCTTCAGCAAGCCGAGGTGCGCACGAAGGACCCGTCGAACGAGCGCGGCGTCGAGCGGCCCACGCGCGACGATGGCGCCGAGGGAAACCGCCGCCGCTGGCCCGGCGCCGCTGCCCAGACGGCCGGGAGCCTTTTCCGGCACGCCCGGGGGCGCTCCTCCGATGGAGCTGAGCGGGAGACCGGCCGGGGCGACACCACCGTCGGGCCCCCTGTCATCGGCCGTCGTCGTCATCGCCGTCAGCACGGCCGCCGCCACGACGACGCGGCCCGCCCAAAGCCGAGACGAATCCACCAGCGGCGACCGGAGCAGGGGCATGGTCCGTTCCGTTGTAGCAAGGAATCGCGACGCTCCAGCTCAGCCCGCCCGGCCCGGTACGCTGCCCAGCCGCTCGCGAAACGCCTCGAGCGTGCAGCCCTGCTGAACGGCCGCTTCCACCAGCCCATCGAAGGGCTCGAGCGCCGGGTCGACCGCCGAGGGCCGTGGGGCATGCCGCTTTCGCAACACCAGGCGCCGATGCACGGCGAGCGCGCTCCCGTCGTGGCTGTCGAGGAACGACAGGCCCGTGAGCCACTCGAACAGCACCGCGCCGGCGAGCTCGAGCAGCATCGTCGAGGTCCGGCTCCACGCCAGCGGCACGCCGGCGAGCTCGGGCAGCGCGTGCGCATCGGGGCCCAGGCGTCGCGTCAGCGTGGGGATGACCGCGAGGCTGCCGTCGCTCCGCACCCGGAGCTGGTCTCGCCCAAGGCCGACCCACTCGCCCGACAAGACGTCTGGCGCCGACGGGCCCCACCACGCCTCGAGCGCCGAGAGGAGCTGCTGGGTGCGGCGGACGGCCAGCGCCGGCGCCACCCGCTCGCGCGACAGCACCTCGCCGGGAGTCTCGAGCTCGACGAAGAGCGCGCGACGAATGCGCACCAGCCCCTTCGCGCGCACGAGGTGGGGGTGCAGCGGCGCGCCGAAGAGGTCCGCCGCGGGGGCGTCCTCGGCGCGCAGCACCACCATGGGCGCGTCGCGCACGCGGAAGACCCGCGACGTCGACGCCTCGGGCTCGAGCTCGGCGCGCAGGGTCGTCTCTTCGGGGAGCACCACCCGCTCGCCCGGGAGTGCCGGCCGCAGCGCCCGTCGCAGCCCCGCGCCGTCGAGCGTCTCGCCCAGCCACTCGAGGGCTCGGCCCGGCGCTGACTCGCTCCACGCGAGCGCCGCGTCCACCACGAGCCCGTCGCCCGGCTCTCGTCCCGGCACCAGCCGCACCCGCTGGAGCCTCGGCAGCGCGAGCACCCAGTCCGGCAGCTCGAAGCCCGGCCCGATGCCCACCGACACCTCTCGCACCTGCGCGAAGCCCGGCGTGAGAATCGGCACCCAGTGGGCCGGCACCTCACCGAGCGGCAAGGCGAGCGACTGGAGCGCCGGGAGCACCTCGAGCGGCGGCGGCGGCCCGTCGACCCACATGGTGAACGGCGACGTCGCCCACACCGGAGAGAGGTCGAGCTCGCGCAGCCGGCGCACCGCCATCGAGCGCAACAGCGGCATCGCCTCGCGGAACTCTCCGCTCACCGTGACGGCCGGCACCGGCCACGTCGTGTCGGCGTCGGCCTGCGTGAGGACGCGCAGCCGTGGCGCAAAGAGGGCCCACGCTGGGAGCCCGCGGTCGAGCTCGATCTCCCTCGCCCAGGGCAACAGCGTGCTGCGCAGCGACTCCTTGAGCGTGCGCTCGAGCTCGCGCCGGCGGGAGAGGTCGCGCTCCTCGGCCTCGAGCCGGAGGAGCTCGCCGAGTGGGTGGTCGCGCTCGAGCAGCACGTCGGCCAGCACGTCACGCGCGGCGGCATCAGCCGTCGTGGTCGCGGCCTCGAGCAGCTCGAGCTCGCGCGGCGTGAAGTCCATCGTTTTCAGAACCGCGCCAGAAGGAGCGACGGGGCGAACGTCGGCAGCCGCTCCACGCCAGGGATGGGCGGCGGCGAGGTGGTCTCGACTTCACGCTTGAGGCGGTCACGCTCCTTCATCAGCTCCTCTCGCTCGGCCCGCGCGGCGGCGGCCGTGTTCGAGCCGACGACGAGGCCTCCGATGAGCAGGCCGGCGCCCGCGATGCCGAGCCCCGAGAAGACGAGCAGCGGCGTTCCCGTCAGCAGCCCGAGCGGCAGCAGGGTGAGCATGGTGACCGCGACGATGTAGAGCAGCACGCCACCCGCGTACGAGACGACGACGGCGCCCGTCGGCCAGTTCACGTTGATGCCGCGAATGCGGACGTTCAACGCCTCGACTTGCGACGCCAGCGACTGCGTGGGCTCGGGTGCGACGAGCGGCGCGTCGGCCTGAGCGAGCAGCCGCGCGCCGCGGGGCGCCGACTCGAGGAGTGACGGGGACTGCGCCAGCGTCAGCAGCATCAACGTCGAGAGCACGGGAGAAGCTGAGCACGGCTGTGCGGTGTGTGCCCGCTCGTTGCGGGACGGTGACGGCCTCCCTCGACGGGGGCGCTCACGCGTCCAGCCACACGCCAGCGGACACCAGCTGCCAGTGACGCCTGGTGTCCTCGCGCCGGACAGCCTCGCCCCTCGCGCACACCACCTGTCACCTCGAGGTGTGAGCCGCCGCTTTACACCCGCGCCGACGATTCAAGGGCCTGCATGGGGGCACCCCGCTTGCTGACCGGGCGGAGGTGAGCGACTCGTCCGCCGAGAACCGCATTCCCACACAGACCTTCCTGCTGCCCGGCCAGTCGTTCTGCGTCGGCCAGCCGTGGGAGCGCGCCGACCTGCCGCTCAAGGGCCTCCCGCCCGCGCCGGTGAAGCCGCCTCCAGCGACGGGCAACCTGCTCGAGGGCGACCTCGTCGGCGACCCGTGCGCCGGCTGGACCATCGGCCGCTGTGAAGTCGTGCGCCGCCTGTCGAAGGGCTCCGCGCGCCGGCTGCTCGCCCTTCGCCGTGACGGCCAGCAGGTGCACGTCGTCGACTTGCGGCAGCTCGACGTGGGCGACGGTGACGGGCCGCTCGTCGAGGCCTGGGCGCACGAGGCGTCGAAGCTGTACCACCCGCTGCTCGCCTCGGTGTTCGACTGCGAGGTCTCCGACGAGGGCACCTTCTGGGTGACGGAGCGCGTGGCCGGCGCGACCCTGGCCGAGGTGCTCTCGGCGTGCCGGGCGCAGGGCCGCGCGATGCCGCTGGGCTTCGTGCTGGCGGCGGTGCACGACGCGGCGCTCGCGCTCGGCGCCGTGCACGCGCGTACGTCGCATGGGCTGGTGAGCCCGCACGCCGTCGCCGTGGCCTTCGATGGCAGCGTGAAGCTGCTCGAGGCGGGCCTGTTCCCGTGTGTCGCGCGGCGCCGCTCGTGGCCCGAGGTGCTCGAGGCGACGGGCCCGTACCTGGCGCCGGAGCAGGTGCTCCATGGCCGCCCGCCCGACCCGAAGGCCGACGTCTTCTCGCTCGCGGCGCTCCTGTACGAAGGCCTGTCGGGCGAGCCACTGCGCCGCGCCGAGGGCTTCGACGAGCGGGTGAAGGCCGTGGAGAGCCGCCGCTTCGCGCCGCCGTCGACGCTGCACGTGATGCTCGGCAAGTCGCTCGATGAGGTGATGTTCCGCGCGCTGTCGACTGACCGCGCCTGGCGCTACGCCACGGGAGCGGCGTTCGCGAAGGAGCTGAAGAAGGCCGTGTCGTCCTTCATGTGGCGGCCCGACGCGCGCGCGGAGTTCATGGCCCAGCTCTTCGACGGCCGGCTCGCGCAGGAGCGCGCGCTCACCGCCCACCTGGACGAGCGCCGCACGCGCACCGCCTCCATCGAGCTTCCGCAGGTCGTGGCGCAGCCCGTCGTCGCCGCGGTCGAAGAGCCCGTCGCGGTAGTTCGTCCGGTGACGCCGCAGCCGAAGGCCCAGCCCTCGAAGCGCCGCGCAGCGCCCGTGTCGCGTCCGTGGGCTGCGCCGGTGGCAGCGTTGGTGGGCCTCGCCCTGGGGTTCTGCGGCAACTGGGCCATGCGCCCCAGCCCCGTCGAGCCAGCGCCGCTCGTCGCGCAGCCCGTCTTCGTCCCCGAGGACCCGGAGCCGCTCGTCTTCGTCGACCAGCCCACGAGCGAACTGCCTGCGGTGCTCGCCACCATCGGTCCGCTGGTGGTGCCTCCGACTCCAGTCGTCGAGCGCATGGCGGTGCGCGGGGTGAAGAAGCTGCGTGCACGGGGCGGCGATGCGCCGGTGCCGCCGTGGCTGCAGAAGTCGAGCCGCCGACGCCGCTGACCGCGAGACACGAACCCCCGCTTCCGCACGAGCTGGCCTCGGCCGACGCCAGCGTGATGACGGTCGAGGTGGGTGGCGCCGAAGAGGTGCGTCGCCCTTGTGGGCGGCCTCTCGGGCAGAACGCCGCTCGCCAAGCGCCCGAGTCCCGGCCCGCCGGACGTCTGAGCTCGGAGCAGGCGAACTCCGTCGTGTCTGCCCGCAGGCCCTCAGGGTCGAAAGCGCGGCCTTGCGTTCAGGGAGCCGCGGCTGCTCAGAGGAGCTCGGCCTTGTTGTTCGCCTGGCTCGTTGTCGTCCGCGTTCCGATGCCGAAGCCGCACTGCAGGCCCGCGCCGCACGCGGTCTGGCCGCCCCCCAAGCCCGGGCCCGCGCCGGGAATGCTGCGCACCGCGTCCGAGAAGCCGCGCACCGACGCGCCGCCGAAGCTCTGCCCCAGCCCGTCGTTGAAGAACACCGCCGCCGGCCGGTTCTCCGACGACACCACCAGGTCGGCCGTGCCATCACCGTTGACGTCTCCGAGGCTCACCGTCGGGCGCTCGGCCATCGGCAGCTCGACGCGGCCAATCTCGGCCCGCACGATGCCGGTGCCGGCCCGCAGCCAGACGTGGAAGTTCCAGATGGAGTCGTCACTCGAGCCCGGCTGCCGCTGCGCTGTCACCACCTGCTGGCCGCCGATGCCGCACACGTCACCGGTCACCACCGGCACGTCGAGGTCGGCGCACCCGTCGCTGGTGCTTTCGGACAGCGTCACCGGCGTCGTCGTCGACGGGTCGCCCGGGTACAGCACCGTGCGGTACGGGCACGGGTCGCTCTCGTCGACGCCCAGCACGGCGATCGTCTCCGTCGCCCCGACGGTGGCGTCCTGACCCACGCCGATGGCCTTCCACTTCGTGCTCTCTTGCTGGCGGCGCTTGAGCGCTGCCTCTTCTCGAATCTTCAGCTGCGCCACCCGCGCGCCGTCGCGGCCGAGCGGCGAGCGGTCGACGCCTCCCAGCATCTTGACGTCGCCCATCGTGAAGGTGCGCGCCGTGCCGCCCACGACGAGCTGCCGCGCCTGGGCCATGGTGAGGGAGAGCTGCTCGAGCTTGGCGCCGTCCTGTCGGGCGAAGTCGAGGGCCCCCGACGAGTGCGCCAGCGGCCGGAAGCGCCCCAGCGCAGTGGGCAAGGTCCACGTCGAGGGGCCCACGAGGCCAGCCGCGGTGAGGAGCCACACGCTCCAGCGCGCGTCGGCGGCGCCAGGCTCGTTCGGCACGATGATGAAGGTCTCTCGCGTCGCCGCGTCTTCGACCAGCCAGGGCGCCTGCGTGAAGCGCAGCGACGTGAAGTCGGTGGGCGCCTCGATGCCACCGAGGTCGAGCCCCCCGCGGGCGGCGCTCAGGCGTATGGAGACTCCGTTCGGGTGGGTGGCCAGCACCACCTCGTCGTCTGGCAGGACGCGCCCGAAGACGAGCCGCTTCTGGGGGCGGGCTTCGCTGGGGAGCACGCCGATGCGGGCGGCGCCGCTGCTCGAGCCCCGCTCGAGTTGGTTGCGGGTCGGCACCGACAAGGGCCACACACCGGCGGCGGTGCGCCCCACCGCCGCCAGCACCGGCACCCCCACCACCGAGCCGCCGCTGACGACGAGGAAGTGGTCGGTCGACCCACACCAGCGGTCGTCGCCGCCGCACGTTGCCTTCGCGTGAGGCGCCTGCGCCGAGGTCCACACCGAGACGTTGGCAGCGTCGAACGTCGTCACCGGGAGGTCGACCCGCCGGGTGGTGGTGATGGCGCCCTGGAGGTCGGCGGAGAACGTCCGCACCGCCGCGGGAACGGCGTCGTCGCGCGTGACGAGCACGAGGTCCGGCGTGCGGTCGCCATCAGCGTCGGCGGTGGTGAGGTGCACGAGCGCCTCTCCCGTCGACGTCGCGTACGCCGCCACGCCACCCGTCAACGTCCCCGCACCCGGCCCGCTGATGGGCGCGCGCCGCACCGTGGCCTGTCGCTGGTTGAGCGGAGGAACGTGCACCCACGCCAGCACGTTGCCGGGGTCGACGGCGATGGTGGGCGGCGCCGTCACCTTCCAGCTGCGCGTGAGCCCCGCTTGAACCATGCCTCCGAGGACGTCCGCCGGGGTGACGCCGTCGAAGGCGGGCACGTTCGACAGCACCATGAGCTTGCCCGAGATGGCCTGGGTGACGACGGTGACGAAGCTGCGCCGGCCCGCGTCGTTGCCGATGAAGGTGAGGAGGCGCTCAGGCGCGCCGTTGTCCATCACGGTGGCGTCGAAGATGGCGTCGCTGCCGATGACGCGCTCGACGCGCGGCAGACCCATGGAGTCGTACACGCGGGGCATGCCGGGCATGCCGTCGGTGACGTCGACCACGACGACCCGCGCTTCTTGCGGGGTGGCGTCGACGGCGTACCAGTGGAGCGCGCCGCTGCGGTCCGAGGTGGCGCCGCGGCGCCGGGCGAAGCGCACGGTCTCGTTCGCGGTGCCGACGGCGAGCCGCGGGTCGGTGACGGAGCGCGTCCCCAGCCGCGAGAGCGCGGGGCCAGTGAAGGTCTCGAAGGTGAGCGTCGAGCCGTCGCGCCACACCACCAGCGCGTCGAGCATGTCATCGCCCGTCACGTCGCGGACCAGCACGGCGACGCGCCTGGCGGCCATCGAGGGGGGCGCTGGGTCGAACGCCTCGACGCCAGCCCATTGCGTCGCCACGGCGTCGGCCGCGAGGTGGCCCGCGATGGACAGCTCGGCCTCGGGCGTCGCCAGCTCGATGGGCGCCGTCGCTGAGCTCTGGAGCGAGACGTCGAACACGGCAGCGCGCGGCCCGACGGCGAGCTGGCCCGCGGGGAGGCGCACTGAAACGTCGGTGTCTCCGGCCTTGAGCGTCACGGTGCGGGTGAAGTCACTCGTGGTGCGGTCGGCCCAGCGCGCACGAATCGCCACCGTCACCTCGCGCCCCTCGTCGGCGCCCTCGCAGAAGAGTCCGAGGGTGACGTCGACGGCCGCGCCCGCAGGCGCCGTGCGAGGTGACAGGCCCACCGGCTGGCACCGCAGCAGCGTGGGTGGCGGCCCCGCGTCTGGCGGGTCTGGAGGTGGCGGGGGGGCAGGCTTCTCGCAGGGTGGAGCGCAGGCGAAGGACGACAGGGTGAGGCCGAGGACGAGCATTCGAAGCATGCGGAAACCCTAGGCTTCGGTGGGCTCCCTGACATCTCAGCTCAATCTCAGGCGGCGACGGAGCCACTGGCGTGTCGAGCGGTGGGCGACTGAACGACGACGGCCCGGCCTCCACGAAGGAGCACCGGGCCGCGCACGACGACTCGATGGCCGCTTCAGCGGTACAGCGAGTAGTTCTTGAAGTTGTCCTGCAGGTCGACCGGCAGCCGGCGCGCCTCGGCCCTGCTGAGGAAGCCGTCGCCGTTCACGTCCGCGCGCTTCGCCATAACCGCGACGTAGTCCGTGAAGCGGCTGACGAACTTGGAGGCCGTGACCGAGCCGTTGGCCTGCGCCCCAGCGCGGTGGTTCTCGAAGTTGTCCTTGAGGTCCCTCGCCAGCGCCTTCGCCTCGGTCTTCGTGAGGAACGAGTTCCCGTCCTTGTTGGCCTGGGCCACGTTGGCGCGAACGTACGACGCAGAGGAACGGATGAAGTCGGCGACCTTGACGTTGCTCATGGTGTGGCTCCGTGCGGTGAAGTGAGGGCGTGTGGGGAAGACACCGAGGTTGTCGCCCTGGGCCAGCCGGAGTTTCCTCATGAATTTCAGGGATTTGTTTTCTCAACGCACGAGTGAGGAACGTCAACGATGCTGACAGCCCCCCAGCTCCCTGTGGCGGTCGAGGTCTGCCTCGCCGAGACGAACGTCACCCGTCCCAGCGCGGTTCTCCCGGAGCCTGGCCTGACCGCATCCATCGCACGACGTCGGTCCCAACCGACTCGGAGCCGACCCATTCTCACCGTCGCTCGGCACCAGGCGACATGCGCTGACTTCGCATCAGTCGCTTGCGTGCGGCGCTGCCTTCGCTAACTCGACCTGCACACCCTCTGGGGGAGGAACCCACATGCGCTGCTTGCCCGTCGTCCTGTCGTGTCTTGCGCTGTTCGCCTGTCCCGGGCCTACGCCGTCGCCCGATGGTGGCGCGGGGACGGACGCCGGCATGACGCTGCTGTACCGCTCGATTCTCCCGCCGGGCGTCAACGGCCTCGGCTACGCCATCGCGAAGCAGGGGGACAAGCTCGTGGCAGCCGGAGCAGCGTCGGTCGACGACGGAGGCACCCGCGGCGCCGACCTCTTCCTCGCGCGCTTCGACACCTCGCGACAGCTCGACCCCACCTTCGGCCGCGACGGCCTCGTCTTCTCCGACGCCGACGGCGGCATGCCGACCCTCATCGGCAACTTCGACAGCGACAGCATCAGCGACCTCATCGTCGACGGCACCGGCATCATCGTCGCTGGCTACGGGCGGAGCCTCGTCATCCCCGGCTCGGGCAGCGTGGTGTTGGCCCGCTACACGGCCAACGGCCAGCTCGACACGTCTTTTGGGAACGCCGGGGGCCTGCGCATCGACACCTTCCGCTCGGGCATGGACCTCATCGACGCGACGTATGCGCGCATTCTCATGCAGCCAGACGGCAAGCTGCTTGTGGGCGGCACGGTGCAGTCGAACTTCTTCGTGGCGCGCTTCAACGCCGACGGCTCTCCCGACACGTCGTTCAGCAAGGTCGCCGGTGTCGGGTTCGGCAACGCGTTCGGGAGCCGGACGGACAACGAGGCCGTGCGCGGCATGGTGCTCCAGTCGTCGGGCAAGGTGGTGGTGGGCGGCGGCGACAGCAGCCTGGTGCTCGGGCGCGTCAACGCCGATGGCACCGACGACATGACGTTCGGAACGAACGGCTTCGTGCGCGTCTCGGGCGGCGGCGGCGAGGCGATGCTGGGGCGGCCCGACGGGAAGCTCGTCGTTCTCGGCGCGGCGTCGGTAGACGTCGGCGGCACGCGCGTGTACCGGGTGCGGATGCTGCAGACGAACGCTGAGGGGATGCCCGACACGGGCTTCGGGCCCAATGGCCGGGTCGACGTGACGATGCCGCAGCCCATCTCGACGATTCGCGGCGCGGTGCTGCGGCCCGACGGAAGCATCGTGCTGTACCTCACGGGCCTCGGCGTCACCTACCTCGCCCGCATCACGCCCGCGGGCGCGCTCGACGTGACGCTGGGCACCGCGGGGCTCCTCACCACGCCCATCGTGCTGCCGCTCTTCCAGCCGGCAGACCTCGCGGCGACCCACCTGCTCGTCGATGGGTCGACCGCGTGGATCTGCGACCTCAACAACCAGAAGTTCGCCGAGCCCGACCAGCGGAAGAACTTCTTCGACGTGGTGCGCGTCGACCTGTGACGACGCAGGTCAGCCCTTGAGCACGACGAGGGGCTCGAGCCGGAGCACCGGCTCGACGAGGTCGGCTTCGTCCTCCAGCACCTCGCGAATGGGCCGGTAGACGCTGGGAGCCTCTTCGACCAGGGACTCGGCCTTGTCGGTGTCGAAGACGACGTGTCGGAGGTGCTGCACCAGCTTCGCGCGCGGCACGTGAGCCCGCGCTTCGCGCCGTGTCATCACCCGCCCTGCGCCGTGCGAGGCCGATTCGAACGACGCCGGGTGCCCGAGCCCGCGCACGAGGTACGAGGCGGTGCCCATCGACCCGGGGATGAGCGCGAGCGAGCCTCGGGCAGCGCGAATCGCTCCCTTTCGATGCACCAGCAGCACTTCGCCCGCGTGGGTCTCCCGGGCGACGACGTTGTGGTGCAGGTCGAGCTGGGTGTCCTCTTCGGCGCCCAGGCCCAGCACCTCACGCACACCCAGGAGCGCCGCGGCCATGAGGTGCGCACGGTTTCGTCGCGCGAAGGTGAACGCGACGTGCAGGTCGTGCCAACAGGCGGCGCCGTCAGGTGAGGTGAGGACGAGGGGCTCGAGCGGCCCACCCGCGACGCGCTGGTGGTGCTGGCCGATGGCGCCCCCGACGCCCCGCGAGCCGGAGTGGACGAGCAGCCACACCGAGTCGTCATGCGCGCGGTCGAGCTCGAGGAAGTGGTTCCCGCCGCCCAGGGTGCCCAGGTGCCTCGGCGCGAGCCGGCGCGCCTGGCGCTCGAGCGAGTTCGTCGACAGGCCGAAGGTGAGGGTGGCCGCTCGCCCGCGATGAACGCCGTCGCCGGTAGGGATCGAGCCGGTCCAGTGGTGCAGCAGCGCTTCGAGGTCGCGCCGGGTGAGGTCGGTCGCCGAGGCCGAGAGCCGCACGGCGGCGACGCCACACCCCAGGTCGTCGCCGAGCGCACCGGGCACGACGACGTCGTCGGTGACGAAGACCGTGCCCACCGCCACGTGACCCGACACGTGCGCGTCGGGCATGACGGCGACGTGGTGGCGGACCCAGGGCCGTTCGGCGAGCGCGACGAGCTGGCGCCGGGTGTCGTCGGGGAGCGCTCGCCGCCAGACCCACAGCGGCGCCTGTCGCGTGGGGAGGACGAGGGGGGTCATGACGGCTCCTCCTCGAGCGGCGCGGCGTCGAGGCCGAGCCAGACGAAGCGCAGCCGGGGGGTTCGTTTCCAACCCAGTGACTCGCGGAGCCTCGCTTCCAGGAAGCCGCCTGCGCGCTCGAGGGCGAGGCGGAGGGCGACGTCGTCGGGGCCGGCCCAGGCGACACGGGCCGAGGCGCCATCGGCGGCGAGCTCGACGGCGACGATGCGAAGGGGGGTGAGGCGCGCGTCGGTCAGCTCGACGCGGAAGAGGGTTCGCAGCGCCTCGAGGAGGAGCTGGTGGTGCCGGAGGTGATGCAGGGACGTGACAGGGTTCCGCCCGCGAGGGCGTCGACGCGAAGAGGTCATGAAGTCGGGACAGACAGGTGCCGCGAGGCGCGTGGGAGCGCCGTCAAGGGAAGCCGCGCCTGCCCGCCGAAGACGACGACGCCTTCAGCGACGAGCGGGGCGCGAGACGAAGCGGAGACCTGTCAGCACACGATGCATGGCCCACCTCCTGCGACGAGAGACGAGGCCTGACGACGGGGCCCTGGGGCCCTGACGCGACGACGTCGTCCGGTCCAGCGATAGATCTCAATCGCGGCCGCAGCCCGCCCGGGCCCTGACGAATGGGTCGAGGCCGACGGGGGCGTTGCTACTTCGACGGCGCCGCCGCGGCTGGCGTGGCAGCCCGAAGCGTCGTCACCCGCTGGCGGATGCGAAGGATGACCTCGGGCAGCGATGTGTTCTGACCCAGGCGGATGAGCCCGTTCGGCACCGCCATCTTCGGGTCCGTGTCGACGGTGTAGACGACGAGGCTCTTGGTGCCGTCGCCGAAGGGCACGATGGTCCACGAGCCGTCGTTGCGGTGGTAGGTGCCGCGCACCATCTTCCACGCGCGCAGGTAGTGGCCTTTGGGCTCTTCGCGAATCTCGTGGCTCGAGTCGCTCCAGAGGTCGGGGAGCGGGAAGGGCATGGTGAGCTCGACGTGGCAGATCTCTCCGACGCCCGGCTCGGTCTTCACCCACGACTTCTTCACGCGCGGCATGAACTGGAAGAAGAGCTTGCAGTTGCTGATGATGGCCCAGATTTCGTCGCTCGGCGCGTCGACGACGCCGAACGCGTACGACGCCACGCCCTTGCCGCCGGTCGGCACCGCGTCGCGCACGAGAATCTCACCGGCCGCCAGCTTCGCCGCCTCGGCCTCGTCGTAGGTGGGCGCCGTCACCGGCTGGGCGAGCGCCGCCGACGCGGAGACGAGGAGCAGAGCCAGACGACGCATGACTCGGTTGTAGCTCACCCGCGCCTCACTCGCCCATGGCCGCGCTGAGCCGGGCCCGGGCGGCGGCGAGGGCGAACGTCTCTTGCGCCACCTGCGCACCGGCCTGGGTGAAGGCCACCTGCGCGTCCGACAGCTCGATGATGCTGCCCGCGCCGGCCTGGTACCGCCCCTCGGCCAGGCGCAGCCGCTCGGCCGCCGCGGCCTTCGCTTCGTGCGCCACCTCGAGCGCCTCTTTCGCGGCGTGCACGTCGAGGCGCGCCTGTTCGACGTCGAGGCGCACCTGGTTCGTCAGCGTCTCGACCTGCGCCTGGGCCGCCGCCAGCGTCGCCTCGGCCTCGGCCACCTGCGCGTCGGTGAGGCCTCCCTGGTAGAGCGGCCACGAGAGCGCCAGCTGCCCGCTCACGTTGGGCACCACGTTCGTCAAGGTGCGCGCCTGCGCGTTGCCCGACAGCTGCGCCGTCAGCGTCGGCCAGTACGTGCCCTTCACCGCGGCCAGCGAGCGCTCGTTCGCGCGCACCTGCGCCTCGAGCTGCTTCGACTCGGGCCGCGCGGCCACCGCCTTCGGGAGGAGCGCGTCGAGCGCCTCGTCTTCGGCCGCAAGCGGCTTCGGAGGCCCGTCCACCAGCGGCTCGGTCAGCGGCCCCGGCACGCCCATCGCCTGCGCCAGCCGCGCCCTCGCCAGCGCGGCCGCGTTCTTCGCGTTCACCAGCTGCAGCTTCGCGTTCGCCACCTCGAGCTTCACCTGCGCGAGGTCGATTTCGGGCCGCGCGCCCGCCGAGACGAAGGCGGCAATCTGCGCGAGGTGGGCCTTCGTGTTGTCGAGCGCCGCCTGCGTCACCAGCACGAGGTCGTCTTGCGCGCGGGCCGCGAAGTACGCCGTGCGCACGTTCAGCACCGTCGTCACCTCGAGCGCCTTCGTCTGCGCCGCCTGGCCTTCAGCCTGCGCCTTCGCCGCCTGGTGCCGGTTCCACGTCGACAAGAAGTCCCACACCAGCACCTGCGCGGTGACGTTGCCGGTGAAGAAGTCGAATGAGTCGAGGCTCAGCGGCTGCGCGCCAGCGATGGTGTTGGGCACCTGGCCCGGGCGGCCCACGAAGTTCGCCGTCGCCCGGCTGTACGAGAGGCCCAGGCTCACCTGCGGGAGCAGGGGCGCGAAGGACTCCCGGGCCCGCGCGTTCGCCGCCAGCTCCTGAGCGCGCGCGGCCTTCATCGCCGGCACCTGCTCCAGCGCCTTCGCCACGGCAGTCTCGAGCGTGAGCCCCTCGGCCGACGCGACGGACGACAGCAGCAGCGCCGCGGCGACGAGCCTCACTCGAACCTCAGGGCGGTGATGGGGTCCATGCGCGAGGCCTTGAGCGCCGGGTAGAGGCCGAAGCCCACGCCGACGAGGCCCGAGAAGCCGGTCGCGAGCGCCACGATGTCGGGCCGCACCATCAAGGGCCAGCCGAACTGCACCGACAGTTGCTGCGCCGCGAAGAGACCCAGGCCCACGCCGACGAGGCCGCCCACGATGGCCAGCGCCAGCGCCTCGACGAGGAACTGCGCCAGAATCTGGCCCGGCGTCGCCCCCACGGCCATGCGAATGCCGATCTCCCGCGTCCGCTCCGTCACGCTCACCAGCATGATGTTCATGATGCCGATGCCGCCCACCAGCAATGACACCGCCGCGATGGAGGCGAGGAGCGCGGAGAGCGTGTCAGCGCCCTGCTGCTGCGCGCTCGCCACCTCGGCGAGGTTGCGAATGCTGAAGTCGTCTTCCAGGCCCTGGCCGAGGCGGTGCCGGTCCCGCAGGAGCGCCGTCACCTCACGCTGCGCCTTCTGGGTGCTCTCGGTGGCGCGCACCTGCACGAAGATGACGCCCGAGAGGAAGTTCCCCAGCCCGGGGTTGAGGCGCGACTTGAAGGTCGAGGTCGGCACGAAGACGGTGTCGTCGTAGTCCTGCCCCATCGGGCTCTGCCCCTTCTTCTCCAGCACGCCCGCGACGGTGAAGGGCACGCCCTTGACGCGGACGATCTGCCCCACCGGGTCGCTCTCGGGCCCGAACAGCTTGTCGGTGACGGTGACGCCGAGCCACATCACCTTGCCTCCCGCCTCGAGGTCGGCCTCGGTCATCGGGTGCCCGAGCTTCGTGCGCCAGCGCCGCACCTCGAAGTACGTGGGCGTGGTGCCTTGCACGCTGGTGCCCCAGTTCTGTTCCTCACTCTGCACCTGCGCCTGGAGCCGCAGCGTGGGCGCGGCCGCGGCCACCGACGGCACCTCGGTCTGAATGGCCTTGAGGTCGTCCCACGTCAGCGTGGGCTGGGTGCCGAAGCCGCCGCGCATGCCGCCGGCCGACGACGAGCCGGGCATCACGATGAGCAGGTTGGTGCCCATGGCGGCGAACGTCTCTTCCACCTGCGCGCGCGCGCCCTCGCCGATGGCCACCATCGCGATGACGGCGGCCACGCCGATGATGATGCCGAGCGCGGTGAGGAAGCTGCG